>DATJSM010000011.1:0-230148 GCA_035504135.1 Candidatus Aquilonibacter sp. | reverse complement strand
GCGCCCTTGCGGCCGATGATGATGCCCGGACGCGCCGTGCGGATGATCAACCGCAGCTTGTTGCCCGGACGCTCGACCTCAACGGACGAGACGCCGGCAGCCTTCAGCTTGTCGCGGAGCTCAGCCTTCAGCTTTACATCCTCGACCAGCAGCTTGTCATAGCCGCGCTCCACGAACCAGCGCGACTTCCACGGCTTGTTGACGCCGAGGCGGAATCCATACGGATGGACTTTCTGTCCCATAAGCTTCCTTCTTCTTTGTCAGCCCGCTGGTTGAGCCAGCCGGCTCTAGTTACTTCGTAAATCGTTATAAGTTCTACGTTGCACGTTCCAGGTCCGGTCCTTGCCACTTACAACGCAGAACTCACAAATCAAAACCTTTTCTGACCCCTACTTCGCTGCAGCCTTTTTCTTCGGAGCCGACTTCTTGGCCGCGGTCTTCTTCGCTGCCGACTTTTTGGCCGGAGCCTTCTTGGTTACCGTCTTCTTGCCGGCTGTCTTCTTCGCAGCCGGCGCACTGGTCGTCTCCCCAACCGGTGCCGGCGCTTCTACCGCAGCCGCAGCCGCCTTCTTCTCACCAATCGTAATTACGATGTGAGCAATGCGGCGCTGGTAGCGGAAGGCCCGGCCCATCGGCGCCGGACGGATGCGCTTCATGCGCGGTCCATCGTTGGCCACAGCCGTCTTCACATACAGCTTGTCAACGTCGACGTCCAGACCGCGCTCATCGGACAGATACTGCGCGTTCTGCACCGCCGAGCGCAGCGTCTTCTCGATCACCGGTGCGATGCGCTTGTTCGTGAACGCCACAATGTTGATCGCCTGCCCAACCGGCTTGCCCTTGATCAGGTCCAGCACCAGCTTGGCCTTCTGCGG
The DNA here is from genome assembly GCA_035504135.1 of Candidatus Aquilonibacter sp. Lineage (GTDB taxonomy): Bacteria > Acidobacteriota > Terriglobia > Terriglobales > Acidobacteriaceae > Granulicella. The sequence goes on along the minus strand of DATJSM010000011.1, from coordinate 229,273 downwards.
GCTCACGCGCTGGAACTTGGCCTCAGCGCGAAACTCCGGAGCAGTTGTTGTTGTCTTTGCCATCTCAATCTTCCTCGAGGCGAAGCCTCTGCCATTCAATCCCGAGAAGCAAAAAGCTTCCCGCTAATTTTCTTTACTTGGCCTTCGCCGTGTCCGCAGCCTTCGCGGAGTGGCCCTTGAACGTGCGCGTTGCCGAAAACTCGCCGAGCTTGTGCCCAACCATGTTCTCCGTGCAATATACCGGCACAAACTTCTTGCCGTTGTGCACCGCAATCGTGTGCCCAACCATATCCGGATGAATCGTCGACCGGCGCGACCAGGTGCGAATCACCTTCTTGTCATTCGCCGCGTTCATCGCATCAACCTTCACCATCAGGTGCGTGTCGATGAACGGTCCCTTCTTCGTAGAGCGTGCCATTGCTTTCTCCAGTACTGCTTCTGCTCGATACAACGAATCTCGCGAGGAGCCTTCGAGACTTGATTTTGCCCTACTGCACTTAGTTGAACTAAGTGCTCCTCCGGGCGCTGCTCTTACTTAACCTTCTCTTACTTACCCTTGTTGCGCCGCTGGACGATAAACACATCCGTGCGCTTGTTGTTCCGCGTCTTGTAACCACGCGTCGGCTGGCCCCAGGGAGTTACCGGGTGGCGTCCGCCCGAGGTCTTACCTTCACCACCACCGTGTGGATGGTCGACCGGGTTCATCGACACACCGCGGTTGGTCGGGCGAATGCCCTTCCAGCGGTTGCGTCCGGCCTTACCGATCGAAACATTCTCGTGGTCCGTGTTGCCCACCTGGCCAACCGTCGCCATGCACTCCACGAGCACGCGCCGCGTCTCGCCGGAAGGCAGCTTCAGCAGGGCATACTCGCCCTCCTTCGCCACCAGCTGCACCTGCGCGCCGGCCGAGCGAGCCATCTGCCCGCCCTTGCCCGGACGAAGCTCGATGTTGTGCACCGTCGTACCGGCAGGAATGTTCTTCAGCGGAAGCGCGTTGCCGACCAGGATGTCAGCCTCCGGCCCGCTCATTACCTTCTGCCCAACCTTCAGCCCAACCGGCTGCAGGATGTAGCGCTTCTCGCCGTCCGCATACGCGATCAGCGCGATGCGCGAACTGCGGTTCGGATCGTACTCGATCGTCGCCACTGTGCCCGGAATCCCGAACTTGTCGCGCTTGAAGTCGATGAGGCGCAACTTCTGCTTGTGACCGCCGCCGTGGTGCCGCACCGAAAGCTTTCCGGTGTTGTTGCGGCCGCCCGTACGCTGCTTCACTTCAAGCAGCGGCTTGTACGGCTTATCGGTCGTGATGTCGTCGTTCACCAGCTTCGTCTGGAAACGAAGCGTCGGTGTTATCGGTCGAAAACTCTTGATCGGCATTGCTTCTTCCTTTGCCTTAGCCGCGCCCTTACTGCCACGCGATACTTGGATCTCAACTACCGAGTAGCTCTAGCTTCTGGCCTTCGCCTTACTCACTATTCACTACTCACTATTCACTGCCTTACTAAATCTCTGCTGCGAAGTCAGGAACCTTCTCGCCCGCCTTCAACCGCACATAAGCCTTCTTCCAGTCAGGAAGGTAGCCTGAGTAACGGCCGCGACGGCGCTCCTTGCCCTCAACGTTCACGGTGCGAACGGTCGCAACCTTCACGTTGAAGAGCTGCTCAACAGCCTGCTTCACCTCGGTCTTCGAGGCATTGGCCGCAACCTCGAACACCAGCGATCCCTCGACCTCGCGGGTCGTGAGAGCCTTCTCGGTGATCAGCGGACGGCGGATGACGTTATAAACGGTCGGCATTACGCAACCTCCTTCTGCGCACGCTTGGAAACTGACTTCTTCAGCGTCTCCTGCAGTGCTTCCAACGCGGCCTTCGAGAAGATCGCGTGCTCGTAGCGGAGCAGATCGTACGGATGAACCTCGCTCGAGAGCACCAGCTCCACACCCGCCAGGTTGCGCGAACCGAGATACAGCTTCTCGTTCAGCTCACGCGACGTCTCCACCAGCAGCGCCGTCTTCTTCGCCTCGAGCTTGTCCAGCGCCGTGCGATAGTGCTTCGTCTTCGCCTCGTCGACGTTGAAGTTCTCAACGACGGTCAGCTTGCCGTCCGCCAGCTTCGCAGCCAGCGCCGAGCGCAGCGCACCCAGCAGCTTCTTCTTCGGGAACTGGTACTCGTAGCTGCGCGGCTGCGGCCCGTGAACCGTACCGCCACCACGCCACAGCGGGGTGCGGATCGAGCCCACACGCGCGCGGCCCGTGCCCTTCTGCTTCCAGAGCTTCTTACCCGCGCCCGAAACCAGCTTGCGGTTCCTCGTAGCGTGCGTACCCTGGCGCAGGCTGGCGCGGTAGTGCTTCACCGCCTCCCAGAGCAGCGCCTCGTTCACATCCCCAGCGAACACCTCATCGAGCAGCTCGAAGTCACCGACTTCCTTGCCCGCGAGGCTCTTGATCTTAATCTTCGCCATCGTCTTACTTCTCTTTCTGTGCCCGCGATCGATGCCGCGAACCCTGACTTGATTACTCTGCGTTTCCCGGTCTGCTCCCCGCGCAGAGGTTATTGCTTGTTACCCGAGTTAGCGTTGTTCCTAACTTCTAACTCGCTCACTCCCTAACTTGCTTACTTCTTCTTCGGTGCCGCCTTCTTCGAGGCCTTCAGCGGATCGACCGTGCCGGCACCGGCAAAGCCGCGACGCTCTCTCGGAGGCGCCTTCGCCTTCGAGACCAGAACATATCCATCACGAGGACCTGGAACCGCGCCCTCAACCATCAGCAGATTCTCGTCCGCATCAATCCCGCGAATGCGCAGATTGCGAACTGTAACCTGATCGACCCCGTAGTGACCCGGCATACGCTGCCCCGGGAACACACGCGACGGGAACGACGACGCACCGATCGAGCCCTGGATCTGGAACATATGACCGTGCGACTTGGGACCGCCGCCGAAGCTGTGACGGCGAACAACACCCGCAAAGCCCCGGCCCTTCGACGTGCCGATGACATCGACAAACTTCGTCTCGTTGAAAATCTCGACCGTGACGCGATCACCCGCCTTCGCCGCCTGATCTTCCTCGCCGCCGGTTGCCGACTCGAGCTGCACTTCCTTCACCAGCTTGACGGGCGGCACGTTCGATTTCGCAAAGTGGCCGGTCATCGGCTTGTTCACCTTGCTCGCCTTCACGAACTCCACCAGGCCAATCTGCGCGGCATCATAGCCGTCCTTGGCCTGCGTCTTCAGCTGCGTGATCACGCATGGTCCGACCTTCAGCACGGTGATGGGATGAACCTCACCGCGATCGTCGAACACCTGCGTCATGCCAATCTTCTTACCGAGAATTCCTGTAACTGCCATCTTTCTCTCTCCTCATCATGCTTCGGTCAACGAAGCACTGTAGGTGTTGCTCTTGCTTTTCTGGTTGTCATCCCCGAAGGGGATTTGCTTCATCAGCCCTGCCAAAACTCTTACTTAGTGACCGTCTTGATCTCAACGTCCACGCCCGCGGGCAGGTCGAGTTTCATCAGCGCGTCCACCGTCTGCTGCGTCGGCTCGAGAATGTCGATCAGCCGCTTGTGCGTGCGAATCTCAAACGCCTCGCGCGACTTCTTATCGACGTGCGGGCTGCGCAGAACGCAGTACTTGTTCTTCATCGTCGGCAGGGGAATCGGCCCTGCAACCTGCGCGCCGGTGCGCTTTGCGGTCTCGACGATCTCACCTGTCGATGTGTCCAGAACCCGGTAGTCATAAGCCTTCAGGCGGATGCGAATGCGCTGCTGTGCCATCTCAGTTCTCTTTCTTCGTGCTCAAAGATCGGTTGGGAGTAGCTGCCGGCCGTCGTGAATCTTGGCGAACCGGCAGCCCTCAGGTTTCGTTGAACTACTTGATGATCTCCGAGATCGTTCCCGCGCCCACGGTCCTGCCGCCCTCGCGGATCGCGAACCTCAGACCCTTCTCCATGGCCACCGGGGTATGCAGCGTGACCTCCAGCGCGATGTTGTCGCCCGGCATCACCATCTCCGTACCCGCCGGCAGCTTGGCCGAGCCCGTCACGTCCGTCGTGCGGAAGTAGAACTGCGGACGGTAGCCGTTGAAGAACGGCGTGTGACGTCCACCCTCTTCCTTGCTCAGCACGTAGACCTCGCCCTTGAACTCCGTGTGCGGCGTGATCGAACCGGGCTTCGCCAGCACCTGGCCGCGCTCCACCGCTTCCTTCGCGATGCCACGCAGCAGCAGACCGGCGTTGTCGCCCGCCAGACCCTCATCGAGCTGCTTCTTGAACATCTCGACGCCCGTAACAACCGTCTTCTGCGTCGGCGTGAAGCCCACGATCTCGGCTTCCTCGCCCACCTTCACCTTGCCGCGCTCGATACGGCCCGTCACCACCGTGCCGCGGCCCGAGATCGAGAAGATGTCTTCGATCGGCATCAGGAACGGCAGATCTACAAGTCTGTCGGGCTGCGGCACATTCTTGTCCACCGCCTCCATCAGCTCGTCGATCTTGGCCTCCCACTGCGCCTCGCCGTTCAGCGCGCCCAGAGCACTGCCGCGGACCACCGGAACGTCGTCGCCCGGGAAGTCGTACTTGCTCAACAGCTCGCGCACTTCCATCTCCACCAGGTCGATCAGCTCCGGATCCTCAACCGCATCGCACTTGTTCAGGAACACCACGATGTACGGCACGCCCACCTGGCGGGCCAGCAGCACGTGCTCCTTGGTCTGCGGCATCGGGCCGTCCGTAGCCGCCACAACCAGGATCGCGCCGTCCATCTGCGCCGCGCCCGTGATCATGTTCTTGATGTAGTCGGCGTGGCCCGGGCAGTCGACGTGCGCGTAGTGGCGATTCGCCGTCTCATACTCCACGTGCGAGGTCGAGATCGTGATGCCGCGCTCCCGCTCTTCCGGCGCGTTGTCGATCGTGTCGAACGAACGGAACGCGTTCTTCGGGTTGTGCTTCGACAACACCTTCGTGATCGCCGCCGTCAACGTCGTCTTGCCATGATCGATGTGGCCAATCGTTCCCACGTTCACATGCGGCTTGCTGCGATCAAATTTTTCCTTCGCCATGACTGCTCTCTCCGTTTTCTGCCTAAAGACTTATCGTCTAGCTCGCTACTGCTAACCCTTGTCTCTGCGCGCGCCGAAAATGTTTCGGCTCCAGCGCGCGGCTTACTTTGCAAAAATCGTCTACTTCTTCTCGCCCTGCACCTTGGCGATGACCTCTTCGCTCACCGACCGCGGCGCCTCTTCATACTGCTTGAACTCCATCGAGAAGTTCGCTCGTCCCTGCGTGCTTCCGCGCATCGCCGTCGCGTAGCCGAACATGTTCGACAGCGGCACCGTCGCCTTGATGGCCTGTACGCCGCCGACCATCTCCATGCCCTCGATGCGCCCGCGCCGCGAGTTCAGGTCGCCGATGATCGTGCCCATGTACTCCTCCGGCACCGTCACCTCAACCGCCATCACCGGCTCCAGCAGCACAGGCTTGGCCTTCTTCGCAGCCTCCTTGAACGCCATCGATCCGGCGATCTTGAAGGCCATCTCGTTCGAGTCCACATCGTGGTAGCTGCCGTCATACAACGACACCTTGATGTCAACCATCTCGTAGCCCGCCAGCACACCGCCGAGCATCGCCTCGCGGATACCTTGATCGATCGGCTTGATGTACTCCTTCGGAATCACGCCGCCCTTGATGTCGTTCGAGAACTCGTAGCCCTTGCCCGGCTCGTTCGGCTCGATACGAATCTTCGCGTGGCCGTAGTTACCCGAACCGCCCGTCTGCCGAATGTACTTGCCCTCCGCCTCGGCCTTCGAGCGAATCGTCTCGCGGTAGTTCACCTGCGGCTTGCCGACATTCGCCTCGACCTTGTACTCGCGCATCATGCGGTCGACGATGATCTCCAGGTGCAGCTCGCCCATGCCGGCAATAATCGTCTGCCCGCTGGTCTCGTCCGTCCGCACCTTGAACGTCGGGTCCTCCTGCGCCAGCTTCGCCAGCGCCAGGCCCATCTTCTCCTGGTCAGCCTTCGTCTTCGGCTCGACGGCAACCTCAATCACCGGCGCCGGGAAGTCAATCGACTCGAGCACAATCGGAGCCTTCTCCGTGCAGATCGTGTCGCCCGTCACCAGGTTCTTGAGACCCACAGCCGCGCAGATATCGCCAGCAAGAATCTCCGTGATCTCCTCGCGCTTGTTGGCGTGCATCTTCAACAGACGTCCAATGCGCTCCGTCTTGCGCGTACGCGGGTTCAACACGGAGTCACCGGTCTTCAGCGTGCCGGAGTACACACGGATGAAGATCAGCTGCCCGACGAAAGGGTCGGTCATAATCTTGAAGCCCAGCGCCGCAAACGGCTCGTTGTCGTCCGCCTTGCGGACAAGCTTCTTCTCCGGATCCTCAGGATCAACACCCTCGATGGCGGGAACGTCCAACGGGCTCGGCAGATAGTCGACCACTGCATCGAGCAGCGTCTGAATACCCTTATTCTTGAACGCCGTTCCGCACAGTACCGGGAAGATGTTCATCGCGATCGTCGCCTTGCGGATCGCCCGCTTCAGCTCCTCGGTCGTGATCGACTCGCCCTCGAGGTACTTGTGCATCACCTCGTCGTCGGAATCCGCGACCGCCTCGATGAGATGGTTGCGCATCTCCTCGGCCTTGTCCTTGAGGTTCGCCGGAATCTCGATGACGTCGTACTTCGCGCCCATCGTCTCGTCGTGCCACACGATGCCGCGCATCTCCACGAGATCGACAACACCCTGGAACTTTGCCTCTTCGCCGATCGGAATCTGAATCGGAATCGCACGCGCGCCCAGACGATTCACAATCGTCGAAGTCGCATACTCGAAGTTCGCGCCTGCCTTGTCCATCTTGTTGATGAAGCAAATGCGCGGAACCTTATACTTGTTGGCCTGCCGCCACACCGTCTCCGACTGCGGCTGCACGCCCTGCACCGAATCGAACGCCGCGCACGCGCCGTCCAGCACGCGCAGCGAACGCTCTACCTCGGCCGTGAAGTCCACGTGGCCGGGTGTGTCGATGATGTTGATGCGAATGCCGTTCCAGGTGCAGGTCGTCGCGGCCGACGTAATCGTGATGCCGCGCTCCTGTTCCTGCTCCATCCAGTCCATCGTCGCGGTGCCCTCGTGCACCTCGCCGATACGGTGCGTGATGCCCGTATAGAAGAGGATTCGCTCCGTCGTCGTCGTCTTGCCGGCGTCGATGTGCGCCATGATGCCAATGTTCCGACATTTGGCTAGAGGTACTGTGCGTGCCACGGTAGTTCTTTCTGCGGAGCCTCGCTCCGCTGTTGCTTCGTTCCCTAAACTCGCTAACTCGCTGACTTGCGAACTCGCTGGCCTTTTACTCCGGGGTCCCCGGCCGGCTTGCCGGCTGGGGTGGTTTACCAGCGATAGTGCGCGAAGGCCTTATTCGCTTCCGCCATGCGGTGAACGTCTTCCTTCTTCTTCATTGCGGCGCCGCGTCCATTCGCCGCATCCAGCAGCTCGGCCGTCAGCTTGTCGACCATGCCCTTTTCTCCGCGCGCACGGCCGTACGTCACCAGCCAACGAATCGCCAGCGACGTGCGCCGCTCCGGGTTCACCTCGATCGGCACCTGGTAGTTCGCTCCACCCACGCGGCGGCTCTTCACTTCCAGCATCGGCTTCACGTTCTCAACAGCCTTCTTGAACAGCTTGAGAGCCTCATCGCCACCCTTGGCCTCGAGGTTCGTCATCGCCTCATAGAAGATCGCCTGCGCGGTCGACTTCTTGCCGCCCCACATCATGCTGTTGACAAACTTCGTGACCAGCGTCGACTGATAGATCGGATCCGCTGCCACTTCCCGCTTCGCTATATAACCTTTTCTCGGCATTCTTCTCTCTCTTCTTCCCCCGGCGCGGTGAACCTCTCACGTTCCGGGCTTGAATTGCTGACTTGCCAACTCTCTGAACTTGCTGCCTCTCTACTTCGCCGCCGCCTTCGGCCTCTTGGCCCCGTACTTCGAGCGGCTCTGCTTGCGGTTCGCCACGCCAACCGAATCCAGCGTTCCGCGCACCACGTGATACCGAACTCCCGGCAGGTCCTTCACACGGCCGCCACGGATCAGCACAATCGAGTGCTCCTGCAGATTGTGGCCGATGCCCGGGATGTACGTTGTGACCTCGATCCCATTCGTCAAACGCACACGCGCAACCTTGCGCAGCGCCGAGTTCGGCTTCTTCGGGGTCTGTGTGTACACGCGCGTGCAAACGCCACGGCGCTGGGGCGATCCCTGCAGCGCAGGCGACGCAGTCTTGTACTTGGTGGGCGTGCGGCCCTGCTTCACGAGCTGATGAAATGTAGGCACTTCTTAAACCTCTTCCTTCTTGCAACTCCGGCCTTGGGCTTCTAACGTTCCCATCCGGGCTTCCGATTTCTCCCTCGGACACGCCGCAGGGCAGCTCCTTCACGCTTCTCTCGCACACACGCGAAAGGCGGTGAGACTCAAATCTCACCGGCGAAGTTCTGAATCCTGCACGCGGCCGCACTACGTACTGCATAGACTGCGCGTTGCTGCTTTACTACGCTTCACTGCTCAGGTATGAGACAGGCGACGTAAACCGGGGCAGGTCTTTGCAACCTCGCCCAACTCCGTTTCGCTCTGTTCCGGCCCGCATAGCCCTTCCTTATAGGGTCCCCATCGAGCTGCCGGGGAAGGAGGGTGTCGCAGGCTCACAGACAGGTTCCGTCTGACTCAATCTCACTCGTCCAGACGGAGCAGTTCCCGAAATACGCGGAACTTACTAAAGATAACAACTTGCCGAGGGGGAGTCAACCATCTCCGGGACCGTTCAATTGGCCGAAGGGCGCTCGAGCTTATCCAGCACCAGCACGTCAGTCAGCGCCTTTGTCGACTCCAGCTTCAACCCTATCTGCTCTTGAATGGCCGTAAACAGCCCCGGCGGAGCGTCGCTGCCCGGCGGCATCCTCGAGTCGTCGAAGGTCCACTTCAATTCAAAGTCATATCGCCCGGCCAGCCCCGTCTGATCGACCACGGGCCGGTCCATGAAAAACTTCATGATCAATGCAAATTCGCCCATGGAGATATTCGCCGCCCGCATCGTCCTCACCCCGCCGTTCTCGCTGTCATTCTCGTCCGGCAACCCGTTCGGGTCGCCCGGACTTGGCGTCATCTTCTCTCCACTCCTCGCCACGGTAACCGCGTACACATCCATGTCCCGCTTCTCGGTATGCGTCACCAGCCCGAACCGCTCCGTCAGCACCTTTCGCGCCAGCGCCTGCATTTGTCGCAAACTCGGCTGTCCCGGCACGTCGGGGATGCCCTTGATGTCCCACCGCTCCGTCCGGATCCACTCCGTCGCATTCACAATCTGCTTTTTATGAACGCTGTACCCGATTAGAAGAAGCGTCTCGACGGAACGGTTCGTCATGACGAATTCCCTGCCGTCCATGCGAACCGAAGCATGATTCTCGGCCGGATCGGTTGGCTTTACCGTCACCACCTCCCAGTCAGGGTCCGCATCTGCCCCCATCTTCGCAGCCGGCTTCGGAACCTCCCACTCCGCATCGCCCGCAGCTCGCGCCAAACGAAGAGGCTGGATCTGGCCGCCCTGCGTCCAGGTTCCTGTAATCGACGCCCTGTCGCCACTCAGTTTGCCCTCGAAGCTCGCGCCAATCGGCGCAATCGCAAGGCGGACCTCCTCCCCTGCAAGGCTCATCTGCGTTGTATTCCTCGGCTCCCACGGCTCGGCCGAGTCCAGGTCGTATGCCAGACCGCTCCACCCTGCGCCGTTCTTCGCGATTTTCAACACCACCCGGTGCCCCTTGCCGATCGGCAGAACCCCCTGCCACGTCCCGGCGAGGTCCTTGGCCGTCTGCGCACCCGCCATCGCCGTTAACAGCACAATTGCTGCGACTGCCGGCATGCCCGCGCCAATCCAATTCCTTCTCATGGATTCCACTACGAAGCCAACGTCCGAAATGTTCGCCTCGACCGTGCGTTCTGGCGGGAAACTCACATTTCCATTCCTCTTCTCCAATGTGTCGCTCAATAAGCGTCGCCTCACGCACCAGCACGGTGATACGCTCCCTGCATGAGTTTTCTTCGTCGCTCGACCACTTTTTTCTTTGCACTATCTCTCTGCGCGCCCATGCTCGCCCAGCGCGGCATGGGGGCTTTCCACGCCCCCGGCAATGTCGCCCTCTCGCCCGACGGAACGACCGTCGCCTACACCCTCCGCTCCCGCGCCGGCTCCTCGCTTCACCTGCTCGAGGTTGCCAATCCCACGGCCGACAAGACCGTCGCCATCCCAGGCGACAACGGCTGCGCCATCGCCGATCCCATCTGGTCGCCCGACGGCACCACGCTCGCCTTCCTCGGCGCTTGCGCCGCGCCAAACGCCGACCCCACCGTCCCGCGCCAGTCGCAGGTCTACCTCTGGTCTAAATCCACCGGCGACGTCCACCAGCTCACCCACGTCACTGGCGACATCAACCAGCCCGCCTGGTCCCCTGACGGCAAGTCCATCGCCTTCCTCTTCGTCGAAAACGCCACCCGCACCGCAGGCGCGCTCGACGCCATGAAGCCCTGGGCCGGCGTCATCGGCGAAGACGGCGTTGAGGTCCAGCGCGTCTATGCCGTCGACTCCACCACCGGCACCGGCGGCTTCATCACACCCGATCCCAATCAGCACGTCTACGAGTTCGATTGGTCCCCCCACAGTCACGAGATCGCCTACATCGCCGCACCGTCCCCAGGCAACAACAACTGGTGGGTCGCCAAGCTCTACACCAAATTCGTCGTATTCCCCGGCGTGGCCTCCGCGAACCCGCTCCCGCGCGTCATCTTCGACCCCAACACCACGAAATCCGCCCTCCGCGGACTCCAGATCGCCGTCCCCCGCTACTCCCCTGACGGCAAGCGCATCGCCTTCATCGGCGGCCTCATGTCCGACCAGGGCTCCACCGGCGGCGACCTCTGGCTCGTCAACTCTGACGGTCGCGGCGAACCCACCGACATCACCCCCAACATCGACGGCACGCCCTGCTTCGAAGCCTGGATCAACGACCACGAGCTCGGCTTCGTCGAAGACCGCCGCGGCCACACCCGCCTCGTCGACTGGAATCCCGACACCCGCAAAGAAATCATCGCCACCGACCTCGGCGAGGTCACCGTCTCCGGCGGCCAGATCAAGGACGCCGTCTCCGTCTCCAATCACGGCGTCGCCTTCACCGAGTCCGGCGTCAACCATCCGCCCGAGATCTGGCTCGTCGACGGCGACAAGCAGACCCAGCTCACCCACCTCAACGACGCCACCCAGCACACCGGCCCCCGCTTCGAATCCATCGAGTGGACCAACGAAGGCTTCCACGTCCAGGGCTGGCTCACCTTCCCCAAGGACTACGACCCCAGCAAGAAATACCCGCTCATCGTCGAAGTCCACGGCGGCCCATCCGCCTCCGCCGGCCCGCGGCCCAGCACCATGTGGTCCGAGCAGGGTTACTTCGTCCTCGCGCCCAACCCGCGCGGCTCTTTCGGCCAGGGTGAAAAGTTCGTCCAGGCCAACCGCAAAGACTTCGGCTACGGCGACCTTCGCGACATCGAAAAAGGCATGGACGTCATCGAAGCCAAGTACCCCATCGACAAAAATCGCGAAGGCATCACCGGCTGGAGCTACGGCGGCTTTATGACCATGTTTGCCGTCACCCAGACGCATCGCTTCCGCGCCGCCGTCGCCGGCGCCGGCCTCTCCGACTGGCTCAGCTACTACGGCGAAAACTCCATCGACCAGTGGATGATCCCGTTCTTCGGCGCTAGCGTCTATGACGATCCGGCCGTCTATGCCAAGTCCTCCGCCATCACCTACATCAAGAACGCCAAGACGCCCATGCTCATCCTTGTCGGCGACCGCGACGGCGAATGTCCCGCCCCGCAAAGCTTCGAGATGTGGCATGCGCTCCGCGACCTCGGCGTCAAGACCGAACTGGTCGTCTACCCCGACGAAGGCCACGGCTTCCGCAACCCCGAACACATTGCCGACCGTACCCGTCGCGAAATCCAGTGGTTCGCCGACAACATGCCTCCATCCCCCGGCACCCAGACAGCGCAGAAATAGCCGGACGGCGACAGGGATCATGGAACACAATCAGCATTCTGATGTGTGCTCCATGATCCTTGTTCCCTAATTTGCTGCTTTACCCGTCCAACCCCTAAACTGAACTCTCGGAGATCAGCGGGGTCCCCGGCCAACATGTTGGCTGGGGTGCGGATCAGCGGTTCGGCGGTTGAGATTGACCGTTCAGCCTACGTCCGGTTGAACGGGGAGGTTCTGAGTGCGGTTGTTTTTCGATAGTTCAGTCCGGCGTTATGTCGGTCTGGCCATTCTTCTTTTCTTCACGGTCCCCTTCGGTCTGTCTGTCATCGGCTGCGGCCACAAAACTGCAGCGCCGGTCTATTGCCCACAGAACGTTAACGTCAACTCCGGTCCTGTCGTCGGCCAGGCCTACACCATCGTCCTGGATAGCTCGCTCTCCACCGTCGGCGTGTCGCTCAACTACGGCCAGATCGGCCCCACCATGAGCGCTATAACCAGCGACTGCATCGGCAACGCCGTCTCCGTCAGCAAATACACCTTCGCCACCTCCGACAGCACTCTCCAATATGCCGACGTGAATCCGTCGACCGGCGCAGTCTGCGCCGGCCATTGGAACCGGCAGTCGGGCAGCGGCATCCCGGACTACACCATCTGCACGCCTCCGGCCTCCGCGCCCAGCACGTATGAGTACTTCATCACCGCCGACGCGGACGGCGTAACCTCCAACCCCATCGCCGTCTACGTTCACCCCACCGTCACTGCCGTCGAACTCGCGACCCCGGAATCCACCTCCGCCGGCGGCAGCGGTTGCAGCTCCACAGATCCCACCAGCGACTGCTGCCCGGCCAACGTCACCACCACGCCCGAGCAGCCCGCCCCCGGCTACGACGGCACGTCCTGCATCTCGCAGAACGTTCGCGTTCAGCTCGCTGCCAAGGCCTACTCCAATGGAACCAACATCACCTGCGAAGTCGGCCACCTCAACCTCGCCGCGCAGGGCACGCCGAACGTCGTCACCATCGACCAGCAAAACTTCGCCACCGCCAACCAGCCCGGTTCGGCCACCATCACAGCCTCGATCGCGAACTCCAGCTCTGCGTCCAACGCCGGCTTCTTCTCGACCTGCCCGCCGGCCAGCATCACGCTCACCGCAACCGGTCAGGGAACGCAGAACCCTATCAACGTCGCCCTCAATACGCCGCAGCCGCTCACGGCGACCGTGCTCGACACCAAGGGCAATCCCATCACCGGCCTTAGCCTGGAGTTCAACTCCACCACACCGCAGACCATTTCCGCATCGTCCGGCTCCGTCATCTCCACCTATCCCGGCTCGGCGAACATCACCGCGGTCTGCCAGCCCGGCACCTGCAACCCCGCGCCCCTCAGCCAGATCGGGTATCTTGGCAACGGCAAGCCCATCACATCGAACAACATCACCGTCAACACCGCGGGCACCAGCGGCACGGTCCTTTACATGGCCTCGACCAGCTCGCAGTACGTCGTGCCCTATGACTTCACGCTGAAGCAGCAGGGCTCGCCTATCAAGCTGGAATATGTTCCCAACTCCATGGTGATGACGCAGGATGGCTCGACCATCTACTTCGGCAGCCCACAGGGCCTTATGACCATCGCCACCACCGGGAACACCGCCACCGCGGCCAACCAGGCTATCCCCGGTACAGTGCTTGCCGTCTCGCCGGATGGCAGCACCGTCGTCGTCACGGATCCGACGCGGCAGACCGTCTCCCTCATTACCAGCGGCGGCGTCCTCACCAGCTACGGCAACGTCGTCGGCACCAGCGCCGCCTGGTCGCCCGACAGCTCCACCGTCTACATCACGACCAACACCAACACCCTGCTCACACATTCGTCGTTCAACAACTGGCAGGTCACGCCAACCAACGTCACCTACAGCGACGTCACGGTGATGGTCCCGCACATCGGGGCCTACTTCGCCGGCGGCACCGAAACAGACGGCCGCAGCTACTGCTCCACCACCACGACGACCAGCCCCGGCGGCAACGGCAACCCGCCCACTACGGCAAACAGCTACTATCCCCTCGCCGACACCGACGGCGCCCAAACCCAGGTGCTCGCCGCCACCACCGACGGCAACCACATCCTAGGCGCCGACCTTCCCGCCGGCTCCTCGACACCCGTTCTGAGCGATCTCCTGCTCAACATCCCCTCCTCGGCGCTGGATTGCACGACGGCGAATGGCCCGGTGACCTTCAACAGCACCTTCACGCCGCATCCGCTCTCCAGCGTCACGGCAACCGCCGTGGACAGCGTCGTTCCAGCGACGAACTCTGCCGTCGCCTTCGTCACCTACACCGGCTCCAGCGGTCTGCTACCCGAATACGTCCCGTCCACCGGCGCGGTCACGTACCTCCAGCTGGGCAACGGTGCCACCTCGGCTACTGCTCCGCTCGCTGGCGTCTTTTCCACGGACAACCTCAGCTTCTACGCGGGTGCTTCGGATGGCCAGGTGCACATCATCTCGATCAATGGCACCACCGCCACTGAAACCGGGGTCCTTCAGCCGGCGCTTCCCAACGCCAGCGGCAGCGGCAACGCTCCGGTCAACCTCATTGCCCAGCACCCCAAGAAGCTCCAGTCCTAAGCCTTCCTTGGAAGACCGGGCGACTTGACAAAACGCCACCGTGAAAGGCCCCTCGCCGAGGGGCCTTTCCATTTCGCGTCCATTTCGCGGTTCGGTGAAGTCCGGCGAAGTCCAACGCTAAAGTCTCTTTTGTGAAGACTTTGCACGAAAACAGGGGGGAGGGGGGTACTACCGTTTGAGCCGCTCTTCGAGCAGCTCGCGCCCAATCGCGTCCAGCACTCCATTCAGAAACTGAAGGCTCTCCGGCGCGGCATAGCGTTTGGCGATTTCCAGAGTCTCGTTGATCACAATCGGCGCCGGTGTCGACGGAAACCCGATCATCTCCGCGACCGCAGCCCGCAGCAAATTTCGGTCGACCGCCGGCATCCGTTCGAGCCGCCAGTTCTTTGCGTGCCGCCGAATCAGCTTGTCGACCTCGTCCTCACGCTTGGTCGCCACGCGGTGCAAGTCATCGGCAAAGCCGCGCGTCTCCTCGTCGACGTCGTCCCGCGAAGCCCAGAAAAGCTTCTCCACCTCATCCGGCTTCTGCTTGCCCAGATCGCCCTGGAACAGCATCTGCATCGCCAGCTCGCGGCTCTTGCGGCGGCTTCCCATCAGCGCCCCGCTTCCGTCGGATGTCCCTTGATCTTCGCCCCCAGCTTCGCTCCAATCGACGCCATCTCGATGGCCGCAATCGCTGCCTCGAAGCCCTTGTTGCCGGCCTTCAGACCTGCGCGGTCCAGCGCCTGCTCCAGCGTCTCGCACGTCAGCACGCCGAACGCGTGCGGCACGCCGGTCTCCTGCTGCGACTGCCCGATCCCCCGCGCTACTTCGGTGTAAATCGCCTCATAATGCGCCGTCTCGCCGCGCAGCAGGACGCCCAATGTGATGATCGCCTCAAACCGTCCCGACTCCGCCAACGTGCGCGCCGCCGATGGAATCTCCCACGCGCCCGGCACGCGCACAATCTCAATCATCTTTGCATCTGCGCCGGAGCGCAGCAGCGCGTCCAGCGCTCCCTGCAGCAGACGATCGGTAATCACCGCATTCCAGCGCGCGACCACAATCGCAAACCTTCTGCCCTCCGCGGAGAGATCGCCTTCGACGGCTACCGGCTTGCCGCGCAATGGATTTTCGGACTCCCAGAAGCCGATCTTCAGCCCCTCGGCGAGGTCCGCTGTGAACAAGCGCGAGTTCCAGTGCGTCGGCGCAACCGCGCTCAGCCGTACGACAGCCTCTTCCGTGCGGAAGTTCGCCGCCATCCATGCGCGCACCACCGCATACACTGCGTCGAGCTGCGTGGTCTCAACCAGCAGCGTCGGCACCGCGGGCTCGCGGCCCACAACCAGTTCCAGGTTTCCGAGCGGCGCGAGGAACGGCGCACCGCGGCCACCATCGTCCGTCCAGCCCTTTCCCTCCTCGAAGCCCAACGAGCGAAAAAGGCTGCCCAGCTTCGCGAACGCGTCCTCGGACGCAATCGGCGCGATGCTGGTGATTCCCTTGATCATGGATTCGATTGTATCGTCAGCTTGCTGAGAGGCTTAGACAAGAATGAGCAACCAGGAAGAAGCCGCGAACTGGACAAGACTGAAGCTTGAACGCGACGGCGCCATCGCCACCGTAACGCTCCACCGTCCCGAGGTGCTGCATGCGCTGGACGCGATGATGTTCGATGAGCTGGAGCGCGCGTTTCAGGAACTCGCGGCCGACAATGCAATTCGCGTGATTCTGCTCACCGGCTCCGGCGATCGCGCCTTCGCAGCCGGCGCCGACATCCGCGCTCTTACCGAAACCGACGCCGTCTCCGGACGCGGCGTCTCGGAGCGCGGCCAGCAGGTCTTCCTCGGCATCGAACGCTGTGGCAAGCCTGTCATCGCCTGTGTCAATGGCGTTGCTCTCGGCGGAGGCTGTGAGCTTGCGCTGTCTTGCACCTTTCGCATCGCCAGCGACCGCGCCAAGTTGGGGCTTCCGGAGCTGCGGCTGGGCTTGATTCCTGGCTATGGAGGAACGCAGCGGCTCCCGCGCCTCATCGGCAGAAGCGCCGCGCTCAAGCTCATTCTCACCGGCGCAGCCGTCGACGCAGCGGAGGCCCTGCGCCTGGGCCTTGTCGATGAGGTCGTGCCTGCGGCGGAACTGATGCCGCGAGCGAGCGCTATCGCGCAATCCATCGCAGCGATGGCGCCGCTGGCGATCTCGGCTGCCATTGAGGCGGTCACAGGCGGCGAAGGCAAACCGATGGAGACGGCGATGCCGCTCGAGGCCGAGATCTTCGGCCGCCTCTGCGGAACGGCCGATAAACGCGAAGGCCTGATTGCATTCCTCGAAAAGCGTTCTGCGGGGTGGACCGGAACGTAGGCTTGCTATGCTTGACGTGTGATCCGCCGCGTTCTCTGCCTGTCTTCCCTGATCGTCTCGCTCCCGCTGGTCGCGGTGGTTTCCGGGTGTCACAGCCATACGTTCAGCGAGACCGCAGAACAGGCGCGCGCGGAGCGGAATGCGGAACAGGCGAGCTACCGCCAGCAGCTCGAGATGATCCCGCCCCCGTCCAAGAGCCGCTTCGAAGCGATTCACACGGCCGAGTCGTGGGAGAATCCGTCGATTATTGTCCAGCCCGGCATGCTGGAGCTGCGCATCACCCTTGCCGACGAGAACCCTTCGACGTTTGGCGCCGGCGGCATGCTTCGACCGGTTCGCGCGCGCGAGCAGGAGCTGAATATCAGCCTGGACAAGCTCGATGAGGCGGTCAGTTCAATCCCGCAGAGCGCCTGGCCGTATGGCCGCGTGGTGTCCGTCGAAGAGCCGCTGAAGACGCCACCCAAGGCCGAGCCTCAGGTTCGGCGCAATCTCGAAGTAACCGTTCGGGAGCTGAACGATCTTGGAGTTGTCGCCTACGATGTGCGCGACGGGATCGTCCGCTAGCGGCGGTTTCTGCAAGTCCTTGATACCGAGCGTGGTTCGCCGAGTCCGCACGAGCTTTGCCCAATCTAGCCGGCGGTCGTGTACACTTAGGGCCAATTTCAGCCCCGCAAACAAGGTATGGACGCAACGACGTCAACCCGGGCAGACAAACTGCTTTCTCTCGAAGAGCAGATCGTACGCCTGCAGGCCGTGCTCGAGGCCTCGCGCCAGGTGCACTCCATTTTCTCCGTGCACGACGTCCTTGTCCGCACCGCGCAGGTGCTGGTGCGCGAGTTGGAGATTCAGGGCGCCCAGTTCCGTTCAGCGGAAACCGGGGAGTTGCTGGCCAGTTACGGCTCGCCGGATCCTGCTTCCCCGGTAACTGCGCGTTTTCAGCTTACCGGTCGCGACAATCGCAACCTCGCGGAACTGATCGTTACGCCCGGCGGCAGCGAAGAGCTGTCGATCTACGAAGAGGACTTCATCGAAGGCCTTGCCCTGCAGGCCGCCGTCGCGCTCGAAAATGCGACGTATCACGAACGCGATCTCCAGTGGGCTCGCGTGCAGCAGGACCTCGATGCGGCGCGAAACATTCAGCGTTCGCTCTTGCCGAAGTCCATGCCGCGCATTCCCGGCTTTTCGATCGAAGGCCGCTCCACGACCTGCTACGAGGTCGGCGGCGACTATATGGATACGGTGGTTCTGCCGGACGGGGCGCAGCTCTTCGTGGTCGCAGACGTGGCCGGTAAAGGCCTGGCCTCCGCCATCATCGCGACAGGATTTCGAGCGGCATTCCGCTCGCTGGCAGGCCAGCCGCTGTCGCTGGCCGAGCTCGCCAACCGGCTGGGTCAGCAGCACTGGGACGAGGGTCTTGAAGCCCGTCGCCGCTATGTGACTGCGATCTTCCTCCGGCTGAAGCCGGGAGGGCACGAGATCGAGGTGGTGAATGCGGGCCACAACCCTGCCCTGATCGTGCGTCCGGATGGCAGCGTAGGCAGGATTAGCGCCTCGGGAACGCCGCTGGGGATGTTGCCGGGGATGAGCTATACCGCAGAGACCACTGCGTTTCCGCCGGGAAGCCGCGTCCTGCTGTATACGGACGGTCTGACCGAGGTCTTCAGCGGCGACGACGAGTTTGGTTGTGATCGGCTGAGCGATACATTTCGCACTGCCTCCTCGCAAGATGCCGCAGCGGCTCTCGCCACGCTCTGGGAGACCCTGAACTCCTATTCCGACAACGCGCCACAGACCGATGACATGACCGCGGTCGCGATCTGCCATCTCGCTCCCCTACAGGAGAACGCTCCCGCATGAAGAATGGAAGTTCCGTAGAGGTTCGTCTGCCTTCCGAGCTCGGCTTCGAGAAGATCGCAATGAGCACGGCGGCGGGTATGGCGTCGCTGATGGGGTTTTCTGAGGACCGCATCGAGGACCTGAAAACCGCGGTCGCCGAGGCGTGCATCAATGCCATCGAGCATGGAAACAAGTTCGATGATCGTCTGGACGTCGGCGTCATACTTTCCAGCAACGACGACGAACTCGAGGTGAAGGTCATCGATGATGGCGGCGGCCTTCATTCCACTCCCGCCTCGCCGAACATCGATCGCAAGATCGCCGGCGAAGAGGATCCTCGCGGCATGGGAATGTTTCTCATTCAATCGCTCGTAGATGAAGCGGAGTGGCATAAAGGACCGCCGGGAAAGAGCTTCGTTCGTCTCGTCATTCGGCTCGCAAAGGAGAACAGCTAATGCAGGCAGCTACGAAGATTGCGCGGCGAGACGCTACGGCCGCATCGGGAGATCCGGTAGCGATCCTTGAGCTGAAGGGCGATATCTCGTCAGCCTCGAAGGAAGGAATGCTGCAGGCGTACCACGCGGCAGGACCTGTCAAGAAAGTGCTGCTCGACTTCAGCGGAGTGGATTACATCAACTCCTCGGGGATCGCGATCATCATCCAGATGCTGATTGAGGAGCGAAAGGCGGGTCATCGCACGATAGGCATCTTCGGCCTGACACCGCACTTCAAGAAGGTCTTCACGATGGTCGGCGTAGCGAAGTACGCCACGATTTCGCCGGACGAGGCCTCCGCGCTCGCCGAGATGTAGGTTTCAGGAATTTCCTGTCTTTCGCGGTTTTTATACGATTGTTATGGACGCAGCGATCTCCTTGGTTACACTCCCGAAATATGCCAGCTGAGCCGATGACGTACAGCCGCCGTCCGGGGAACCGCGAGGGAGTTGAGGTTCTGTCGCTCGCCGGCCCCTTCACGCTCAGCAACATGTTTCAGCTGCAGCGGGACCTCGGCGATCTGCATCCGGCGTATCTGATCTTCGATATCGCGAAGGTGCCCTATATGGATTCCGCGGCGCTTGGGTTGCTGGTGAACTTCTACGTCTCCGCGCAAAAGAACGGGCGAAGGATGGCAATTGCAGGAGCGACTCCGCGTGTTCTGACGCTGTTCGAGATGACACGGCTGGATGGCCTGCTGCGGCTTTATCCGAGCGTCGCGGAAGCCGAATCCGCAGAGTGAATGTCCGGCTAATGCGCTGCCAGCTGCGGCTCCGCAGAGAAGCTCAGTGAAGAGCTTTGGCCCTGCCATTGCACCTGCAGCACGGTAATATCATCGGCCTGACCGAATTTCTTCGCGGCGGCGACTAGGTCGCCTGCGGTGGCCTGATGACTCATCATGTCGTGCACGCGATCGAAGCCGAAGAGCCGTCCGCTGGAGTCCTGCGCCTCAACGACACCGTCTGACATCAGCGTGAGCTCGTCACCGGCGTGCAGCTGCAGCGACTGCGAGGGAAACTCGATGCCCGGAACCATTCCCAGCGGGAGCGCGCCTTCCATGGGGAGCTCGCGCGCGTTCAGATACGGAGGCAGGTGACCGGCGTGCGCGAGGCGGACCGCTCCGTCGTCGGAGATACGCAGGATGACGCAGGTAGCGCTGGAGTGCTCGCGCTCCGCCAACTGGTCGTTGATCATCGAAAGAATCTGCGCGGGGTCAGTGGTTTGCTGCACGGCGCTGCGAATGGCGCCCACGATGAGCGCAACAAGCATGCCGGCTTGCAGGCCCTTGCCGGTGACGTCGCCGAGCATGACCAGCGCGGAGCCGGAGTCGTCCAGCGGAAGGATTTGAAAGAAATCGCCGCCGACCTCGCGATGAGGATGATATTCACTGCGGATCAGCATGTTGTGCACCCGAGGCAGTTGGTCAGGGATGAGCAGGTGCTGGACACTGCGCGCCTGCTCGATCTCGAGCTTCCACTGCTCCTGCTGGCGCTGCGAATGAACGAAGCGGCGAAGCAACAGGACGGTGATGATCAGCAGCGAGAGGATAGTCGAGATCTGCCCCAGCGAAACCCGGAAACTCAGGATGGTCGTCAGGATGGGAACGTGAACCATTTGGAGCTCACGCTGGAAGTTCGCGATGAAGGCAAGCAGTATGGCGACTCCGGCCGCGCCGCCCTCACCGCGGTGGCGCATGAAGCCCATGATGGCCACGACAGCAAGCATCACACCCAGACCCAGCTTCAAGATGAGGCATGCTGGATACAGAATGTTCGCGGCCTGAACAGGGATGCTATGGCCGTACAGCGGAGGACTCATCATCGCTGTTCCGAGGGTCAGCAGGCCCACCAGCACCCACGTTGCCCAGTGAAGCCGCCTAATCTTTGGCAACCGGAACCAGTAAGCCCAGAACATCACCCACAGACCGATACGGGCCGGAGCGGCAATGACGGTGCGAAGGATGACTCCCTGCGTCTGCCCGACGAGCGTGAAGTTCGCCAGCAGCACGACTGAATTGCCCACAAGTGTGACGATGCAAACGATCGCGAGCCAGAGGTAGGCCTCCTCGTCCGGCTCGAGCCAGTACAACGCCAGGGCCATGATCATCGCCATGAACAAAATGAGCCACTCAAGAAATCCCGTGCCCACCGTGTGCAGGTTGTTATTGAAACCCAGTCGCACCATGTCGGTGATGTTCGGCAGGTAGCCGAGCATCGGTGGGTCATGCAGGCCGCCGGCATCCGGGCTGAGGAATGGTGTCGCGCTGTCCATCCACAGCCGGATGGCAATCGTCATCTTTCCGCCAGTCAAATCTTTCGGCAGCGGAAATGCTTGCGGGATCGCTCCGTAGGCCGTTACGGAATGGCCGGTGAACTTGCCAAACTGGCCAATCCGAACTCCATTGATGAACACCTGGTATGCGTCATCGACGCTGTCCGGCATCTTCAGCGCCAGGCTCCGGCCGCTGCCCTGGACATCCACCTGCAACCGATACCAGGCATAACCGGCGTAGTGAGGATAGCCGCGGGCGGTCCAACCGGGGAGCGGAATCATTCGGCTCGGGTCCGACGATCTCGACCGGGCTGTCATGTCCATGAGGGCCCAGGAGGAGTCATCGAAATCAGGCTGTGACCACGCGGGATTATCGCCGGTCTGAAACTTCCAAGGACCCGAGAGAGGAATGACTGACTGCCCCAGGCGAACCTGCTCGACCGAATCCGCAGCGTGCGTCGTGGCCTGTGCGCCTGAATGTACAGGAGCCGAAGCCGGGGAACTCTGCACCGCCATGAAGGGCAGCAACAGCGCGATCAACATTGCACGACGGGACATGGCGTTTTCTCCAAATGGGGGTGCCCGCGCTCAAAAGAGCACGAGCGATTCTGGAGGCACGTGAGACCGGATTTATCCGATGACAGATGCTACACCGCTTGCGATCTGGATGGAAAACGAAAAAGCTGCACCGAGAGGTGCAGCTTTCCGAACGGACCGCAGAGGCGTCGTCAGGACTTCAGAACTCTGCGCCGGCGCCGCAGAAGGTAGCCGAGCGATCCGAGACTGCTCAGTCCCATCCAGATGGAGCTCGGCTCGGGCGCATTGGCGATCACGGTAGCCTCGGGAAAATCGGCAGGCGGAACGCAGTCACCGTTGGCATCGCAATTCTCAATCAGCACGAATTGCTCGCCGGGTGTGACACCCGTTCCCGTTCCCTGGTAAAGATCGACGGTATAGACGCCATTCGATAGGCTGCAGTTTGACTCGGTGAACAGCGTGGAAGCGATGCAATACACGTTTTGCCCATCCGTCCCGCCCGGACCGTTGTCCGGGAAGGTTACCTGTAGGGACGTGATGGTTTGGGTCGTGGAATTGTTGATCAAGAAGAAGCAGCCGGCGTTAGGGTCGTTATTATCCGGATCTCCACTAAGGACGGAGGGACAGTCGGCGTAAAACTGGATGGTAAACGCTTGACCTGGCGTGACCGGGAAAGGATTGGGATCCTGAGGATCCAGCCCCCCGAAAGTGAATGCATGGGCTATGCCCGAGACTCCGAGGACCAGCACAGCCGCGATCAGATACCGAAGGATTTTCATTTCTGAGCTCCTGATTGGCGTCCTGTTCCAGTTGCGAACGAAGGCAAAACATTCCAGAGCGCCGATGTAATGAGCTGGACGAACCCTCTCGGGGGCCTCGTATCAATCGCGAGTGAGAGACAATTCAACCCAGTGATCTTGTGTTGGATAGTGATAGCACAAGAGAACGACGGCGATACAAAATCTCGCGGTGTTTTTTCGGCAAGATTTTGCCTCCGAGACAGGCAAACTCTTGCGCAGTACTAAAGGATTCGGCTGTTTCCTGGCCCGCTGACGCAGAAAGGCCGCTCCGAGGAGCGGCCTTTGGATGGGCGGAAGAGAATCCTCTCAACCGAACGATGCGATCGCATCCTGCTCGTTCTCCTTGACGTCGAAGACCGTCAGCAGTTTCGTGATGACGAGCAGGTCCTTTACCTTCTTCGACAGGTTCATCAGCTTCAAATCGCCACCGGCGTTCTTCACGGAGGTATATGCGCCGACAAGCTCGCCGAGGCCGGCGCTGTCGATGTAGTTGACGTCTCCAACGTTCAGCAGAATCTTCTTCGAACCTGCGGCCATGGCGTCGCGAATAGCATCGCGCAGGCCGATGCTTCCTTCGCCCAGAGTAATCCTTCCGCTCAGGTCGAGCACCGTCACCCCACCGACATGCCGGATCTTCACATTCATGCTCATGAACCTTCTCCTCACTCTCGATTTCTGTGTTTGACTAACGTGATCTCCGTACCCGGATTCAATTGCCGGAAGTTTACCTCATCCATGATGGCACGCATAAGGAAAATGCCGCGGCCGGAGGGCTTCAGCAGACCTTCGGGCGAAAGCGGGTCGGGTATGGCAGAGGAATCGAAGCCCTCGCCCTCGTCGGCGACCTGGATTGTCAGGTTCTCGCTGGTGAGCGAAAACTTCGCCCGGACTCTCTTATTCGGATCCTTGCGGTTTCCATGTAAGACAGCGTTGGCCGCGGCCTCGCGCGAGATCATCGAGATCTGGCTGGCGGTGTCCTCATCAAAGCCCGCCTTGCGTGCGAACTCCTCCGACTTTGCTTCGATCGCGTCGACGGTGGAGAGCTCGGAGGGCAGCACGACTTCCTCGTGCAACTCGGATTCAGTCAAGGCGGGCATCCTTCTGCCGCTCACGAGGGTCCGGGGGTTCCCACGCTGCAACGATTTCGATATCACTGAAACGATAACAGCCGAAGCTCGTCGAGAAGTCTAGCGTGAAGACCCTCTCGCCGCCACGAGTTATTTGCGTTTAGGAACCTCGAAAGGCGGGGGGATACCTTCGCAGAGGGCGTGCGACCTCCGTCGAGAGAGCAATTCGGATCGGGATTAGCGGCCAGCGGGAGGGAGGATGATTGGTGGACCTGATCGGGATCGAACCGATGACCTCTTCCATGCCATGGAAGCGCGCTCCCAGCTGCGCCACAGGCCCACTTTGACCGGACTTTAAGCATTGTCGCCCGTGCCGTTGATGCAAGTCAAACAAGCGGCGGAATACAAAGGAACAAAAGGAAATAGCCCGGTGTCTAAGGGGTTAGAGTGGGCGAGCACTCTGCCGCCGGCGGCGCAGTTCCCCTCCCTCTCAGTCGAGACCCCGATGCACAGGCGAGAGTCGAGCACGATCGTCTAAACCAAAGGGTCTCTGGACAGACATTGGGCCGGAAGCCTACTTTAATGGCACCTGTGGAATGGCAGCCGGATGGGAGCGTTCCGTGCGGGCAAGGGCTGCGATGAGCGATCTGGCGAGCGCGATCGGGATTCAGTCGGAGGAGCAGGAGCTCGTGCGCGAGCTGAAGAGCGGCTCCGAAGCGGCGTTCGCTCTGCTGATCGCGCAATACAGCCAGCCTATCTACTCCTTAATTGTCCGCAGCCTGCGGGACCCGGCGGATGCCGCCGACGTGACCCAAGAGGTCTTCGTCAAGGTATTCCGCAGCATCTCCGGCTTTCATGGCGACGCCAGTCTACGCACCTGGATCTATCGTATCGCGCTGCACGAGGCCAGCAACCAGCGCCGCTGGTGGAGCCGCCATAAGAGGCAGGAGCTGGCGATGGATGCGCCCATCGAAAACGAAGAGGGCGAATGCACTTCGATGGCGGACATGCTGGCGGCGGGAGACGCCTCGCCCTTTGAGCAGATCCTGCGACTGGAGACACGCCACAAAGTCGAAACGGCGCTGCGGGAGCTGCCGGACGCCTATCGCGAGGTAGTTGTATTGCGCGAGATTGAAGGCTTTGGCTATGAAGAGATTGCAGAGATTCTGAACGTGAACCTGGGCACAGTGAAGAGCCGCCTGACCAGAGGCCGCGCGGCGCTGCGGGAGTTCCTGAAGAGGAACGAGCAGCGTGTGGAAAGCGCCGGCTCCACAGGTGTAACGGCTAGACTTGAAACGGTGATGTGATGGACCTCGAGACAATCCAACAGGGCGAATGGATGCAGGCGCCGGGCGAATGCCAGGCCGCCCGTGCGGCGTTCTCTTCCTACTTGGATGGAGCGCTGAGCGGCGTGGAGATGGGCCGCGTCGCCGGTCATCTCGAGGCATGCGCTCCCTGCACCGACGAGTTCGCTGCATGGCGTTCCATGCAGTCGGCGCTGGGAGAGTTGCGTTCTGCCAAGATACCTGCCTGTCTGCAGTCTGAGCTTCAGGTTGCACTGAGCATCGAGCGCCAGCGCGGCAGCTACTTGCCGCTGGTCGGGCGTATTGCGCTGTTTTGGAAGAACTCGGTGGCTCCGCTGGCTCTGCAGGGCGCCGGCGGTGCGCTTGCAGCCGTACTCCTGGCAGCCGGTCTGTTCCGGCTGTTTGGCCCGGGCGTTACTGTGCAGGCGAATGACGACGGCCTGGCCCATCTGGTAGCGCCGCACTATCTCTATTCGCAGGTACCGCCGCAGCCGGTCGAGACCGGGCGCGAGGTTGCGGTTCTCGTTGAGGCCAAAGTGGATACGCGCGGCCGAGTCTACGACTACACGATTCTTGATGGTCCCTCGAGCCCGGCGGTCCGGCTGCGGGTGGAGGAAAATCTGCTGTCCAGCGTCTTCCAGCCGGCGACCGTCTTCGGTGTGCCGGTCGACGGCCACGTGATGCTGACCTATACGGGCGTCTCGGTGCGCGGATAGCGCGGCCATTGGCTCGGTTTGCGGTGTGCTGTCCGGCTTCCATAGACTAAGCGGGTGCGTCGAACCGGTACGGTGTCTCCGTTGAAACCCCTGCTCCAATCAACCTGCATCTTTGCGTTGGCCCTGGTCCTGGGGCCGGCTGCGTCTGTGGCGTTGGCCCAAAGCTCTTCCTCGACGTCATCTTCCGGCGCCTCGTCTTCAGCGCCTCCGGGACAGCAGGCAGTCGACAATCCGAATCCGGCGGCGCGGCCGAGAGCAGCGCAGATCGAGCCCGGCGGGGCGGCCGTCACACTGGAGACCAGCGAGCCACTCTTCCAGATGGCGGCAGCACTGAATGCTTGCGGCTACGACGCCGACCTGGATCACTCCGCGCCGGTGCGCGCAGAGGTCCGAGACGACATGAATGCGGCACTGCAGCAGTCGGAGCCGGCACGCAAGAGCCGCGACGCGCTGTGCAACTTCATCTCGCAGCATCAGCTGACCAACTCCGGTCTGGCGGTCGGGCAGTATGTCTCGCTTGCGCTGTATCTTTCGCCGGCACCGGATCTGACGCCTAACGTCGACGAGAGCGATCTGCCGCCGCAAGCCGAACAGGTCATCGAGATCCTTCCATTGCTGCGTGACTTTGCCCATCAGGTCGACCTGCACTACATCTGGCTTCGCCATCGGTCCGAGTACGAGGCGCTCACCGCGCGCGTTCACGATCCCATGGTGCAGATGATCCTCAACACGAATATCTACCTGCACCAGCCGGTTTCAAGCTATGACGGACGCCGCTTCCTCGTGCTGCTGGAGCCGATGCTTTCGCCTGCGCTGACCAATGCGCGCATTTATGGCTCGGACTACATCATCGTGATGTCGCCGGATAACAGCGCGGGCGATCCCGTTCGGATGAACGAGATCCGCCACATCTATCTGCACTACGTGGTTGAGCCGATGGTCTACAGCCGCGGACAGGCGATGGAGCGCATCCAGCCGATTCTGAAAAGCGTTCAGGATGCGCCGATCGAGTTTTTCTACAAGAACGATGCCGTGGCACTCATCACCGAGTGCCTGATCAAGGCGATCGAGGCGCGGATGTATGTCATCGATACACCGGCGCCGGCGAAGCCCAGAGGCGCCATCGGCCGCGCCGACACGGAACAGTATCAGGCGCAAAAGGCGGTGTATGACCGCGCCAATGCCGCGGCCCGTCAGCACATGGTCGACGTCGATGAGTCGCAGGGTTGGGTGCTGACCGGGTACTTTTACCAGGCGCTTGGCGTGATGGAGCATAACGGCGACGGCCTGCGCGACGAGATCGCGCCAATGATCTACGGCATGGACATCGACCGCGAGGAGCACCACGCGCGCGCGATTGTCTTCGTCAAGGGAGCGCCCGCCGATCCTCTGCATCCTTCGGCGCCGCCGCACAAGATTCAAGGTCTAGAGCTGGCCGAGCTCGATCTCGCCAAGGGCAATGTCGATGGTGCGTCGGACCTTGCCGAGCAGGCGCTCAAGGATCCAAAGTCCGACCACGGCCAGGCCACCTATCTGCTTGCCGAGATCGACCTCCTCAACGGCAATGCGGAAGATGCCAAGCAGGGATTCGAAAAGGCCCTGACCCTCACGAAAGATCCGCGCACGCTGGCCTGGAGCCACATCTACCTTGGCCGGCTGTACGACACCATGGCGACGCCGGACCGGCAGCATGCCGTCGCCGAATACCAGGCCGCGCTCCAAGTCCGGGACAGCCGCCCCGACACCCTGCAGGCCGCCGAGGCGGGGCTGAAGGAACCTTTCCAGCTGCCTCGCCGCGAAGCGCAGCCCGCACAGGACGACAGCACCTTTGACCCCACTGGCAAGGCCCAGAAAGAGGCCTACAAGCCGGACCCTCCGAAGTAGGTTCGTGGGAGGGTTCGCCCACCTTCGTTGGAGCAGCATCCCCCGTCCCAGCCGCGTAAACTGAAGGGCAGAAATGGGGACCGAGCGCACTAAATCGCATGCCATACAGCCCAGCCCGGAGCGCCGCGGCCGAGCGTCGGCTGCCCGGTCCGCAACGCCGCACTCGTCCCTGGAGCAGAAGATCGGCTACCGGTTCAGCAAGCCTGCCCTGCTGGAGCTGGCGTTGACGCATCGCTCCCACCCCTACGAGGCCCGAACCAACCCAGCCGACATCGCCGCGCACGAAACGAAAAACACACCGGGTACCGACAACGAGCAACTCGAGTTCGTGGGCGATGCCGTTCTCGGCCTCGCCGTCACGGAGCTTTTGTTCAAACGATTCTCCGACCGCAGCGAAGGTGAGCTGACGCGCATGCGCGCCAGTCTCGTCAGCCGGCAGCGCATGGCGGCGCTCGGCATAGAGCTTGGGCTCGACCAGCATTTGCTGGTCGGCCGCAGTGCGGAGCAGAACGGCGCGCGTCGCAAGCCTGCCCTGCTAGCCAACGCCGCCGAAGCTCTGATGGCTGCGATCTATCTGGACGCCAACGCGGCCGGCAAAGACGGCTTCCGCGAGGTGCGTCGGCTCGTCGAGCAGCGGCTGGTCAAGCCGGAGCTCTCCGTGCTCGAAGCCGCCATCAAGATGGATGGCGGGCGCGGCGCTCTGCGCGATGCGAAAACCATTCTGCAGGAGCGCATCCAGGCGCAAGGCGCCGGTCGTTTGCGCTACGCGGACATCGAGCAGACCGGTCCCGCGCACCAGCGGCGCTTCAAGGTCGAAGCCCGCCTGGAGAGTCCGAGCGGGAAGACCGCCATACTCGCGACCGCGGAGGGCGCAAGCAAGAAGGAAGCCCAGCAGCGCGCCGCGGAAATTGCGCTCAAACACTGGAAAGAGCCATTGTCCACGATCGAGCGCCGGGGCGAAGGCCAAAGCGAGGATGCCGCATGATGCCTCCAGTCTCCATCCCGGCGGATGCTATGCACGTTGAGCCGACGCAGCCAGTGAAGGCGTTTCGCGCGGTGCCTGCGTCGAAGGCCCATGACGGTGTGCTCGCCACCTTCCGCTCGCTGATGGAGTTCCTCGTCGTCGCGCTGTTTGCGCTCACGTTCATCCTGCAGCCGTTCCGCATCCCCTCGGAGTCGATGGTTCCCACTCTGCGCGTCGGCGACTTCCTGATGGTTGACAAGCAGTCGTACGAGCCGGAAGGCCATCTCTCCTGGCTGCTGCCGCCGTCCGGAGTCCATCGCGGCGACCTCGTCGTTTTCCATTACCCGGTCGATCCCTCGATGCATCTGGTAAAGCGCGTCATCGCAGTCCCGGGCGATCGCATTCGCCTGAAGCACGGCCGCGTGTGGATCAACGAAAAGCCTGTCGACGAACCCTACGCGTTCTATTCGGCCGCCGTGCAGGACGACTTCCGCGACAACTTCCCTTCGCTGCTGCGAGCGGATCCGAGCCTCGACCCCAACTGGTGGATGCGTCTTCGGCGTTCGGTTGTCGACGGCGAGCTGACCGTTCCCAAAGGCCAGCTATTCGTGCTCGGCGACAATCGCAATGACAGCGAAGACAGCCGCTACTGGGGTTTCGTGCCGGAGCGCGACGTCGTCGGCAGGCCCTTCTTCGTCTACTTTTCCATTCTTCCCATGACAGAGGACGCTCCGCCCCCCTCGCTGAAGAGCCGGCTGCGCGCCGCCTTGAGCTTCCACGTGCTGCGCTAAAGGCTTCCCTGTGTTGCGGCGGCCGACGGAACAGCCCGGCCAGCGCAGGGTACACTGGCAGAGCCGCCAAGCGACGGCAGGGAGACCGACTCACTTGACCAGAACTGCAGAGAGCGCGGAGGCGAGGGCATCGGCCAACCGCAGCGAGGAAGCAGTCATCGCTGCCAACACCGCCGCGGGACGCCCCGCCGATGCGGAGATCAAAGAGACGCCGCTCGAGGCGCTGTCGTCCATCTGCGCTGTGCTCGTCGTCGGGCTCTTCATCATGGGTTTCATCTTCCAGAACTTCGTCATCCCGTCGGGTTCGATGGAGAAGACCCTGCTCATCGGCGACCACGTCGTCGTAGACCGCATCACACTGGCGCCGCCGACCTCCTGGGCGCCGTTCGTGCACTATCGGCCCGTCCGGCGCGGCGACATCATCGTCTTCCTGAAGCCCAATCCTGAGACGCCGGACCTCATCCTCGTCAAACGAGCCATTGGCCTCCCCGGCGATCACATTCATCTTCTTCACGGCGTGCTGTATGTGAACGGCGTCGCGCAAAAGGAACCGTACGCGGCCATGCCGACCGACAACGGCAACTTTGAAGACGCGTACGAGCCTTACCGCGACGACTTCCCGGCCATCACTCCCGGACCGGACGAGCAGGTAACCGCTCTGTGGCGTGTGGAACTGCCCACACACATCCAGAATGGCGACCTGGTCGTCCCTCCCGGCAAGGTCTTCGCCATGGGAGACAATCGGACCGAAAGCCTCGACAGCCGCTTCTGGGGCTTTGTGCCGATGGAGAACATCATGGGCCGCCCGATGTTCGTCTACTGGTCGTTCAAGACGCCGGCGGATGAGGAAGACAAGACCAGCGCCGGCGACCGCATCGCGTTCATGCTTCACGTGGTGACGCATTTCTTTACCGGCACACGCTGGAGCCGCACCTTCCACATCGTTCGCTGAGCGCCGACGAGAGACATTCGCAGCCGTTCGGAATGGCAGCGGCGTCTCTGCGTCGCACACTGAGAAAGGCAGATGGAAGAGAACGAGCAGATCGGCGCGGGACGCGGCAGACGGCGGCAGAGCATGAAGCTCGTAATCGCCCTACTTCTGGTGCTTCTGCTGCTCGCCATCACGCCTCCGCTGCTCAACGTCGGCCGCTATCAGCGGCGCATCGTTGCCAGCATGAGCGAGAGCCTCGGGCGGCCGGTGCATCTTGATAGCGTTTCGCTGCACCTGCTGCCCATGCCGGGCTTCACGCTCGAAAACTTTGTCGTCAGCGAAGATCCTGCCTTCGGCAATGAACCGACCATCCGTGCCAATGAGGTCGTTGCAACGTTGCGGGTCAGCTCGCTCTGGAAGCGCCGCGTCGAATTCTCCGAGGTAAAGTTCGAGAACCCCAGCGTGAACCTCGTGCGCCGCTCCGATGGCCGCTGGAATCTCGAAAGCGTGTTGCTCCACGCCTCGCACGTCGACACCGCTCCGACGGCACAGCAGAAGGCCGGCGAGGCTCCGCGCTTTCCTTACATCGAAGCCACGGGCGGCAGGATCAATCTCAAGATCGGAAACGAAAAGAAGCCCTTTTCACTGACCGACGCCGACTTCGCTTTATGGCTTCCGTCGCCGCAGGTCTGGCGTGTTCGCCTGGAGGGCAAGCCGATGCGCACGGATTCCAACATCGGCGATCCCGGCACCATGCGTCTCGAAGGCTCGCTGCAACGGGCCGAGCACATGCAGGACGTGCCGGTCGATTTGCAGGCAAGCTGGCATGACGCCCCGCTCGGCGAAGCCAGCAAGCTTATCTCCGGCAACGATCGCGACTGGCGAGGCACACTGCACGCCGATGCATCGCTCGACGGCCCTCTAGGCTCCGCCGCGTTGAAGCTGAAGGTCACGCTCGACGAGCTTCGACGCGCCGACTTCGTGCCCGCGAACTCGCTGGATGAATCCTTCAGCTGCGAGAGCACTGCCGATCTTCCCGCCGTTCGCCTCACCGATCTCACCTGCAATGTGCCCGTCAACGGAGCGCAGCCTCTCGCGATTACATCGCCGGCCGTCGATCTCTCCCAGCCCAAAGCCGCGGCGGCCACCGTGCAGGCCCAGAGCCTTCCGCTCGACTGGATCTTCGGCTGGTTGAGACTCTTCTCGCAGCGAATTCCATCCGACGCACACGTGCAGGGCACCGTTGCCGCGAACCTTACCCATCCTGATGCCACACCGATTCACGATTGGAATGGCACCGTCAGCCTCACCATCCCCGTGCCGCCGCGCCGCGCAAACGGCCAGATCCTCCCGGCGAAAACTACGGCAACTCCCACTCAGACCTTCGAGGCCACGCTGAACTCCACTGACGATGCATGGACCGCAGAGCTGCAGCCGGCGACGATCGACCTTGGCCCCGGAGCGGATCTGACTCTGACCGGGGAAGCTTCGCCCGGCCACTATAGCTTCACACTCGGAGGCAACGCCAGCGCCGCGCAGCTTGCGAGCATTACGTACGCGCTGCCGCAGCTCGCCGATGACACAGGATTGATCGCGACAAAGGGCACGTCCGCTGCCGATACGATCCGGCCGGTCGCGCTCACATGCGAGCGGCCCATCGCCGGCGGACAGGTGTGTTCGACGCCCGCGCCTCCAGCTCCCAAACGCCCAGCTCGCCGTCCTGCACGCCGGCGGAGATAACGGCGTTTTCTCTCTACGAAAACGAGCTCCGCGCATCCCTCTCGAAAACTGCGTGCCAGGAAAAGTACGCTAACGCCCTACTCCGGATGCTGAACGACGTCCAGCGTATGCGCGCTCGCTCCCATCTCCGGGACGCTGCCATCGTTCACCACAACCTGGGTCGGCGCGGCTTCTGTTACAACCCGCTCTGTCGTGTTCGAGTTTCCGGCGACGTGAATGCGCCTGGTGGTGCTGGATTCTCCGGAGCGTACGACCAGCGGCACCTCAACCTCCGCCGCGCCCGCGTTGTGCACGGTCACAGCTGTCAGCCAACCCGCGCCATGGCCCGGCACGGCAGGCATCTCACGCGGAGTCACGTCGACGATACTGAGCGACGGCAGCCCACGATCGCGCAGAACCCAGTCATTGAAGAACCATCCGAGATCTTTGCCGCTGATCTTTTCCAGCAACGCCTCAAACGCGCGCGCCTGGTCTTCAGGTGAATCATGCCGCACCGGTTGCGTGCGCCATGTGCTCAGCGCAATCTGCAGCGGTTGCTCGCCGACGATATCGCGCAGCATCCACCACACCGCGGCAGCCTTGCGCCGATAGAAAAGCTCGTCATCGGCAGAGATCAGCGGCTGGCCGATCGTTGCTTCGGCTGTGCTGGAGCTGCTCTCCGCATCCGTCGCCGTCTCGCTCGCCACATTCCCCGCAAGCGTGTCTGCCGCGGCTACCGGCTGCATCATCGCATCGAGCTGCGCGACCGCGGCATCGCGTCCCTTCTCGCGTTCCGTCCACAACAGCGAGAAAAACTCTGCCAGGCCTTCGTCCATCCACGGCTGCCCAGTCTGCACCCACGCATGCGTCAGGCTGTGCGCCAGCATCGGCGACGCACTGGACGCAGCCAGCATGCCAACCGGAGCAACCAACAGCGGACCATCCTCAAACGGCTGACCCATGTGGTCGATCACGGTGAGTGCAGAGGTCGGATGCGGCCCAAACCATTCGACCAGCAGCGGCGCCACACGTTCAGCCGAGTCGGCCAGCAACGGAAGCGCGCGATCGTCGGTGCTCTCGACCGCCAGCATCGGGGTCCCCGGCGAGCTGGCTCGCTGGGGTGAAAGCATCGGGGTTCCCGGCGACCCTGCTCGCTGGGGTGAAAGCATCGGCGCGCTGCTTGCACCATTCGCCGTAGCACCCGACCTCAACCCCGCCGCAGCCATCGGCACCGGAGCGATCATCGTCTCCGGCAACGCGATCACGAACAGGCTCAGCGGGCGCGGCCCAATCGCCTGGGCCGCGAAGTCTGCTGTCGCAATCCCGCTGCCTTCAGCCACCGGAGCGTCCGCGTCGTCATTGTGTGCCACGAGTGCGCGGCGCCTTCCGCAAAAGTACGCTGCTGCGGGCGCTTCGCCGCTGTACTCCACACTCAGCCGCAAGCTTACCGGCGTGTCCGCGTATTGCATGCGGTGCTTCTCGATTGCCGGAACCAGCGAGCCGTCGGAGAGGAACAGCTGCGGCGCAGCGACTGGAAACCACAACACATTGCCGAAGCCGCGCAACGCCGTTGCGTCCGGCGCGATCGCATCCCAGTCCGTCTCCAGCGCCCGCGCCGTAGTCGCGCCGAGCCGCTCCAGGCGGCCTCCATTCTCCTCAATTGTGCCCGAGTAAAACGTGTCCAGCGTCACGCTCGCACCCGGCGCCAGCGGTTGCGGAAGCACGACAATCAGTTCGCTTGACTGCCCCGTGTGATCCGCATCCGTGTCCAGCAGGTGCTGCGCCACCGGCAACGCCCTTCCTGCGAGCGACACGTTCTCCCACTTCAATGATGACGAGATCTGCAACGCGATTCGGTCGAGCGTTCTGTCGCTCCCGTTCTCGACGGTGAGGCGCGCACGCCCTGTGAGCCTTGAGCTGGCCGGCACGATGCGAATGTTGAGATCGTAGCGTGTGATTTGAATCGCCGCGCGGTCCGCATCAGTCAGCTGTGGCTGAGCATTCGCAGGCGCCT
The DNA here is from genome assembly GCA_035504135.1 of Candidatus Aquilonibacter sp. Classification (GTDB taxonomy): domain Bacteria; phylum Acidobacteriota; class Terriglobia; order Terriglobales; family Acidobacteriaceae; genus Granulicella. Next base: position 194,905 of record DATJSM010000011.1, on the reverse strand, counting down.
GCGCCTCCTGCGCCGCAGGCTGGTTCTGCGTCTGATCGTCCACACCGGAAGAATCTCCGTGGCTCTGGAACAGGACCTTCCCGCGCGGGGGCTCGGGCTGCGGAGATTGCGGCGCACTCGATTGCGTCTGCGGCGCATTGGCGGCGGGAGTCTGTGCCGCGGCGGTTGAACCAACAAGAACAGCGCACACCCATACGCCGCACAAAAACCAACTACAAGACAATCTCACGATCCCAAACCTTTGCGCGGCCGCTGCGAACCGGACTTCTGAGTCTTGGACTCCGGCACGCGCGGAACAGCATCAGCGCGCCGCTGCCGCAAAGCCTCGTACATCACCACCGCACCCGCCACCGAAACATTCAGCGAGGCCACGCTGCCTTCCATCGGAATCCGCAGCAGAAAGTCGCACGTGCGCTTCACCAGATCATGCAGTCCCGCGCCCTCGCGGCCCAGCACCAGGCAGCAGTCCTGCCGAAAATCGAAGTCGAAGTAGTCCGGCGTCCCGCGCTCGTCCAGCCCCACGATCCAGATGTTCTGCTTCTTCATCTGTTCCAGCGCCCGCGTCAGGTTGGTCACCCGCGCAATGCGCACATGCTCGGACGCCCCCGCCGAGGCCTTCGCCACCACCGCACTCAGCGGCGCCGTTCGCCGCTCCGGCAGAATCACGCCCGTCACGCCCGCACCATCGGCCGAGCGCAGCAGCGCCCCAAGATTATGCGGGTCTTCCACGCCGTCCAGTGCCAGAAAGAACTGCTGGGGCGGAGCGCCCAGCGAGGCCTCCCGCGGCGTCTCCAGCAGGTCTTCGAGGTCGAGCATCCGGCGCTCGCGCAGAAAGGCGACCACCCCCTGATGCGTCCCAGCCCGGTGAAGCTCGGCCCGGACGTGCCGGTCCAGTTGCTCCCGCGGCTCTTGGACCACCCGGACTCCCGCCACCCGCGCCAGTTCGACAACGGCGGCCAGACGCGGATCGCCGCGCCCCTGGCGTTCCCGCGCCACAGCAATGTGGTCAATAGCCCCGGCGCGAGCCCGAAGCGCCTCCTCCACCGGATGAAGACCGTACAGAACCTCCATCCCTCCAGTGTACGGGTGCTGACGGATTTGGCCCCAACCCGGCAAAATCCCTTCCGGTCGCGCCCTATAGGACTGTATTCTGGATGGGATTCGCCATTTAATCGGGCTCTCCACCGAGACTTTTTCCTCCGGAATTGCGTCATTGAAGAACGTGAAGACCGCCATCAGCCTCTCTGCCGAAGCTGTCAGACAGATCGAGCGTGAAAACGCTGCGATCGCGCGCGGCCTTAAGCGGCAGGACCCCGAGCTTCTCGACCGGCTCATCGAGACCTATCAGCACCGCCTGATGCGCTACCTCATGTTCCTCACCAACAAGCGCGAGGTGGCCGAGGATCTCTTTCAGGAGGTCTGGATCCGCGTGCTGAAGCGCGGCTCACAGTACAACGGCAAGGCGCGTTTCGATACCTGGATCTTCACCATCGCGCGCAACCTCGTCATCGATCTCTCCCGCAAGCGCACCATGGCTTCGCTGGACGAGATGCGCGAAGGCGCCGACGACGAGCGTCCCTTCGAGATCCCGCAGGACGGTCCTTCCCCGCTCGAACAGTTTCAAGGACGTGAGGACGCTGCCGAGGTCGCAGCCGTGATGCTGACGCTCGAGCCCAGCTATCGCGAAGTCCTCACGCTGCGCTTCCATGAGGACCTCTCGCTCGAAGAGATCGCCGCCATTACGCGCGCTCCGCTCTCCACCGTGAAGTCGCGCCTCTACCGCGGCCTCGCCTCATTGAAGCCGCGGCTGGTACAGTTGCGCGGACAACGCAATAGCGAAGATCATCATCCTCTTCATCGTTCGGAGGTGCGTCAATGAGCGCTCTGCCCCGCGATCAGCATGGTGATGCGCCCCATGATTTTCTTCAGGCAACGCGCCTGCACGGCGCCGCGCGCGCCCAGATCGTCAACCGCACCCATCGCGTGGTGCGCGAGCAGGCTCTGAACATGCGCGAGCAGCAGTCCCGCAAGCGCAGCCTGTGGGTGCCGGTGATCATCTGCTCCAGCATGCTGCTCGTCATCTGCTATGCAGTCTGGGGCATGATGGACGGCTACGATCTGACACCGACGGGCATTCCCGATGCGAGCGATCAAATGATGATCCTGCTGCTGTGGTCGCTCCCTGTCACAGCGTTTGTGCTCATCATGGTATGGCTCCATCGCGGACGCAATCGCTCCAGTGGTGAGGTGACCCGGTGACGCCCTGGTCCACAGTTCCGCAGAATGAGACGGTCTCGGCAGGTGATGACGAGCTGCGGATGATTCCGCGCTGGTCGATCGTTCTCGCGGTTATCGGGTTCGTCGCGATGCAGTACCTCTTCCATGGCGTGCTTCCGCACCATCGCCATGAGATGTTGCCCATGCGCGTGATGATGGGCTACACATGGGGCGCGCTCGTGGCCAGCTACATACTTCTGCTCGGATACGTCAGCCGCGACTCCAGACGCCGCGGCATGTCTCCCGGCCTGTGGATGCTGGTCTGCGTCGTTCTCCCCGGCGGCATTGGCGCGGTTGTGTACTTTATGCTTCGGCAGCCAATTCTCTCCCGCTGCCCCAACTGCTCCACCACGCTGACCGCCAGCTATAACTTCTGCCCACAGTGCCAGTTCCAGCTTGCTCCTGTATGCGGACGCTGCCATCGCGGCGTAAAGATTACCGACGTCTTCTGCACGCAGTGCGGACACGACCTCGCGCAGGATGGCGCGCCCGCCCGGTTGCGCGCCTACAGCGACTGAAAAGTGAATAATGCGTAGTGAATAGTGAATAATGCAAAGGCGTGCCTGCCTTGTCCGTCGTGCTCATGGCGGTGAGGACAAAATCGCAAGGTTCGCCTGATCCACGATTCGCTGCCTCTCATGCCTCTTACCGCCTTGATCATCGATGACGAACCGCTGGCCCGTCAGGAGCTTCAATATCTGCTCGACCGTGCCGGCGATGTCCAGGTTGTGGCGCACGGTTCCAACGGCATTGAGGCGGTCGATCTCATCCGCACGCACCGCCCTGACGTTGTCTTCCTCGACGTGCGCATGCCGGGATTGGATGGCTTCGCTGTCCTCAAGAAGCTGATGGCGCTGGACCGCAAAGCGAAGCTGCCCCAGATTGTCTTTGCCACCGCCTTCGATCAGTACGCCGTGAAAGCCTTTGAGGTGAACGCAGTCGATTATCTGCTGAAGCCTTTCGACAACAAGCGCGTGATCAAGACCATCGACAAACTGCGCGCGCTTGCCGGTGAATCCCGCGAGGCTGCCTCCGCTGCTGAAGAGACGCCTGTGCATTCGAACGATACCGCGCAGCGTCATGCCAAGCCGGCGAACCGGCCCAACACACAGATCACCGCCGTGCATCCTCACCGCAGGCAATCGAGCGCCACGCGCAACCGCCTTTGGGACGCCGCCGAAGCGAAGCTCGATGCCCTCCTTCGCATGGTCGAAGAGCAGGCGGCAGCGCTGGGCGATCGCGTCTCGCACGCCTCCCGAGACGCCGACGACTCAGCCGAGGCGCGCCGGTCCGGCAAAGTTGTCATCAAGGCGCAAAGCCGACTTCTGCTCGTTGACCAGCGTGACGTCTGCTTTGCCTCCATCGACGAAGGCCGCATCACCGTCGTCACCAAGACCATTGAAGGCGACTCCAACGTGCGTACGCTGGAAGAGTTGATGGACCAGCTTGATCCAGATCAGTTCTGGCGCGCGCATCGCTCCTTCGTCGTCAATATCCAGCACATCCGCGAGGTCGTCCCGTGGTTCAAGTCTGCTTATCAGCTCCGCATGGACGACCGCAGGAACACCGAGATCCCTGTCAGCCGCTCGCAGACGCGCAGACTGCGCGAGCTGTTCAACCTTTAGCCATGCACAAATCTTCCCGGCAACTCGGCGAAACCCAAGCCATGAATGAAGCCCTTAGCCATGAATGAAGCCCTTGCTGTGAATGAAGCTCGCGAGCGGCGCGTCATCCACTGGATCGTTCGCTCCGCGCAAGTACTTCTGGCTGCCGCATTGCTCGTCTATCCCGCCGACTGGCTCATCTGGAAGGCGCAGACACTCTTCGGCGGCGGCATGGGTTCCGTTGAGGTCAGCCACGTCACCATCGCCGATCTCAAGGGCAACAAAGAGGCCTACTACCCCGACGGTTTGAACACCATCGCCTGCAGCCGTTCGCTGTTCCCGCAAGGCGGCAGCAGTGCATGCTGGTGGCTGCGCCGTCATCCGGAGATCGTCGAGCACTATTGAGCACGCGCTTCTACGCGGCCGGCTCAATCTTACCTCGGCGCAGACGGATAGCCCTTCCGGTTGAAATCAAACCGATAGCGCACGCCAACTGTAATAGGCGTTGCCCACAAACTTCCTGATGGCTTGGCCGGCGTGTCCCAGTGCTGAAACTGCGCGTCCACCAAACCCGAAAAATTCTTCGTCAGCTGATACTCTGCGCCAACACCCGGCGAGACCACATTGGACGTGCTGCGCAGGAAGAGGTAATTTCCGCTCGGCGAAGGATACCCTCCATTCTGATAGTCGATCTCTCCGCGCCCAAAGAGGAAATCCCCATATACCCGCAGGCTCGGCAGGACCGTTCGCTGCATGCGCACGCCGCCGAGCGCATCTTTCTGCGCGTCAATATGTCCGCCGTCCATGGGATAGGTTCCCCGACCCTCGAAGTACGGCCGAAACCCAAAAAAAGAAGGACGGACGCCGATGTCCACGCCGGCCGTAATACCGAGATTCCTGCCCCCACTCAGTCCGGTGTACGTTCCGGTGATGCCTCCGAAGGTTGAGATCTCCAGAAGCTTCGAGGCGGTAGGGCTGCTCTGCGCAAGCGCCGCGCCGGCAGAAAGCACCATAACCGCAATGACATTGGTGACGAAATGTTTGAAACGCAATCCTGCTCCTTGTGAGGCCTCTTCCGTACTAGAGAATAAGACGGTTTCTCGTCTCGAAGGTGGTCAAAACCGCCCGGATTGAGCGGCCGCTCCCTTTTCGGGCGCACCGGTTTGTGTGCATACAAAAGAAACGGTTCCCCGCGGGGAACCGTTTAGCACCTTCACCGCAGGGGAAACTATGACGCCCGGCGGAGCGGCGTTACCTCAGCTACGTGCTCGCCAAGCAGTTCATCGAAAAGCGAACGGTAATACACCATCGCCTGCCGAAGATCTTCAGTCGACGCGCGCCCATTGCTATGGCGCACGAAGATGTCGCGCGCAGAACGGTAGTTTTGAACTACGCCTGGATAGCCGACGGAGATATCCGCCGCTCGCTGATCGAAGTCGGCGACCGGATAGCCGCGCGCCGTCATCACACGATTCACCAGGCGATCCGCCTCGCTTACCGCCAGCGAAGGATCATCCACGAAGCGACGCTGCACCGCCGCCCATTCCTCCGCGTAGGTCGCACGTTCCGTCGCGGGCAGCTCTCGAATCGTGAGCTTGTTCACCCGGGCTTCTCGTTCGGCAAGCGCAGCCTCAGCCTTGCTCGCGTCGCCGCGGGCTTCAACCTCACGCTGATATTCAGAGCCGAAGTGCTGTTTCAGGTGCGCTGATCTCTGTCGCCGGCGCGCAATCACAATCGCTGCAATGATGATGATCGCCGCCACAATAATGATGGCTGCAAGAACTCTGGGATCCATGGATCTTTATCCCTCCAGCAAAGTTTCGATGCGCCGAACTCCTCCGCGCGTGGCACGCTTCCCGCAGAAAAACGCTCGAAATTCACTTTGAGGGGAGATGCAAAACGAGGCGTTCAGGAGAAAGGACTTCGTGCGGCCAGTCCGAATATCCGGCCGCACTCGGTCATAGATTGGCGGATCGATTCCCTGTAACCAGACGCAAAATGAGCGTCAGGATCACCGCACCGATCACGGCCAGAATGATGCTCATCACAAATCCGTGATTGCCGGCGTACCCCAGGTGTGCCGCAATAAACCCGCCAATCAAGGCCCCCACAATCCCGATAACAATATCCATCAGGGCGCCGTAACCGGAGCCCCTCATCAGTTTCCCGGTCAGCCAGCCTGCAATCAGCCCGATGATGATCCACGCGATGATGCCGTGATTCATAATGAAAAACCTCCGGGGATGAAGTTTTGACTACCGCCGAAGCCTATCAGAGCGCGGCGTCATCGGGACAAAGATTCTTGACGCTCCTCGTTAAATGCATACGCGGCTTCCGCTTCACCACGGGTTTCTTTTGCGATGGATTGGGAAAGAAGCGGTGTTGGAAGAGAACCGCTATATACACCACCGGATCACCGTCGCAGGTCATGCTGCGGCGTTACGTCGTCAAATGCAACGCACAACACTCGCGACCGGCAACGTTTCTACTTCACCGAGTCCACGGTGAGCATTCCATCTTTCAGCGTGCCGTCCACCGTGACCTTCTCTCCGGCGTGGCTCTTCAACGCATCCGGGTTGGAGACCTTGTAGACCTTTCCATCGACCACAAGCACGGCAGGCGATCCGCCTTCAATGCATTTCTTGGCGCAATCGGCGTGGTTGGCGTTGGATACCTTGGCCGGATTCTTCGCGCACATCGCATCCGACACCCAGCCCGTAAAGGTTTCGGCGAAGGACGATGCGGCTGAGAAAGTAAGAACGAGGGCGGCAGCAACGGCGAGCTTCTTCACGTACGTCCTCCTCTGACTGCAATGCCCCGAATTATAGGCCTCGGCAAGCGCAATCCGTCACCGGAGTTAATATCCTTCGCTTGTCAGCGCATTTTTCCTTCGGGGTTGCCAGCCCGTTTGACGTCTCCCGCCGGCTTTGTGAGACTCGGCAACATGCCATACACCGGAAGGATCGAGTACGCGAACGAGCGCCAGATTCGCGAGTGGAACAAGCCGCACTACCGCCTGGCTCACTGGCCCATCTGGATATGGGTGTTCTTTCTTCTGCCCGGACCACTTACTTTTCGGCTCTTTGCAGGCTCCTTCGGATGGCGCAACCTGGCGTGGCTCGGCGCAGTGCTTGCCGGCACCGGGGTCGCAGGCGTGCGCGGGCAGTTGCCCGGCGTCGAACCCCGGCCCTACATCCTCCGCTTTGACGAGGACCGGGCCAATCCCCTTTACCGGCGCGTCTGCTACACCTTCGCCTGGAGCGCCCTCCTCACCTTCGCGGCAATCAATCTACTCGCGCTTGCAATCGCACTGGTGACGGGCACATGGCGGACGAAGCAGCTCTACCAGTGGGGATATGCTCCGCTCTGCGCCGTGGTTCTGGTTGCCGGCGTAGCCGGTGTTCTTCCGCGTGCCGGCGTGTCGACCAAGGGCGAAGGCACGGAGCGGAGGTATTTCTACACCGCCGTTTGGAGCGTGACCGCGGCCCAGACGTTGCTGCTTGTAATGTGGAAGGCGCTTCCCCTGAATCGTAAGACCGCGGCATTCAAGCTCGCATCATTCACAGCAACTCTCGTATTCGTCGGCCTCGCAGGCCTGCGGGGATTGTTGCCGCGCACGAAACCTATCGTGGCCGGCGCATGGATCGAGGCAGATTGATTCGCGAACCGGCTTCGTGTCTCTTACTAGAATACTCGAAGTCAGCGCGAGCGGCCGCGGGCGTCGACGGGCCAGATGGCAACGAGAGTATCTCCGCGTACCACGTGGTAGAAATCGTAGAGATTAACGGTCGGGTCGCAGTGAGGAGCAGTGAGGATGACTCGCTCGCCGATCCTGGGCAGTAGTTCCGCGCTCGACGTCAGCAATCCGTGCTCGTCGCCCATAAAGAGATACTCGGTTTCGGGTGCCATGCCCGCGAGCACGCGTGGAATCCCGCCGTCGGTCGCAAGCGCTTTGTATCCGGCATCGACGGTGCGCATTCCAGCCGAGTTGGCGCTGATCACGCGAACATCCACCATCAGAGCGAATTCGTACGGAGGCTCATCGCTGCCAGTGATATCGCACGCCGCGTACTGGCTGTCCATGAAGATGTAGGAGCCGACTTGCAGCTCTGTGAGAATGCCCAACTCCGTGTCGATGCGATGAGTTCCCGTTCCGCCGCCAGTGATGATCGACGGAGCTCCGCCCTGCTCTTTCAGCGCTTCGATCACGATTTGCAGAGAGTCCGTCCTTTGCTGGATGACAGCGCGGCGATCCGCATACCCTTCTATGTGCTGCTCACGGCCACAGTAAAACTGCACTCCGCTGTAGATCAAAGATTGTTGCGCGCAGATCTCTTGCAGCAGATCGACCGCAGCTTCTGGGGAAGTGACCCCGGTGCGATGAATGCCAGGGTCGATGTCGATCAGCACTCGCAAGCTCTTGCCCGCCGCCCGCGCTGCCTCGCCCAGCGCCTTCACATTTTCAGGATGGTCGACGACGCACATCAGGCCGCTTGTACGCGCATTGAGCTCGATGAGTCGGCGGATCGCCCCATCCGATACGACAGGAGAGGTGAGCAGCAGGCCGTCGACGATGCCGCCGTCTGCCATCACCTCCGCCTCGCCAAGTTTCGCGCAGCAGAAACCTGTCGCCCCGGCATCGCGCTGCAGGCGGCCAATCTCGACACTCTTGTGCGTCTTGACGTGCGGCCGCAGGCCAAGACCATGCTGCTTTGCCAACCGTGCCATTCTCGCGATGTTGCGCTCGAGTACTTCGACATCAATCACAAGGACGGGGGTGTTCAGTTCTCGGCGTCCGCCGCTGCGGCCGATCAGGGAACGATGCATCGTTTCGTCGTTCATATCTGAAAGCATCTTCGCCGATACATCGGGTCACGGGATACTCCATCCTGCAAGTTGCAGTCCTCGCGTGAGTTAGTTCTTGGCATCACGGCAGGCGAAAGCGGAGGCGACACGACACGTCCTCTTTCCCCGTGCAAGAATTTGCACATTTTTGACGCATCGATGCACATACGGCCCGTTTTGGTAAAGATATGCCCTCCGAGAATGGACATTCGATTGCAATAACAGGTCATAGCAATCGCTGATGTGGAGACGCGGGGCGGTGTCCTTGTCAGGCACTGGTCGGGACGGGTCTGCCTGCAAAGGCAGAAACCGTTCGGGGGTGACCAGAGCTCGCGATGACCACGAGTTTTGCTGCTGCTGTCTCTGCGGGCCTCGCTTGTAAGCGACGTATGACGCTCTTCGTAGCAAGAAAGATTCGGGCCTTCCCCCAAAACAATTCAGCTTTTTTAGAGGGAGATTATGAAATCACTCAAGCTTGTCGTGTGTGCAGTTGCATTTTTTCTGACCACACCTCTCTGGGCTTCGACAACCACCATCTTTGGGGGCTTCGAAGACACCGTTGATACGCGGAGCAATCCAAAAGCATCCGATTACGACTACAACGATGTCGTCTTTTCGATTACGGGCACCGGTCTCACGCTCCATTCGGACGGCACGTGGTATGCGCCGCTGACACAGGCTCAGTTGAGCCCCAACAACGGCACACCGTTCTGGAATAACACGTCGTTCGACGGAGCCAACGACAACATCGGCTATTGCATGTACGGCGCGAGCACGACCTGCAAAGGCGCGGGGGGACAGGACGTTGGCGGCGACTATCTTGCGGCGTCGAACAACAAGTCCGATTCCGTCAACGATGTCTATTTCTCTGTCAGCGGCGGTGTCGATCCGGACATTATCATCACCATCACCGCGGACAGCGATGCGCTCGGATGGGTGGATGTGAACGGGGCGGGCAATCCCGTCGGCTCGATCAATTGCATTACTTCGGGCGTGAGCTTCAATCCTGGCTCGAGTAACTTCGAGCTGGTTGGAGTCGTCGGCGGCAGCTGCAATAACCAGAATCACGAAGTCGGCGGAACCGACTACTACTCCGACACGTCGTCTTCCGTTTCGCAGTTCGCGTTCTTCGAGTCGCCCACTTCCGCGACGCCGGAGCCGAGCAGCCTGGCGCTGCTGGGCAGCGGTCTGCTGGGAATGGCGGGCGTTGCACGCAGGCGCTTCATCCGCAAGTAGTACAACAGCTGATCCACCAGAGACGAGCCGCCTTCGGGCGGCTCGTCATCGTTGCCCTGATAATTGCGAAACTCGCAGAACTTTCACGCTCAGAAGTTGCGGAAGCGGCCGGCGGTGAGCAGGCGCAGGATCAACGTGAGGATGACGGCTCCGATGACGGCCACGAAGACGGTGTAGAGAAAGCCACCGGTGCCGGCGTACCCCAGCGTAATCATGATGAGGCCGCCAATGATGGCTCCGATGACGCCGACGATGATGTCGACGAGCGGGCCGAACCCGGCGCCGCGCATGATCTTGCCGGTGAGGTAGCCGGCGATTAGGCCGATGATGATCCAGACGAGGAGCGAGTGCGTGCCTTCGGTGGTCTGGATGTAGCGGCTGACGTTGACGTGATGGACGTGCGGTTCCACGGGCGGTCTCCTAAGTTCTTTTTTTTGTTGCTCGACAGGAGTTTGAGAGGGCAGAAGACGGGCTGCGGGTTGCGCGGGAATTCCGCGCGGCACCCCCTCCCCCCTTGTTTTTGCGCAAAGTCTTCATATCATGGACTTTAGCGTTGGACTTTGACTTCCAAAGTCTTGAAAACAAAAGGTGTGGGCCCGCGCATGGGATGCACTCCCAAATGGGTGCCGCCGCTGCGCGAATCAGGGTCGGCCATGGGCGGGAGCATACCCCACTCATCGCGGCAGAACTGCGATGAGCGGGGCACGCTGCGCCGTGTTTCGTGGCTCGGTTATTTGACGCGGTCGTAGACGAGGGTCTGGTTGACCTCTTTGCCGTCGGGGGATTTGGCGACGCACTTCTCGCTGTACTTGTTTTTGGCCGAGTTGAGCCAGAAGTGGCAGGTCTGGACGGTGCCGTCGGGGAAGGTCATGGCGCTGACGTCGGTAGCGGGGTTGGTGCTGAAGTTGCCGGACATGCCCGTAAATGGATGGGCGTGGCCGTCCTCGGGACCGCTCCAGGACGACTTCCAGTTCTTGCCATCGCCGTCGACCATGTTGTCGGACCATTTGGCCCACTTGTCCGTGTCGGTGGTGATGACGAAGGTGTCGCTCTTCATGGAAAAGCCTCCGCCGAAGTTGGACTCACCGACGTTGAGGGTCCAGGTGCTGTTGGCGGGCATGTGGGTGTGGGCGGCGAAGGCGAAGGGCGCAGCGATGAAGGCAACGGCCGCGACGGCCGCGCGAAGGATGAGTTTCATGGATCTCTCCTAAGAGTTTTCCGTGGAATCGTAAGGCCTGGCCGAGGGACGGTGAACTATACCGCGAAGCTGGGCGGGTCGACTACGGAGAAATGAAGGGCAGGTCAGGCACCCTGCGAGCCCGCAGCTCATGAAGCGAGATGTGGGGCGCCCGGCGGTCCGCGTCGCGTAAATGCCTTGACTTCAAGCATGTGGAAGCGCAGGATGGGCTCCTTACCTTTCGGGTCCAACACAATCCAGCACAAAAAATTTGAAGGAGAACTATGAGACGTGGCGTGAAATGCATTGCGGCATTCGCTTGTTCAGTTGGCTTTGCACTTCCCTGCCTGGCGCAGGCCAACCCGTGGAACGGATCCTGGAAGATCGATCCTTCGACGGTGAAGTTCGACGGACCGACCTTCAGCATAGCGATGGACAACGAGGGATACGTGGTGACGCGGGATGGCAAAGCGGGACCGAAGACGGTCTGCGACGGCAAACCACACAAGAGCCCGACGGACGGAGCGATGGTCACCTGCAACAAGATGGGCCAGGGCTATGCGGTCGATGTGCGAAGGAATGGGAAGCTGTCCGACAAGATCAGGGTCAGCCTCTCGGCGGACGGGAAGACGATGGTCCGCAAGGATGACGTGTTCCCGGACGACGGAACCAGCCCGTTTACGGTGACCAACGAGGCGCGGCGGATTTCGGGCGGCTCTGGCTTGAATGGTGAATGGAAGGGCAGCAGCTTCAGGGAGTCGCAGGATAAGGGAATCCTCTCGATCCGTGTGAGCGGGGGCATGATCGCCTTCAAGGAGACGGACAATGACAAGCCTGTGATGTGCAAGCTCGACGGCACGGCGACGAAGTTCATGGGCGGAACCATGGCCGTGAAGCCGGAGGGCACCCACACACTAAAAGTGATCTACACGGGCGAGGATGGCAAGGTGCGGCGTGACAACACGTTCGTGCTGAGCGCAGATGGGAAGACGCTGACCGAGACGGACGTGACACCGAGTCCTTCGGCGTCAACGATGTCGATGAAGTTCCACAAGATGTAGAGCGACCGGGACTGCAAGAGAAGCCCTCGTGAGCGATGCTCGCGAGGGCTTCTCCTTTGGTGGGGTGATTCGGGGCGATGCTCGAACCAGATGAATGGGGTACCGGCGGTCTCGCTACTAGGGTGCGTATTGGGTGAAGACGAGATCGTGAGCCTTTTCCCGAGCATGGCATGGGTAGCAGCTCTTCATAGAGGCCGCGGCGGCAGGTTTGCCGTCGGGGCTGAAGGTGCCGAAGCCCCAGCCGCCGGTCGCGGCGTATTTGTGCGAGTCCTTGATCATGAACTGAATGTTGGTCGGGCTGCCGGGCGTGAAGGATTGGACCTGGCCGAAGATTTTGTTGTTTTCGGCATTCGGGGAATGCGTGTAGTGCAGAGCGGCGATGATCGTGCCGTCGGGGAACGGGAGGGTTTTGGCGCGGTAGGCTTTGATGGCCACGTCGTTGCCTAACATGGCGCCCAAACTGTTAAGGCCGCCTGCCTCATGCGCGACGTTGATGAACCTGTAGTCGCGATAGCCGGCGGGCATTTTCGTTACGTAGGGCGGGGTGGCCTGTGCATTTGTTTGTTGTGGTGTGAAGGCTTTGTGGGCGGCGATGCCGGCCATGGAAACGGCTGCAACCAGTGCGAACGCGATCAGCCTCATAGAGCGATCTCCTTGCTGAGGTGACTCAGTTGCGTGGAGAGCCCCGATTTCGGTGGAGGGTGGTGGCCGAATGGAAGTTCATCCGGACGCATGAGAGACGCGCCGGAGGGGACTGTAGTCTCATCAGCGTTACGACGGGGCGCGGTTTACAGCTTTTTCTTGACGGTGAATCCGAGGTTTTCGAGTACTTTTACGGCGCCGGACTTGCCGCCCTCGAAGTCGGTGGAGTCGAGGCGTTTGCCGGTGGCGAATTCATAGGCTGTGCCGAGAATCGCTTTGGGTGGGTAACGGCGTTTGTTCTGGACCAGATCGTAGGTCGTGGTGGGGCCGAAGCCGTGCTGAGCGAAGAACTGCTCCGGGCCCAGCCGATCGTACTCGGCGATTGCGCGGGAGACGTGATCGCGGGTTACGCGGTCCCATGCCACCATATGCTCACCTCCCGGGATTATTCGTTTGAAAGCTCAAACAAATGCGCTGATCGCGCGGGTTGACAGCGTGCTGCGCCGATTTTAGCGCGGATGAATTTTGGGGATCGAGAATGCTACCCATCCGTGCGCGATAAAGCCGCGCACGAATCGAGCACCCAGAGCCGCGGCAGTTCATGGATGACCACCCGCATGGATGCGGACGGCACACGGCCGGAAATTGTGCGAGTGGCCCTCATCCGTCTACTCTCAAGCTATTCCTATGGCATTGAGCGCGGACAACGTATTTGCCCAGAAGGTGGAGAGCAGCCAGCGTGTCCTGTTGGTGGTGGCAGCTCTGGCTGTCTTGTTCTGGACTGCGATTTATTTTCAATTCTCCATTGACGATGCCTATATCAGTTACCGCTACGGTAAGACCCTGATTGCCCATCACATCTGGAATTGGAACCCATCCGGTATTCACGAAGAGGCATATACCAGCGCCGTTTACACGGCACTCTCTGTCATTCCTGCGGCGCTGCGCGTTTCTCCCGCGCTGTTTTTCAAGTGCGTGGGCCTTCTGTGTGTGTTCGGCATGGGCTACAGGCTGTACACGCAGCCCCGCAGCCGCTTTGCCTGCCTGGTTGGCTTTCTCTTGCTGGCGTGCGATCCGTGGGTGTGGCTGCACTGCTACTCGGGCCTGGAAACACCGCTCTACATGCTGCTCATCCTGGAAATGGCCCTGAGCGTGGAGCGGGCCGCGACGGTGGCGCCGGAGTGGGTTTATTTACTGGCACTTGTTCTGCCGCTCACGCGTCCTGAGGGCATCCTGTTCTCCGTCGTGGGGGTATGGCTCTACTGGCGCCGCCGGGGCACACTGCCGAAACATTGGCGCAGCCTGGCGGCGACCATTCTTCTCGGTCTCCTCTATTTCGTCGCACGGTGGAAGTACTTTCACCAACTGCTGCCGAACCCCTTCTACGTCAAGGTGGATCATGACTCTGTGCGCGCAGTGCTCGACCACATTGCAGACAATTTCTCCATGTTCCGGGGCTTCCTTCTCGTCCTGATTTTGATTCTGTGCATTGCACGCAAGCCGGTTACGCGTGTCTTTACGCTTTGCGCTCTGGCCCTCATCGTCCTTCTTGTTTTTCCACACAACATGCCTATGAACTACGCCGACCGCTACATCTTCCAGGTGTCTCTGCCGGTTGTCCTGTTGTTCCTCATCGCAGAAGACGTCACGGAGATGGCGAGAGTCGCGACAGTGATCGTCGCGGTGTTTCTGGTGGCTTTATCGCCGGCAGAGATGATCTACGGCGTCCGGTACTTTCCGAGCATGCTCCGCGCGCACGTCGATATTGGCAAACGGTTGGCGCCGTTTGCCGCCAACCACACCATACTCGCGGGCGATGTCGGCGTTATCCCGTACTACTCCGACTGGGTGACCTACGATTTTGCAGGCCTGGCGACGGGGAGTATCGCTCGTCATGGACTGGACGAGGCGAGCCTCGAACGGATGCGGCCGGACCTGATCATTCTGTATAACGCCAAGCCGGGGCCCGGGCTGCTGGTCGACCACTCGTGGGTTGGGCCTGAACCTGCCGCCAGCACGATTGTTCAGTACATTCGGGATTCGGGGGACTATGTGTATGCGGCGTCCTCGCGAGCGAATCACTTCTATCTGGTCGAGTTTGTCCGCAAAGACACGCCGCAATTCGCTCAGATTGTAGCCACGCTGCAGCAGAACAGCGCCGCCTCCGACACGGCCAGCTTTTCCATCAAAGACCTTTTGTTACAACGATATGTTCCGTGGTCGAAGTAGGTTGGGCAAGGGCAAGCCCCTTCTGCTGTTTTTGTGCAAATTCTTAATAACAGTCAGGCCTTCGGCAGAGCCGGAGGCGGTAAGCGCGGGCGGGGGTTCGGCCCGACTGAAACTCGGCGATGGCGCGGGAGACGCGAGCGGGTCGCTGAAGACTGTAATGGCCTCCTCGAAGGAGACGTTGTGCTTTTGCGGGTTCGCTTTGTGCGGATCGAACTCGAAGGCCAGGCCGAGAGGCATGGGTTGAGTTTAGCGACTGTGCTCGCGCTTCGCGCGACAGCCCACCCATCCGCGATGAAGCCGCGTATGGATGGGGCACCCGGCCCGAGGCTCCTCGGCGGAGTGCCGGTCGTCCGGGAGCGTTGATGCAAGCGGGTCGCTGACGGCTGAGACGGGCCGCCGCCCCCTTTGCCAGAAGAGCTAGTGTCTTATCTTCATCGGTCCAAAATATGGCTGCACCGTTGGGCTCGGGTACTTCCGAGGTAACTCCGCTTGCGGATTAGTAATGGTAATCGTCGCAAGCGCGTCTGAATAGTTGGTAGGATGCGGGAGCTGGCAGGTGTGACATACGGCAAATACTGCCATCGAAAAAGGATTTGCATGTTCCTCAACATCAAATTCGATGGTGGGTAATTGTGTATGTGCAAGTACCCTTTCAAATGAGATGTTTCTTTGAGTATCAGGCGACCCTGAAATATGCTGACTTCCCGCAGGTTCGCTCCTAAACTTGCAGGCATCGCAGATAACGATAATTAGGTCTCCGTCTAAGGCATCGGTGTCCGTGGGGTTATTAACCCAAAACTTCAGATGGACAACGTTGTTAATTTGCTGGACAGCAGCGGTGTGGATTGGCTCAAGCGCCCCCTGCACGAATGAGAACGTCAGACGCACCCTGTCGGGATCCAATGCTTTACGGGTGGCTTCGAGATCAGCTTTTAATCTATCCGCTTCTGCCTTCAAATCTGCCGTGGCCACCTGGGTTTGCAGCTGCGCCACACGGTCAGTCATCTTGTCGAACTCTGCCTGGAAAGCCTTCCGGTCAGCTAACTGGCCATTTGAAAAGACCTTGGCGTTATCGCGCTGAAGTTTTGTGGTTTGATCGAGATCCGTCCTTAGGCTCTCGATGGTCCCTATGTCTTCTCCGTGTTGTTTGTTGCCCTCGTGGATATTCCAGAGAGTTATTAGAACCGCAAGAGCCAAAAAAATGCTCAATGCCATCCGCACCGGGCGGCGAGTTTTCGAAAAATAATCTGGAAATAGCCCTGGGCCAGCAAGAATGATAGCCACTGCAGCCGCCGCATACGGCGCTATCGTTGAAACCACTCCTTCCGTTTGGACAATTCTGTGGACGATTGCTGGGGACATACTTCAATAGAAGTTACGCCGTCATTCTACTGTCACGCTCTTCGCGAGATTTCTTGGTTGGTCGACGTCGCAGCCGCGGCGGACGGCGATGTGGTAGGCGAGGAGTTGGAGGGGGACGACTTCGAGGATGGGGAGAAGGAGCTCGGGGGCGGCGGGGACCTCGAGGACGTGCTCGACGAGCTGGTGGATGTGGGTGTCGCTTTCGGTGGCGATGGCGATGACGCGGCCGCTGCGGGCGGTGACCTCCTGAATGTTGCTGAGGGTCTTTTCGTACTTGAGGACGCTGGCGGGGTCGGCGGGGTCCTTGGTGGCGATGACGACGACGGGGAGGGTTTCGTCGATGAGGGCGTTGGGGCCGTGCTTCATCTCGCCGGCGGGGTAGCCTTCGGCGTGGATGTAGGAGATCTCTTTGAGCTTGAGCGCGCCTTCGAGGGCGATGGGGTAGTGGATGCCGCGGCCGAGGAAGAGGAAGTCGCGCGAGTTATAGAACTCCTTGGCGAGCGAGTGGGTGAGGTCGTCGGTGGAGCGCAGGACCTCTTCGAGCTTGCCGGGGATTTTGGAAAGCTCGGTGGCAAGGTGAAGGCTGGCGTCGTCGGAGATGGCGCCGCGGACCTGGGCGAGGTGCAGCGCGAGAGTGAACAGCGCGGTGAGCTGGGCGGTGAAGGCTTTGGTGGAAGCGACACCGATCTCGGGGCCCGCGTTGGTCGTGATTGTTCCTGCCGCGAGGCGCGTGACGGCGGAGCCGACGACGTTGCAGATGGCGAGCGTCTTTGATCCTTTGGCGATGAGCTCTTGTTGCGCGGCGATGGTGTCGGCGGTTTCGCCGGACTGGGTGATGAGCAGGCCGAGGGTGTTGGGGTTGGGGATGGGGTCGCGGTAGCGGTACTCGGAGGCGTAGTCGACGTCGACGGGGAGGCGCGCGAGGCGCTCAATCATGAACTTGCCGGCGAGGCCGGCGTGCCAGGAGGTACCGCACGCGGCGATGGTGACGGAGGTCGCGGAGCGGAGGTCGGCGTCGGAGAGGGCCATGTCGCCGAGGTGGACGCGGCCGGTGTCGAAGGAGACGCGGCCGAGGGTGGTGTCGCGGACGGCGCGCGGCTGCTCGTTGATCTCCTTAAGCATGAAGTGCTTGTAGCCGGCCTTTTCGGCCTGGATGGGATCCCAGGTGATGCGCTGGGGGGTGAGGGTGCGGGCGTTGCCGTGGAAGTCGGTGAGAGCGATGCCGTCGGTGGTGAGGGTGGCGACTTCGTTGTCGGCGAGGAAGTAGATGGTGCGGGTGTGGTGGAGGATGCCGGGAACGTCGGAGGCGAGGAAGAATTCGCCGTCGCCGAGGCCGAGAACGATGGGCGGACCCATGCGGGCGGCGACCATCTTGTCGGGCTCGCGGGCGGAGAGCACGCCGATGGCGAAGGCGCCGGTCATGCGGCGGGCGGCGCGGCGGACGGCTTCTTCGAGCGGGATCGCTGTGGGGAGCGGGGATTCGAGCACGGTGACGGATTCGTTGGAGTCGGCGGCGTCGACGCGGGCGTCAGCGCTCTTCGACCCCACCCTTTGCTTTGCAAAGGATGAGCCACCCGATTTCGTGGAAGCGCGCTCGAGCTCGTCCTGGATGAGGTGGGCGATGATTTCGGTGTCGGTCTCGGAGGCGAAGGTGTGGCCTTTGGCGATGAGTTCGTGCTTGAGGGTGAGGTAGTTTTCGACGATGCCATTGTGGACGACGACGAGCGTGCCGGTGCCGTCGCGGTGCGGGTGGGCGTTCTCTTCGGTCGGGCGGCCGTGCGTGGCCCAGCGGGTGTGCCCGATGCCGTAGGTGCCGTGGACGGGGTCGCGGTGCAGGATGGCGTCGAGATTGCGGAGCTTGCCGGGGGCGCGGCGAAGCTGCAGACCCTCGGGGCCGCCGGCGACGGCGATGCCGGCGGAGTCATAGCCGCGGTACTCGAGGCGCGCGAGGCCCTCCATGATGACGGGCACGCAGGGTTTTGGGCCGATGTAACCGACAATTCCGCACATATGAGAAGAGTTTAGTGGCAGAGATAACGCCGCAGCGATGACCTGCGTGCGGTGCGGATGCGCAAAGGTAATGGCCGGGGCTGCGCATGGCGCGGGGCGAATACCGGGGACATTACCTGTTTGACAGGTATGCGGGAAAACAGCAATAATCCCGCTCGGCGGAATACCGCGACATGAACCGGATGGAAGCGCGAACCGGAACATGGTCGGCGGCCTCCGCCGGACATCTGCTGATGACGCGAATGAATTGGAAGGCCGATTTCCGTCAGCACTGAAGCGGATTTTCAATAAAGAACGTATTCCGATATTGAATTCTTTTGGCAGTACTAAGGAGCTGGTGACATGCAAAGAAATGGGCTGACAGCACGTTGGACGGCGGTGGCCGCGACGCTGCTTTTGTGTCTTACAGGATTGGCGCACGCGCAGGAATTTCGCGGCACGATCAGCGGCGCCGTGACCGACCCGAGCGGGGCGGTGATACCGGGCGCACAGATCGTGGTCAAAGAAATTCATACGGGCACGGTGAACCGCACGAAGAGCGATGCGGCCGGACAGTATGTGGTTCCGTTCCTGCTGCCGGGCGATTACACGGTGACGGCGACGGCGCAGGGATTTGAGACGCTGACACACTCCAACATCACGCTGGAGTCGCAGGGGCACCCGATCGTGAACCTCGCGATGAAGATCGGCAACACCGGCGAGACAGTGACAGTAACGGCGGCACCGCCGCTGCTGGATCAGTCGAATGCTTCCGTTGGCCAGGTGATCACGACGCAGTCGGTCGCCGACCTTCCGCTGAATGGGCGCACGCCGGCGGTGCTGACGGAGCTTTCGGTGGGTGTGATCACAACCTCGGCGCCGGGCGGCATTACGCATCCGTTCGATAACAATGCGGCGAACGCCTGGTCGATCGGCGGAACGCCAAATCAGGTGAGCGAAATCCTGCTGGATGGATCGCCGGACCTCACCATGCTGGGCGCGCTGGCCTATTCACCGACTGAGGACTCCGTGCAGGAGATCTCGGTGCGGCCGTTTGATACGGATGCGAGCTTTGGACACACGATTGGCGGCGTGATCAACCAGGTGACGAAGAGTGGAACGAACAGCTTCCATGGAACGCTATACGAGTTCAGCCAGCTTTCCGACCTGGACGCGAATCTCTACTTCAACGGCTTCAGCAATCCCCCGAAGCCGACACCGGTTTCGCACTATAACCAGTACGGCGGAACAATCGGCGGGCCGGTATGGATTCCTCACATTTTCAACGGCCGCGACAAGCTGTTCTTCTTCTTTGCCTATGAGGGACTGAAGGATTCGACGCCGGCAGTGCAGATTACGACGGTGCCGACGCCTGCCGAGCGCACCGGCGATTTCTCGGCCCTGTTGGCCGCGGGCTGCAGCAGCGCGGGGTATACGGTGAACGCCTCGGGGCTGGCGACCTGCAATTCCAACGGCGCGGCAGATGGCTATCAGATTTATAACCCGTTTACGGCGACGCTCAACTCGAGCAATCAAGTTGTGCGCCAGCCGATTCCGAACAACAACCTGGCCGATGCGAACCTTTCGATTAATTCGATTGCCGCTGCCTATCTGAAGCTGTTTCCGCAGCCTAACGCTACCGGCACGGCGACGGGACAGGACAATTACGTAAGCGACGCACCGAGCTTTGACAATTACAGCAACCAGTTCGGCCGTTTGGATTACAACCTGAGCAGCCGGGATCACATCTTCTTCGACTTCCGCCACAACTACCGCACCCAGGTGAAGAACAACTACTTCGGCAACGGCATCACCGGGTCAACGCTGATCCGCGAGAACTGGGGATCGTCGCTGGACAACGTGTTCACGCTGAACTCGACGACGATCTTCGATTTGCGGTTGAATTACACGCGCTTCAACGAGGTGCATGGAACGCCGGGCGAAGCGTACAGCCCCACGCAGCTAGGCTTCCCGAGCTACATGCAGGCGGACAGCACCGAGGTGCAGCTGCCGTACATCAACTTCAACACGGGTGGAAGCTGCGGCAGCTTTACGAGCTACCAGTGCCTGGGCGATACGGGATCGGCGCTGGATCCGACCACGAGCTATCAGATGTTTGCCGACATGGTGAAGGTGATCGGAAACCACACGCTGAAGATCGGCTTTGATGGACGGCAGTACCGGCTGAGCGTGCAGAACTTCGGCGACTCCTCCGGCAGCTTTACCTTCAATACCAATTTCGTGACCAACGGTTCGGTGAACACGATCGCGATTCCGTTCGGCGGCGACCTGGCAAGTTTCGAGCTCGGGCTTCCGACCTCGGGTGAATACGACCTGGAAGCGCGTTCGGATTATCACCAGTACTACACGGGCAGCTTCATCCAGGATGACTGGCGTGTGAACAACAAGCTGACGCTGAACATGGGCCTGCGCTTCGACATCGACACTCCGTTTGAGGAGAAGCTGGGGCGGACCGTCAACGGCTTCAACCCGACGGCGACGAACTCAGCTTCCGCAGCGACGGCGGCCTTCAAACCGACGACCGTGACGAACAAGAATGGCACGAGCGTGACGGTGAGTGCGATTAACGCGCTGGGCGGGCTGACCTATCCGAGCACACACAACGGTGCGGTCTTCGCGACCAACAATGGCTTCCTGAGTCCGCGTTTCGGGTTCAGCTTCAGCCCGACGATGAAGTGGGTGTTCCGCGGCGGCTTTGGCATCTTTGTGCAGCCGGAGTCGCTGTCGAACCTGGCGGCAACGGGCACGTATTCGTCGAACGCGATCACGAACTCGGAGGGTTTCAGCGCTTCGACCACCTATGTGTCGACGAGCAACAACTACCTGACCAGCGCGAACACGCTGAGCGATCCATTCCCGGGCGGATTTGTGCAGCCTAGTGGAAACTCGCTGGGCGCGAGCACCTTCATCGGGCAGTCGATCAGCTTCCTGGCGCCGGTGGAGCATGACCCGTACGCAGAGCGGTGGGACCTAGGCTTCCAGCGGTCACTGACGAACAGCACCATGTTTGAGGCGATCTATGTGGGCGACCATGCGCTGCATCTGCCGATCGAGTCGCAGAACCTGAACACGACGCAGTTGCAGTACCAGACGACGGCGCCGTATCGCAATCAGGATCTAGCCAATGCAGCTGGAACGACGGTGACGAATCCGTTCAAGGGACTGGAGCCGAACAGCTCCAACTGCAACGGATCGACGATAGCGCTTTCGACGCTGATGCTGAAGAACCCGCAGTTCTGCTCGGCAGCGGTGACGGAAGAGAACCAGACGATCGGACAGTCGTACTTCGAGAGCGCGATTGTTCACATTGAGCAGCAGGCGAAGCATGGGTTGACCCTCACGGCCAACTACAGCTTCTCAAAGCTGATTGAGGCGGACACATTCCTGAACGACGTTGATACGATGCCAACCCGTCGCATCTCGCCGTTCGACCACACGCATCACTTCACGGTCGGCGCAACGTATGAACTGCCATTTGGGCGGAACAAACTGGTGAGCTTCGGTGGCAGCCGGATTATGAATGAGATCCTGGGCGGATTCGTCGTGAATGGAATTTACCAGTTCCAGAGCGGCGCGCCGATCGAGTTCTCATCCGACATCCCCCTGAACCCGGGTGTGACGCTGCGGAGCATCAAGGTGAGCCCGCGGGATACATCCAACGTACAAGCGACGGCGGCGATTCCATCGGACTCGAAGGATGTAAACGGGCCGCTGGGGCCGTTTGTGACGGGAAGCACGGCGCCGACGTGTACCAGTGCTCCAGACACGGCGGTTTGCCAGGGACTGGCGTTCAGCAATGACGCTTCGTACTCGATGCACTACCGTTCGCTGCCACAGACGATGTCGTGGGTGCGTGCAGATGGCTACAACAACCTGGATGCGTCGATCCTGAAAAACTTCAACTTCACGGAACGGGCGTATCTGCAACTGCGGTTTGAGACCTTCAACACGCTGAACCATCCGGTGTTTGCTGCGCCGAACGTTTCGAGCGCGACAGCCAGCAACTTCGGCGAGGTTACGGCGGTTGCATCCAACAGCCAGCCGAGGCAGGTGCAGCTGGGAGCGCGGATCGTCTTCTAACCGGGAGCGAAACACAACAACAAAATGGGCGCCCGATGCGGGCGCCCATTTTGATTTTCGGCGCAAGAAATTCTGCGCATGTAAGGTGAGTAAGTGCACGAGGTGAGAAGGAAGCATGAGGCTGTTGAAGCGAGGAATTCTGGTTGCGGCAGTGTGGGTGGTTGCGGCGAGTGGCTTGATGGGGCAGTCGTTGAGCGATGGAGATGGAGCGTACAAGACCGGGCACTATCGCGACCTCTTTGCCGATCGTGGGCATTCGGACGCGGAGACGCGCGCAAAAATCGAAGCGGCGTTTCAGCAGCTGTTTCATGGTGACAGGCAGACCCAGGCGGTGTACTTCGAGGCAGGAAGCAATGCGAACGGGCCCCTGGCGTACATCACCGACTGGGCGAACAACGATGCGCGCACCGAAGGCATGAGCTACGGGATGATGATCGCCGTAGAGCTGAACAAGAAACATGAGTTCGACGCGATATGGAACTGGGCGCACACGTACATGCTGATTACGGACCCGAAGAATCCGAGCGTGGGATATTTTGCGTGGTCGATGAATACGGATGGGACGCCGCGATCGACGGGAGCGGCGCCCGATGGCGAAGAGCACTTTGTCATGTCGCTGTACTTCGCGGCGCACCGCTGGGGCAATGGCAAGGGGATTTACAACTACCAGGCTGAGGCGGACAGGATTCTGCGCGACATGCGGCATCATCCGGTGCTGACGGGAACCGGGCCGTTCCGGATTCATCCGGACGATCCGCCGTTTGTGATGCCGAACCATCCGTGGCCGAGCCCGAATGAGACAGCACGCGAGAAGGCTACAGCGAAGGCCGCGGCCGAGGCGGCGGCGAAGGGCGAGCCTGCACCCAAGCCGCCGGTATTTCCACGACCGCGCGGACCGTGGACGGAGACGATCGGGCCGATGGTCAACGAGCAGTACACGATGATCAAGTTTGTGCCCAACATGGAGCATCAGACGACGGACCCGAGCTATCATCTGCCGGCGTTCTTCGAGTTGTGGGCCCGATGGGGACCGCCGGAGGACCGCGCCTTCTGGGCAAAGGCCGCGGAGGTGAGCCGGGCGTTTTTTGCCAAGGTGACGGGGCCGCAAACCGCGCTGACGCCGGACCGCGCCAACTTTGATGGCACTCCGGCGATGGGATGGGACGGCAAGCCGGTGCAGTTTGGGTATGACTCGTGGCGAAGCGTGAGCAACTGGTCGGTGGATTACTCGTGGTGGAAGAAGAGTGCGGATGAGCCGACACTGAGCGAGCGCTATCAGAGATTTTTAGCTGGGAAGGGCATCAACGCATTTGTCGACCGTTATTCGCTGGACGGCACGCCAATGTCGGAACGGCACTCGCCAGGAATGGTGGCGACAGCCGCTGTCGGAAGCCTCGCCGCGAGCAAGGGACGCGACGCGACTGCGTTTGTCGACGCGCTTTGGAATCTTCCCGTACCTTCGGGCGAGCAGCGCTACTACGATGGCATGCTCTATCTGATGAGCATGATGCACTGCAGCGGCGAGTTCCGCATCTGGCGACCGAAGTAAGCAGTGAAGTCCGAAGGGCGTCCGAAGACGCCCTTTGAATTTACGCGAAAGCTTTGATTATGCCCGAGAGCTATACAGCAACATCGCAGTGATGGGAGGAACGATGGAAGCTTCGCGATTGTCGTCGGGTTGGCGATTGTCGACGGTGCGTGAGTCGAGCGACGGCGCGGTCATAATGTGACCGACGCTGTAGCCGGCGAGATCGATGTGCAGCGGCTGTTTCTCGTCCTTGTTGATGATGGCGACGACGATCTGCCCGGTCGGCAATTTGGCAGCATAGGCCGTTGCGTTGACCGCGCCGGGCGAGAACGTGAGCGGAAGAACCGTGCCGCCCGCGAAGTGTCCGGCGAAGCGCAGGCCGAAGTTATCGGGTTCAGCGACGTACTTGCCGTCGATCTCGGCGATGGGCGTGTAGAAGGGACGCGGGTGGACCTCGTTCGGGTTGGTGATAAGCGCATCGCCGGGAAGCCTTCCGCCGAGCGAGTTGGCGACTTGCTTAGCGCTGCCGCCGTGGAGATTGATGCCGGCGTATCCGAGCGAGGCGAGGAGAAGAGCATAATCAGCAGCCCAGAGCGCTGCGCCGAAGGCGTCGGAGAAGCCGGGCTTGCCGCCGCGATAACAGGTGTTACCCTCGGTCATGCGGTAGAGCGTGCCGAGCTTCTGTGCGCAATCGTGCGCGATGGTTGCGTTGCGAGTGACGCGAGGATCGGGCTCGAGAAGAGCGTTGAAGTTGGCCTTCGGATTCGAAGGCGGACCGGTGAAGTAATAGTGGTGCGTAAGTGCAGCGATGTCGGGTCGATCCTTGAGGGCCGTGAGGCGCTCGACCAATGTGGGGAACCACGTGACGCGGCCACCGACGTCCGGCATTCCGAAGCGGGCCGAAGGAACACGTTCGCGAACCGCGTTGGCTGATGCGATCCAATCGTTGAAATAGGAATCGGCATTCCATGTGGCACGGTCGCGGAAGCGGCTTGGAAAATCGTCCGGTTCATTGCCGATCTGGAAGTACTCGAGTTTGGGGCCGAGGATTTTGTGGGCGGACTCTGCTTCTTCAGCCGCGCGCGCGGGTGTGCCGGTGCCGAGATTGATGCCGTAGAGGCAGGTCCATCCCGTCACATCGAGGAACGCGCGCAGGTTGTGGACGGCCTCCGGTGTGACGGCGAAGGCGAGATCCAGGGGGGATTTCTCGCCCTTCGGCGTTTGCAGGATGACGTTGGACGGCAGTGGCGGCTGCTTGCTGGCGGGCGTGGGCTTCCACCATCCGACGTCGGAGGTGTTTCCGCCCAGACGAAGGACGCCATTGGGCGAAAGCGCGCGGAACTGCTCGATGAGGCCGGTGTTCTCGCGCGAGAAGAAGGATGGATCGGAGAGCTGCTCGATCTCGTAGCTCAGACCGATGTAATTGGCCGGGATCGTAGGGCCAGGATGGTCAGGATGAATGGTAAGCGTCGCGGCGGTGTCCGGCGTACCCTGTGCGAGAGCTCGGACAGCAGGCCAGGCGAGGGCGGAAGCGGTGGCGGCGGTGCTGAGGAAACGGCGGCGGTCCATCTTCGTCATGCGAAGAAGGGTAGGCGTTTAGGGGCATTTGTTGCAAGTCCGGCGGATTTCAGCCTCCGCCCATTTTGAAAGAGCACTACAGGCAGCGGACGAGCAGAAGGGTCTGGTCGTCGAGCTGGCGCCCGAAGCTGCGCGCGGCGGTGAGAATTCTCGCGGCGAGCTGGGGCAGAGGATCCTGCGGTCCGGCCGCGATGATGGCGTTGAGGCGTTCGATGCCGAACTCGTCCTCGTTTTTGTTGGCTACCTCGAGGATTCCGTCCGTCGCTACGACGAAGAGATCGCCGGGGGCGGCGGCCAGAGGGAATCCGTCGAATTGAGAGGATGGAAGCAGGCCGACGGGAAACTGAGGCTCTTCAAACTGCGAGATCGACTGAGCGGAGGCGTGCCACTGAACGACGGGAGGGCTGGCGGCGAGGGCGCAGAAGATGTTGCCATCGGCGCACAGCCGGAAGCCAGTGAATGTGGCGTACATCTCACGCTCTTTGACCTGCGGCAGAACGGTGTTGAGCCGGTTCAGCAGGAGCGGAATGGTGTCCTGGGGCTCACGCTCGCCGGCATCGAGCAGCGCGGTGCGGGCGGCGGTCTTAACCCGACCCATGAGGATGCTTGCGGGCAGGCCGTGGCCGGTGATGTCGGCGATGAACGCGACGAGATCACCGTTGGGCAGGGGTATCGCGTCGACGAGATCGCCGCCGACCTTTTCACTGGGTTGCGAGATGCCGTAGAGTTCGAAACGCGCCGTGCGAATCTCGAGCGTAGGAACGAGAGTGCGCTGGATGCTGTGAGCGAGCTCGAGTTCGTTCTGAAGGCGCATGGAGTGTCTGCCTTCGGTGCGAATGAACGCAACGAACGCGACATAAGAGCCGATGCTGGCGATTAACATGCTGGTCGCAGCAAAGTGAATTCCCTGCTCTGCCGGTACCGGATGCAGGTCGAACGTATGCGCCATCCAATTGGCCACTTTGCTGATGATCGTCCCGAGTAGGAACTGCACGACGATGAATGGTGGGATGACGATGACAGGAAAGCGCGCGACCGCGAGGATCCATAGCGCGGCGTTCAATCCGGTGATGGCAGCGATGGTGAACGCAACGGCGTATGGGTAGACGCCGTGACTGATGATGTCGGAATAGAAGCCGGGTATGGAAAAGAGCAGAAAGGCCGCGAGCAGAAGCATCCAGAGCCGACTGAAAGGAACAGCGCCGAGCGTCTGCCAGCGTGCGATGGGCCGCAGGTACCAGTGTCTGCTGTTGGAGGCCATTGCGACGAAGGCTATCAAAAATCAACGGACTTTCCGCCGATAATTGATGGCGAATTTTTTTCTTCGAGAAAGAAGCGGGAATTCTCAGCGAACAGAAAGCCGCGAATCTTCAGCGCATGACTTGCGCCGAGAAGCGAGCCATCTCGTCGTGTTGCGGCGAGCTTTGCAGGAGGACGAGGGAGCAGCCGGCACCTTCGAAGTCGGCGAGGCGTTGCTTGACCTGCTCGGGTGTGCCAATGAGACCGGAGTGCAGGCCGCGGTTGGAGACGGAGTAGTCGCGCAGGGAGAGCTTTTTTTCCAGCTGCGAGCCCGTGATCCACTGCTGGAAGTTGGCGAAGCCGGCGGGTGAGTGCTTGGGATCGGGCTGTGCGGTGATGCGGTCTACTTCCCTGTTCGCTTCGGCTTCGGAGTCGCGGACGATGCAGTAGCCGGTGACGCCGAAGATGAGCGCCGGGAGCCCGGGATGTTGGGCGCGGCGCTGCTTCATGTCGGCAACCTTGGCAGCGATGGTAGCGGGATCGTCGCCGTGCATGAGGTACGCGTCGCACTTGGCGGCGATGAGATTCTTGGCAGTCTCGGATTCGCCGCCGGCGTAGAGTGTGGGCCGAGTGAGGCCCGCGGGCGCGCGCGAGTAAGTTCGGCGCGGCATGGGTTTGGGCGAGAGGATGTTGTCCTTAACCTCGTAGAAGCGTCCCGAGAAGGTGGCTCCCTGCCCGTTGTTGGGTCCAGCCCAGCAGTTGGAGAGGACGTCCAGCCACTCGCTGGTGCGCGCGTAGCGATCGTCGTGCTCATCGAAGGGGATGCCGTACTTGGTGGCTTCGTCGCGCCACCAGGAGCTGACGACGTTGAGCGTAAGGCGGCCGCCTCCGTTCACCTGACTGATGCGGTCGATGTTGGCAGCCTGCTTGGCGAGCAGCGCGGGGTTGTGGAAGGTGGGCCGGACAGCAACCATCAGCTCGAGCTTGCGCGTGACGGCGGCCAGCGCGGCGGTGGTGGTGAGGGCGTCGAGTGAGTCGGCTTCGACGCCCTTGATGTCGTTAAGGTTGAGCTCAGCGATGAGAGTGAGGTCGTAGCCGAAGTCTTCGGCGCGCGCGCAGAGATCGCGCACGTAGTCCCAGGTGGCGGGCATGTGTTCGTCGTCGATGTTGCGGAGCCAACCGCCGAAGACGGGAAGCCAGAAGCCGTAGCGCATGAAGGTAAGTATCCAGTGTCTGAAGCTTCGCGTCCACGGTATGTCTTTGCGAACAACGCCAGGGGAGCCTTAGTAATTGAAAGCTTAAGCCTCGGCGATGGCCGCAATCGACACTCTCATGCCGGGAACTCGGACGGGGAGTTTTGCGCCCTGCCTTGCGGGCGGATCTACCGGAAACCACTTGATCCACTCTTCATTCATTCCCGCGAAGTCCTCCTCTTCAAGGACGATCACGGTGGCACTGACGATCTGTTCCAGAGAGGTGCCCGCGGCCGCGAGAATGGCTGACACATTCTTCAGGCATTGCCTGGTCTGCTTCTGAATCGTTTCTCCGACAATCTTCCCGGTCACGGGATCGTGCGGTCCAGTGCCTGAGACAAAGACAAGGCCGGCGGCCCGGATCGCCTGGCTATATGCAGGCGGCGGAGCGGGAGCATCAGGCGTTCGAACGATCTCTCTTGCCATCGTATCCCTCGGTGTCATGGCTAAGCTGAGACGGTCGTGGTGATGCCGGCTTCGGCTTCGAGCCAGTCCACGAGTTTGACGAAGGGGTCGAAGCCGATAACGTTCGGACCGTCGGCGACGAAGTTACTCAAGGCGTTGATGTCGTAGTAGTAGCGCTGGCCGTCACGAGAGTCGGTGATGTACTCGACGCCGCCGATGTTGATGCCGGAGTGCTGCATGAGGAGCTCGACGTCTGCAATTGCGTCCGCTGGCGGGGTGGAGGCTTCGACGGTAATGCCGGATTTGGGCGCATCGATGGCGCATGCTGCACGGTTCAAATCTGTCCCTGTTGTAGTCCGGCAGATGTCGGCGGGGCAGAGGTCGAAGGTCTCGCCGGTGATGTGGACCTTGATGGCATAAAGGTATTTGCCGTTGAGGACTTCGACGCGAACGATGTGCGCGTCCTGTGCGGGGATGAACTCCTGCACGAGCGCAGTGGAGTCGAGGCCGAACTGGAGAGCGTCGGGAGAACCCGCTGGCTCGGAGATGGCGTGGCGGAGCTGCGAGGCGCCGTCGAAGCGCTTGACGCCGGCGCCGCTGCCGCCGATGTTTGGCTTGACGACGATGGGCCAGCGCAGGCCTTCGGTGGCGGCGAGAGCTTGCTCGGGGCGATGGATGACGCGGGCCTTCGGGTAGGGCAGGCCAAGGGATTCGGCGAGGACGAGCTGGCCGGCTTTGCTGAGCTCGGACTGGAAAGCCTTGTAACCGTTGAGGACTTTGACGCCGCGCGACGCGAGGTGCTCGAGGAAGCCGAGGGTGTAGAAGATCTGATCGCCATGGTCGCGGTTCCAGGCAGAGGGCGACATGCGATTGAAGACTAAGGAGTATTTCTCTTCGGGGTGGGCATCAGGTGAGTAGTAATGTTCCGGTGCGTAAAGCTTGACGTACGGCGTGCCGCGGCGGTCGAGCTCGGCGAAGAGGGGTTTGAACCAGTGGGGCTGTTCGTAGTAGATGGCGATGGGCAGGTTGTTAGGCATGTCGTTGTGTATGGGCGTCTGGATAAGGATAAGACGTCCGCGGGTATTGGAGAGATTCGTGACCGGGCAGGAAAGGCAAAAGACTTTAGGGCGTCGCCTGATGACGAAGCTGTTCCGCGTGGAACATTCATTTTTATGTCTCTAAGAAATGCGGAAAATAAAGTTTTCTGAGGCGCCCCTAGGTTGTGGGTATGTTCTGTTTCTTTGCCAGGTCGTATGCCTGAGCCATGGTCAGGTCGTCGGGGATGCGCTTGAAGGTGGTGTCGCGTTCGTACTGCTGCTCGCTGATGGTCTTGAAAAGGAGTGCTCTGCCCTTGATGTTGACCTTCAACAGAGAGATCTCCCAGTGGCCGGGACCGACCTCCTGCTGATGCACGTCGAAGGTGCCACCGGCGTCGAGGTCACCGAGCAGACCGCCGCCAAACTTCACGGGTTTGGACAGATGCCCGGAGAATCCGACTAGCCTGTGCTCCCTGGTGTTGATCACCATCTGGCCCTCCATGGCGGCGAAGACCTTGGCTTCGCGCGAGGGAGGATGGAAATCCGGATTGGGTTTGAAAGTCAGCTTCGTGTTGGCTCCCACCCGGCCGGCATAGGTGTAGGTGAGAGCGTCGGGCAACATAGCGAGGAGGCTCTGGGTCTTTTTCGCGTCGTTGTGGAGATCCTGGCGCTGTTTCTGTTGCGCGTCTGTGTCGTTGACGAACTTCTCGACCTTGATGTCTTCCTGCTTCTGCTCCTCGGTACTCAGGGGATGTCCGTTGCGCGCGATTATCCGCGTCAGGTTGCCATGGGGCGTTTCGACGATCTGTTCGGTGATCATCGCGCCGTTCTTGCGCGTGTGGGTCAGGTACATCCAGTGGGTGTGGTCGTTGTCGATCGCTTTGAGCTCGTTCTGCACGGTCGTTTTCACGAGCGCATTCGCGGACTCGCCGGGTTGTCCTGTGTTCTGCGCGGCCTGCGATGTGCTTGACGGCTTCGCAGCAGCGGGCTGCTGAGCATTTGACGGCTTGATCGGAAGCGAGACGGTGAAGCCAATAAAAAGAGCGGCCGCGACGGAGAAACGGAGCACCATGTTTTGTTTGAGGCGGGCCGACGGCGACCTGTTGCCGCGCAGGTCTTGTTTGCGGTGTGATGTCGTGCGAAGCGAGCACTAACGGCAGGGCGAAGATTCTGCTCAGTTGCTACCCCACTCTTTGCTGCGCAAAGGGTGGCCTACTGGTGTTTGGGGAACTATTTGCGGAGGTGCTTGAGAAGCTGCGTGGGGTGGATGGGCTTGGGAAGCAGCTCGAAGGTGTGGCCGCGCTCGCGGGCGCGGGCGAGGATTTCGACGGTGGCGGCCTGGCCGCTGAAGAGAATGATGCGTGTATCGGGGCAGTGCTCGCGGATGGCGATGGCGACCTCAACGCCATCGATCTGCGGCATTAGCACGTCGGAGAGGACCAGCTCGGGACAATCACGCCGCGCCATTTCGATCGCCTCTTCGCCGCCATAGGCGGCTTGGGCGATGAAGCCGTTGCGATTCAGGATCTGGACAATGGTATCGGCGATGACCTTTTCGTCATCTACGACGAGAATCCTGGAGGCCGGACTCTGGAGGTCGGAGTCGTTGCCGAGAGAACCAGAGGGATTGAGCCGAGGGTCCGAGGAGTGACTGCTCAACAGAAAAGGGTTCATGGGGTCCTGAACCATGGCCGGGGCCGGAGGAAGTGCATGGGCCTCCGCAAAAGCTGGATTCCCGGCCAGGTACTGCAAAGAGATTGCGAACAGAGAGTACAGCGATCTCTGCGCTTAGTCTACTGGAGAAAATTCTGGTTGGCGGTGTCGAAAATTTCAGGGTTCGGCATTTCAGCAGGAAGAAACACGCGGAAGACGGTTCCCGAGGGGGACTGAGTGCGGGTGCGATAGCCGATGGTGCCGCCGTGTTTTTCGACGATGCCGCGCGTGACCCAGAGACCGAGGCCTGTGCCGAGCGAATGTTTTGAGGTAATGAAGGGAGAGAAGAGACGCTCGCGAATGGACGCCGAAATACCGGTACCTCGATCGACGATGAGGCAGGAGGTTCCGCGTGTTCCAGCAACGATGGAGGCGCGGGCGCGGATGGTGATTTCGCCGTCCTGCGCCGCATCGATGGCGTTGACGAGCAGATTGGAGAAGACCTGGCGAATCTCGCCTTGAAGGCCGAACACGCGGAGACCCGGTTGGATGCGAGGCTGGCAGACGAGGCGCCTAAAGGCCAGCTTGCGGCCGAAGAGCTCGACGATGCCGTGCAACATGGCGGAGAGATCGATCTCGGAGGGACGGGCAGTGTCGCGGTAGAAGCCGAGGGTTTGCTGCGCGATCTGGGCGACGCGAGCGAGCTCCTCGTCGGCGGTTTCGAGCAGGCGGTGAACTGGAGGCGCGATGGTGGGATCCGTCTTGGCGAGGTAGATGAGGTTGGTGACTGCCTCAAGCGGATTGTTGATCTCGTGAGCGATGGTGGCGGCGAGCCGGCCGGTGGCAGCAAGCTTTTCGGATTGGCGGAAGGTAGCCTCCTGGGTCTTGCGCGCGGTGATGTCCTGCACGGTGCCGATGACGCCCGTGACCTGTTGGGCGTCGTTGTAGGACGGGAGGCCGCGTGCGGCGACCCAGCGCTGGGTCTTGTCGGGCCCCTCGACGCGATATTCGGCGTGGTAGGGACGGCCGGCCCGAATGATGTCGGCGAGATTGTCGGGAGTGGCGTGCAGATCGTCGGACACGACGATGCGAGTGCGGAGATCGGAACGCTTGATGGAGACGTGTGGCTCGGCGAAGAGGATTTCGGCGGCACGTTCGTCGAGGTCGAGACGGTCAGTGGCCATGTCCCACGTCCAGGTCCCGAGGGCGCCGGCGTCGAGGGCGTGACGAAGACGGCGTGAGGAGTCGCTGAGCGCTTGCTCGGCGAGGCGCTGCTGGGTGATGTCCTGAAAAAAGATGACGATGCCTTCGGGCGTGGGAAAGACGCGGACCGAGGTCCAAACGGCAAGCGGAGCGTAGAAGGCGACAAACTCGGAGCGACGGCCGGCCATGCCTTCGCGATATTTTTCTTCGAAGATATTGGTCTCAGGAAATACATCCTTGTAGCGGCGGCCGGCGATGGGAAGTGAAGGGCCGATGATCTCCTGCCCGGCGCGATTGATGTAAGTGAAGATCCAGTCGCGGTTGAGCACGGCGACGCCGTCGGTGATGGCGTCGAAGACCTGCTCGAGGCGGTCGGACGTTTCGCGCTGGAGCTGACGGGCGGAGTCGGCGATTGCGATCTCGGTGCGGAGGGTCTCGGTGAGACGCGAGTTGTCAATGGCGATGGCGGCCTGGGCGGCGATGGTCGCGACGAGCGATTCGGTTTCGGATGTGAAGATTGCGGCTTCCGGGTGGCCGTAGAAGATGCCGCCGAGGACATTGCCGCTACGGCCTACGACCGGGACGGAAAGCATGCTGCGCACGGGAAGATGCCCGGACGGCATGCCATGGAAGGGTGCGTTATGGCCGTAGCGAGGGTCCTGGGTGATGTCATCGGACCGCAGGATGCGGGCGTGCACGAAGGTCTCGGCGAAGATGGGGGTGGGGCGCGGCATGGGGAATCTGGCGAAGGCGCGCGGATCGACGCCGGAGACGGTGTAGAGCTCGTAGGTGCTGCCGTCGGTGTCGAGGTTGTTGTAGAAGAAGGCGCCAAAGGCGGCGCCGGAGAGTTTCAGGCCGGCGTCGAGGGCAGCCTGGACAATGCGATCGAGTGACTGCTCGCGGGCGAGAAGCAGGCCAGTCTCGACGAGAAGGCGAACACGGTCCGCCGCTGCCGTGGAATCTCCGCGTGCTGAGTGGATCGTTTCCATGGTGGCGGTTTCCGAAGTTGGCGATGACGCCAGAACTGGCCGATTTTGTGAACCAGCTTTTTCAGATTAGAAAACCGCGCGGTGCGGTTTTGTCATTCCTCGAATTCGTTACACGATAACAAAACGCCGGGCGGCGCTGCATTGATGAGATTTCCAGGAATTTCGCAGCGACGGGGGATGGCGGGAATCAGTAGCCGATATGGAAGTTGATGCCGGTGGCGAAGCGGAGGCTGTTCTGAACGTTGGAAGCACCGTCGGGCAGCCGGGTATGGATCAGGTCCATCTCTACCACCCGATAATCAAACCTATGGTAAATGTGCAGGTTTACGCCGCCACCGGCTTCGAGATCCATCGACGAGGCATTGCTGATGAGCACGCCGTTGACGGGATACTGGCCGGATGTCGCGAAGGTGTAACCGAACTTGCCCTGAACGTAGATGCTGCCCTTGCGGTTCCAGGTGGTGGGGCTGATGTGGCCGAGGTTATAGGTATAGCGCGGACCGGCAAAGAAGGTGACGGTGTGGATGTCAACGGTGCCGCGCAGGTTAGTGCCGGCGACGCCGGTGCCTCCAGTGACCACGCCGATGCCCTTCCATGGCGAGTAGGCGTACTCGATGGAGGCGCCGCGGAGATAGAAGTAGGTGTCGGGCTGGTTGCCGACGAAGCGAGCCGCGTCCTGGACGTACATCATGCTGAAGTCGCCGGAGGACTGGGTGTGGGCGCGAGGAGCGGCGAAGAGGAGCGCGAAGACGCCAGCCAGCAGCGTAAGCCCGCAGCGCAGGCTGCGGGTGTGGCGGCTGATGGGGGTGCGGCGCTCGGGCATTCTGGGGGCGTTCTCCAGCTTACTCAATCGTGAGGGTGACCTGCACGCTGTGGGTGAGCGTGCCGGAGGTTCCGGTCACGGTGAGGGTATAGGTTTCAGGGGTCTGGCCGTAGTAGCCGGTGGTCTGATCAGAGAGACATCCGCTAAGACCGGTGGCGACGGCCAGACCGACGATGAGGACAAGCAACCGCGCGATGTGACGACGGCGGCGCAGGGCGAAGCTGGCGGGTAGCAGCAGGAGTGCCAGGAACGCTGGGGCTTCGTGACGCGAGGATGGACGTGCAGGATTGGTGGGCATCCGCAGCGAGGACGTAAGCGGCGGAGCGTTGACGGTGAGGACGACGGGCGTGATGCCAGCGCCTCCGGCGACGTTTGCGGGGGCGAACGAGCCGGAGCCGTTGGAAGGGAGACCGGTGATGCTAAGCGCGACGGGGGCCGCGAGCGTGTTGGCGCCAATGGGCGAGACGACGAGGTTGAACTGCGTGCTGGCTCCGAGGATGATCGACGCGGAGTTTTGCGAGCCGGTAGCGAGAGCGAGCGAGAAGTCTTCAACAACCTGCGTGAGCGGCGCAGAGGTGACCGGCTGATAGAGGCCGTTGCCGGGATAGACGACGGTAAGGATGTGCTGTCCGTTGGTGGAGAAGGTGACGTTGAGCGTGGCGACGCCGCTGGCATTGAGCGTGGCGGTGCCGATGGACTTGCCGCCGTCGTAGAAGGTGACTGTGCCGGTCGGGGTGCCGGCGGATGAGGAGAGCGTTGCGCTAAGGGTCGTGGAGCCGGTGATGAGAACGGGGTTGACGGAGCTGGAGAGCGTGATGGTGGGCGTGAAGTTCTGGACGTTCTCGCTGACGGTGTTGGAGGTCGCAGCCTGATAGGCGCCGGTGGCGGGATAGGTTGCGCTGAGTGGGTGCGTGCCCGGCGTGGAGAACGAAACGGGTAGAGTAGCGACGCCGCTCGCGTTCAGCGGAGCGGTGCCGAGAATCGTCGTGCCGTCAAGGAAGGTGATCGTGCCGGTGGGCGTGCCGGAGGTTGAGGTCGCAGTGGCGGTGAGGACGGTGTTGGCGTTGACGTTGACGGGGTTGACGGAGCTCGAGAGTGTGAGTGTGGTGCCGAGGGTGTTTACGGTCTCGTTGACGGTGTTGGACGTGGCGGAGAGGAAGTAGCCGGAGCCGGCATAGCTGACGGTAAGCGGGTGGTTGCCGGGAGTAGAGAACGAGACGTTGAGCGTGGCGACGCCGCTGGCGTTGAGCGTGCCGGTGCCGAGGACAGTTGTGCCATCGAGGAAGGTGACGCCGCCAGAGGGCGTTCCGTAGGTCGAGCTGACGGTGACCGTTAAGGTTGTGCTGCCGTTGACGAGGACCGGATTGACCGAGCTGGCGAGCGTGACGGTCGGCGTCGTGACGACGGTGACCTGGTTGCTTGTTCCGGTGTAGGTCTTGCCGGAGGTCGTGGTGGTGTCGGTGACGGTGACGGTCCAGACGCCGAGGGTGTTGAAGTTGAGCGGTGGTGTGAGCGTGGAGACGAAGACATGCGTCCCGTTGTCGGAGGCGGTGAAGGTGTAGGAGCCGGAGTTGCCGGGCAGAACGCAGGCGGGGTCGGTGCAGGTGATGTTGATGGTGCCGGTGTAGCCGGTGTCGATGGTGTTGTCGTTGTTGTAGGCGGTAACGGTGAGGGTGGTGCCTTCGCCGGGGGTGACGGTGGACGGTGAGACGGTGACGGTGAAGTAGGACAGCACGTGGTAGCCAGTGCCGGTGAGCGTCACGTTATTGCTGACGTTGCCGTTGCCGCCGGAGGCCGAGACGCTGAGCGTGCCGGTATTGACGCCGAAGACGGTGGGCTGGAAGCCGACCTCAAGAGTGCAAGCCTCGCCAACGTTGACCTGGGTGCCATTGGTCCCGTTGGTGGTGTTGGGGCAGGTGCCTGTGGTGTCCGCGAAGAAGGCGTTGTTCGAGATGTTGGGGAAGCCGTTGCCGGCAACGGTGAGCGCGTAGCTGCCGGTATTTTCGACGTCGAGGGCGAGATCGCCGTCGGCGGTATCTACGGAACCTACGAGCGTCGGAGTGGGGAAGGTGAGCGACGAAGACGAACGCGTGACCTGCACGAGGCCGAGGACGGTGTCGGAGACGGTGAGGTCGCCGGTCGAGTCAAGCATGACACCTGCGGGGGTGTTGAGCGCGAAGCTGGCAGGCGGCGATGCCGTAGTGAGCAGGCTGATGACGTAGGGCGAGCCACTGAGGGGAAGCTCGACCAGGCGCTGGTTGCCGGTGTCCGCGATGGTGAGTCCGCCGGCAGCGTTGACGGTGACGGCCCGGGGCGCGGAGAGCGTGATGCCGGAGATGGCAAGGACGGTCGCAGCGTTGGTGTAGCTGGCACTGGTGTGGAGGTTGATCTCGACGATGCGGTTGTTGTTCGTATCGGCGACGTAGAGATTGTCGGAATCGTCTACGGCAAGGCCTTCGGGGCTGGAGAGCGGTGTGCTGAGGCCGGTGAGGGTGAGGGTCGCAGCGGCGTTGCCGTTCTCGGTGTCGATGCGGACGATCGAGTTGGCGCCGGCGTCGGCGACGTAGAGATAGCCGTAGCCATCGAGCGCGAGACCGACCGGCTGGAGCAGGGTGACGCCGGGCGTGGAGATGACGGACGGAGAGCCACTGGGCGGGATCTTGTAGATGGACGCGGTATTGGGCGAGGAGATGTAGAGCGTTCCGTCGCCGGCGATGGCGATAGCGGAGAACGGCGCGGAGGCTGTGACCGGAATGGTTCCGAGGAGTGTCGCGCTGCCGCTGGTGGTGCTCTCGAGGACGCGGCCGTTGACGGCATCGTCGATGTAGAGATTGTTCGCCCCGTCAACGGCGGTACCAGAGGGGTTGATTGCGGCCGGGCTGATGCCGGTGAGCGAAGCGGTGGCGACGGCGGTGGCGGGGGAGACGACCATCTGTGGGCCGAGACCAGCGCCGCGCAGGGGAACCCGGTTGGTGACATTGCCGCTGCCGTCCTCAATGAGGAGCTCGCCGATGCGCAGCCCGAGGACGGTGGGCGCGAAAGTGACCGAGATGTTGCAGGTGGTGGGGCCCGAGAGCGTGCCGGTGCAGGTCTGATTGGAGACGGCGAAGTCTTTGCCGGAGGTGCCGAGAGTGAGCGCGACGATGGAGCCGACCGTAACGACGGTGTTGGCGGGGACGGAGAAGGTCAGCGTAGTAACCGGCGAGGTATTGTCGAGGTTGATTCCTCCGAAGTCGACCGGCCCGCCGGGGGAGAGCGATTGGGCTACGGCGGAGGAAGCCAGACCGGCGATCGCGAGAAGAACGACGAGGAGGGATCGCAGGGACGCACGGATGCGGGAGCGCGCACCGGAGCCAGCGAGTTCAACCCCGGCGAGGCAGGCTCGTCGGGAAACCCAATGCTCTGCAGGGGCGAGACAGAATTCTCGGGGACCTCTGCGCTCTGCCCCAACGAGGCAGGCCCGCCGGGAGCCCCAGTGGCGGCCGGGGGCCCGGTCGTGGCGGGAGCGAACTCCGCTCGGCGTCTGCATTCCGGTCCTCCACGCTGCGGCCCGAGAGCCAGTGTTACGGGGCGCGACGGTTGAGAGAGGTTTTGCCATGGAGGAGATTGCGCCTACCTTGCTCCTCCAAAAAATCTTCGGGAAAACCAGTGGCTCCTCGCATGATGCGCTGTGCGGCGGGCCCGTGCGCATTGAGGTTTGCCCGAGGTGGCTAATTTAGCAGCACCACGACGGTAATCCCCTCCCCCGAAGGGGGATGGTATGGCAGAACGAAAGCGGCAGTGACGCAGGCAGGAGGATGCTATGCTGGCGGGCAATCGTGTGTTTGACAGAGTTTTGCCGCAAGCGAGCGAGCACAGGGGATACGAGGAAATCGGGATGAGTTTTGGTGGATGGATGCCGCCCGAGGA
This sequence comes from Candidatus Aquilonibacter sp., assembly GCA_035504135.1. Taxonomy (GTDB): domain Bacteria; phylum Acidobacteriota; class Terriglobia; order Terriglobales; family Acidobacteriaceae; genus Granulicella. The sequence continues at coordinate 156,765 of DATJSM010000011.1, read as the reverse complement.
GCAGCCGCAGGGTACGGAAGTGGCTGCGACTGGCGACCATGGTCAGCGTGCGGCCTATGCGATGCGTCCGCTGACGCTGGGAGAGATTCTGGACCGCAGCTTTGCGGTGTATCGGGCGAACTTCTGGCTGTTCGTGGGCATTGCGTTTCTGAGCGCGGCGGTCCAACTGGTCAGCCAGGCGGTCGTGCTGACGATGACCCGCGGGTTCATTCCGGTTGCCCGTCGCCAAGCCCACGCAGCGCCCACTACGTTCCATTTCCACCTGGTGGGCAGCCAGATTGGGAACTGGATCGGATCGCTGCTGTTTTTCCTGGCCGCGGCCGTCACGCAGGCAGCAACGGTGTGGGCGCTGAGCGAGGTCTATCTGGGGCGGCGGACGACGATCGGCGATTCCATCCGTGCGGTGATCGGGCGGTGGCTGCGGTTCGTGGGGATTGGGTTGTGGCAGGCCTGGAGTCTGTTGTGGCTGCCGCTGCTGTTGATAGTGCCGGGGATCGTGTTGCTGGCTTTGGTTCCTCGGCGGGGCATTGCGGCGGGATTCGGAGGCGGCGTGCTGATTTTCCTCGCAGTGACCGGCGGAATGGCGTTCGGTATCATTGCGTTTTTGCGCAACTCGCTCGCTGTGCAATCGGCGGTGGTAGAGGGTTTGAAGGTACGGGCGGCGATGCGCCGAAGCAAGGTGCTGGCGGCCGGAGCGAAAGGGCGCATCTTCGTCGTATATCTGATTGGGTGGTGCCTGTTCATGGTGGCCGGCGTGCTGGAGATGCCACTGCTGATGATCATCGGGTTCGGCGCACTCAAAGGAGAGCGGCATGTGCTGCTGCAGGTGGTGCTGCTGCTGGTGAACTTTGTGGCGCACTCGATGGTGACGCCGGTGCTGATGATCGGGCTGTCGCTGGTGTACTTCGACCAACGCGTGCGGCAGGAGGCGCTGGATCTGCTGTTGATGCTGGGAGGAAGACCGGCGGCCGGACCCGAACCGGAGGCAGGAACGTCGCTGAAGGCGCGGACAGACGAACCGGCAGGCGATGCTGCGACGCTGTAAGGAAAGGTCGCGCGCGAGCCTGCGCGCCTTCGCTTGCGGAACGGCCTGTGGGTGGGTCTGCGCGGTTGCGATCATCGCCGGAACAGCTTTTGCCGCCGGCCAAAAGACGGCTGCGCCGCCGCGGTCGGAGCGCGAGCAAGCAGCTTCGCCGAACGCGAACGCGCGATTGATTCCGCCGCAGGAGTTTTCACGGGCGCAGGCAGCGGCGCAGAAGATCCTGGCCGGCGCCGAATTTCAACGCGAGCAGCCGACGCTGTGGGACCGCATCAAGGAGAAGATTGGCGAGGCGCTGGTGCGGGCGTTCGTGGGAATCGACCGGGTGACGACGGCGGCACCGTGGATGGCCAGAGCGCTGGAATGGCTGCTGTTTCTCGCGGCTGCCGTGGGTCTGCTGGTGTGGGGCTTGCGAGTGGTGCAGCGGCAGAGACTGCGGGTCGCGCTGGGCGGCACGCCGCTGCGAACTGCCGAGCGTGCCCGCGAGCGCGACGACTGGCGGCAGCTCGCCGAAGAGGAAGCGGCCCGGGGAGCGTGGCGCGAGGCGATTCACGCGATGTACTGGGCGGCGATCGTGCATCTGGAGAATCGGCGCGCGTGGCGGCACAATCCGGCGCGGACTCCGCGCGAGTATGTTCGCCTGCTGAAGCCGGGGTCGGCGGAACAGATGGAACTGCGCGGGCTGACGCGTGCGCTGGAGAAGAGCTGGTACGGGCACGATGAGTCGCGCGAGGAGGAGTATCGAGCGGCGCGGGAGAGCTTTGGAAGGATCGCGGAGCGCGAGGAGAGCCTGCCGGGCGGTGCGGAAGCGGCAGCGATGAATGCGGGCGCGGGCCACGCCGGAGGCAACGCGTGAGCGAGCCACGGTGGAACGACCGCAAGATTGTGTTGTGGATGATCGCGGTCATCGTCCTGTTGATTGTTGCGGTGAGCGTGCTGGCTCCGAATGGGAATGAAGATGATCCCCGGCCTTCGACCTACAATGCCGGACCGAATGGAGCGAAGGCGGCCTATCTGACACTACGGGCGATCGGGAGAACGAGCACGCGATGGGAGCGTCCACTGGCGCAGCTCGATGACATCGATGCGGCGCACACGACGCTGGTGCTTGCGGAGCCCTTGTATTTTCCGCTGGACCATGACCGGATTGCGGCGGCGGTGAAGAAGTTTATGCAGCGAGGCGGCCGGGTCGTGACCAGCGGACCGATGGGTGCGCTGCTGCTGCCGGGTGGAAGCGTGAAGCCCCCGACCATTCTGGTGAATGCCGTATGTCATACCAGGCCGGCGGATGGACCTCTTGCCTCGGCAGGCAGCGTGGAAATGGTGGACGCCGGTACGTGGGCCGGGAAGCAGAAGGTCGAGATTGGACAACGCTGCGGCGCGGACGCGGTAGTCGTGCGGATGCACGTAGGTGATGGAGAGGCGGTTTGGTGGAGTTCGGCGATGCCGCTGACGAACGACGAGCTGCGGACGGAGGGTGATCTTCGTCTGTTGCTGCTGAGCGTGGGCGAGGGTCGAGCGGTGCTCTGGGATGAGTCGCTGCAGGACACCGTGCCGGGATTGTGGAGCGAGGCGCATGGACTGCCGCTGGGATGGCTGATGGCGCAGGTAATTCTGGTGATTGTGCTGCTTGTGTTGAGCCTCAGCAGAAGAAATGGGCCGGTGCGGGCGCCGGTGATGATGCCGCGGAGCTCGCCGGTGGAGTTCGCGTCGTCGATGGGAGACTTGTATGCGAAGGCGCGCGCGACGAGCGCGGTCACGGAAGCCGCACGAAGAAGGCTGGTGCGCGTGATGATTCGGGACGCAGGCGTGCCCAAGACGGTGGTTGAGAGCGGAGCCCAGGCGATCGTGAGTGCATTGACGGAACGGCTGGGTGGCGATTGGAACGCAGTCGGAGAACATTTGGAGCGCTGTAACGAGGTTGCGATGGACAATCCGACGAGCCGCGAAGCGCTGGCGATTGCGCGAGCACTCAGCCAGGACGCGAAGAGAATCCAGGCAGCGGCGCGCGGACGCCGCAAGGATCTGTCGCGACCGGTGCGTGTAGCGTAGAGGTTCATGGTGTCGAAGGCAGTGTGGAGGATGAATGAGTGACGGAGTAGCAGCGGCGAGCGAGTTATTCGGGCGCGGACAGCAGCAGATTGGACGAGTGATCGCGGGGCAGGAAGAGGCGATCGCGCAGGCGCTGATGACGATGCTGTGCGGCGGCCATGCTTTGGTGGAAGGTTTTCCAGGTGTGGCGAAGACGCTTGCGGTGAAGACGCTGGCAAAGTTTCTAGGGCTGGAGTTTCGGCGCGTGCAGGGAACGCCCGACATGATGCCCGCCGACATCCTGGGAACGAGCGTGTTCTCGCCGAAGACGGGAGAGTTTTCGTTTCACAAGGGGCCAGTGTTCACGCAGTTTCTGCTGGGCGACGAGATCAATCGCATGCCGCCGCGCACACAGGCGGCGCTGCTGGAGTCGATGGAAGAACGGCAGGTAACGGCGGATGGAGAGCGGCACGCGCTGGATGAGTTCTTCACGGTATTCGCGACGCAGAATCCGGTGGAGTTCGAAGGAACGTATCCGTTGCCGGAGGCGCAGCTCGATCGCTTTCTGCTGAAGATCAAGGTGGGCTATCCGGCGGCCAGCGAAGAGCGCGTGGTGCTGGAGCGGCATCATGCGGCGCTGGACCCTCCCGGGTTGGCGGAGACTCCGATTGAGACTGTGCCGTTTGAGATGCTGGCGCAGGCGCGGCGTGAGATTCGGGCGGTGCGCGTGGAACCGGAGATCTTCGACTACCTGCTGGCGATTGTTCGCCGGACGCGCGAGTGGCCGGCGATTGCCTTGGGAGCGAGCCCGCGCGCGAGCACTTCCCTGCTGCTGGTGGCGAAGGCCACGGCAGCGCGCGAAGGCCGGGACTTTTTGGTTCCTGACGATGTGAAGGATGCGGCGGTGCCGGTGTTGCGGCATCGGCTGGTGCTGCGGCCTGAGGCAGAGTTGGAAGGCATGGATGCGGACCGCGTCGTGATCGAGGTGCTGGCAGCAACGGCGGTGCCGAAGTGAGAACCGGGGCCTGGCTGATGCTGGTGGCGTGCTGCTGGATGCTAGGTACGCCGTGCTGGGCGGCGAGATCGAAGAAAGCGAAGACACGCCTGTACCGCAATGAGGGATCGGGCTTTTGCGCGCAGGTCCCGGCAAAGTGGAACGGGCCGGCAGAGGTTCGGAGTCATCCTGGCGGCAGATTCGATGCGCCGATGGATGATGCTTCGATCACCTTTGCGCTGTCGCCCAATGAGCCAAGATCGATTGTGCTGGGCCAGAAGGATGCCGGTGCGCAGATGGCCTCGCTCGATGACTACCGCGAAGCGATACCCGCAACGTGGCGAAAAGATCCGACTGTCCGCGACGTGAAGATGGCGGACGAAGAATCGACCACGCTGAATGGCGTTCCGGCGCTGCACATCGAGCTGGCGTACAAGAGGGGACGCGCGGCCTGGCGGTACGAGATCGTCTTTGCTCTCTCGAACGACAAGCAATACGCGGTGGAGTTTGACGCCTCGAAGCATTCTGCGAAGCGATATGAAAATGACTTTCAGCAAGCGGTGAGCAGTTTTGAGTTTCAATGCTCCGCAAATGGGCGATAGAGGGACCGGCAGACCGCAATGCAGACGTTGATTCCTGAGTCCGCGAGTGGGATGGCGAAGCCGAAAGGCCGCCTGGGCCGTTGGGCGGCGTTTGCGCTGACGGGACGTTCGCTTTTGTTGTTCTTCGGTGGGCTGCTGCTGGCGATTCCGGCGTTCTGGCATCCGCGGGAGATCGGCTTCATGCTTGGCTGGGATGCTCTTCTCGCCGCGCTGTGCGTGGTCGACGCAGTGCGACTTCCCCGCCCCGAATCGCTAACCGTGACGCGAAGGTTTCTGGATTCGCCCCAGCTTGGCGAACCGACGCGCGTGGAGATCACGGTTCAGATGGATGCGGACACGGTGGCGGATATGCGCGTTGTGGACGATCTCCACCCAGCGCTGGTGGCGCAGCCCGAGACGCGCCACATGGAAGTGTTTCCGCGCGAAGATGTGGTGTCGACCCAGACGATCTGGCCGGCGGAGCGAGGCGATTATGCGATGGGCAGTGTCTATCTGCGCTATCGCGGAGCGCTGCAGCTGGTGGAACGATGGGCGGTTGCCGAGCCTGTTGTGAGCGGCAATAAACCGCAGCGGGTGCGGGTGTTTCCGGCGCATGAGGACAGCCGCGGGCGGGCAGCATTCTTTCTGCTGCGCGCAAGGCAGATCGAACTGCAACGGCGAAAGCTGCAGCTGCGCGGGACAGGACGCGAGTTCGAGAGCCTGCGGGACTTTCAGCAGGGCGACGAATTAAGGAGCATCTCATGGACGGCGACGGCGCGGCGCGGGAAGCTGGTGGCCCGGCAGTTTACGGCGGAGCGTTCGCAGCAGGTGTGGGTGGTGCTGGATGCGGGCCGGTTATCTCGCACGGCATTTGAGCTGCGGCGCGGCGAGCCGGAGCTTGTGGGCGAGACGGTGATGGAGCGAGAGCGCTCGCACCGTATGACGGTCACGCAGCTTGACCAGGCAGCGACGGCGGCGGTGATGTTGGCGCAGGTGGTGGGCGGATCGGGCGATAAGTTTGCCATGATGGCGTATGGACGCGAGGTGCGGCAGGTATTGCCTGCGGGAGCCGGCGTTGTGCACACACGGTTGCTGCTGGATCTGCTGAGCCAGACACGTGCGGAGGCGGCAGAGGCTGACCATCTGAATGCCGTGGGCCGCTTGAAGACTCTGCAGCGCAGGCGAGGCTTGATGATCTGGATCACGGAGCTGGTGGATTCAGCCGGCAAGCCCGAGCTGGTGACGGCGGCGAGCGACCTGGTGCGACGGCACCTGGTGGTGCTGGTGCTGCTGAAGCATCCCGAGCTGGAAGAGCTGGCAACGCGAGTGCCGAAGACGAGAGACGAGATGTTTCACTCGACGGCAGCTCAGGAGATGCTGGAGCGGAGGCGCGAGACGATTGCACAGCTGGAACGCCAGGGAGTGCTGATCGTCGAGACAACCGCTGAGGAGATTGGCGTGCGCGCGGTGAGTGAATACCTGGAAGTAAAGGCGCGCGGATTGCTGTGACCCTTAGCTGTTGTGCTTCTTCAGCAGCGCGAGCACCTCTTCGGCATGGCCTTCGGGCTTCACATTCTCGAAGACGTGGATGAGCTTGCGGTCCGGTCCGATGAGGAAGGTTGTTCTCGCTACACCGGTGACCGGTTTGCCGTACATGGTCTTGTTGCGCAGCAGATCGAAGCGCTTGATGAGTTTCTCGTCGGCGTCGGCGAGCAGAGGGTATTGCAGATCATATTTCTCAGCGAACTTCTTCTGCGCCTTTACGGTGTCGCGCGAGATGCCAAGGACGACCACTCCGGCCTTTCTGAGCTTCGCGAAGTGATCGCGGAAGCCGCAGGCCTCAATGGTGCAGCCCGGCGTGTCGGCACGGGGGTAAAAGAAGAGAATGACGGGCGAGCCTTTGAATTGCGAAAGCGTGATGGGGTTGCCGTCCTGGTCGGGGAGGGTAAAGTCTTCGATGAGATCGCCGGGCTTTGGTGTCATGGGTGAAGGATAGCTCCGCAGCTGGAGGCGCGAAAAGCGCAAGGCGCCACAGCGTCGTGGCACCCATGCGACTCGTGTTCAGTATCTAGATCAGGACCGGTTCGCGCGCCTCGTCATCGATGATCTCCTGATCCGTCGAGGCGATTGAGCTGGCGTGCGGGAAGTAGGCGTTCGAAAAGTACTGGCCAAGCATGCGATGGGTGTTGAAGAAGGTTCCATTCATGGCGATGCAGTGCTGGCGGATGCGCGCGAAGGCGTCTTTGTCGGCATAAAGCGGAGCGATCGTCGTCTCCAGCTTTTTGTACAGGTAGTCTGCCTCCTGCACTTCGTCGTCCAGATCGGTGATGGCCCAGCCGGTAACGTTCTCCGCACAACCTTCAATCCACCAGCCATCGAGCACGGAGAGCGAGGGCACGCCGTTCATGGCGGCCTTCATGCCACTCGTCCCCGAAGCTTCGTAGGGGCGCCGCGGCGTGTTGAGCCAGACGTCGACACCGTTGGTGAGTTGCTCACCAAGGTCCCAATCGTAGTTCTCCAGATAAAGGATGCGCAGTTTCGGTGATTCAAGCCGGGCAGCAGCATCGAAGACTTCGCGGATGAGGGCCTTACCGGCTCCATCAGCGGGGTGAGCTTTACCGGCGAAAATAATCTGCAGGCCGCCGATGCGATCGGCAAGGTCATGGAGACGCTGGCCATCCTTGAAGAGCAACGTTGCCCTCTTGTACGTCGCCACGCGGCGAGCGAAGCCGAGGGTAAGGACATTCGCATCGAGTTCCACGCCGGTGCGCGACTTGACGGTGGCGAGGAGGCGCTGCTTGCCAAGCGCGTGGGTCTGATCAATCACCTCCGGCTCGATGCCGTAGACGGAGCGAAGGTATTGATTGTCATGACGCCAGGAAGGAATCTCCTTGTCGAAGAGATTCTGGAAGGGCTTGGAGAGCCAGGTGGCTGCATGTACGCCGTTGGTGATGGCGTGGACGGTGTACTCCGGGAACATGCCCTGCGAGACTTTGCCATGCTGCATCGCGACGCCGTTGACGTAGCGGGAGAAACGCAGCGCAAGGTAGGTCATGTTGAGCAGGCCGTTGTGCAACGCGCTGAAGCGCTCGATGCAGGCGGAGCGCTCGTGGCCAAGCACGGAGTACATCTGGTCAAGGCCGAACTGGTCGTGACCGGCAGGCACAGGGGTGTGCGTCGTGAAGACGCAGTTTTCGCGGACGGCTTCGGCGTCGGCTTCAGTCGCGGAGCGTAGTGGCGCTCCCTGCAGGCGCTCCTCGAGCAGACCGATGGAGAGAAGGGCTGCGTGACCTTCGTTCATGTGGCAGACCTCGGGCTTGCAGCCCAGGGCGTGCAACAGATGAATGCCGCCGAGCCCGAGAACGGACTCCTGGCAGAGCCGGTAGTAGGTGTCGCCGCCGTAGAGATGGTCCGTCAGGGTGCGGTCGTAGGGATCGTTGCCGTCGACGTCGGTATCGAGCAGGAACACCGGGATGATATGGCCGGTGACGCCGACGACGTCGAAGCGCCAGGCGCGGACGGTAATGTCGCGGCCCTGGAGGCTGAGCGTGACGGTCGTTGGGACTGCCGGGAGGGTCGATTCCGGTGACCAGACGACATCGGACTCGGTCTGGTCGCCGGCAGAGTCCAGGTGCTGCTGGAAGTAGCCGTGGCGATGGACGAGCGAGATGGCGACCATGGAGGCGCCGGTGTCGGCCGCCGAACGCAGGGTATCGCCGGCCAGCATGCCGAGTCCGCCGGAATAGGTCGGCAAATCTTTGCGGAGGGCTATCTCCATCGAAAAGTACGCGATCTTACGATCGCCAAGGTCGACGGATGTTGAGGAGGAAAACGATTGACGGGCCGGGGTGAGTGGTTCATTCATGCGCAATAGAGAATCCATTTCTCCGAACGGTGTACGCAATAGCACCGCCGGGGGTGGAGACGGTTTTCATTCAGACGCGGGTTCGGCCCGACACGACATAAAACCCGGCGATTTTCTATAAAAAGACTATCAAAGTGCGGGTATTTCGCCCGCCGAATGGAAGCGTGAGGGTGTGGAATTGAGGGCACCGAATTCCCCAGAAGGGCCACCAAGTGGTTGAGAATCAGTGGGTAGCGAACCCGAACTTCATCGCCAGCCCGAGAACCAAGGCGAGTACCACCGCAACCGTGGAGGTGACGGCGGCGGAGCGAAGTCGGTGGCGGGCGGCACCGATGAGCAGAAACAAAACATAAAGGATCGCCATAAGGACGATGCCGTCCAGCGTGAAGTAGCGCGTTGGACCGAGGCTAATATTCCATGCCGGAAGATGGGCGGACGGGAAGGCGACAAGAAGCGAGCCGGCGAGAAAGACGAAGAGAAAAAGAATCGTCTCAAGAATGATGGCAATGGCGCGCTTCATGAAATTCCTTTCAGCAGAGTTTTGCGAATGCGATGAGTGTAGCGCAGAGGCTGCGGGGAATCTGCGGATTATCGCAGGGACTCCTCGTAGACGGCGAAGCGGCGCTCGAGCTCCCACTGCTGCGCAGCTTTCTCATTGGCGTCGAGCAGGGCCTGGCAGGAACGCGAGGCCGTGCTATGGGCTGTGATCGGCGCGGCACAGGCGGGTTTGCGGCGGCTGTAGTTGTCCGGTGAGACATACAAGCTTTCGCCGTGAAGGAAGCTGTGTTCGAGGGAGTCGCGCGCAGACTCTTTGAGTTCGGCGTAAGTAAGGTCCTGCTCGTCGGCAGCTTTGACGTACTCATGTGTGAGGTCGATGCGGGCGACACCTTCGTCGTCCGTGGAAAGAGCGAAAGGCACGTGCGCGGCGATGTAAGCATGCAACGGATGGTCAGAGCCCGTGATGCCGAGGATGACATCGTTGGACGTCAAGTTGACCTCAACCATGATGTGCTTCATGGCCATCTCGTGCAGCAGTTGCAGCGGATTGTCTTCATAGAGGACGTCGACGCCGTGGCCGATGCGCTCGGCGTGACCGAGCTCCACGGCTTCGCGGATGTGAAACCGCAAGCCGGCGGGCGGCACCAGCCCCGGCGCGAGCTCGCCGGCATGCAGAGTGATGTGGACCTTCGGATAGACGGAGTGCAGGTAGTCCAGCATCTGCATCTGTAGGTGGTAATCGCGCATGCTGATGTAGCCGTCCTCGGGCATGACGAAGTTAATGCCGACGACATCGGGGTCAGCGGCTGCAACTTCAAAGCCGAGCAACGTCTGCGCGAACACCTGTTGCGGCGGATGGCCGCGCAAAACCTGGTAGATCCAATGGACCTTCACATTGCAGGCATCGCGACGCATGGGACCTGTCTGATCACAATGTTCGATAGACTGGCGCGCGGACTGAGCGTCGGTGAACTCCTTCACATCAATCGGAACTTCATCGCGCAATCCGTCCGCGAGAAGCTTGCCGCGCAAGGAGGCAAGGACGGCGGGCGCGACGCTTTCGGTGGAATCGGCAGGCCATCCGATCTTGTTGGCGAGAGCGACTGCATGAGAGAAGCTTGGAGTCTCCATTACTTCCAGGTACTGCTCGTTCTGCGCGGCGGCGCGTGAGGTCACCTCGTCGAGCCACTCGCCGCGCTCGATCTTCGTGGCGCCGTAACTCACGGCGCCGTAGCGATCGAACGTTGCAAAAAATTGATCGTGACCATCGATGCCCTGGCTGGGAGCAAAAGCGCGCATCGAGAAGCTGTCGACAAGATCGTCATAAAGCGATTGGTTGCTGAAAGCATCTGCTGCAGGGACTTGGCCCGCCGCACAGTCATTTGGCTTGTCATGCTGGGGCGGAACGAGGTCCAACGCGTCCTGGCCTACCGGAACCGGGGGCGTGCCTGCTTTGACGGAAGCCACGCAGAGTCCCTGGCGGGCGGCTTCGGCGATGAAGGTCTCGGCATAGACGGCGCCGGAGAGATGCATATGAAGATCGGCGCCCTTGGGCATGGTCCGGAGCAGAGCGTAGAGTTCGGGATTGCCGGCCTTCTTAGCGGCCTCAAGCAGATGCTCCGCACGCGCTTCGCCCGGCGTCGGCGCCTGCGCGTAGAGTGCAATGGGAGAAAGGAGAGCAGCGGCAAGACATAACGAGGACCGAATCATGAAAATCCTTTTCAGCGCGCACAGTGCACGCGGATGGCTTCAATTGTGTTCTGAGCATGATACGAGCAGCGCGGCGAAAGTTCATCGTGCGGCGGAGCTTGGAGCTTTCAGGGGCGGTTGGTATACTGTGGCTCGGCGTCTCTGAGGCTGCGCGCAATGCGGCGGCCAGTTCCCTCCGGACAGGCAGGTGAAGTCAGAACGATTGAGCCTGCGGCGTCTCCGCCGTCGCTGGCGTGTTGTGAGCGCGGAGGCCAGGTAGCTCAGTGGTAGAGCGCGGCCCTGAAAAGGCCGGCGTCGGCGGTTCGATCCCGTCCCTGGCCACCATCTTCCCAAGGGCTTACGGGACAGACCTCCGAAAACGCGTCGCAAAGAACTCCGCTGCGCCACGCTAGAGCATTCAAAATCAGCTGCTTCAGAGCCGGGCGTCTGTGGGTTAATGATCTTCTGCTGGGCCTGTCGCTCGATCTGCGAAATGTGCGCCATCCCATGGACTATTCGTTTCCAATCACCGACGAGAATCCTATTTATTGTTCGACCGTTGCCTCCCTCTGCTGCCGTATCGGGTACAGAGGACCGCCATTTCTCTTCAAAGGCCAGAGGCATCTTCAGCACCCTAAGGCTAGACCTTGTCATTGACCGAGGTGTCGAACTAACCGTTTGGACGCGCGAGCGGCGAAGGTGAGGCGCCGAAGCGGAAGTTTTCAACGGGAGGGGAAAGCTGACCCGGCAGCAAGAAGCGATGCGGTATCCGGAACGCAGGAATGCGAACCTCGCCCGTGGGCCTCGAATTTTTCAAGCGAGCAGCTGGGGTCAACGTCGACGGCATGGAGGTCACATATGGCAGCGGGTCGGGCTCTGTGAGCGACGTAAGGTCAATCAATGCGATTCCCGATCCGTAGGCGCCCGTGATCGCCACCAGTCGATCGTCAGGGCCGCCGGCCACGAGGGCGTCATAGTTCTGCCCGAGCGCCACCGGCAACGCGATTCGCGTCCGCAACGTAAACAAGCGGCCATCAAAGACGTCAATGCCATTCGTCGACGGCTGGAAGAGCAGGCTCCCGTCCGGACTGAACGCTGTCCCGTCGACGTACTGAATATTCATGGCCTCGCGCAGATTCAGCGCCTCCCCCGACACTCCGTTTGCATCACCGTCGTAGAGGAAGCCTGTGGCTTCGATCACGCTTTGGTTGTTCGCCAGGTGCAGGTCGTAATCGCCGTAGCAGCAGCCATCACCAACCGGCTTATAGACCACCGTGTTCGACGCCGTATCCACGTACAGCATCTGCCCTTCATCATTGAAATACACACGGCTGTTGTCTTCGCTTAGCGCAAGATGAAAATTCACATCCGAGTTACTGCCGGAACTGCCGACGCTCGTAAATACGGTGACATTACCTGAATTCAAATCCAGGCGCGCGAGGCTGCTTGCTCCATAGAGCCCGATCACTGCCCGTCCGAAGTAGACCGTGCCCGCATCCGTTACGGCGAGGCCGCCCGGCTCGGTCGGGTATGTTGTCGAGGGCGGATTCAGCGGAAAGCTGCGCGGCGGGGACACTCCGCTCGGATCAAACAGATAGATCGATCCCGTCGGAGGATCAGACACAACCAGCTTCGAGCCGTCAGGCGAAAGCGCCATCGCCCAGAGTCGATGTCCCGAATCCGGCAGCGTCATCGAAGGTAGCCACGTCTGGTTCGTGCGCGAGAAGACCCGAATGGAATTGCTGTCGCTGAAGTAGAACAGGTCGCGGTGAGGGTCGTATATACCCTGTGCCAGCGATGCCCCGGTGATTGATATCTGCTGGATTGCCGGCAGATAATGCATTCCGCCGGCCAGCGTTGTACTGCCGGAGGATGTCGTCACCGTGATATCGGCGCTCGTTCCGGCAACACCCGCAGGAATCGTGAATGCAACGGCCTGCAACAGAAACGGTGGCGTTTCCAGGCCATAAGCGTTGCTGGTGAACGCAATAATCGTCACCGGCTGGCCGCCAACACTCACCTGCAGGCCGGAAGGCACGGTGGTCGCGCCGGCTGGCCCGAAGCCATAACCATAGATGATGCCCGTTCCACCGCCCTCCGCCGTAGAGCTATCCGGCGTCGCCTCCAAAATCGTGGGCCCATATGAGAACCCTTCCGGCACAATCTGCACGCCGCCATCAGACGCGAAGGCGTACACATCCACTGGCCCTTCGGTACCAGCAGGGGACGTCGCATGCACGGTAGAAGAAGAATCCCTGCTGACTCCAGTCGCTGCGTTCGCGCCGAAGTAGACCGCTGAGATCGTCGGTGAGCCTGCGGTGTACGCCTGCCACGTCGTCACCGTGCCCCCACTCACAGGACCTGTCGCCGGATTTGGATATCCATTTGTAAAGTTTGACCCCACCGCGTTCGTCCGCATCGTCGTCGTGTCGATGAACCCGACGCCTTCTTCCATCGGCCCGGCAATCAGACCTGTGTTATCCATCGCAGCAAGGATCGGTACCCCTCCAGCTCCGGTGGCAAGCCCCCCGTAGCTTTGCTCGACCAAGGGCGCCGGCGTCCAGCCCGTCATGGCTCCGGACGCGAGGCTGTACGCGAAGATCTGCGAGCCGGAGCTCATATACACGGTGCTGGAATCCGGAGAGACAAGCAGATTCGCTGTGCTGCTCGTGTCTGCCGAGGTGTTGAACGTCTTCTTCTGGGCCAGTGTTTTTGCGTCCAGCACAACGATCCCACTGGAGGACGTCGCGATAATCGACGACCCATCAGGAGTAGCGGCGAGGTGGTAGATGAACTCCTGCGCCCCGGTCACTGCACTGGAATTGCCCGTAATAGGGTCAAACGAACAGATTGTGCTGTCGCTGTCGATGCTCGCGATGATCACTCGCGTGCGATCGCCGGAAAGAAGAAATGCGCCGATCGCTCCTCCCGAAGGACAGATATCTGTTGTTGGAGTAAGAGAAAATCCGGGGTTCGCCTGATCGTATGTGTAACCCGTCGCATACAACTGCAGGCTGTTCGTCTGGACATTCCATATGCCGACGGTGGAGTAGCCATCCACCGATGGAATCCCTCCCTGGCCGCCCAGCAGCGCCAAAGACCCATTCGCCATCACCCGCACCGCATTCGCCGAATATCCCGCCGGCCCGATCTCAGCCGCAAGATAGCGGTGCGTCACCACCATATTCACCGGATCAATGGCATACACATCACCGATCTCCGTTCCCGCATAGATCGTGCTGTTGTCCGGTGTAATGTCGATGCCATAGACGCCCGGCACCGGAATCGTCGCTATCTGCTTCTCCGTCGTTGCATCCATCACGCGAAGCAGATTCTCAGCCGTATCGCTCACATAGAATCGCTTGGTGACCGAATCGAAAACCATCCAGTTTTCGCTGAGAGCATCGCCGTAGTCCGTTGCTGAATCTGTCCGCACATACTTCGTGCGGCCAAGCCCGGCGGGCGCCGCCGCCTGGAGTGTCACAGAGACCTGCGCGGTGTGGCTGAGCGATCCCGATGTGCCCGTGAACGTAATCGTCGAGTTTCCAGCTGTTGCCGACGAAGAAGCCGTTACCGTGAAGCTCGTGGCTGCGCCACCCGCAGTGATCTGCGCGCTCGACGGCGAAACCGTTATCCCGGACGGCATACCGGAAGCCTGCACCGAGACTGCGCCCGTGAATCCGTTGCTGCCCGTCACACTAACGCTGACTGACCCGGATCCCGCGTAAGGAAGTGTAAGGGTAGACGCAGAAACCGTCAGGCTGAAGTCAGGACTCGGTCCGTTGCCACCGCCACCACCCCCAGTCAGCGGAGTGGAGCTGCCTCCACAACCGGAAAGAACGCACACAAGAATCAATCCCGCGGCCTCTGGCCACCTCCGCGCATACAGAGAGGACAGGAACTCGGCAGCCGTCACAACAGCAGAACGAAATGAGGACAAATGAATGGGCCTGGCTTGAATTGGCCTCAGTATCGAGGAAGGCATTTCTCTCGTCAACATGAATTCTCAGCATGGTATGCTGCTCGCACCTCTCCGAAGCCCGCGTGGTTCTAAGACCACGGAGGAACGTGTGATCCGAGCCCTTTTTAGGTACCTAGGCCCTCTCTGCCTCCTTTCATTAGCAACACTCCCTGCACAATCTTTTAAGAACCCACTCATCATCCCGACCGGGACGAACCCGCTCGCAGTCGCCATGGCAGATGTCAATGGCGACGGTCATCCCGATCTTCTCTACGTCGAAGCGAACGTGAACGGCGGCGCTCTGCACGTGCTCACCGGATCGGGCGCCGGGACCTTCCAGCGCGCACAGGATGTCTCTCTTCCCGCCGGCGTCTGCTACGAGGGCTGCTACATCACGGTCGGAGATATCAACGGAGACCGCGTTCCCGACATCGTTCTCAACGCCACTCCTCTCGGCAATAGCCCTTCGGGCAGCGCGGTGGCCGCTCTGATCGGCAACGGCGATGGCACATTCCAAGCGCCGATCGTAAGCAACTTCCCCATGGCCTACACCGTGGACACTCCGGGCAAGATCGGCATCGGCGACCTGAACGGCGACGGAGCCGCCGACCTCGCATTGCCCGATCCCATGAACGGCCAGATACACATCCTGCTCGGAGACAACACCGGACACTTCCACGCCGGAACCTCTGTCACCGACCAGTCCTATCCCATCAAGGCCATCCTGCGCGACATCAACGGCGACGGTCACCTCGACCTGATCACGCTACCCGCCATCTCCGGTACCGCTTTCGTCGCGTTCGGCAACGGAGACGGCACCTTCGCCGCCGGCACCAGCTACAGCACCGGACAGCTGCCGCCTATCTATTACGACGTCGACGGTGACGGCATCCCCGATCTCGTCTTCGGCAACTACGACTCGACCAATTCCGTCTACGACCTCGTTTACTCGAAGGGCAACGCAGACGGCACCTTCGCGACGCCCGTCGCGCTCACGACCATCCTCCCGCAGCAACTGCTTGATATCGGCAACTACACTGGCAGCGGCCGCGCAGACTTGCTGATCACCATGCCATCAGGTTTCGGTGTCTATCCGCGAAACAGCGACGGCTCCTATGCCGCTGTCATGCAAACCGCTTCGTCCACGATCAATCGCTCCAGCGTCGGCGCCGTCGGAGACATCAACGGCGATGGCCATCCGGACATCGCCATCGCAATCTCCGGAGGCATCGCGGTCTTTCTGGGCAATGGAGACGGCAGCTTTCAAAGCGCCGACGTCTACGACGTAGCCCATCTCGTAAATTCGGCTGCACTTGTCAAGTTCACGGGCTCCTCCAACGTCGATATTGCCGTGCAGCAGCCCGCGACCTTTCCCCGCCTGCTCATGGGAGACGGAACAGGAAAGTTCACACTCGCCGGGGATCCCAACTCCAGCTACGGCACCACTGCTGCCATCGGCTCGCTGCTCGCGGGCGACTTCAACGGCGACGGCAACACCGACCTTTTCGAGACGGGTTTCCAGTTGACCGCACCCGCTGTCCTCTACGGAGAATCCTCGGGCAGCTTCACCAACCCGGCCTCTGCAGGCGGCGGCCAGCTCGTCGCCGACGTGAACAACGACGGCCGCGCAGACCTCATCCTCGCCAACTCCAGCGGCATCAGCGTCCAGCTCGGCCAAGCGAACAGCAGCTTCCTTACACAGACAATGCCGCCGCGCGTGTCATCATTTGCTGCGCCAGTCGCTGTAGGCGACCTCAACGGCGACGGCAAGCCCGACCTGATCGTCAGTACGGAATCCGGGCTTGACATCTATCTCGGCAACGGCGACGGTACCTTCACCTTCTCCAACCAAATCCTGCAAACCACGCTGAACATCACCGGTTACCCCGGCTACACCGGAGCAGCCATCGCGGACATCAACGGCGACGGCAAACCCGACCTCGTCTATGTTGGCACCTTCCAGCAGAGCGTCTCATCCACCCTGCCAGTCCTCGTCGTCCTGCCCGGCAACGGCGACGGCACCTTTAGCACGCCGATCCTGCACACCCTGCAGAACGCCTACACAAACCTGCAGGTCGCCGACGTCAATAAGGACGGCAAGCCCGACCTAATCCTCAGCAACCAGAGCGCTCTAGCCGTCCTGATGAACGTCGGTAACGGTGCGTTCGGGGCCGAGGAGCCCTATGTCGCTGGCACATTCGTCGGGACGCCGGTCGTCGGAGACGTGAATGGCGATGGCTATCCGGACATCGTCGTGCCTAACAGCGGCGGTGGCGGCACCACGGTCACCGTACTCCTCAACGAAGGAGCCGCAGCCACGACAAAGCTGCTCGCCGCAACCCTCACGGCCTCGCCTGAACCGTCCGCCTATGACCAGCCGTTCACCGCGACCCTGATCTCAACCGCACGACCGCAGCCCACGGGAAATGTCTCCTTCTTCTCCGACGGCCAGTTCCTGGGTACGACCGCGTTCTCCGCAGGCAACGCGGCGTTCACCTACACTGGAACGCTCCTCGGCGGCGACCACGTCATCACCGCCGCATACAGCGGAGACTCGAACTACAGCCCCGCATCCTTCACCGATCTTCACACCGCGGGCAATCAGACCTTCGCCACGTCCACCACGCTGACTGCCACTCCCGCGACCGCACTCGCCACTCAAACCGTGCGGCTCGTTGCCCAGGTGACCCCGGCGAGCGGCGGCCCCGCAGCGAACGGAGGCTACGTCTCCTTCACGGATGGCAGCATAGGCCTCGGCACTGCCGCCACGAATAGTACCGGCAGCGCGTTCCTCGATACATCCATCCTCGCCGTCGGCACGCACAACATCGTCGCGAATTTTCTTGGCATGCAGGTCAGCGCCTACCCACAGACTCTGGTGCTTTCGCCGAGCTCCTCCGCATCCGCGCCAGTAACTATATCCGCGGTCCCCACCACCACAACGCTGACCTCATCCTCAAGCAGCACAACGGCAGGCACCGTTCTCACCTTCACCGCGACCGTCACGGCAACCGCAGGCACACCCTTCGGCGGCGTCACCTTCTTCGATGGCAGCCAGTCGCTCGGCACCATGGCCATGTCCGGCGACCAGGCGGTCTTCAGCACCGCATCCCTCACCGCAGGGTCGCACTCCATTACAGCAGTATTCAACGCGAACAACACGTTCGCTTCCAGCACATCACCGGCGTCGCCTGTAACGCTGCAGTCAGCACGACAGGGCGTAACCCCGACACTCACTATCGTGCAGACGCAACCGATCTCCGACGGCACGACGCAACTTACCGCAACCGTCTCTCCTGTCGCCGCCGGAGGGAACGTCACCTTCGTCGCCGACGGCATCATCCTCGGCTCATCACGTGTCAACGCCGAAGGCGTCGCGCAGATCTCCGGCTTCGCCGCCTCCGGCGGAATTCACAGCATCGCCGCCAGCGTGACTCCAACCGCGGGTTACGCTCCCAGTGCCTCGCCCGCATCAACCGATGGCTGGCTCGCATCCACTCCCAGCTTTGCTCTCAGCATCGACTCACAATCCATTCTCGTCGTTCCAGGCAAGCCGGGCGTCATCAACGTCACAGCAGCAGCTTTGGCACAGACGGCCGGCAGCGTTACGTTTTCCTGCGCCGTTCCCGACAGCGATTACACCTGCACCATCGGCTCCCAGCAAGTCCCCTATGGCGCCAGCACAACCATCACAGTCACCGCGCAGCCACAACTCAGAATCGCCGGCTACGGCGCCGGAGCATGTGTCGGCTGCCTCGTCATATTCTTGCTCGCCCTGCCTCTCGCCAAGCATCGCAAGCCAACGATTCTCCTCGTCATCGTGCTCTCCGCTTCCACAACGCTGGTCGGATGCAGCATCGCGAGCCGATCTGCGACGGCATCTCCGGCCGTTCTACGCGTTCAGGCCATCTCAGGTCCCGGTTCAATGACGGTCCGCTCGATTGAAGTCTTCGTCAATCCCGAGGAGAGCGATCAATCCGTCGCAACTCAATAACGGTCTCGCCCGAGAACGCGTATCGGTAGCCCATTTCAGGCCCTCAAGCCCAAAATAATGCTCTCGGGCGCGGAAGTTTCTCGCGCAGAAACTGACGCCCCAGCCCCGGGGAGACCCTCTGCCTACCTTCTACAGCGACTCCTATTAATTTTGATTAAGATCAGGCCGATTTCGACCCAAGCAGGCCGGATCCTTCGCGCATCAGGGCCAGACGCCCCACTGAGACCGGGGCAAGAAATCTGATTGGTTGATCCTCTCAGTTGCGCGGACATCGGTTCCAAGGTAGACAGCAATAAACCGCTTGAGAGAGCGGGCACAATATTGCAGTCTCTTTACTTCTTCTCGAAGAGGGACCTGAGCATCGACTGCCCGCATGGCCTCGCCGGCGGTTCGCCACGTACGCGGAGAGCGTTTTCCAAGAACCGCTACGATAAGCACCGGATTGCGCGCGGGTCCTCTTGCTGTCCAGGGCCGCTTTGGATTTCCGCTGTCGGCCTTCACTGCGGCTCCGTCTATCCGACGAAACGTCTTATCGTCTTCAAGCTTCCAATCCTGGAACGTCCCGGCCGCCCCGTTACTGTCCGGCGGAGTCGTCGCAAACCCCTTCACTGCTCTCGTTTGCGACACTAAATTCCTCATGGGCGAGTTATCTCCTTGGTTTTCCAGCGGTGGTATCCCACGTCCGCGTCAGTGGTGAACTAAAGTCGCATTGGCCTTTTCTTTAGTAACCCCTACATATATGCCCACGGGTTCTCTGTTCCTGTGACGGTTGCTCAAAGAATACGGAACGGCTGACTCGTCGGTCGTCATCGACCGTTGGGTGCGCAATGACGTTTCGGTCCAAAGCCGTTGTATGCGCGGTAGTGATGGCCGGCGCTGCGAGTCTCTACTCGGCGCGCGGTACCCATGGTCGGCACTGGCTGCATTTCTTCGTCTACCTGCTCGCGATCCTTCTCAGCTCGGGGATGAAGGTCGCGATGCCCAAGACCAACGGGACGATGTCAGTAAACTTCCCGTTTGTCCTTCTCGGTATCGTTCAGCTTTCGCCGCTTCAGGTCATCGCTTTGGCGGTCGCGAGCGTGATTGCGCAATGCCGGATCAAGGTCGTCAAGCCATTCACAGTGGTTCAAATGATCTTCAACGTGGCCAACGTCACCACGGCCACGGTGCTCGCTTGCCTCATCTATACAAAGTCCCTGCATGTGGTTCGCGGCGAAGTTGCGCCCGCACTAACGATAGCGGCAACAGCCTACTTTCTGGCGAATACCGTACCGCTGGCCCTGGTGCTCTCCTGCGAATCGGAGTCCTCCCCATTCAAACTCTGGGGACAGGAATTCCCGTGGTATTACCCGTTTTACGTCGTGGGCGCCATCCTGGCGTTTCTCGCCGATTTTGTTGGCACCCACTTCGGTTGGATGACGTCGCTGCTGATCATCCCAATGGTCTACACCGTCTACCGCGCCTATCGCGCTCAGATGGCAATCATTAGCGATCGCGAGCAGCACATTGTTGAGATCGAGGCTTTGCACTTGCGCACCATCGAAGGCCTTGCTATGGCCATCGAGGCAAAGGATCAAAACACCCACGAACATCTGATGCGGGTGCGCGTCTATGTGTCCGAGTTGGGCAGGATCATGGGGCTCGACTCACTGCAGATGAAGGCGCTGGCCACGGCAGCCTCTCTCCATGACATCGGCAAGCTAGCGGTGCCCGAACACATCATCAACAAGCCAGGCAGGCTGACCCCGGAAGAATTCGAAAAGATGAAGATTCACCCTGTGGTCGGCGCCGATATTCTGGAGCGCGTACGCTTCCCGTATCCCGTCGTTCCGATCGTACGGTCGCATCATGAGGCCTGGGACGGCAGCGGCTACCCAGACGGCCTCGAGGGTGAAGAGATTCCGATCGGAGCGCGCATTCTTTCCGCGGTCGATTGTTTCGATGCGCTTGCTTCGGACCGGCCGTACCGCCGGGCGTTGCCAGTTGAGGAAGCGCTGGCATACCTCAAGAGCAAAGCCGGCGTTCAGTTCGACCCCGAAGTCGTTCGCCTGTTGGAAGAACACTATCCAGAGCTTGAAGAGCGCGCGCACCAGGAATTCGAACAGATGATGCCGCTCGACACGGATCTGGTCATCGAGCACGGAGCGGCGCCCAGCGCCGGGTTCGAGCAGGAGCGGGTCGCGCCGCCCCGCTCGCCGATACTCCAGTTCAATTCTCTGCGACTGGCAGCGACAAGCGACCAAAGATCCAGAGAAATCGCCAAATACAAACAGGCGCTGGCAGCGTCGCGTAGTTTGCGGGAAGCAAGCAGGGCGGTCGCTGAGATCCTTGAGTCCCTGATTCCCTTCGATTGCTTTGCGGTGTATTTGCGATCTGAAGCAAGCATCGTTGCGATAGACATCGAAGGACCTTGTTCCGGGGCATTCTCACCACAGCGAATTCCGGTGGGAGAGGGTCTGTCGGGCTGGGTCGCCAAGAATGCACGCAGCATTCTCAACGGTAATCCCACGGTTGAACCCAACATTCTCATCGAAGCCGGATTGTTTACAAGCCGCAGTTCCGCGCTCTCAGCCCCCGTCTTCAGTGCAAGCGGCGATGTCCTGGGTGCGGTGACGCTTTATTCCCGCGAGCAGTCAGCGTATTCGAAAGACCATCTTCGGGTGCTCGAGGAGATCGCGCGGGAGTTCGCATGGGCTGTACAGAATATGCCCCAGGAAACGGCACTGGAGGGGATCTTCTCCGATGCGCCGGCGGCCTCCATTCTTGAAGTCGAACACGCGTCATGAGGCGAATCTCCGCGATGATCGCGTGGTTTGGTAGAACGCTGGCCATCGTTGTCCTGGTCATGATCGGCTCTACCATTCTGGTTCGCTACGCTCCTGGATACTTGAGCGACGCGGGTGAGATGGACGCGCGTTACGCACACGTCATTCGCGCAGAACTGTCGGAGGAGGCCGCGCGAAGCCACTCCATCACGCAGCTGCTGCTCACCGAAATCACGGGAATGACCCGGGGAAGCGCCGGAATCTCGCGGCAGTTTGACGTGCCGGTCCTCGATCTCATCCGTCCGCGCCTGGCAGTTACTGGGGAGTTGCTGCTGCGCTCGTTGCTTCTTGGCTGGGCTCTGGCCTTGTGTGCTTCGCTTATCGCAAGCGCGGGAAAGGAGCCGTCCTTGTTGTGGCAGGCCCCAGGAACGCTTTTACTCGCAGTGCCTACCGCAGCCATGGCGACTCTGTGTCTGCTGGCGGGCAAGGGCGGACCGGTTCTTGTAATGGCTCTCCTAATTGCTGCACGCGACTTCAAATTTCTCCATCGCCTGTTGCGCAAGGCCTGGCTTGACCCGCATGTCTTGCACGCGCGTGCCCAGGGGATCAGACCCCCGCGCTTGCTTATGGCGCATATTTTGCCGGCTTTCGTTACCCAACTTGCTGCGCTCGCCAGTCTCTCCATCGTGACCGCGCTAAGTGCGCTGGTGCCGGTCGAAGTCCTGTTCAACGTACCCGGTCTCGGCCAATTGGCATGGAACGCCGCGCTCAATCGCGACCTTCCCGTATTGCTGGCCGTTACGCTGACGATGGCGATTGCGGTTGCGTGCTCCGGAATGGCACCCAGCCGCAAGACGGAGCTATGCGCATGAACCTCCGCCGCCTGCCCGCGTGGCTGCTTCTCGCCCTGGTTCTCATCGCAGCGGCGATCATCGCCGCACCACGCGCAAGCTATTCTCATCAGGATCGCGACCATCCCCTCGCCGCGGCTTCCGCGCGTCACCCGGCTGGCACTGACGCTCTCGGACGCGATCGCCTGGTCCGCGTCTCCGCTGCTCTTTTGCTCAGCCTGGCCGGGGCGTTGGCCGCCGCGGCCGTCACCACCGCCGCCGCCGCAGGTGTGGGCACGTTGGCAGCCTTCGCCGCGAGCGGCCTCGGTTGGATCCTCATGCTGGCCTGTGATGTGTTTCTTGCTCTTCCGTGGCTCTTTCTGCTCATGATGGTTCGTTCTGCGCTGCCGCTGAACACTTCGCCTGCCCATTCGGCAGCCATTACGTTCTTCATCCTTGCCGCTTTGGGTTGGCCTGCATGTGCCCGCGCGGTCTACCACGGAGCGATCGATCTGAAAAACTCCGAGTGGATGCTGCAAGCTCGTGCGGCAGGACTGCATCGCCGTCAGGTGGTCCGCCATGTTGTACCCAACCTGCTGCCTCTGCTTCTGCCGCAGTTTCTCGTCTGTGTCCCCGCATTCGTGATGGCCGAAGCGAACCTTGGCGCCCTGGGACTGGGGATCGGCGAGCCCCTGCCGTCCTGGGGAGGGATGCTGCTCGAACTCGACAACTCCTCCATGCTGCTCCAATCCAATTGGGTTTATTTTCCTGTTGCTCTGCTGGTAGTGGTTCTGCTTCTGCTCGAAGCAGTGACGGTGGAGCACTGACGATGGGGCGCCTTCGCTTGCGCACGTTCTGGGTGGCGGCCATTCTGGCCATGACAGTGGTGGTGAACTGTGGCGCGCAGGCAGCGCCGCGCCTGCCCCGCGAGCTGGCATGGACCATTGGCTATGGCCCGAAGACCTTCGATCCCGCCAAAGTCGACGACCTCGACTCGGAGACGGTTCGCTATCTCACGGCTGGCGTCCTGCTGCGCGTCAATCGGCTGACGCAAGCTGTTGAGCCACAGCTCGCCGAAAGTTGGGACCTTTCGCCGGACGGCAAGACCGTTGTGTTCAAAATGCGGCCCGGACTCAGGTTCTCAGACGGCAGCAGCCTGACCTCGCGCGACGCGGCCTGGTCGATACGTCGTGTTCTGCTTCCGGCCACCGCCGCTCCGGTCGCAGATGAGTTCATCAATGCGGGCGGCGTCACCGTCGAAACCCCTGACCCAGCGACGGTCATCGTTCATCTGCCCCAGCGAGTGATCGGCATCGGCAAGGTCTTCGACGAGATCGCCATCGAGCCTGCCGACCGTCCCAGCGAAGGCCGGGTCACCTCCGGCCCGTTCGTCGTGGCCGATTACCTGCGGTCGCAATACGTGCGCCTGCGCCGCAATCCTTACTACTGGCGGAAGGACACGAACGGGGTCTCGCTTCCTGACGCAAGCGGCGTACGCCTCGACATTCTGAACAATCCCGAGCAGGAGACCCGGCTCTTCCTGCGCGGCGAATACGACCTCATCGATCACGTTCCTCCGGATTACTTCGAGCTTCTGAAGAAGAGAGCTCCATCGACCGTGCGTGACCTCGGCCCATCGTTGAACACCGAACAGATGTGGTTCAACCAGTCACCCGCATCGCCACTTCCTGCGTGGGAGAGATCGTGGTTTCAGCAACGGGCTTTTCGCGTCGCTGTTTCGGAGGCCATTCACCGTGACGACCTGGCGCGTATCGCCTATCAGGGCCACGCGACTCCCGCTTATGGTTTTATCTCGCCGGCCAACACGGTCTGGTACAACCGAAACCTGTCCGCGCCCCGAACCAACGTCGCCGCCGCGAAGGCAGCGCTTGCCCACGCCGGCTTCCATTGGGTTGACTCGCGGCTTGAAGACGCGGCAGGCCACCCCATCCGCTTCTCGATCCTGACCAACGCCGGAAATGCCGCACGGCAAAAGATGGCAACCCTGATTCAGCAGGATCTGGCTGCGCTGGGTATGGGGGTCAATGTCGTCGCACTCGACTTTCCCGCGCTGGTCGAGCGCCTGATGCACACCCAGGACTATGAAGCCTGCCTCCTCGGGCTCGAAAACGTCGACCCCGACCCCAACGCCATGATGAATGTGTGGCTCAGCTCTTCGCCCAACCATCAGTGGAACCCGTCGGAAAAAATACCGGCAACTCCGTGGGAGGCAGAGATCGACCGTGAGATGAACCTGCAGGCCACGAGCCTGAAAGATCCCGTCCGCAAGCAGGCGGTCGATCGTGTGCAGCAGATCGTCGCCGACCAGCAGCCTTTCATCTACCTCGTCTACCCCAATGTTCTGGTTGCGGTCTCACCGCGCATTGAAGGGGTGCAGCCTGCGGTGCTCGAACCGGAACTGATCTGGAATGCTGACTATCTTCACCTGGGGAGTTCAAGATGAGCACCCAGCCTCTCCTGCATGTGCGTCTTGGCGCGAGTTATGGCGACAAGCCCGTCCTGCGCGGCATCGATTTCGATCTGCATCGCGGTGAAGTGTTGGGACTCGTCGGCACCAGCGGGGCTGGCAAAAGCACGCTGGTCCTGTCGCTGCTCGGGCTGCTGCCCTGGCGCGGTGGCCGCGTGAACGGCCAGATCGTCCTTGACGGACAAGACCTGCTTCAGCTCTCCGAGAGCAGGCTGCGCGAACTGCGTGGTTGCCAACTTGCCCTGATTCCGCAAAGCCCGATGACGGCGCTCAACTCCGCCATCAGTCTTGAGAACCACTTTCGTGAGGCATGGAGAGCCCATAAGAAGAATGGAAGTGCAGAACTCTCGGCGCGTGTGCAGAGGCTTCTCGATGAAGTCCAACTGCCGTCGGACCGGGAGTTTCTGCGCCGGCGTCCTTCGCAGATCAGTGTCGGCCAGGCGCAGCGGGTGCTTATTGCGCTCGCGATGCTACACTCACCGGCGCTGATTATTGCCGACGAACCCACCAGCGCCCTCGACCCCGTAACGCAGGCCCAAATCGTGGACCTGCTCAAGGGATTGAGCCGTAATCACGGCGCCACGCTTCTCTATGTCTCGCACGATTTGGTCTCTGTGCTCAGTATTTGCGACAGGGTCGCTGTGCTCGAATCCGGGACAATTGTGGAGACGCTTCCTGTGGATCAGCTCCCTTCGGCCCATCATCCAGCCACCCTCAACCTCTTATCCACCCTCCCTGTACCCCCTTCCGTTTTGCTGAGTTACCGCACTGCTGCTCCTACCTCGAACATCGTGGTAATGCCGGGACTTTCCCGCACCGAAGTACCCCGAAAAGGTAGTTACCTAAGTCGATAGATGACTCGCGCTGGTTACAACTAACGGGTCATTGAGGTTGTAGAGACCCCCCACTAAAGTTGCGTGATTACAGGGGTATTTCAAGTTGGGCCGCTTTCTTGCGCGGACAACTTCAGCCCCCATGGGAGCCAGCAACGTCGAGATCACTGGCGGGAGGTAACCATCTTGAATTCGAGACTTCGTTCGGTCCTTGTTCTTGGGTTAGCGATTGCGGTTGTGGGCTCAACTTCTGTCGATGCGCAAAGCAAAAACAGCAAAATATCGCCTGATCTGGCGGCGAACCCGACCTCGGGAAATGTCCAGGTCATCGTTCAGTACTACAAAGCGCCGTCCGCCGGTCAAGTTGGGCTGCTCGGCGGCGTGCTCGGCCTCGTCGGAGGCTTGGTCAAAACGGTTCTCGGAACCATCGATGCACTCGTAGAGGTCGTGCCCTACAGGAATCTCAACAGCATCGCCGCGGATCCAAACGTGAAATATATCTCGCCGGACCGGACGGTCAGCGCTCGCCAGACGGCATCGATCCCCAGCGCCGAATACACGACCGAACCGATCAACGCACCGGCGGTCTGGCACGCGGGCTATCAGGGAACGAACATTGGCGTGGCCGTGATTGACAGCGGCGTCACGCCGGTTCCGGATCTCAACCTGAGCTCCGTCTCGCTCACGCTGGACACTTCCGTCCTGTCCGAACTGCTGCCCTCGTCAACGGAAGCGCCTCCTTACGCCACTGGCCGTATCGTGTACAGCCAGAATTTCGTGCCGGGTCAAAACGATGCGCTGGATCACTACGGACACGGCACGTTAGTCGCGGGCCTTATTGCCGGAAACGGCGCCGCATCTACGGGCTCGCAATATTTCCGCACCTTCCGCGGCTCCGCCCCCAACGCCAACATCATCAACCTGCGGGTCCTCGATCAAAACGGCGCGGGAACCGATTCGGCAGTCATCAGCGCGATCGGTCAGGCGATCTCTCTTAAGAGCAAGTACAACATCCGCGTCATCAATCTTTCGATTGGGCGCCCGATCTACGAGAGCTACACACTGGACCCTCTTTGCCAGGCCGTGGAGAAAGCCTGGAAGGCCGGCATCGTGGTCGTGGTCGCGGCTGGCAATGATGGTCGTGATCTGACTCTGAATCCTGAAGGCTACGGCACCATCGACGCGCCCGGCAACGATCCGTATGTCCTGACGGTTGGCGCGATGAACACCAATCTCACGCCGCAAATCAATGACGACATCATTGCAAGTTACAGCTCTAAAGGTCCTGCATTCATCGACCACACAGTGAAACCGGACATCGTCGCGCCGGGCAACATGGTCACCAGTCTCAAATTCACGAACGATCCGCTCGCTATCAACAATCCCAGTTTCTACACGTGGTATTCCTTCTACGAGACCCACGGCGCGAACAGCCCGTCGTCATCCTATTTCGCGATGAGCGGCACCAGCATGTCCGCGGGCGTAGCCTCCGGAGCGGTTGCGGACCTGTTACAGGCCGCCCCGAAGCTGAGCCCCGACCAGGCCAAGGCTCTGCTCATGGCCAACGCCGACCACAGCTATTTCCCGGCTACCAGCAGTGTCGCGGCAAATGGCGTGAACTACGTCGCGAACTACGATGTGTTCACGATCGGCGCCGGCTATCTCGACATTGCCAAGACTATCCAGGCCGCGCTTGTGAAAGACGGCTCCGTGCCATCGGGCGCCGCCATGTCGCCGATCGCAACCTACAACGCCTCGACCGGCGCTATCGCTGCTGTTATCGATCCGAGCGCGCTCTGGACTCAGTCCGGGCCCTGGTCTGCGTCCGGAGTTTACGGCGGCAAAGCATTCCTCTCGGGATCGAATACGGCCGCGGTGTGGGGTGTAACCCCGTTGTGGACCAACGACGACCCCGATGGCGCCACAGCTCTGTGGGGTAAGACGGCCCTCTGGGGCAAGAGCTCGCCTGAAGCTGAAACTGCTCTGTGGGGCAAAACCGGAACGGATGCCTCGTCAGTACCACTCCAATTCTGATCGGCCAGTCCGCCGATCTGAGTTCGGCTGACGCAAAGGTTCTGAAAGGTTGATAGGCCGGGGTCGGGGGTTCGATCCCGGCCCTGGCTACCGTCTTCCAAACAATTCATGGTCTCTGATTGCGTGCGATGGAAGCGATCGCGAACCGCGCTGCGCGATCGAAGCTTTGAAACGGCCGCCTCTAATGCGAGCTTGGATGTTCCATCGCGTCGAGCGCAAGGTTCAGAGCGAGCACGTTGACGCGCGGTTCGCCGAGCAGGCCGAACTGGCGCGGAGCGACATAGGAATCGACAAGCTGGCGAACCGCACCGTCAGAGAGATGGCGCTCTCGCGCGACGCGTGGCACCTGATATAGAGCGGCCGCGGGCGAGATGTCCGGATCGAGGCCCGAGCCGGACGCAGTGACAAGGTCGATCGGCACAGGACCTCCGGTGGTCTCGGATTTCACGCTGGCGGAGACGCGATCGACGAGCGCCTGGCTGGTAGGGCCGAGATTCGAGCCAGAGGACGAGGATGCGTCGTAGCCAGTACCGGCAGCGGACGGCCGGCTGTGGAAGTAGCCGGGGCCGGTGAACGGCTGGCCGATCAGTTGTGATCCGATGAGCTGGCTGTTTCGCGTGATCAGTTCCCCGTTTGCTTTCTGATGAAAGGCGAGCTGCGCGATTCCGGTGATGAGCAGCGGGTATCCCACCCCAAGCAGAACTGCGGTAATGGCGGTGTACAGCACGGCGGTGACAATGTGTTTCTTCATAGTCTGTTTACGCGAGATGGAGTGCAGTGATGATGAGGTCGATCAGCTTGATACCGATGAATGGAGCGACGATTCCGCCGAAACCATAGATGGCAAGGTTGCGGCGAAGCAGAGCCGCGGCAGAGACGGGGCGATAACCGACGCCCCGCAGAGCCAGCGGGATAAGCGCAACGATGATGAGCGCGTTAAAGATGACGGCGGAAAGAACGGCCGATTCCGGGTTCTTGAGGTGCATGATGTTGAGCGAGTTGAGCACAGGAAAGACTCCAGCAAACATCGCGGGGATAATGGCGAAATACTTCGCCACGTCGTTGGCAATGGAGAAGGTGGTAAGTGCGCCGCGGGTCATAAGCAGTTGCTTGCCAATCGCCACGATCTCGATGAGCTTGGTGGGATTGGAATCGAGATCGACCATGTTGCCGGCCTCTTTAGCAGCTTGTGTGCCGGAGTTCATAGCCACGCCGACATCGGCTTGAGCGAGCGCGGGGGCGTCATTGGTGCCGTCGCCGGTCATGGCGACAAGCTTGCCCTCGGCTTGCTCGCGCTTGATGAGATCCATCTTGTCTTTGGGCTTGGCCTGCGCGAGAAAGTCGTCAACGCCGGCTTCGCGGGCGATGGCGGCCGCAGTCAGTGGGTTGTCGCCAGTGATCATGATGGTGCGGATGCCCATCGCGCGGAGCTGATCGAAGCGCTCTCGCATACCGCCCTTGACGACGTCTTTGAGATGAATGACGCCGAGAGCGTGGGCGTTTTCAGCAACGACGAGCGGAGTGCCGCCACTGCGCGCGATGGTCTCGACAGTGGAGCGAACCTCACTCGGCATATCCGTGCCGTATTGCTCAAGATAGTGCGCGATGGCGTCCACTGCCCCTTTGCGGATGCTGCGGCCATCGACCTGAATGCCACTCATGCGTGTGGTGGCGCTGAAGGGAATGAACTCAGCGTTGAGGTCGGCGAACTCGCGGCCACGCAGGTTGAAGCGCTCTTTGGCGAGCACAACGATGGAGCGGCCTTCGGGCGTCTCATCGGCAAGCGAGGAGAGTTGGGCGGCATCGGCCAGTGTCTGTTCGTCGACGCCGGGAGCAGGAACGAACTCGGCCGCCTGGCGGTTGCCGAGAGTGATCGTTCCCGTCTTGTCTAGAAGCAGAGTGTTGACGTCGCCCGCAGCTTCGACGGCACGGCCCGAGGTGGCGAGAACGTTGTGCTGGACGAGGCGGTCCATGCCCGCGATGCCGATGGCGGAGAGCAGGCCACCAATGGTGGTAGGGATGAGACAGACGAGAAGAGAGATAAGAACAAAGACCGTTTGCGGCGCGCCGGAGTAGATGCCGAATGGCTGCAAGGTGACAACAGCCAGCAGAAAGATGATGGTGAGTCCGGCCAGGAGAATGTTGAGCGCAATTTCGTTGGGAGTCTTCTGGCGTTCGGCACCTTCGACGAGCGCGATCATGCGGTCGAGGAACGTCTCGCCCGGGTTGGAGGTGATTCGTACGGTGATGATGTCGGAGAGCACTCGTGTGCCGCCGGTGACGGCGCTGCGGTCGCCGCCGGCTTCGCGGATCACAGGCGCGGATTCGCCGGTGATAGCAGACTCATCGACGGAGGCGACGCCTTCGATGACCTCACCGTCGCCGGGAATCATGTGACCGGCCGGGACGCGAACGATGTCGCCAAGGCGAAGTTGTGAGCTGGGAATCTCTTCGACTCGATCGTTGGCAGAGTCTTTCGACGTTCTGACGATACGGTAAGCGACAGTCTCGGACTTTGCGGCGCGGAGCGCATCGGCCTGGGCCTTGCCGCGACCTTCGGCCATCGCCTCTGCGAAATTCGCGAACAGTACAGTGAACCAGAGCCAGAGAGTGATCTGCAGGTTGAAGCTGAAATGGCCGGCGTGCGTCATCAGGTTGGCGAGGAGCAGGGCCGTGGTCAGGACGCTGCCGATCTCCACAACAAACATGACGGGGTTGCGCATCATGACGCGCGGATGGAGCTTTGCGAAGGCATCAAAGGCGGCGCGGCGAACGATCCTGGAATCGAAGAGCGAGCGGCGCGTGGTGTGCGAGGACATGGAGGATGGCTCTCTTTTCAGCTAAAAGGTTTTGCCTGCGTGCAGCAGGAGATGCTCGAGAATAGGTCCGAGCGAGAGTGCCGGGAAAAAAGTAAGTGCGCCGACGATAAGAATGACGCCAGTGAGAAGCATCGTGAAAAGTGGCGTCGTCACCGGGAATGTTCCGGCCGATGCTGGCACAATCTTCTTGCGCGCGAGGCTACCTGCGATCGCAAGCATGGGAACGATCATGAGGAACCGGCCAAAGAACATCGCGACGGAGAGCGAGCCGTTATACCAGTGCGTGTTGGCGTTGAGACCAGCGAACGCGGAACCATTGTTGCCGGTCGCGGAAGTATAGGCGTACAGAATCTCGCTAAGACCGTGCGGCCCATGGTTGGCCAACGAGGACAACCCAAGGTTCGGCATCAGCACGGTAGTCGCGGAGAAGCCCAGGATGATTAGCGG
Source organism: Candidatus Aquilonibacter sp. (assembly GCA_035504135.1). GTDB lineage: Bacteria > Acidobacteriota > Terriglobia > Terriglobales > Acidobacteriaceae > Granulicella. The sequence continues at coordinate 125,897 of DATJSM010000011.1, read as the reverse complement.
GAAGATGAGCAGATAGAGCATGGCCATCTGAACATCAAAAGCTTCGATCTTCTTGCCGAGATACTCGGGTGTGCGACCGACCATAAGACCGGCGATAAATACCGAAAGGATGACAAAGACAAGCATGCCGTAGAGACCCGCGCCGACGCCGCCGAAGATGATCTCCCCAAGCAATATGTTCGTCATCGGGACCATGCCTCCAAGAGGCATGAAACTGTCGTGCATGGCATTGACGGCTCCGCAACTCGCGTCGGTTGTAACGGTGGCGAATAGCGCAGAGTTTGCAATGCCGAAGCGAACCTCTTTGCCTTCCATGTTGCCGCCGGATTGCGTCAGCGATACGTGCTGATCGACGCCGTGCAAAAGCGGGTTGGGTTGCGACTCCGCCCAGTAGCAGGTAAAAACGCCGGCGAACCAAAGCACAACCATCGCAGCAAGCACGGCCCATCCATGACGTGGAGAGCCCGACATGTGACCGAGCGCCACGGCAAGCCCCGCGGGGATAAGGAAGATCGAGACCATTTCGAGGAAGTTCGAAAGCGGTGTCGGATTCTCAAACGGGTGCGCGGAGTTCGCGTTGAAGAAGCCGCCCCCATTGGTCCCGAGCATTTTGATCGCCTCCTGAGATGCAACGGGACCTTGCGCGATGGTTTGCGTGGTGATTGCCTGGGGCTTGCCATCGGTCCCGGTGATGTGTTGCGGCTCGAGAAGCGTGGCGGTGTCGTAGGGATGGAGGTTCTGAACGACACCCTGTGAGACGAGCGCGACTGAATAAACGAGGCAGATGGGAAGAAGAACCCAGAGAGTCGCGCGCGTCAAATCAACCCAGAAGTTGCCAAGAAGATTTGTTTCTCGCCGGGAGATGCCTCGTATGAAAGCGATGGCGAGCGCGATGCCGACGGCCGCCGACCAGAAGTTATGCGTGGCGAGACCAAGCATCTGGGTGAGATAGCTCATCGTGGTCTCGGGCGTATAGGCCTGCCAGTTGGTGTTGGTTGTGAAGGAGATTGCAGTGTTGAGTGCAAGAATAGGCTCAACACCTGGCAGATGCTGCGGATTGAGAGGGAGGAAGTGCTGAACACGCTCGATGATGTAGGTGAGGAGCATGGTGGCGGCGCTGAAGACGAGCATCGCAAGGGCATACTCGTTCCAGCGCATCTCATGTGCGGGATCGACGCGTGTGAGCTTGTAAAGCAGACGCTCGCACGGACCAAGCACGGGATCGAGGAAGGTGTGGCGGCGCTCGAATACACGTGCGAGATACAGGCCCATGGGGCGAGCGAGTAGAAGTACGGCGGCGATGAAGACGGTGATCTGGAGCCAACCGTTGAGCGACATCAAAACTTCTCCGGGCGCAAAAGCGCAAAGACGAGGTAGACGAGCAGCAGAAGCGAGATGAGAAGAAGCACTGCGTTGAGAATCATGGGCGCCTCCCTTTCAAGCGATCGCAACCGAGAACGTAAAGACAACTGAGCGTGGTCATTGCGGCGATGGAAAGTATTGAGACAAGATCGAGCATGAAGGCCTCCTACCAGGTTCCCTGCTTTGTGCCCCACCAGTACACAAGGCCAAGCGTCGCCGTCGTTTGAGCATGAACAAGCACGCCGGGGGTGTCGGTGAGGAAGAAGCGCTGATTGGAAAAGTCCCGGCGATACTCGGCGCGCGCAAGGAAACTGGGAGCGAAAAGATGGTCCAGAACAAGGGTTCCTTCTTTCACTGCCTGTGTGACTCCGCTAAACAGTCCGCCTCGGTCGTCCAGATATTCAAAACGTGCGCCGGTATTCCAATTGCGAGGCAACGCGTATCTCGCGGAGAGGCTGCCGAGCGCAACGCGGCCAGGACGCTGTTCTGCGTAGGTACGGTTGATCACGAAATCCGCTTCGGGAACGAGCGTCAATTTTGGTGTGGCATTCCACGTGGCGTAGGTGTCGAAGATGTGTTCGCGGCCATTGGGAGCGGGCGAGATGTTCGCAGTCGGCAGACCAGGCTGCGTCGGCGATACCGGCAAGCCGGGGTTCAAAGTCGGTTCGACGTCTCGGGCTTCCTGGCCGAAGTAGTAGTTGATGTTCCAGCTGAGAGTGCTCGCCGGCTTGACCGTGAAGATGAAGCCTTGAGACTTGAACCCGTTTAGATCTTCTGTATCGTTGGCGCCGTTGACGAGCCAGTAGGCAACATTAAGCTTGGACGTAACGTTGTAGTTGGCGCGCAGCCCCATGTGATAAAAGGGCAGGTAATTAAAGCTGAAGGCGCGTGAATAAGCGATCTGGTCTTTGGTGTAGTTGCCTTCGTTGCCAAGCGAGCTCGCGAACTTGCCAAAGTCGAGCTCCAAACCGGAGCCGACGGGCGCCAGATAACTTCCGTAGGCCTGGAAGAGATTGCGCCAGACTTGCGGACGCTGCTCGTTGACCGAGGAACCCTGCAGAGTTTCGGTGGCCTGACCGAACTGCAGATCAATGCGACCGCCGGTCCTCGATGCTGAGGTCGGAAGATGCTCCACGATCACATCGGCCTGGTTGATGTTGAAGCTGTTCGAAGTGACGTCGTAGGCACGCAGGAGATTGACGCGACCGATCGGCGCGTTGAAGTTATAGCCGTAATAGCCGTCCAGTGCGAAGGCAAACGTAGTGGTGCGAAGAAAGCTCTCAGAGGCTCCGGATACTTCCGCGTCAGCGGACTCTTGTGCGTGTTGAACTGCTTCAGGGCTAACTGTGGATGACGCCGGGCCCTCGACTGCTTCGCCACGAATGTTCATGCCGCGGGGAACGACGCCCGGTTCCACTTCAAGCGCATCGAGTCGTGCAGCGATTGATTTCAGCTCAGCCCGCAGTTCGCGGATCTCCGCATCGCGCTGGGCTGCAGTGAGAACCGGAGGCGGAGAGGCCTGGGCATGAAGCGCGATGGCCAGAGCAACTTCAAGACATGCAGGCAGAAGCAAAATGGCGAACTTCATCACGACCTCGACCGCTATTGAAGCGCGCCGGACCGTAGAAAATCCGTAGAGAAGACGTTAAGAATTCGTAAGAACGCCGGACGGATGAAAGCGATAGCCAACCCATGGCTCGCTCTGGATGTATTTGGGACCTTCGAGCCTTTCGATCTTCTTGCGAAGGCCGGCGATAAGGACGCGGAGATACTCGGGCTGGTTGTCGCCGGCCGCCCCCCATATGGCACGCAGCAAAACTTTGTGCGTAAGGACGCGTTCCGGAGAACGCGCCAGATACAGTAGGAGATCGAACTCTTTGGGCGTGAGATGGACGCTGCGGCCGCGCACGGAAACGGTGTGAGCATCCGTATCGATGATGAAATCTCCAGCTTCGATCCGGGTTTCGACCGGCACAGAGACGAAGTTGCGGCGCAATGCCGCGCGGACGCGGGCCAGAAGCTCAGGCATGCTGAAGGGCTTGGTCAGGTAGTCGTCCGCGCCTTCATCCAGCGCCCGGATCTTCATCGCGTCTGTGTCACGAACGCTGAGAACGATGATCGGCGTTTGCCCCGCGCGGCGGATCGCTTGCGTGAGTTCGAGGCCGTTCATCTCAGGCATGGCGAGATCGGTGATGACGAGGTCCGGGCGTTCGGATTCGAACTGCCGGAAGCCTTCAAGGCCGTTCGATGCAGTGATGACCTCGTACGCGCTGCTTTGCAGCGAGGCGCGCAGCATGCGCACGATTTGCGGCTCGTCATCGACGATGAGAATGCGTTTCAAAGAAATCTCTTTCGAAGACCGCTGCAGCCGATGCTATCAGTGACGTTCCTGCGTGACGATATGGAGGTCGACATGGGGCGCTGCCGACATAAATTTCTGAATCGCAAGATAGTACATGTAGCTTTTGAGGCCGTGTGTGGCGGAGCGTCCCACAATCGCCTGCGTGATGCGATTGTCACGAATGAAGGCGGCGGTCACGCGGGCTGTGTCGCCGCCCGCAAGCGGAACAATGGTGGCTCCGAGGTTTCGCGCAAACAACAGATTCGATTCCAGCATCTTCTTTCGTTCCGGCTCCTGATCACGAGGGCTTTCGACGTGCAGCACATAGAGCTCCGCGGCCAGCGCCTCAGCGAGCCGGGCGCCGCGCGCAATCAGGTCGCGGCCCTGGGGGCTGGAGCTGACGCAGACAGCAACCTTCTCGGAGACGGTCCAGTGTGGTCCGAGCTTCTTGCGCTGGACGTAGTCGTCCAGGTTGCGATCGACAGCGCGAGTGACACGCTGTAGGGCCATCTCCCGAAGAGCAATCAGATTGCCGCGACGGAAGAAGTTGGCGAGCGAACGTTCGACGCGCTCAGCCGGGTATATGTCGCCGCGACGCATGCGTGTAACAAGAGCTTCCGGCGTCAGGTCGCTGATGACGATCTCGTCCGCCCGGTCAAGAACCCAGTCCGGAACCTGTTCGCGCACGCCGATGCCGGTAAGTGCCTGCACCCGCGGTGCGAGACTCTCGACGTGCTGGATGTTAACGGTGCTGAGAACGTCGATGTTCCGATCGAGCAAGAGCATGACGTCTTCATACCGTTTGCCGAAGCGGCTGCCTTCGATATTGGTGTGCGCCAGTTCATCGATGAGGGTCACCTGTGGCATGCGGGCGATAATGGCATCGACGTCCATCTCGTAGAAAATGGTTCCCTTGTAATCGATCTCGCGCCGAGGCACCTGTTCGAGTTTGGAAGCGAGCTCTGCGGTCGCAACGCGGCCATGCGTTTCGACGACGCCGATCACAACGTCCTCGCCGCGGCTTCGGCGCCGGATTCCTTCGCTGAGCATGCTGAAAGTCTTCCCTACCCCGGGCGCGTAGCCGAGAAATATCTTCAATCGACCTTTTTGCTTCTCGGTCTCCGCCGCGGTCAGGAGCCAGTCTTCAGGCGTTTTTGTAGAGGCGCTCACTCGTACAATGCTCCTGATGAATTCGCGACGCACGCTCGCTGCAATTCGGTGGACCCTTGCAGTTGCCGCTCTCGGCGGAATTGTACTCGTGTATCACCGCTGGATTCATGTAAACCCGACGACGGTGGCGTTGACGCTGCTGCTGCTCATTCTTGTTCTCGCAGCCGAGTGGGGCCTTCGATATGCGGTCGTCGTTTCCGTACTCGCGACGGCGCTCTACAACTTCTACTTCCTTCCGCCGGTCGGCACCTTCACGATCGCCGATCCGCAGAACTGGCTCGCACTGCTGGCGTTTCTGATAACAGCAATTATTGCGAGCAGACTCTCGCAGCGCGCCCGGGACGAGGCGGCGGAGGCTCGCGGACGACAGCGCGAGCTGGAAGTGCTATTCCGATTGAGCAGCGAACTGATCCGGACCGAAAGCGTGGCGTCACTGCTGACATCGATTCCTTCCGCTGTTGCGAGTGTGACAGCGGCAAGAACGGGTGCACTGTATTTGATGGAGGGCGATCGCCTGTACCAGGCAGGCAACACCGATGGCGACGGAATATCCGAGGTAGAGTTCCCGCATCTCCGGCATCTGAGCGAAACACTGCCGGCTTCGCGGGTGGACAACAATGAAATCCAGATTCCCATTCGATCCGGCGTACGCCCGCGCGGAGTTTTTCTCCTGCGTGGCGCGACGCTCTCAATGGCAACAGCCGATGCGATCGGGGGATTGATCTCGGTATCCATTGACCGCGCACAGGCGCTGGAAAGTGTAGCGCGCGGTGAGGCGACGAAAGAAGGCGAGCGGCTGCGAACTCTAATGATCGATTCGGTCACACATGAGCTGCGCACGCCGCTCACGTCCATCAAAGGCGCCGCGACCGCACTGCTGGAACCGAATGTTCCATTCGAGCAGGCGCATGAGTTGCTGACCATCATCGATGAAGAGAGCGACCGGCTCAACCAGCTTGTCTCCGAGGCGGTGGAGATGGCGCAACTGGACGCACAGCAAGTTCAGCTGCAGTTTCAAGCCGTGGATGTGCGTACGCTCGTCAACGATTCGCTGCATGCGTGTTCCTCGGTCGAGGAGCATCATCCGGTTCTGGTGGAGATCGACGAGGGATTGAAGATCAGGGCGGACGAGAACCTGATGGGCAAAGTGTTATGCAACCTGCTGGAGAACGCGGCGAAGTACTCGCCGGCCGACACACCGATTACAGTGACAGCTTCGCGTAGCGGCGATGAGGTAATGATCAGCGTTGCGGATCGCGGAATGGGGATCGATCCGATCGAGCAGGGACTGATCTTTGAGCGGTTTTATCGCGGACGGGCAGGACAGACCGGGCCCGGAACCGGCATGGGTCTGGCGATCAGCCGAGCCATCGTCGAAGCGCACGCAGGAAAGATTCAGGTGACGAGCCAGGTGGGGCAGGGCTCGGTCTTCAGCGTCACGCTTGCCGCGGAGAGATAGAAGCTGATGGCGAAGCCATTCGGCAGCTATCCATCCCCGTAATAGTCCAACGGGAGTCGAGAGGCGAAAAAAGTCAGAGATTATTGACCATCACCGCAATGATTCTTCCGGCCATATCTAAATTATTTACCTTATAATCAGTAATTTACACAGATCACTTGGGTATGAAAGATTTTTTCACGCGGCGACAAGGAAATTAGTGACAGTAGAACAGTCCCTGTAGTAGGAATAGGAGGCGTCGATCCACAGAAGTAATCGAGGGCTTCAACCGCAATGTTTGATCTCCACGGTAAGCGTGCCGTCGTTCTGGGGGGAACGTCGGGAATTGGCCGTGCAATCGCGCTTGCCCTGGCCGAAGCCGGCGCCGATGTTGTTCCATCCTCACGGCGGGCGGAAGCGGTGGAGGAAACAGCCGGAGAGGTAGAGCGCCTGGGAGTGAACACGCTTCGGATGACCTCGGATGTAGCCGACCGCAGCTCGCTGGAAGCGGTGCGGGAGAGGATCGAAAGCGATCTCGGGCCCGTTTCGATTCTGTTCAACTGCGCCGGCATAACGCAACGCATACCGACGCTGGAGTGCGGCGAGGAGCTGTGGAACTCCATCATGGACATCAATCTGACAGGGACGCTGCGAGCCTGCCAGGTCTTTGGCCGCGGCATGATCGAGCGCGGCTACGGTCGCATCGTGAATATTGCGTCTCTCGCAACGTTCGTTGCCTTCATGGAGGTTGCTCCGTACGGAGCCAGCAAGGCGGCCGTGGGTGCGTTGACGAAGTCACTGGCCGTCGAGTGGGCGCGGCACGGCGTGACCGTCAACGCGATCGCTCCCGGCATCTTTCCAACAGCATTGAACAGCGCCATCCTTGATTCCCCGCGCGGGAAGGAATTGCTGGCCCGCACGCCGATGGGAAGGTTTGGCAGCGTGGGAGAATTGAGCGGAACAGCAGTCTTTTTAGCCTCGGATGAGGCCAGCTTTGTCACCGGGGAGATCGTCGTCGTGGACGGCGGAATGCTGGCAAGCGGAGTTAACCAGTGAAAGAGACGGTACGAAACACAAACGGTCCAACCAACCGCCGCATCGACCTGGCTTATGTGAAGCTCGCATCGAGCGAGATGGCGCGGGACATCAATCGCGACATCGTGCTGGAGTTGATCCGCGCCAATCAACCCGTGGGCCGCGCTGAGTTGGCACGCCTTTCCGGCCTGCAGCCCAGCACCGTCTCGGCGATCGTCGAACAGCTGCTTGAAGAAGGATGGATCACCGAGGGCGCCGCGGCGAAGCGTCCGCGCGGCCGGCGGCCGACCATGCTCACTCTGAACGCCGAGCTCGTGACTTTGGTTGCCGACCTCCGTCCCGGCCAGGCGATTCTTGCGGTCGTCGACCTGAATGGGCGCTTTCTTTCTCGTGAGTCGGTGCCCTTGGCCTCCGACGCGGAGCGAGCCACCATCAAGATTGCCGAAGCCCTCGACGCCATGCGCAAACAGCATCCCGACAAGCGCGTGGAGGGCGTCGGCATCAGCGTTCCCGGGCGCGTTCATCCGGAGACACAGCGCATCATCCTCGCTCCGAATCTGCACTGGGCCGACTTCGATGTGAAAAAGACGTTGATGGAACGGTTAAATCTTCAGGTCGAGCTCGAGAACGCAGCCAATGCCTGCCTGCTGAGCGAGCTTTGGTTCGGCCGGATGGATGGCGTCCGCAACGCTGTGCTGATCACGATCTCCGAAGGTGTCGGGTCAGCGATACTGGCGAACGGCCAGATCCTTGCAGGACGCAGCGGCCTCGCCGGCGAGTTCGGCCATATTCCCATTGATCCCAACGGCCCGCTCTGCGGTTGCGGGCAGCGCGGCTGCTGGGAAACGTTCGCGTCCAGCAAAGCTGCACTGCGTTATTACGGCGAACTCAAGCCTGACCAACCCGTCACTCGCATTCAAGACCTGCTCAAGCTTGCTGAAGAGGGAGACGCCAAGGCGATCGCCGCACTGGAACGCCAGGCGCGTGCGCTTGGCCGCGGGCTTCGGTTGGTTACGTCGGCGCTGTCGCCCGAGGTTGTCCTTGTCATCGGCGACATTACCTCTTCATGGGCTCGCATCGCCCCGCTGGTCGAAGAGGAGATGGCTGCGACGATGCTTGCCGGCGCGCCGCCTCGTCTCGCCGCTGCTTCCGATGGCGAGCTGGCGCGATTGCGCGGAGCCGCTGCGCTCGTGCTGCAGCGCCACTCCGGCTACTACCGCTCCACACACGGCACGCGCGAGCGTCCTCGGACTTCCACAAGAGGCTCGGCGTAGCGCGTCAACTTCGAAAACGAATTCATTGGCTCAACAGAACGGGGGAACAGATGCAGCATCGCGATTTTCTGTATAGTTTGCTGGCCTTCTCGATGATTGCGGGCGCGGCATCGATCTCTGGCGCGCAGAGTACGAAGCCGCTGCCCTACCTTGACACCTCGCTGCCAAAAGAACAACGTGCCGCCGATCTCGTCAGCCGCATGACACTCGCGGAAAAGATCTCGGAGATGTCGAACAGCTCCGCGGCGATTCCTCGACTGGGCGTGCCGGCCTACAACTGGTGGAACGAAGGCCTGCACGGCGTTGCGCGCTCCGGTTACGCCACACTGTTTCCGCAGGCAATCGGCATGGCTGCGACTTGGGATGCGCCGCTGGTGCACGAGGAAGGCGATGTAATCTCGACCGAAGCGCGCGCCAAGAATAATGAGGCGCTGCGGCATAACATCCACTCTATTTATTTCGGGCTGACCTTCTGGTCGCCGAACATCAACATCTTCCGCGATCCCCGCTGGGGCCGCGGCCAGGAGACCTATGGCGAAGATCCGTTCCTGACGGCGACTCTTGGTGAGAACTTCGTCGAGGGCATGCAGGGAACGAACCCCAACTACTACAGGGTCATCGCGACACCGAAGCATTTCGCCGTGCACTCCGGACCGGAGAGCGAACGTCACCGCTTCGACGTCACACCGACGCCGCACGACCTCTGGGACACTTATATGCCGGCGTTTCGCGCCACGATCGTCGACGCCAAGGCTGGCTCGACCATGTGCGCGTATAACGCGATCTACGGGCAGCCCGCGTGTGGCAGTGATCTGCTGATGCAGACCATCCTTCGCGGCTACTGGAACTTCCAAGGCTTCGTGACATCCGACTGCGGCGCGGTTGACGACTTCTACGAGAAGACCGCGCACCACACTTCCCCCGATAAGGCGCACGCCGACGCCGACGCGATCCTGCACGGTACCGATACAGAGTGCGGCACAGCCTACGTCAGCGGCCTCGGCGACGCCGTGAAGCAAGGCCTTATCAGCGAGGCCGACATCGACGTCTCGCTGCGCCGTCTGTTTCTCGCGCGCATGAAACTTGGCCTCTTCGATCCGCCTTCGAAGGTGCCGTACACTTCCATTCCCTTCTCCGAGGTCGACTCGCCGGCGCATCAGGCGCTCGCACTCGAAGCGTCGGAGAAGTCGATGGTCCTGCTCAAGAACGACGGGATCCTCCCGCTGAAAACTGCAGAGTACAAAACCATCGCCGTCATTGGGCCCAATGCGGCTTCCCTCTCCGCTCTCGAAGGAAACTACAACGCGGTGCCGAAGGATCCGCAGATGCCGATCGATGCACTGCGCGCCGAGTTGGCCGGAGCCAAAGTCATCTATGAACAGGGAGCGCCCTACGCGGACGGCATGACGTTGCCCGTGCCTCGCACAATGCTGCGGCCCTCGCTGGATTCGCACGAAGAGGGCCTCAAGGCCGAGTACTTCGCCGACGGCGACCTCAACGGCAGCCCCGTAACCACGCGCATCGATCACGCCATTGACTTCGACTGGAACTCTGCTGCGCCTGTTCCCGGCGTGACGCAGGCTCACTTCGGCGTTCGCTGGACAGGCTTTATCACCCCGCTCGCGCCGGGCAGGCAGGAGTTCAGCATGCGGCTCGCGCACTGCTATCCCTGCGGCGATCGCGAACACTTCGTCGTCAGGATTGACGGCAAAGATGTAAGCACCCATTCAACTGACGGAGGCGAGTCGCGCCTCAGCACCACGCCACGATTCTCCGTGGATTTCCCCGACACGAACCCGCATGCGATCGAGGTCACCTATACGCATAACGCTCCGCTCTTCGGCGGCGGCATCACGATGGAGTACATGCCCCCGCCCGGCGTGCTGCAGCAGAAAGCTGTCGATGTTGCGAAGAACGCCGACCTGGTTGTGGCGATGATCGGTCTCTCCCCCGAACTCGAAGGCGAGGAGATGAAGATTCAGATTCCGGGCTTCTCCGGCGGCGATCGCACGGACATCAAGCTTCCGGACTCACAGCTGCAGATGCTGCAACAAGTAGCCGCAACCGGCAAACCGCTTGTAGTCGTTCTGCTTAACGGTTCGGCTCTTGCAGTTAATTGGACCGAGGAGCACGCCAACGCGATCCTCGAAGCCTGGTATCCGGGCGAAGCCGGCGGAAAAGCGATTGCCGAGACGCTGACAGGCAAAAACAACCCGTCGGGACGACTTCCGATAACGTTCTACACCTCGCTCGAGGAACTGCCGCCATTCACCGACTACTCGATGAAGAATCGCACGTATCGGTACTTCACGGGAAAGACGCTGTATGACTTCGGCTACGGTCTCAGCTATACGAAGTTCGCGTATTCAAACATGAAATTGTCACAGAACACGGTGCATGCCGGCGATAGCCTGACCGTCGAGGCCGATGTAAAAAACGTCGGCGGTCGCGCTGGTGATGAGGTCGCCGAGCTGTATCTGATTCCGCCGCATGACGAGAACGGAGGACTTTCACCGAACCTTCAGCTCGTCGGATTTCAACGCCTACATCTCGCTCTAAACGCGACGAAGCACGTTGTATTCAAGCTAACGCCCCGTGATCTCAGCGAGGTCGATGACCAGGGCGAGCGCGTTGTGCAGCCCGGAAGCTACAAGCTCTCCGTCGGCGGGTCGCAGCCTGACGATCCTCGCGCGCCGGCGAAGAGCGAGACCGCAACCTTTACCATCGTTGGCTCCCAGGAGCTTCCGCACTAATCACGATTCATCGACCGATGGAGGAGCGAAGCGATGCGGTGCTCCAATGTCTTTGCGAAGAGCGTTGCAAGCTTCGCTCTCTTGTTCACTCTCGCTGGCGTCCACGCACGAGCCGAAGACGGCTCCTCCGCATGGCTGCGCTATGCGCGCATTTCGAATCCTTCAATGTACAGGCACCTGCCTTCGCGAATCGTCGTTCTGGGAACCGATCCGAGCGAAGTCGGCGCAGGGCAGGAGCTGCAACGCGGTCTGTCTCAGATGCTTGGCCGGCAATTCACCTTTGTCCAGGAACGAGGCCCGTTAGCCGCACCCGAGACACCGGAAATCAAATTGGTGTCGGTACATGATCCACGAATCGTAAGCAGCGCACCGAAGGAGCGTTTTGCCCCCGAGGGCTACATCATTAGTTACGGCGGAGAAAGGCTTACACAGCTCACAATAATCGGGGGGTCACCCGCGGCAGAGATGTACGGCGCGTTCCACTTGCTCGAACTTATCGGGTCGGAGCAGCCGATACCGAACAGCTTTTCCTCCGCGCCGAGCGCACCGATTCGCTGGGTCGACGAGTGGGACAACATGAACGGCACGATTGAGCGCGGTTACGCCGGGCCGTCAATCTTCTTCGACAACGGGCATGTAAGGCAGGACCTAACGCGTGCGGGTGAGTATGCGCGGCTGCTGAGTTCTATTGGCATCAATGGATGCAATGTGAACAACGTAAATGCAGATCTTGATCTGTTGACGACGGAGCATATCAAGGAGTTCGCACGCATTGCGGATGTATTTCGGCCTTGGGGCGTAAAGCTGGCGCTGTCGGTCGACCTGACCAGCCCGGAAACCGTTGGCGGTCTCGACACCTTCGATCCGCTCGACCCCAAAGTAATCGCGTGGTGGCAGCAGAAGGTCGACGAGATCTATACGTCGATTCCAGACTTCGGCGGCTTCACGGTAAAGGCGGACTCCGAAGGACGCAAGGGACCATCGCAGTACGGACGCACGCCGGCCGACGCAGCCAACGTGTTGGCACGGGCGCTCGCTCCACATCATGGCGTCGTTCTCTATCGCGGCTTCGTCTACAACAATCACCTCGACTGGCACGATCTGAAGGCCGACCGCGCGCGCGCCGGTGTGGACAACTTCGCCTACCTCGATGGCAAGTTCGACAAGAACGTCATCATCCAGATCAAAGAAGGGCCGATTGACTTCCAGGCGCGCGAGCCCGTGTCTCCGCTCTTCGCCGCGCTGCACCACACGAACGAAGCGATTGAGACCGAGACGACGCAGGAGTACACCGGACAGCAGCGGCACATGGTGTGGCTGCCGAGCATGTGGCAATGGGTGCTGGATACTGACATGCGCGTGAACGGCGAGTACTCACCGGTGAAGGATATTGTGACGGGTAAGTTCTTCCATCAACCGTATGGAGGATTCGTCAGCGTCGTGAACGTTGGCATGGAACCGAACTGGCTGCATCATCCCATGGCAATGGCGAACCTCTACGGCTTCGGCATGCTGGCTTGGAATCCGAACGAGCCGCTGGAGAAGGTCATCGACACGTGGACGCGTCTGACGTGGGGCAACGATCCGCAGGTGGACCGGACGATTGACGCGCTGCAGATGAAGAGCTGGCACGTGTACGAAAGTTACACCGGACCCAATGGCATGGGCACGCTAACCAACATCACAGGGCCGCACTACGGCCCAGGCATCGAGAGCGCGGAACGCAATGGATGGGGGCAGTGGTTCCGCGGCGAGAAGGACGGCATCGGCATGGACCGTACCGTTGCGACCGGAACAGGGTTCATCGGGCAGTATCCGAAGGAGCTGGCGGCAAAGTATGAGTCGCTGGCGACTTGCCCGGATGATTTGTTGCTGTTCTTTCATCATGTGCCGTATGACTACAAGCTGCACTCTGGCAAGACGCTGGTGCAGAGCATCTACGACACGCACTACGAGGGCACGCTGGCCGCGGCGGAGTATGTGCCGCAGTGGGAAGCGCTGAAGGGCAAGATCGACGACGAGCGCTACGCGAAGACGTTGGCACTATTTACGTATGAAGCGGGTCACGCAATTGTCTGGCGCGACGCTATCGATAACTGGTTCCAGCGTATCTCCGGCATTGCTGACGACGAGGGCCGCGTCGGGCATGATCTGTATCGGATCGAAGCCGAGGATATGAAGCTCAGCGGCTACCAGGTCGTGGATGTGACGCCGTGGGAGACGGCCTCGGGCGGCAAGGCGGTGGAGTGCCATGATGCGAACGGATGCACCCTGACAATGACGCTTCTAAAGCCGGCCGGCAAATATGACATCGCAGTGCAATACTTCGATATCTGGCGCGGCGTTTCGCACTACTTCCTGAGCGTCAACGGCGAGCAGATCGCGAGTTGGGCGGCGGACAACACCTTGCCGCCGGCGGTGCCGTGGCCGCGTCTGGATGGCGAGACCAGCACTCGCTACACCGTGCAGGATGTGAAGTTGAAGCCGGGTGACGTGCTGCAGCTGAAGGGGGTTCCGGACCTGCGACCGGAGTTGGTCCCTCCGCCGCCGCCACCGAATGAGCCGAGATTTTATCGCTTCACGCATGCGGACCTGCGCGAGTTTGCCCCGGTTGACTACATTGAGATTGGGCCTAATGGACCAATTACGCCGCAGTGGGAGATACCAAGTCAATGAAGATAACGGCTGCACGATTGATCGTCTGTTCGCCGGATCGCAACTTTGTCACGTTGAAAATCGAGACCGATGAAGGCATTTACGGGCTCGGCGATGCGACGCTGAATGGACGCGAGCTGGCGGTGGCGGCCTATCTCGAGGAGCATGTGCTTCCCTGTCTGATCGGACGCGATCCGGCGCAGATCGAGGACATCTGGCAGTACCTGTATCGCGGAGCGTACTGGCGGCGCGGGCCGGTGACGATGACGGCGATTGCGGCGGTCGACATGGCGCTGTGGGACATCAAGGGGAAGGCGCTGAATACGCCGGTGTACAACCTGCTCGGCGGAGCGTCGCGGCAAGGATGTCTTGTCTATACGCATGCAAACGGAGCGGACATCGCGGAGGCGATCGACTCGGTCCAGAAGCACATGGGCGAGGGGTATCTCGCGGTGCGCGCGCAGGCGGGGGTGCCGGGCGTTGCATCAAGCTATGGCGTTCCGAAGGCGGGCAAGCTGTATGAGCCGGCGGAGCGAGGGCTGCCAAGCGAGAGCCTGTGGTCGACGGAGCGCTATCTGAACTTCGCTCCGAAGCTGTTCGAGGAGCTGCGCAAGACCGTTGGCGAGGATGTCCACCTGTTGCACGATGTGCATCACCGGCTGACGCCGATCGAGGCGGCGCGGCTGGGGAAAGCGTTGGAGCCGTATCATCTGTTCTGGATGGAGGATCCGACTCCGGCAGAGAATCAGGATTGCTTTGCGCTGATTCGGCAGCACACGACGACGCCGATCGCGACGGGCGAGGTCTTCAGCTCGGTGTGGGATACGAACGAGCTGATTTCGAAGCAGCTGATCGACTACATCCGAATGACGGTGGCGCATGGCGGCGGCATCACGCATGCGAAGAAGGTGGCGGACTTCGCGGATCTCTATCAGGTTAGGACCGGATACCACGGAGCGACGGACCTTAGCCCCGTGACGATGGCGGCGGCGCTGCACGTTGGCTTGGCCATTCACAACTTCGGGATCCAGGAGCACATGCATCACTCGAAGCTGACCGACGAGGTGTTTCCGCATGCGTACCGGTTTGAGGCGGGGTACATGCATCCGGGCGACAAGCCGGGGCTCGGTGTGGAAATCGATGAGGCGCTGGCGGCGAAACATCCATACCAGCGGGCGTATCTGCCGGTTGCGCGGAAGCTGGATGGAACGTTAACCGACTGGTAGTCGCGGGTACCCCCTCCCCCCTGTTTTTGTGCAAAGTCTTAGAATCAAAGATCTTAGGGTCGGACTTCCGGCCCAGCCCCTTGCGCTTGAGCGCCAATATAAAAGCCCGGCCGCCCGCCGGGCTTTCCTCAATCTCTCTGTGTTAATTGTACGTGCCCTGTCAACGGAGCCTCTGGAAATCGGCGTCCGGAATCAGCCTTCGAGGAGTTTGAGGAGGGCGGGTTCGTCGAGGATGGGGACGTTGAGCTCGCGGGCCTTGTCGAGCTTGCTGCCCGCTTCTTCTCCGGCGACGAGATAGTTGGTCTTCTTCGAGACGGAGCCGGAGACCTTGCCGCCGGCGGATTCGATGCGGGCTTTGGCTTCGTCGCGGGTGAGCGTGGGTAGCGTGCCGGTGAGGACGAAGGTGAGGCCGGCGAGGGTGGTGCCGATGACGCGCTTTTCGGTGGTGAGCTTGAGACCGAGGGATTTCAGGTCGGCGATGAGCTGCAGATTCTTTTTGTTGGAGAAGAATTCGACGATGGCGTCGGCCACGCGTGGGCCGATCTCATTGACGGCCATCAGTTGGTCTGCGGTGGCGGAACCGAGCTCGTCGATGGAGCCGAAGTGCTCGGCGAGGAGCTGCGCGGTGCGCTCGCCGACGAAGCGGATGCCGAGGCCGAGGAGGACGCGGGCGAGGCCGCGGTCTTTGCTGTTGCGGATTTGTTCGAGGAGCGTGTCCGCGGTTTTTTCGCCGACGCGTTCGAGCGAGAGGAGATCTTCGCGCTTAAGGCGGTAGAGGTCGGCGATGGAGTGGATGAGCGGCTCGCGGGTGGTGACCGGAGCGCCGGTTTCGGTGACGGACTCCTCTTCGGACTCGGCGATGGAGGAGGCACTCTGTCCGAGGAGCTGCGCGACCATGGCGTCGCCCAGGCCTTCGATGTTCATGACGCCGCGCGAGGCCCAGTGGAGGAGTTCGCCGGCGACGCGCGCGGGGCAGGCCGTGTTGATGCAGCGCCAGTCGACTTCACCTTCGGCGCGGACGAGATCGGTTCCGCAGACGGGACAGTATTGCGGGAAGACGATTTCCTTTTTGCCGCGCGGGTGATCTTTATCGTGTATGACTTCTGTGATCTTCGGGATGACGTCGCCACCGCGTTCGACAGAAACAAAGTCGCCGATTTTGACGCCGAGGCGGTCGATCTCGTCCGCGTTGTGCAGCGTGGCGCGCGTGACCGTGGTGCCCCCGATGAAGATGGGAGCAAGTGCGGCGACGGGCGTGATCTTGCCGGTGCGGCCAACCTGGAAGAGGACGTCTTCAAGCTGGGTGATGCCGGCACGCGCGGCGAACTTGTAGGCGATGGCCCAACGCGGGGCCTTGCCGGTGAAGCCGAGACGGCGCTGCTGCGCGACGGAGTCGACCTTGAGGACGACGCCGTCGATCTCGTAGGGCAAGTTATCGCGGAGCTTTTCGGCTTCGTCGATGAACTTGAGAGCATCGTCGATGGAGGTGACGGTGCGCGCGTGCTGGTTGACGAGCAGGCCGGCGCCGCGGAGGGACTCGAGCGCAGCGGATTGGGTTGGAAGAAGTGTGTCGCCGTTTTGGAGCAAGGTGTACGCGAAGAACTCGAGGCGGCGCTGTGCGACGATGTTGGGCTCGAGCGTGCGGATGGTGCCGGCGGCAGCGTTGCGCGGGTTGGCCGCGGGCGCCATTCCGGCGGCCACGCGTTCCTGGTTCATCTGCTCAAAAGCCTTTTGCGGAAGGATGACTTCACCGCGGACTTCGAAACTTTGCGGGAGATGCGCGGACTTGAGCTTCGCTTTGCTGATGTGGAGCGGAATGCTGCGGATGGTGCGGACGTTGGTCGTCACATCCTCACCTGTAGTCCCATCGCCGCGGGTGACGCCGGTGGAGAGTGTGGCTTCACCATTTTTGCCGGCGATGTATTGCAGCGCAAGGGAGAGGCCGTCGAGCTTGAGCTCGCAGACGAACCGCGGCGTTTCATTGGAGGGAAGCCCCGCCTGCACGCGGTCCGCCCAGGCGCGGAGCTCGTCGGCGTTGTAGGCGTTGTCCAGCGAGAGCATGGGGCGCGAGTGCGCAACTTTCGGGAAGCCTTCTTTGGGTTTGCCGCCGACGCGCTGGGTGGGTGAGTCGGGCGTGATGAGCTCGGGATGCGCGGCTTCGAGGGCCTTGAGGCGGTTCATGGCCGCGTCGTACTGAGCGTCGGTCCATTCGGGGGCGTCGAGCACGTAATAGAGGTGCTCGTGGTGGCGGAGTTCGTCGCGGAGAGACTCTATTTGCTGGTCGGGCGTGAGGCTTTTCGCAGGCACGAGAAGATTATAGGGAGCGCGTTACACTTGAAGGAAAGGAGAGATTTTGGCGATGGCGCACATGGTGTTTTGCGCGAAGTACAAGCAGGAGATGGAAGGGCTGGATGAGCCCCCGTTTGACTCGGATTTTGGACAGAAGGTTTATAAGAACGTGTCGAAGAAGGCGTGGGGCGAGTGGGTGGAACGGCAGAAAATGCTGCTGAATGAGTACAGGCTGCAGCCGTGGACGCGCGAGGCGCAGGAGTTTCTGGTGGAGCAGATGAACGAGTTCTTCTTCGGGAGCGGCGGCGAGTTGCCCAAGGAGTATGTGGCGCCGAAGCATTGAGCTCGAGGCCGGTGAGTTGATGGGGCAGTGGTAGACTGGACGTACCCCGCGCGGGCTCGGTGAGCCGGCGCATGTAGTGACGGTCGGGACGTGGCTCAGCCTGGTAGAGCGCACCCTTGGGGTGGGTGAGGTCGCTAGTTCGAATCTAGTCGTCCCGACCATTTCTCTTGAACTATTGCATCGCTGGAAATGCTGTCGATCTCACCGACGGCCGCGCAGAGAGCGCTTTCTTCAGGACAGCCTTCGCATCGCCCAGATCCGTGCCGGCCAGTTCAAGGCGAGGCGGACGAACTGATGCGCGTCCCGTTCCGGTTTGCTGTTGCACCCACTTGATCAGCTGCACGAACTTGGGCACGGTGTCCATCCGCAGCAGCGGCAGAAACCATTCGTAGAGCGCATAGGCGTCGTTGCGTTTCCCGGCAAGCGCCAACTCGAATAACTCGACGGATTCGCGCGGGAATGCGTTCACCAGTCCTGCGACCCAACCGGTTGCACCCGCATCCACAGCTTCCACGAGGAGATCGTCGACACCGACGAAGATCTTCAACCGATCGCCGATTGCCTCGCGAATGGCCATCACGCGGCGAACATCTGCGCTCGATTCCTTTACAGCCTGCAGGTTTTCATGTTCGGCTGCCAACTCGGCGATCTGCCCGGAAATGAAGTCGGTCTTGTACGCGATCGGGTTGTTGTAGAGCATGCATGGGAGTTTCGTTGCGCGGATTACCTCTGCGACATGCTGCTTCATCTCCCGCCAGTCCGACGTATACACGTACGGAGGCAGAACCATCAGCCCGCTGCAGCCTGTCTGCTCCGCGTCCCTAGCCAACTGCACGGCATTGCGCGTCGAAAGCGACGAAATCGCTGCGACTACGGGCGCTGTGGTAGGTTCGGCGGCGTTGATTGCCGTCTTTAGAATCGCGATCTTCTCGTCGTGCTCGAGCGTCGCTCCTTCACCCAGCGAACCGGGCATGATCAGTCCAGTGCAGCCGTTTTCGATCAGCCAGCGGGCGTGGCGGCCGAGAAACTCGTGATCCACTTTGAGATTTTCATCAAACGGCGTGGTGACGGCCGGCATAACGCCAAACCAGTTCATGGGCGGTTCTCCTGTGATGCGAGATTCGAAGCGTCAGTACTGTCCGGCGGAACGGAGCAAAGCGCCGCGAGGGGGATGGGGAACAGCGGCGAGCGCACCGAAGTATTGTGCCATCCGAAGAGCGCCTCTACGGCCGGTCCACAGACGCGTCCCTGGCAAGCGCCCATGCCGCATCGTGTCTGCAACTTCGCCTCGGTCCAGTTTCTCGGAGGCATGGCTCCCGCGCGCAACTGGTCGAAGCGCACATCTTCGCAACGGCAGACGATCGTGTCCGGCCCGCAGAGTTGGAGCACTTCGGGACGCAACGCAAAGGCGCGGGTCATGGCATGGCCGAAACGCGCTTCAGCAGCACGCAACGAATATAGCTGCTTCGCCGCCGATGGTTGGCCCGCGGCCACCAGGCCAGCGATCCTGCCCTGTGCCAGCGCAGCCTCCACACCCGCGATGCCTGTCGGCTCACCGGCACAATAGACAGAGTTCACGGTGGTCCGCTGTTCAGTGTCGACCTTGACGCCGGTGGCTGTGACATCACATCCCAAAAGAGACGCCAGCTCGGTGTTGGGAACGAGATGGAAGCCGCAAGCCAGCACGTCGCAGGGTTCGGACCATGTGCGCGAACCGTCGGTCAGGCGCACACCGGAGACGGCTTTGCCGCCCTCTGCAGAAAGCACCCAGCAGCCGGTGCGATACGGTATGCTGCCGAGTTCCGCGCGTAGCCGGATTGCCTGCAGCAGCTTGCCGGGCCGAGAAAGGAGCGCCGTAGCGAAAGCTGCCAGCTGGCCGATCGGAGCCTGTTCAGCGATGGTCACGATCTCCGCTCCGTCTTGTTTCAGATGGACCGCGACAGCCAGCAGCAGCGGCCCGGTTCCGGCGACCACAACGCGCTTTCCGCGTACCTCGTAGCCTCCGCGCACCAGTGCCTGCAGTCCGCCCGCACCGAACACGCCAGGCAAGGTCCAGCCGGGAAACGGAAGAAAGCGCTCTCTTGCTCCGGTCGCCAGGATGAGTGATTCAAACCGAAAGCTCTCAGCTTTCTGCCCCGCTGCGATCCAAGCCTGCAATGTGCCGGGCGACGTTGTGGCATCGACCACCTGATGCCCTGCCAGAAGCAGAGCACCCGATGCTTTAAACTCGGCGACAACTTTCTCACGCGCGGAATCGGTGGCTGATCTCCCCGCGCCGGCACGCCAGATCTGGCCGCCGACGTCCGGATTATCATCCAGCACGACCACTTTGCGGCCTCCGCCAGCCGCGGCCGTGGCGGCTGCAAGTCCGCCGGGGCCAGCTCCGACAACGACGATGTCGCACGTGCGGCTCAACGTTGCGTCTCCACCGTCATGCCGTCCCTGCACTCGATTTGGCAAGTGCGCTGTTGCGGCACTCCATCGACGATTGCGCGGCACTCGAAGCAGATTCCCATGCCGCATAGTGCAGTACGCTGCTCGCCACTGACTGAAATCCGGCACGACTCGCCAACTGTCAGCAGCCCTGCGATCAGCATGGAGCCGCGAGGCATCGTGACTCGCGTACCATTCACCTCCACAGTGACCGTCCTACCGCCGGGAGTCGTATCAGGCATTCAACGCCTCTCGCACATGCAAACGACTGGGAAGGAAAGGACGCGGATCCATTGGTATTTCAGCCTGCGTGATGTGGTGCAGCACCAGGCGAGCTGCACCCGGGGCGTTGGTGATACCAAGCCCCTCAAAACCAACCGCCAGGATTATGGAACTATCCGCCGACGGTCCAATCAGGGGCAGTTTGTCGGTCGTGGCCGCACGAAAACCGGTCCATACCCGCGTCACGGAAAGGTTCGCGAGCAAAGGCATGTACTCCACTGCGCGCTCCAGCATTCTGCGCAGGATGCGGGGATCGGCTCTGGCGGAAAGTTCTCCATATTGGCGGGACGATCCAATCAACAACTGCCCGGTCCTGCGCGGCTGAACGTTGAATGCGACGGAATCTTCTGTAACGGAATGCGCGCTTTTTAGATAGCCCAGCTCCACCAACTGATGACGCAATACTCCGGGATATCGATCCGTGATGGCCAGGTGTCCTTTCCGCGGGTGCACCTGAACTCCGGGACACAGACTGGCATCCGTCCCGGTGGCGATCACGACCCGCGCGGCACTCAACCGCGTGGAGTCCTCGAGCGTCACGATCCCCTTCTCCGCACTGATCGCGCGTCTGCCGAGAATTAACTTCGCTGCCATCCGTTGCGCGCTAGCGAGGAAGTGCGCGGCCGCAGCCGGAGGATAAATGACGGCATCATTGGGCACACGTAACGCCCCGGCGAGCCCGGCACGCAGACTGGGCTCTGCCTCGCGGAGCGTTTGCTCATCCAGTATCTCGGAGTCGATTTCGCGCTCAGCATACGCTCTCTGCTTCGCGAGAACAGCCTGCATCTCCTCTTCATCTGCGGCGACCCACAGCGTCCCGCACTCTTCAAACTCGACTGTGTCCGGAAGCGTCTCGCGCATGCTGCGCCACAGGTTACGAGAGAAGTGGGTCAGCGCAAGCTGTGCATCGGAGTCATCCATGACCACGAGATGCCCCATTCCGGCTGCGGTGGCCGCTCCGGCCGGAGTTCCCTGTTCTACAACTGCAACTCGCAACTTCGCATTCGCGCACTCGCAGGCGCATGCCGCACCGACGATGCCTGCGCCGAGGATGACTACATCGAACGTCTCCATTAGAACTCGATGCCGTTCGCGAACGGATCGCCCTGCTCAAAGAACAGCACGGATTCGCCGGTGATCCACGCACGCCCTTGGATTGTCGGCAGCACCGCGTCGCCGTGCGCGCAAATCCTGCCGACAAAGTGAGTGCCCAGAAAACCCTCCTGTCGCCAGACTCGCCCTTCCGACAGTTTGCCGTCCGCATACAGGCAGGCCATCTTCGCGCTCGTCCCGGTTCCGCACGGCGAACGATCAAACGATGCGCCCGGACACAAGACGAAGTTACGGCTCGCGTTCTCCGGATTCTCCGGCTCGCCAAAAAGTTCGATGTGGTCGATGACAGCGCCGTCCTTGCCGGTTATGCCGCTGCGAGCGAGAGCTGCGCGTATCGTCCGCGTCACTGTTACAAGCTCGTCGCGGCGACTCATCCTCAGCTCAAACGGATGATCACCGACAAGAAAGAACCAGTTGCCGCCCCATGCGACATCGCCCGTCAGCGGGCCGATTCCCGGAACATCAACGGCCACCGAGCGGCGATACCGGTAGCTTAGGACATTCGATACCGACACACTGCCATCCGGCAGCAGCTCCACCTGCACTTCACCCACCGGCGTCTCGAGGCGGTGATGTCCTGGCTGGATACGGCCGAGGTGTGCCAGCGACCGAACCACTCCAATCGTTCCGTGCCCGCACATGCCCAGATATCCCACATCATTAAAGAAGATGACACCGGTGGCGCATTCCGGATTGACGGGTTCACACAGCAGCGCCCCGACCACGACCTCTGAGCCGCGCGGCTCGCAGACGACCGCCGAACGGAATCGGTCGTGAAGAGTGCGGAATAGGTGGACGCGATCGGCTAATGATCCTCGACCAAGGTCTGGACCACCCTGAAGAACGACCCGGGTGGGCTCTCCCTCCGTGTGCGAATCGAGGACCTCGACCCGCGTCAATCTTTCTGCTGAACCCATGCACCGGATTGTAGAGATTTGGATACAAGGCGAGTACGAAAATGCGCAGCGGGCAGAGGCATTTTCCGCGCGCTTGGTCCATATCAAGAGCAAACTACTTGCTGAGAAGTCTCTCAATTGGCGTAAATGCGCACGTAATCAATCAACATCTCGGATGGAAACGGGGTAGAGGAATTTGGGGAGCCGGGCCATGATCCTCCGACAGCAAGATTGAAAATGATGAAGTTGCTCTGCCCAGCATCGAAGGGCCAGGAGGCGCCGCTGAGCCCGGAGAGGCTTGAAGGTGTGTAGGTCACATAAGGGTGCGTGGGATCGTCAACGTAATAAGCCACGCTGCCGGGAGACCAGATCATGCCATAGGTATGCCAACCGGCGGCCGTCTGTCTGGACGGAAAATCGAAAACCGTGCCGATATTTGTGCCGGTAAAACCAGGTCCATGAACGGAGCCTTCATTCCAATCCGGCGAGACGGCCGAGTTCACACGCTCGAGCACATCCATTTCGCCGCAGTCGGGCCACCCGGCTGTGGCGATATTGTTTCCCATCGACCAGGCGGCTGGCCAGAAACCCTGCGCCTCCGGGACCATTGCCCTGATCTCCAGCCTGCCGTAACGGAAGCTGAAGAGCCCTTGTGTCTTCATGCGGGCCGATGTGTAGAGGCCACTGGAAGGCTGTTGCGCGACGATGTGCAGATAACCGTCGGTGCCAACATAAGCGTTCGGATTGGCAGTGCTGCACGGTGAGGACGTCGATCCCCAGGCGCAATAGGTTTCGAGCTCATTATTGCCCCAACCACCTGCTCCAGTGTCATAGGTCCAGAGAGACGGATTCGGCTGCGCGTTGCTGCCTGTGGAGTTTGTGAACTCATCGCTCCACACCAGCGTGCCGGACGGAACATTGACGGAGAATGTCTGCGAGGCGAGCGAGCTGTTTGCTTCGCCGGGAGCGACGGCGAGGGCTTTCACCGTCATGGTTGATGTGACAAGAAAAGGGGCGGTGTACGCGGGGGAAGCGGTGGTCGGCGTGCTGCCATCGACGGTGTAGTAGATGGTTGCGCCGGATGTGCTGTCTGCCATCGAGGCGATCTGCGCTCCGTTTTGCGCTGCGCTGGCAGAGATTGTCGGGGTGGCGACCTGGGCCGACGCCCCGGAGCCGGAGCCGGATGCTGCGCCGTTGGCGCTTCCGCCACAACCAAGCACCGCGATGAAAGTAATGGCGACGGCAAGCAAGCGTACAGCGGTAGCTTCTGGCGAGAATAGTTTGCTATCGCCAATGCGGAAAGATCCGGACCGTAGCCAACCATTGAAAACAATCATTCTTGAACTCTCAGTTAGTGCAACGCACGAACCAACCGCTGCAAAGGAAGTGGGGTCGCCCGGTGAATTCCAGGCCCTAATAATCATGCGCGGCGGTTGGCGAGGTAAGACGTGCGGTTCGCGATGCGGCGGTACCCATGTAGATGCGCCGCTTACGAGAACTCTGTACTAGCGAATACGCCATCGATACGATCCGAGAAAAGTTGGCTCCTACATTGTTGCACCGGGAATGAAGCTGTTCTGGTGAGGCGATGTGCCGCCAAAGCTGCATTTTAGATAAGAAGGATTTAATGCAAACTGGCGCAGAGGGGGTGGAAATTCCGCCCTCTTTCGCATTTGAGCCACGAGATATATCGTGACACGCTTGAATTGGACTGCGCGACGCAGGCGCTTTTCGGACAGGGACATATGGTGTATAGAGCAATCCCTCGCTTTACCAGTTTTCTAATCATCGTCTTGGGCTCCTATGCTTCTGCCTCTCGCTCCCAGGCATTCTCCGTTTCCGTAAACATACCAACGCAGACGATTCATCCGGGCGACACCAATGTGGCCGTGCCGGTGACTCTTAGTGGAGACGGAACCTATTCCGGCCCGGTGACGGTAACCATGACCGGCCTGCCATCGGGGATCACGGTAACGCCCCTGACACTGACTCCAGGAACTTCCGGCACGCTGCTGATGAACGCGTCCCTGGCTGCCGATCAGGAAGCGTTCCCAGCAACCAGCCCGCAGAACTCCGATACAGCATGGAGTTTTGCAACTGTGATTGCAGTTGCGGGAACACAACAATCCACCGCAACCTTCATACTGCTTGTTTCGCTTGAGAACCCGTCGTTTGCTCCGCAGCCAAGCAACATCAATCTACCGATCGTGCAGATCAACACCAACGACGTACCTATCGTCGACACAACGACGGAAATCAGCGGCACGATAACCATTACGTCGGCAGATGGACAGACGTCATTCCTCCCGGGAGCGTCCGGCAGTGACGATACGGCCACATTCCATATACATGGAAACTCGACCTCGCTAATGCCCAAGAAACCCTACCACGTGAAACTGAATACAAGCGCCGACCTGCTGGGGGGCATGGGTCTTCAGTGTGGCTATGTGACAAGCTCCGGAAAGCCGGTCTGCGACAAAAGTAAGTCCTATATTTTGCTGGCGAACTACGATGACAAGACCCTGCTGCGCGACTGGTCGGCGTCAGCGCTGGCAAATGCAATTCCAGTCGGCGGTCAGTATCTGAACGAGGCCGCGGATTCACCTTCGCCTAGTGGCACTTCTGCCCTGATGCCATGGGCGTCGCATTCGCTGTTCGTCGAACTGTATCTCAACGGCCAATATGAAGGAAATTATCAGCTGATCGAAGAGGTAAAGGTCGACAGTCACCGCGTGAATGTGACCGAAATGACCGACACAGATATCTCGGGTACAGCGCTCACCGGCGGTTATCTGATGGAAATCGATCAGCGTCAGGATGAAGACTACGTCTGGGTAACTCCGCACGGGGTGCCTGTAGGTCTTCTAGATCCCGATTTCACGCCGGAGGAAGCGGAACAGACGAACTACATCACCAACTATGTCAACACGGCCGAGGCCGCGCTGTTTTCCAGTAACTTCACCGACCCAACCACCGGATGGCCGGCCTACTTTGATACAGCATCCGCGGTGAACTTCTATATCGTGAACGACCTCATGGGGAATGAGGATGGGGGGCGATTCTATAGCAGCGTTTATTTGTATAAGGACCACAACAATCCGCTTCTTTACATGGGCCCGATCTGGGATTTTGATATCAGTTCAGGCAACGTGAATTATGACGCAATTGTGGACCCGACAATTCCGTGGGTACAGACGCAATCATCATGGTATGCACAATTCTTCTCCGATCCTTCATTCAAGGCGTCGGCTCGACAGCAATGGAACGCTCTCAAGAACAACGGTGTACTTTCCAGTTGGCTCGCATCCATATCCGCTGAGTCGGCAACACTGGAGCAGACACAACGCAACAACTTTGAGCGATGGCCGATGCAGGGCATTCGTGTGTGGCCGAATCCTGAGGCGAACGGAAGCTACGACGGAGAGGTGAGCTACATGCTCGACTGGATCCGTCTCCGTATGGGCTACATGGATAGCTTCCTCAATAATCTGCCTGCAACCACCACCACTCTGACCGTTCCCACTGGGACGTTGCGCACGGGCGTGCCACTGACGCTGACCGCACAAGTGACCGGCAATAATCCGACCGGTCTCGTCACTTTCAGTTACAACTCGATTGTCATCGGCCAGGCATCTCTCGACAATACGGGCACTGCAACCTTGACCACAGCCACGATTGCTCCCGGGACATGGACCATCGAAGCCTTTTACAACGGCGACTCAAGCAATGCGCTCTCGGGATGCTTTGGACCAACCGTCACCATTCTGCCGCCGCTAGCTCAGACCACGACAAATCTCGCAGCTTCCGGCGACGTCTCGTATGGATCTCCGCAGACATTGACCGCGTCGGTGATCGGAGTGTCGGGGACCACAGTTCCGACAGGGAGCGTAACGTTTACACAGAATGGAAACAACGTTGGCTCGGCATCGGTTTCTGCAAGTGGGGTTGCTACGTTGACGACGAGCACGCTTCCGGCCGGTACGAATTCCCTCCAGGCAATCTACGGCGGCGATCTGAACTATGCGGCCTCGACCAGCGACAGTGTTGCCGAGACTGAAGGACAAGGCGCAGCAAACGTAAGCCTCTCGAATCTAAACGCAATCTATAGCGGGAGTCCACAGCCTGTCATCGTAACTACGCAGCCGCAAGGTTTGAGCTACACGCTGACATACAACGGAGGATCGTCAGCACCGACCGCCGTAGGGACTTATGCTGTAACTGCCACCGTAAGCGATCCGAACTACACTGGATCAGCGACAGGTACCCTCACGATTGCCAAAGCTGTTGCGGATGTAACCTTAGGGAATCTGAATCTAACCTACAACGGCGGCCCACAGACTGTCACCGTAACCACGCAGCCAAGTGGACCCAGTTACACCGTTACTTACAATGGAGCGTCAACCGCACCGACCGGCGCAGGCACCTACGCCGTAGTGGCGACGGTCGATGATCCGAGTTATACCGGCTCAGCCACCGGCACCCTAACAATTGCGAAGGGTTCACCGGACGTGAACTGGCCGGCGCCTGCAGCGATCACCTACGGGACGCCTCTTTCCAGCGCGCAGTTGAATGCAACCTCAAATGTGGCGGGAACCTTCAGCTATTCACCGGCACAAGCTACTGTTTTGAATGCCGGCGCACAGACGCTCTCAACTACGCTGACTCCCACGGATAACAGCGACTACAACCAAGAGACAAAATCTGTTCAGATCGTCGTGAACAAGCAATCTACAACGACTGCATTGCAGGCCAGCGGAACGAGTATTGTTCCCAATCAGACCGTCACACTAACGGCTACGGTGGCGCCGACATCAAGCGGAACGCCAACGGGTACGATCTCGTTTTTTGATGGCGCGTCGCTATTGGCCACGGAGCCGGTCGCGAATGGAGCTTCAACCTACGCGACTACCAGCTTGTTGTCGGGATCCCATACCCTTACGGCCACATATAACGGGGACGCCAACTACCTCGCTTCTCAGGTCGGCGCAGGCGGGGTAGGGGTTCAGGTGGCGCCTCTCGATTTCACCTTCAACATAGAAGGCAGTCCCTCTGCAAGCCTCGCCGGAAGCAAATCCGCATTGCTCACCTACTCTCTAGCGCCGATGTACGGCACTTATCCGGGTCAGGTCACGTTGGCAGTGACGGGGCTTCCCTCCGGATTGCAGTACACGATCTCTCAACCCACGGTTGCGTCAAACGCAGGTCCCGCGAATATCGTGATCTCGATTGCGCAGGGGAACTCGGGCGTAGCGTCGGATCTACAGAATCGCGGCGGTGGCGCTGTGTTGGCTCTTCTATTGTTGGCTCCTCTTGCGGGGGCTCGCGCTCGAAAGCGCTTGCGTCGCGGGTTGCTCCCCGTGTTGATGGTCGCGATCGCCGGTGGCGTGCTGCTGAGTACTCTCGCCGGGTGCACAGTCCAGCCTCCGGTGACGTACATGTTTACCGTGACCGCAACCAGCGGTGGAATACAACACAGCGCCGCAGGAAGCGTTACTGTTCAGTAGCCGGAGCTTCTCGACACAGTGTGACAGCAACCTGGCTGCTCATAACTAACGGAGCGCTCATCTCCGCGCTGGCGCGTCAGTGTCTCTTGCAAAGACTGTTATCTGTCCTACCAGCCCTGATTCCGCTGGCTCTTGCGGGCCGAAGAAAGGGCCGCGCCGTGCATCCGGAGTAGTGGACTGTGGCAATACACGCTGATCGGGCGGCAACAAGCGATCGCCAACAATCCGGTTCGTCCATTCGTTGGTAACTTCGATCCTCAGTCGATTCTGCCCTCGCTTCAGCTCTCTGGTCAGGTCAACAACGTAAGGCGGAGCCCACACGATGCCGGCGGACGTACCGTTGACCTGAACTTCTGCAATGTCTCGCACTTTTCCAAGATCGAGATATAGATGGCGACCTGCATGAAACCAAGCGGCCGGAACATTCACATCTTTGACGTAGGTCGCAGTGCCTGAAAAATACTTCACTCCGGAGTTGCTGCTTGCAGTCCATGAGGTGAGTTCCGGCAATTGCACGGTGGCCGGTGCGCCAGCGTGAGGCGGGAAGTCGAGTGTCCATGGACCGTGCAGCGTCGCAAGTATGGATTCACGACCCGCGACCGTTGACGGGGCAGCGCAAGCTTTGCTTCGGATGACAACAAAAACGGATTCGCGCTCCGCGAGGTTCAGCGGAACGACTGTGAAGCCGGTTTGATCGATGTAGGCGGCCGGCTGAATGCCGGGCTGGCGATTGCGGCTTAGGTCCGGGAGCAGCGCGCCGGTGTGGGCGCCGGGACTGTCGACCCGATCTGTGACAGCAACGATTTGGATGGAGCCATCCATGGGACGCCAGAGTTCCACGCAGTTGCCGGTGGCGTGGAGACGGGCGCGGAGGTCGACGGGCGAATCGGATTGGTTGACGACGAAGTAAATGTCGGTATCGGTGGTGCGGCGATGAATCCAGGCCGGTGGGCTTTGGAGCGAGCCGCTGGCGCCGAAATCCGGCCTATCGTTGAGGCGCGTGAGCACTTCGCTAACTGGCAGGCCGGTGTACACCATACCTTTGCCGAAAGAATGCTGAATGTCCGTAACGCCGTCTGTGTCTCCCCATAAATCAGTTGCCATCGACGCTATTTCGTCATCAGCTTCGGGATAGTCCGCGAGGCTCGGTGAGGAAGTGGGTCGCGGGCCGAGGATCGTTGCGCCATCTTTCACCATCTGGTGAAGCTTCGCGAGTACTTCGGGCGTCATCTGCTGCGTTGGCGGGAGGACAAGCACGCGATAGGTTATCCCCGCCGGCATTGCGGCGCTTCCTTCGATGTGAATGCTCCCGTCGGCAGCCACGGTGGTGCGATGAAGCAGAACGTCGGTGTTGATGCAATCGTAGTTATAGCCGGCCGGCGGCTGGGGCAGTCCCGATCCCCAAAACGGCATCGTTGAGGGCGCACCCTCGGGCAGCAGATAAGCCACATCGACAACAGGGTTGCCCTGCTGCAACATGTAGGACACTCGAGCAAAGTACGTCATCAAGGGCTTGGCAAGATTCGCCCATGTGATGTTGCGATTGATGTTTGTGCCCACCATCGTATTCCCGGGCGGCGTGTCGAGGGGTTGTTGAGCCGAGGTGTGAAATACCAGCCGATTTACGCCCTGCGCGAACCAGTAGTCGGCAATCTTCTTCAGCGTGTAAGGAGCTTCATATCCGCCGCCGGTGAATGACTCGGTCGCAACGATCGGCTTGCCATAAACGTGTGCCGCCGACACCGCGCCTCGCACATCTACGTAATACATTGACTCCGGATGCAGCGCGTGTACCCAGAACTCCGCCATTGGAATGTCGATATGGCTTTTGTTTAGCAGCGTATCTTCGGGAATCTCGAGCGCGACGCCAGACGCCTCGGCATAGCTCCCCATGCCGAGTTGTTGCAGTTGGCTCTCCATCGTTCCGTAGAATTCGCTTGCATATAGATCCGCCAGCGTCCGCCGGAAATCCCACAGGAAGCGATCGCTGACATCGGCGCTTTCCACAACGTGCCCAGCCAGCACCGGCAAATACGGCGTCGGATCATAGCCGCGCAGGCGTTTGAAGTCGGCGATCATACCCGGCGTCCAGTTCTGCATGCCCGCTTCCCAACTGTCCATCGTCATGTATTTCAGCGTGCTTCCCACCAGATCGCCGAGATGTTGATGGATCGGATCGAAGTATCCGTGGAAATAATCGCTTACAGCCTTTGCGTCGAACTTGTCGACCTCCAGTCCCGTCGCTGAAGGAATCGCCGGATGATTCGTCGCTCCAGTCAGCGAGTAGCCTAGGCGCAGAATCGTCCAATGACCTTCCGGTGCCTGCCAATGAAGCACACCGTCTTTATCCAGCTTCGAGGTCAAATCCACCACACTACGGAGCTCGATCTTTGCCGCAGCGGGCGCGGGCGGCGTAGGCGCGACGTCATAGCGATCCATCAGGCTACCGAAGCTCCCCTTGTCCTCCCATCGGTTGACGCGGGCATCGGAGTACAAGATGGCCTCGGTGATCGTGTATTGCGCGGCGGGAATCGGCGCGCCGCCGTGGATGACCGCGGCAGGCAGAAGACCCGCACCATCGAACTCGACGCGGAAGAATCTGGCCGTGGTGGCGGGAAACGCGAAGGTGCGAATCGCCGCGCCGTGATAACCCTGCGGTCCAGGCAGCACGGCGATGCAGTGGAAATGAACACCGTCGTCGCCGGCCAACACCCGGCCCACCGGAATGCGGCCGTGCGCTCCGAGCCACAGAGCGCGGGCAGTGAACGGCTTCTCAAACTCATACTGGAGCCATGCGGGTCCGCCGCCTGCGGGCGCTGCAATGTTCACCGCGGTATTCAGATTGTCATCCAGCAACGCAGCATCGTCGATGGGTCCATTGTTGGTTGTGGCCTTCGGATGAAGATCGGCCATCGAGGTCGCATCAGGCGGCGTGCGGTAAGCGATGACCAGCGAATCGCGATAGAAGGGCGGTGAGCCCGGACGCACGCCCGCATTCAGGTCAAGTACAGGGCCTTGGTTCGAGGGTGGCTCAGCCAGCTTCGTATCGATATCCTTCGGTCCCTCGACGTCGGTCTCACTCCACACCAATTTTTTCATCGCATCGTCGGGCTTCACCCACGGTCCACCGGCTTCGCTCCATCCCGGCGAGCTGAAAATAGACATCTCCAGACCGAGCCGATTGCCCTCTTGGGCCGCGTGACGCACGGCAGCGTACCACTCCGGCGTGCCGAAGTAGATTTTCTTCTCGACCTCCTGACAGCAGCCCGCCGAAACATCCGCGAGCTGATAGCCGCCGATCCCTACGCGCTTCATCCACTCCAGATCCTTTGTGATCCCGTCATCGGTTACGTTGCCGCCTGTCCAGTGCCACCACGTGCGAGGTTTCGCACTGTCCGGCGGGGTGTGAAAGCCTTCGGCCAGCGGATCGGACGCGGTCTGCGCATGCAAGAGCGTAGGTTCGGCAAGCGCCCAAGAAAGCGTCGCCGCGAGTGCCACCGCGGCCAGTCTGCCCGTACGGTTCGTCATTCTTCCGTCCCCTGTGACAGTTAGGTCTGCGGGTGCAAGTGCATTGTGAGGAACTCGAGATAGATATCCCAATCGGACGGAACCATGCCGTGTCCCCCCTCATGCATGTAGTACGCGAGGTCATGCAGGATGGGAACCTTAGGCGCCGGCCACACATCCGTGTCCAATGGATCTTTGCCGAGCAGCTTGTAAACGGGACCGGCGGCTACCTCAGCCAGGAATTCACCTTTCGGATCGGACCAGTAGTCGGTGCTGCCCGTCTGCAACAACAGCGGCCGCGGCGCGACGAGCGCGATCAGCATATTTGCGTCCATCGGGGCCTTGTCCGGAAATCCGCCCCACTTTGCGTAGTTCTCTGCAAACTGGTACGGATAACGTGAGGGCGCAGTGAGGTGCGCGATCGTTTCACCATAGTCACGATGGCTAAGCGCGGCGCCGCCTTCGCCGGAACAACTTGCGATCACCGCGGCAAAACGCTGATCGTGTGCTCCCGCCCACATCACCGTCTTGCCCAGGCGCGATACACCCTGAATCGCCACGCGCTTGGCGTCAATCTGGGAGTCGGTTTTAAAATAATCTTCGACGCGGCTCATGCCCCAGGCCCACTGCGCGATTGCGCCCCATGCATCCGGCGCGCGTTCTGTTTGCCCGGGCTTCAGATAGTGCTCGCCAATACCATCTTGAAATCCGCCGAGAAAATCGGGATCGACGTCGCCGTAATAGAACGTTGCGATGCCGAAGCCCGCGTCAAGCAATCGCTCCACTGGAATATGGCCAAAGAAACACCGGTCTTTGGGCGGCATCACCTTCGTCTTCGTGCGCGGGTCCCATGTCTCTTCAGGAATGATGTCGGGATCGTCGGTCGCGCACTGGTTCGCCGCGAAGCTGATCGTGAAATACATCGGCACCGGCTGCTTTGCCGCCGCCGGCAGATACACCAGCAGATGGATCTTCGGCCACGCAGGATCATTCGAAAACGAGATCGTCACCTGCTTGCGGATGGCCTTGCCTTGAAACGCGCTTCCCTTCTCGACCAGTTGGAAGCTTTCGTCCGCCGGTCTGCCGGGAGCGATACCGTACTGTTGCGTCTCGAAGAGCTCGACGATCTGCGGGCGACGCTTCGTCCACCACGTCTTCGCATTACGCACGATCTTGCCGTCGTTGAGCCGCAGGGGATCCGGCAGAGTGTATGAACCCACCTTTGACTCGTCATAATTCACCGGGATGCCCGCAACAATGCTCGGCGGTGAATGCGGCGCCGACGCGGAGCGTTGCGGTGTAGGCGGTGCACTGGGGGCCTGCGCGCCAATCCTCGCCACGACGAGGAACAACGATACCGCACACAAAGACAACACAGTTCTAAACCGCATGGGAGTCGCTCCGATTCATAGCTTTGGTTGGCGGCACTTTTTCTGTGGGAATAAATTGCCATTTGAAAATAGGTTGTCCTCATGCCGTTGTCAAACGCGTCCGCCTTCGATCGAAAAGGATCGGCGGAGGCGTTCGCGATTGACCGGACTTGATCGTTTTCACTTCGATTTCTGCATGTGAAGTAAAGTGGACATACTCTCAACGAGAATCCACGCGACCTTTGGACTGAAATTGCGAGTTGCGGTCGATACCGGCGGAACCTTCACAGATTGTGTCTACCTTGATGACGGCGCTTTGCGCGTGCTTAAGGTGCGCTCAACCCCCGATAATCCTGCGCAAGCCATTCTGGACTGCCTCGCCCGAATCGACAGCACGGATGGCTTCTCGCTTCGTCATGGCACGACCGTCGGAACGAATGCCATGCTCGAACGAAACGGCGCTCGCGTGGCATTCATCACCACCGCGGGCTTTGAGGACACCATTGCAATCGGACGCCAGACACGCCCGAAGCTTTACGATTTTTTCGGTCCTGCGCCCGCTTGTCTCATTCCGTCAGAGCTCCGCTTCGGAATCGAAGAGCGCGTTTCGACAGAAGGCGAAATTCTCATGGAGCCTTCCAAATTTCAGATGGAACTGTTGCGCAGACGCCTGAAAGACGCGGCGCCCGAGGCTATTGCACTCTCCCTTCTCTTCAGCTTTCTTAGACCAGACAATGAGCTCCGTGTAGAGAATGCGCTGCGGAGTCTCGGGATTCCGATATCTGTCTCCCATCGTCTTCTTCCGGAGTTTCGTGAGTACGAACGCGCCTCCACTATCGTTGTGAACGCCTACCTCACTCCAAAGATGAAAAATTATCTCGTCACTCTGGAGACAGAGGTTGTATCGCGCTATCGCGACAGCGCCATTGAGGTGATGCAGTCATCCGGCGGCGTGATCGCATTGAGTTCCGCGGCTGAAGAACCGGTTCGCACAATTCTTTCCGGACCCGCCGGCGGCGCGATTGGAGCCTCTCGAGTTGCTGCGGCGGCCGGCTTCTCTCGGATCATCGGTCTCGATATTGGTGGGACTTCGACCGATGTGTTCCTCACCGCGGATCAGTCGGAACTGCAGCTCATCTCCGACGCCCGGATAGGCGGTGTGCCTGTTGGCGTTCCCATGCTTGATATCCATACCGTGGGCGCAGGCGGCGGTTCGATTGCGAGCTTTGATTCAGGTGGACTTCTCCGCGTGGGCCCTGAATCCGCTGGTGCGGATCCCGGACCCGTTTGCTTTGGGAACGGCGATCAACCGACAGTGACCGACGCGAATCTTCTTCTGGGGAGGCTCGCTGCAGATTATTTTGCCGGCGGGACTGTCGAATTCCATGAACAGCGTGCGCGCGAGCGCTTCGCAGATCGTAAAGGTTCACTCGCCACTGTTGAACAGTTTGCGGCCGGCATTCTGCGTATCGCGGAGTCGCACATGCAGCGTGCCATCCGCATCGTCTCCGTCGAGCGCGGCCATGATCCTCGTCAATTCACACTGGTTGCTTTCGGTGGAGGAGGGCCGCTGCACGCCTGCGCTCTGGCCCGTTTGCTGGACATGCCGCGCGTGCTCGTGCCGGTGCTGCCTGGCGCGCTGTCGGCATTAGGCATACTGCTGGCCGACTCCGTTTCCGACGTCTCTCGAACCGTGATGCTCCCGCAAGCCGCTACGGGCGACCTCGAAGAACGATTTCGGGATATGGAAGAGACCTGCTGTCCGGGCAAAAGCTCCTGCTCAAATGTTCTTCTTGAGCGGAGCTTCGATCTTCGCTATCGGGGCGAGGGTTACGAGCTGAATGTGCCGTACTGCGCCGATACGCTCGAGGCCTTCCATGTCAAACATGAGCAGCGCTACGGCTTCGCAGATCGCGATCGCGACATTGAGATTGTCAATCTCCGTCTGCGACTGAGGAAGTGTTCCGAGGAATTCACCTTCCCTCAACGTGAGCCTCGAGAAGGCAATGGATCACAGGCGATGTCCGGCGAGCAGCAGGTCTACTTCGACGGTGCATGGCAGCGCACGAATATCTATAACCGCGATCGTCTTCATCCCGGCGATACAATTCGCGGCCCCGCACTCATCGCCGAGTACACATCCACAACCGTGCTCCCGCCGGACTGCATACTGACTGTTGACCGCTGGTCCAATCTGTTGATCGAGGTAAGCTAACACAGCCATGTCGGCCTCATCCGATCCGATCGAACTCGCAGTCTTCCAAAACGCGATGCATTCGATCGCCGAGGAGATGGGAGCTGTTCTGCGCCGCACTGGAATATCGCCCAACATCAAGGAGCGCCGTGACTACTCATGCGCAGTATTCGATAGCCCAGGGCGCGTCATCGCAATGGGTGACCACATGCCCGTTCATCTCGGTTCCATGCCGATGTCGGTCCAAGCGGCGATTGACTCTGTTGATATGGAAGACGGCGACATCGCGATTCTGAATGATCCGTACGCAGGCGGAACGCATCTTCCGGACATCACGCTGATCATGCCGGTCTACGCTCACGGTGCCGCCAAACCGGCATTCCATGTGGCCTCCCGCGCGCATCACGCAGATGTGGGAGGAATGTTTCCCGGTTCCATGGGACCTGCACGCGAAATCTTTCAGGAAGGTATACGTATTCCGCCAGTTCGCCTCGCGCGCGCTGGCGAAGTTCAACGCGATTTGCTCTCCCTCATACTTTCCAACGTGCGCACGCCGCGCGAACGCGAAGGTGATCTCACGGCCCAAATCGGCGCCTGTCGAATCGGCGAGCATAGACTGCTGCGGCTTCTCGACCAATATTCCGCTTCTCAGACGGAGCGGCTTTGCGACGAACTGCTGGACTACTCCGAACGGCTCGTTCGCGCAGAGCTTCAGTCACTTCCACATGGCGAATATTCCGCAGAAGACTTTCTCGATGACGACGGCTGTGGATCAGCTCCGATTCGCATTGCTGTTAAGCTGCGAATCGATCAGGCAGACGGTGAAATATCTGTAGATTTCACGGGCAGCTCACCACAGGTGCATGGAAGTGTGAACGCCGTCCGCTCGATCACGCTTTCCGCGTGCTTTTATGTTCTGCGTTGCCTGCTTCCGGATGCAGCGCCTGCGACGGCAGGCATACTCCGGCCGCTCCGGCTCATCACGCCGCAGAACTCCGTCGTGGATGCCGCGCCGCCGGCTGCAGTCGCTGCGGGCAACGTTGAAACGTCGCAACGGATCGTCGACACACTTCTTCTGGCACTGTCTAAAGCAGCGCCCGCCCGCATTCCCGCGGCCAGCGCGGGTACGATGTCCAACCTCACCATCGGCGGCCTCGATCACCGGACACAGCTTCCTTTCACCTATTATGAGACCATCGCCGGAGGCATGGGAGCACGGCCGACTGCGGACGGAGTCTCCGGCGTTCAAACCCACATGACCAATTCGCTCAACACACCTATCGAGGCGCTCGAGTTCGCCTATCCGGTCCGTGCGGTTCGCTACGGCTACAGGCTCCGCTCAGGAGGCAACGGACTGTTTCGCGGAGGCGACGGACTTATCCGCGAACTTCAGCTTCTCACGGATGCCGATGTCACTCTCCTCGCCGATCGCCGCAACCGCGGGCCTTATGGGCTTGCGGACGGAGAAGCGGGAACAGTTGGTTCTGCTACTGCAACAATGCCGGGCGCGCTGCCTCTCGCACTGCCAGCCAAGTGCAGCCGGCAATTACCCGCGGGAACAATTCTTCGGGTGGAGACTCCCGGCGGAGGCGGTTGGGGCAAACCAGAAGGGAAAACGCAAACCACCCCTAGGTCTGACCCTTGAAGGCCCAGTCCTGATACTTCTGAATCGCTTTCTCAGGCTCGCTATTGAACCATGCATAGCCATTTCGTCTTTCGAGCGAAATTTCGTTCATGTCATCGTGGATCGTTTTGTCACGATCGCCAAAAATGGGCCTTTCATTCTGCAGCGAATAGAAGCGCGCCCAGATCGGACCCGCGCCTTGCTTCTCGATCACATGGCGACCGTCCGGCGTATTTCTTCCACCGATGACGGCTTCGTTGTAGATCGCATGTTCACGCAGCCACGCGATGCCTGCGTTCACTGCGGAGCGCACCTGCTCTGAAGGATCCTGCAGACTCATCAAGTACATCAGTAGATCCGCGCTCTCTTCCGAACAAAGCGACGCGGGCTCGTAATTACGCGCTGCGACAGGCTGCAACGTTAGAGGATCGTACTGCTGTCCCCACACTGTCTTGTGTCCACGCAGCACAACCTGAGTGGTCAGGATGCAATGGTTGCCGTGCGCGACTGCCTTCGCCGACTTCGTTCTCAACGCCAGGGATACAAAGTTCACTTCCGGCTTCCCATCAGATATCGCAGTAAGCAGTTCCATCACGTTATACATCGCGTCGTCGTTGAACGTGATCGCGTCGTGATATCCACCTTCGAGAGGCCACACCTGAGGCCAGCCGCCGTTGGGATATTGCGCGGCGAGCAGATAGTTCACACCGCGCAGAAAGGCTGCTCTGTACGGCTCTCCGTCTGCGTGAGAAATACTCGCCTGCACTTTGGCAAGAAACCACATTTCGGTCGTCGTTGCATCGTTGTCGATCGTTCCCACGTAATGCCAGTTGGGATCGCGAGCCGCATCAAAATCGCCCGGGCTCGGAAATCGATTTGCGTTATTTGTCACATAACTCTCGCCCGGTTGCCGGAGCGGTCCGGCCATATTCATGTTCTTTCCCCATCCGCCCGATGGGATCTGGAAGCTGACAATCACGTCTGCGATATGCCTCGCTTCGGTCCCCGCATACCAGGAGGCCTCGCGATCCAACGGAATACTTCGCGCGCTTGGACTCAGGGCAGGCTCAGGAGGAATCGCGGTCAGATGCTTACGCTCGGCCGCAAGCGAGTTCCTATCCATTGCCTCCTGGTCTTCGGATCGCTTCAGGTATGCCATCCACTCCGCTCGCTGTGCGCGCGGTAGGTCTGCGATTCTATCTGCTGTGAGCGACTGAGCCGCAACACTGTGAGCTATCACCGCTCCAAAAGCTGCCTGGCTGGTGAGCGCAGCCGCTGCCATGAGGACCGTTGCCGTCCACGAACGTCTGAACTTTCCCGAAACAACTAAAACTATAGAGAGCATCTTTCCCCTAACGCTGCTTGCGCAGTTCATTGGCTGCCTTCACAGGATCCCATCCGTCGCTGCCCGCCAGAAGTGACCGAGGATTCAACTTTTTCTCCTCGGCCCGCGACAGCTTCGGATAACTCACGATGCGGTGGCCTCCATTCACTCCCGGACCATGGGATTTGTATTCGCGGTAGGTGCTGGTCTTCAATCGACCGTTCCAATCCGACCAGCCATCCGCATCGAGCTTCTTCTCGACATCCGTGTCATAGAAGACGACCGTGGAATAATCCCGCCATGGGCGCCCCAGCACGACCTTGTCTCCATTGTCTTCGCCCGTGATGCTGCAGTGCAGAAAGTAGTAGCCGGAGTCTTCTGCCGGAAAATGTTTGCTCTGCGCGGTAAGCATGACGGTCGGATTATGTCGGGGATGAAGTTCACAATGATCGAACACCGCCTTCGCATCACCGAAGATGAAATCCACGTGTCCCTCGATGTAACAGTCGCGGAAATACTGCCGTGAGGCTTGGCAGGGCGGCGTGTTCACCGGGGGCGCACTTCCATCTCTTGGCAAATTATCGTGACAGGTGCGGCTGTTCGCGTACAACGTATCCTGCGCACCGAGCAGACGCACATGATCGAGCACCGCGCGATCCGAGCTCATCAGCAGCGCCACCGCTTGTGAACCTTCCTGCAAACGGGTGTGCTCATCCTCCCACGTCTTCTCGATGGTCAGGTTCTCCGCCTCAAAGCCATCCGCATTCACAGATACGCTGCCGGATTTGCTCGTTCCCCCGGCATTCACCGCAGCGTCATCCCAACTCAACACAACATCCCGGGGCCGGACTCCTGTGCCGATGAGATGAATGTTCGGCGTGTTCACGTGAATCTTCTCGCGGTACTTGCCGGGAGCCATGCGGATCTCCTCACCCGTTGCGGGCGCGTGATCAATTGCCTCCTGCACGGTGTGAAACTGACCTGACGGTCCTACCGTCACAATCGGCCAGCGAACTGTCTGCGCCACAGAAGGTGACGCGCCCATCGCAAGTGCAAGTGCAAGCGTCACCGCATACCGGCCTGCCAACCGTCTCCTGCTGACGCCACTCGCACTTTGTGTCCACGCTCTCATTGAGGCTCCGCCTTTGTCGGTTGTGACACCGCAAGAGAGGAGGCTACGGGAACACCCTTTACGTTTGGACCTAATTCCACTTCCACACGTATCACCTCGTCCGCAACCATTCGCCCGAACAGCGCCTTCCCCCTGTCGTCCAGATGGGTTCGATCGGGCTTCGTGACGCTTCCGTTCTCTGCCTTTGCGTCAGGATGCCCGACCGCGTCCAACTCATCCGCCTCGGCCTGGGACAACTTACTTAGATAACGCTGCGACAGATGGAACAAATCCACAAACGCCACGTGTTCTTCGTCAGCCACTTTCCGCGCCGCAGCCGCATATTCCTTCAGTCCGTCGTCTACGAGATTTCCATCTTTGTAATTACGGCGCGAGAGTGGGCTAAGGACAATCGGTATAGCGCCGATCGCCCGAACGTCCGCTATATAGCGCCTTAAGTTGTCCGAGTAGCCTGTGTCGGGATCGGTGTGCAGCGCCGGTTTGGGCTTCTGATCGTTGTGTCCGAACTGGATGAAGTAATACTGTCCGTGCTCCGCCAGAGCCTTGGCCCACAATCCCTCATCGATAAAACTTTTCGAGCTTCTGCCGTTGCGGGCATCATCCACACATGTCACATTCGGCGTGAGCATCGCGCAGAATCCAGGTCCCCATCCGCCTCCGGTCGCCACCGTCGAGTCTCCCACAAGTACAATCTTGAACGGCTCCTGGTGCAGCACCTTCATCGCAAGGACACCTTCCGGAGGCAGCTTTGCCGGCGTTCGACGAACATATCGTTGCAGCGCAGGAACTGCTTTGCCCAAATCGACGGCAACAATCCTTCCGAATACATAGCTTCCCTCCCAATTCAAATGAGTCTTGTCCGGGATGGTGTTTCCGTCTTTATCTTTCTTCGTGATGCCGAGTTTCATTCCCTCGGCCTCGCCCACTCGATCCAGGTACGCGATGCTGTCGCTCTGCAGGTCAATCAGCGGAACATGCATCTCCGCTGCAACGCGTTTCATCGTCTCTGCATGCGTCAGTAGATCGCTATGGATCTTCCCATCCGGCCCGTAGTAGCGCCTCGTCAGCGGGGTCACGAGCACGGGCTTCGCTCCAATCGCGCGCGCCTCCTCGACGAAGCGGCGAAGATTGGCCTCATATTCCGCCATCGACGTCTCACGTTCCAGGTGCTCTCCACTCTCTTCATCGTTATGGCCGAACTGAATCAACATGTAATCAGGCTTCGTCGCCAGTGCACGGGTCCATAGTCCCTCTTCACCATAGGTTTTCGTGCTTGCGCCGCCCTTCGCCATGTTTACGCAGTCCACCTGCGCAGTCAGATTGGCGCAGAAACCACGGCCGTATCCGGCATTGTCTGTCTGCGTGGAATCTCCGATCAGTTCGATCTTTACGATCGTGTCAGGGTTTCGCGACGGAACGTTCCCTGCAGAGTCTCGTTGAGCCTTTGCCACCACGCAAACAAACGTGGCGCACATCGCGAGCGCGCAGATCTTCCGAAACAAAAACAGAAACACCTCCGAGGGTGATCTTGCAGCAAATGAAATCGCTTCCGAGAGTACTAATCCTGATACGGAACAAACTTGCCCGCACAGCTGAAAGACATCTTCAACGGCGTACTTGCCGGAGTCGAGGTGACATCGTTCCCCGAAAACTTCAAGTTCGACCCCAGCGGCCCAACCGTTATTTTGGCAAACTGTGCGCGAACCTGGCCGGGCTCTATGCCGCGTATATCCACACCGTTCAGCGTCACTTCGGTCAAGTGATCGGCGTTCAGGCCCGCAATCTGCGCGATTCCCGGCGTCAGGTCAATGACATTCTCAAACGTAATGTCCTTGTAGTCTGGAATTCGATCGCCCTTCATGCCCAGATCAACGATCCCGTCCGTAGTCTGGCCGTTATAGAACGGACTGATCGAAATCGGCACCGCTACATCCCTCATGCAGATATTTTTGTAGGTAACGTTGCGCACCGTACCGCCCCGCTGCACGTTCGCCTTGATTCTGATCCCGCTGGTCGTGTGGTCCAACGTCAACGTGTCGACAAGGATATGATCTTCATCGCGCGCCTCCGACCCCATTGACATCCCATGTCCGCTATAGAAGTGATTGTCGATCACGCTCATGTGCTGAACGTTCGCCTTGATCGCAATATTGTCGTCACCATTGTTAATCCAGCTTTTCGTGATGGTGATATTTTGTGAGTTCCCCGGATCGATGCCGTCTGTATTCCGTGCATCCGTTCCACGGACCGTGGGTGTCAGCAGATGAACGCCCCACGCGGTGAATCCATTCGTGTTGTTCACCGCGACATGAAAGTTCGGGGAGTTGTGCAGCCGGATTCGATACAGAATCAGTCCATCCGCATGGTTCGCGATGATCAGCCGCGGCGCCGAGTAGCGCGCGTTCGTGGGTTCGGCAGCGCGCGACTGCTGCCACCACGTGTAACTCTTACCAATCACTCCGCGATCGCCGCGGCCGTCGATCGCTCCGTCACCCATAATCGCCGCATTTTTTACATCGATCGAGATCAGTGGCTTACAGGGCCGGCTGTCGGGCCCGCTTGTCCCGCAACCTCCGGGCACGACGTCGTAATCCTTCGGGTTGCGCGACGCATACAACGTCACGCCTTTGTCGATCAGCAGCGTTACACCTTCGCGAAGCTGCAGTGGCCCGCTCAGGAATGCATTGTGCTCGCCCGCCTCACGCAGCTCAACCGCCTTGCCGGGCGTGCACGTATCCATGGCGGCCTGGATCCGCTGCGTATCGAGCCTTCCTTCATCTGCTTCCGCAAGGGCATTGTCTGTCGCATGAAGGTCCGCACGCAGAACCGTGCACGTCGGCGGAATCTTCGGCTCTGTCACCTCGCGCGTGTCCTGGGCCATCGCGGCAGTACCCACGGCCACACAAATAAACGCACATCCTCCCACAAGCCTCGAAAGCACGCAGAGCCTCCTGTCAGACAGCTTGGCACCGACTCTAACGACTTCAGTCGACCGCAGTCAAACCAGGTTCATCACGTTCCGGGCTGACGATAATGCGCCTGAGCGGCCAATTCGCGCTCCTTTCCGCGCGGGTCATCCATCACTTGCGGCGGGGTGTTCCATATCATCGTCGCGCGGCTCGTCAGGTCGTACGCCGGCCAATGGGGCAAATTGGAGTGATTCGGATTGCCTGTCCTGCCGAACGCGATCAGCGTTTCGCTCATTGCCGTCGCCAACGGCTGCGCAAGCTGCACATCCTCCGCGCTGGCGCCCACCATTCCCGGAGACATGGCAAGATTGTCGAAAAAGAACGGGATGTCCACCGTGTGCGGTGCGCCGAAGCGTCCACCCGCGACAGGCGAGCACCAGTCCATCTCGTAAACCCAGGTTCGCTGCTGTGCTGGACTCGCAGCTCTGCGTTCCGCTTCGATCACCTGCCCCGGCCACGATCGGAACGCCGTCGTCGCCGCGAAGAACACATCCGATGGGCTGTACTGCGGATACCATTCACGATACTTCGCGACGATCGTCCCTGGCTTCACATCTCCCAGGAAAGAACCCACGTACTTCTCGAGCGCAGCCGGCACCTCTTCCCAGGTAATTGAGAAAAGCTCCGGATGAGCTCCTCCAATCAACCCTCGCGTCTCATCATGCGTATTGCCCAGGATCATCGGAACTCCATTCGATATCGGCGGAGCGTCCGGAGAGAACGGATCGCGCGGCAAAGACCGCCCATCGACGACCGGCAGCCACGCAGAGCTTACACGCGCGGCTTCCTCCAGCTGCTCGAGTGGCATCGCATCCAGCGCCGCACGCAGCTTGTCGGGCGCAACATCGGCGAGGCCAAGCTTCGCGAGGAACTCATTCGTCCGCGCGGTCGCAATTGCTTCCGGCGCTGCAGTTACCTGCTGCCCGCTCATCGTCATCACACGATGAAACAGCCCATGTGCCGGGGGCATCGCCATCAGCGCTGCGCACTTTGCGCCACCGCCCGACTGCCCGAAGATCGTCACACGTCCCGGATCGCCGCCAAACTGGGCAATGTTCTCCTTCACCCACTGGAACGCGAGCACCAGGTCAAGCATGCCCACATTTCCTGAGTCTGCGTACGCCGGATCGTTCGTCAACCCGGCAAGGTAAAGAAATCCGAACGCATTCAGCCGATGGTTAACGGTGACAACCACGACATCACCGCGGCGGCATAGCCGCGTTCCGTCATAGAGCACGGAGTTCACCGTTCCGCCGTTGTAGGCCCCGCCGTGTATGTAAAGCAGCACCGGCCGTCGCTCATGTTCATGCGTATTCGCTGAAGGTGTCCAGACATTCAGGTGGAGACAATCCTCGTTGATCGCGCCTTCGTCCGGCGGCAAATGATATGTTTCCGCACCCGCAGAGCGCGCTTGCCGCGCTCGCGATGTCATGCCATTCCCGCCGAGTTGCGGCGCACGATCTCCCCACGCTAACGCATCGCGCACGCCACTCCAGCGAGCCGGACGCACTGACCTCTGAAACCGGCGCTGGCGCGTATCTCCGCCGTAGGGAATCCCAAGGAACACGGACACGCCATCGTGCATCGCTCCGCGAACCGCGCCCGCCGTCGTGCGAACAACCGGATGCGCCGCTTCCTCCCCAATGCCACGACGAACCGCCGATCCAGCGATCGCAGCCGCACCGGCACTCTTCACAAACTCTCGCCGATTCACTCCCACATCCTCCGCGTCCCGTCGCCGCAAGCAAATGGACCGGCTTGCGCTCGACCTGTTCGTCTTGTTACCGTTCACGAACTCGGCAAAGACCGGTCTAACAGGTTTTCTGCAGACCGTCCACAACCACCGGCTACATGCAGGAGGGCGCGTCACGTTATGCGCATCAGGGCAGCCCATCCACATCGTCACGTTCGCGTCACGCGCATCCTTGCAGCGATTGTCGGATCGCTGCTTTGCGGTTGTCTCTGCCTGGCGCAACAGCCCGGCGGCGGCGCTTCACGAGCTCCGGGCGAACCGGATCTGCTCTTCTATCTGTCCGGCGACCACGGCTTCAAAGCCGACTATGCCGCGGGAGGCAATCCCGATCCCAACTTCCTCTATGACGTGAAGATCCTTCCCGGCGGCGCGAAAGGATCCTACCTGCAGTGCGGAAATAATCAGCTTCTTTCCTACTGGGCCCCCGGAAACATCTATGCGCAGCGCGGAACACTCGCGTTTTTCTGGCGCTCGCGTGATCCCGTTGACGAAACGGAATTCCCCATCTTTCGCGTGGGCTACGGTGATCATTCCAGTTGGGACATGGTCTGGCTCCGCATCGACTACAACGGCCACGGCTTCGATGCCTTTGTTACCGATGACAACCTCGGCAGAACGCGCATTTCCTACACCATGCCGAACTTCCCCAAGGCCGGCGAATGGGTCCACCTCGCACTTGCCTGGGATGAAAACAGCGGCATTCGCTTCTACGTAAACGGGAAGCTCGTTGCGACAAAGGCCGCGACAGGCCCCTTCGATGCTGCTCTAGATCAGTTCGGCCCTCACGCGCGGCTTATCGCTCCCACTGGCGTCGAAAGCTCCTACAACTACGATCGCGGCGGCGACATCGACGAGGTCCGCATCTACGATCGGATGATTTCTGATCAGCGGATCGCCGCACTGGCGAAGGGCGAAGTTGCGCCGGTGACATCCCCTGCCGCAACCGAACAGGCCGAATGGCAGCCCTCGACACAGAAGGAATGGTGGTATCGGTACGGC
This sequence comes from Candidatus Aquilonibacter sp., assembly GCA_035504135.1. Classification (GTDB taxonomy): domain Bacteria; phylum Acidobacteriota; class Terriglobia; order Terriglobales; family Acidobacteriaceae; genus Granulicella. The sequence goes on along the minus strand of DATJSM010000011.1, from coordinate 80,911 downwards.
TGGAATCAGCCCAACCACATCCCGGAACCTTTGCCCGCAGAGCAGACCACGATTCGCAAGGTCGAAATTCACGATGCCTACGATCTCAAGCGATGGTGGTGGAAAGGCACCGACGGAATTCCGGAGACCACATGGCCCGGCGTGTTCAATCGCTCCACGCTCGTCGGCCGATGGGACTACTTCCAGCTTCCCGACTGGGACTGCTACACCGTCTCCGGCCGTTCCGTTACGTTCTATCTCCCCAACGAACCTTGGAACCACCTTGAAATCCGTAGCGGCGCCTGGGGCAAGTTCGATCTGCTGACTCCCGGCAACGGCAACCCCGCCGCCGTCGCCGACCCTGACCAGCACGATACCTCGCCCATGCTGGCAAAACTTCTCTTCGAAAAATCGCGCGACTCGCAGCGCACAACCTTCGACCTCCTACAGCCCATCACCGGCGAAAAAGTCCGCTTCACCAATGCGCAACCGGAGTGGCCCATTCAGGAGTTCGAAGCCTACTACGTTCATCCCGGCGCCGAACCCGAGGGCATCGCGGTCCTTCATTACGTGATGACGGCCCACCGGCCCGCAGACAATCCCGCTCTCGCCTCGCTCGCCGAATTCATCCGCAATCGCTTCCCCGCTGAAGAACGAACCACTATGGTCGCCGTCCCAGGCGTTGCACTGGGCGGAGGAAGAACCTCCATCGGCCACGGCCGTGCTTCAGACGAATCCACTGCGCAAGCGACGGCGCCACTGCCGATTGTGCATCTGCTCATTCCCAGCGACTACCGCGCACTGGAAACCGATATCGGCCATGGCACAACCTACAGCTGGGAAAACATGCACGCCGGCCTCGATGGCATCGCCATCGATCTGCCGCCGCTAAACATTCACCCCACACATGACGAGTACGTCCCCATGAACATCCAGATCAAAGACCCGATCTGGCCCATGCGCAACATGCTCGACTACAGCTTCTCGATTAAGCCCGGCCACCCGTACACTCTCTGGCTCGATACCCGCGATCGCATCCTGCCCAACGGCAAGAGCCTCTACATCACTCTCGCCTCAGCCAGCCCCGAATTTGGGACTCAATCCATCGAAGGCATGCGCGTTCGCCTCATCTTCAAACCTTACAAAGACGCGCTTCCCGAGCACATCTCTGACCGTCTCACGCAGGTCCGCGATAACTACGCCAATCTTGTCGAAGAGTCTGTCAACTCCCGCAAGCTTAATATCTTCAATCGCTTCGACGCCGACATCACCGATCTACTCCGAGTCGACCCTGACAACGATCTCGGCCGCAAGTACTGGAACGAGCTCAACCACGAACAACTCCATCCGCCTTACACACTACCCACCGCTCCCGCTGGCGTGCCCGAGTGGGCCTTTCTGCAGACGCAGGATCTCGCGCAACTCAAGAGCCTCATCAACTGGTACGTTGACAACCGTCAGATCTCGGATGGCGAATTCGGCGGCGGCCTATGCGACGACAGCGACTTCCTCAACTGGTGGCCCGGCCTTGCCATGATGGGTTCAACACCGGACAAGCTGAAGAACTCGCTCCTTCGCACACTCGATGAAATCTATGCGGACGGCATGTTCACCAACGGCCTCGCCACCGGCCAGTACGACGAGCTGCACAGCTACGAAGACGGCATCAACGTCCTGGGCCAGGCCATGCAGATCGACTACGGCAGCCCCAAACAACTCGAGCGCGCCATGCAAACTGCGAAGCGTCTCGAGTGGCTCACCGGCTACAACTCCGCCGGTCAGCGCCAGATTCGTTCTTCCTACTACAGCGCCACAAAAATGGCGACCGGCGGCGTTTGGGGATGGGCCAAGGACCGCTCTTACATGGTGTTTCATCCCGCGCTTCTTCTCGCTGAATACAACGGCACTCCTGAAACCGTGAAAATGATCACCGAAGTCGCCGACGGATTCCTCGCCCATCGCCACCCCGACACACCCGGCGGTCCGGAGCGCATGCACTTCACCGTCAACTTCCACACCAACCAGGATCTTCCCAGCAACGGAATGACGCCGTGGTTCGTTCTCTGGGGAGCCTACAAATTCACCGGCGACCAAAAGTACATCGTCCCCTTCGCCGACAACGGCGCGGACGCTCTCCGCACCATCAACGCTGACGCCATGGACATCCTGCACACGCGCGACACATGGGGCAAACAGCTGCTCGCATCGCACGCGGCGGATCGGCGCACCGACTCCGGCAATTCAACTGAAACGACTGAACAGCTCGCCTGGCAGCTTACCGGCGACACCTCTTATCTCGACAAGGTCTACGCCTCGCAACTCGAGACCGCCTTCGATCGCGAGTTCATCAATCGCCAGGGCAGTCTTTGGATCGATCGTGTTTACTACAACAACGGCGAGCTGCAGCGCGGCCGTCTGGGTGGCGTCGCGCTGATGCGCAACTATGACTTCCCCGGCAATGTCGTCAGCTGGCGCTTCAACGGTGCAGATGACGATACAAAGGTGGCGATCCTCGTGCCCGTCGGCACCCCCGACCACATCCGCATACTCGCCTACAACCTTGCCGACAAACCTATCGCCGCAAAGATGACGGGGTGGGAAGTCGACCCCGGCGAATGGCAGATCACCCGATCCACCCAGGCCAGCGACAACGCTCCACTCACCGGAACCACAACGCGCACCGCAACCTTCGAGCGCAGCCGCAGCCTCGATGTCACGTTCGCTCCGCGCACGACAACGGTTCTTGAGCTCACGCTGAAAACCAAGGGCGTGCCCTATTGGTCGCGCCCCGACCTCGGCATTGATCCCGAAGACGTGACCATCATCGGCCATCGCATGCAGGTCAAGGTGCACAGCCTGGGCGCGGTCGCAGCACCGCCTGCAAGAATTGTCGTTCGCGATGCAAAAGGAAATGTCATCGCGACAGCCCACACGCCGCCGCTCAAACCGCCGACAGATCTCATTCCCAAAACTGCGCTGGTTACGCTTCATCTTCCTTCCGGCGCCGATCTCACCGGTGGCTTGGTGACCATCGAAATGCCCGGCACTCTTCCAGAGACAACGTTGATGAACAACACCGTCCGGCTGCCACCGGTCTCCGCGGCCGCGCCACCGGCATTGCCCATGCGACGGTAAGCTGATATCCAGAGACAAGCAACGATGCCTACAAACGAAATTCTCGTCATCCCCTCCAACGACTCCGTCATGACCGCGCCCGAAGACGGCCTTCGCCGCCAGGTCATGAGTTACAGCCCCAGCATGATGCTCGTGCGCCATCGCATGCGCAAAGGATGGGTTGGCGGGCGCCACAGTCATCCACATGAGCAGCTCGTCTACGTCGTCAGCGGCCACCTCACGTTCGAGCATCCCCAAGGTCGCTTCGAGGCGAAGACCGGCGACTCCTTCCTCGTGCCCGGTGGAGTCGAGCACCAGGCGTCCGCGCTCGAGGACTCCGAGGTTCTCGACGTTTTCACACCGTATCGCGAGGATTACGCGTCTGCGCCATAGCATTTCGCTCCTGATCGGCCATCCGCGGCCGTCTCCTGACAGGCAGGTTGGCAATCAGCCTCTTCCGTTCGTTGCGACTCCGGCACCGCAAGCCCTGCGCACTTCCGGCACTTCTAGAGCGAATCTTCGGACAACATCGAACTGGACCACACCACGACCCGCAACCTCGTGTTCAGTTCCCCAAGCTTGACCGGCTGGTGTGGTTGATCCTCCGACCGGCGAGAAAGCTCAAAATCTTCAAGAAAATAGTGGGGCATCACGATAGAACGCCCGCACAGCGGGCGCTTCTGTCTTCAGTGGACAAAGCCCGCGCCCACCGCATTTTTGGCCATCCTCACGCCCATCACCGGTATCACAGCGGGTCCCGTTTGTTTACTCCACAGCTGGCTTTGCATGGTTTCTTTGTTGACAGATGTGGTCTGACAGCTTCAAGCTTTTGTGCACTGAAAAACCATAAAAGTTTCGGGTCCCAAAAACAGTCCAATCACATTTTCGAGGGGGAGGCTACCTATGGCTTCATCAACTTCACGTCATCTCAGGACGCTCCGAAGGGCGCCGGGCTGGCTCGCCATTTTGTTCGTTCCGATCTTCATTCTGTTCGGCTCCGTCGCAGCGAACGGTCAGCTTGCCGGAAAAGGCCAGATCAACGGCACCGTCACCGACGCCAGCGGAGCAGCGATCCCAGGCGCTCAAGTTATCGTGACGAATAAGCAGACGAACATCGCGACCAGAACCACCAGCACCTCCGCCGGCGACTTTTCGCTGCCAAGCCTCGATCCCGGCGATTACACCGTCACAATCTCAGCCAACGGTTTCCAAAAGCTCGTGCAGGAGAATGTTCATGTCAACGCTCTGGAAACGCAAACCCTGAGCCCCAAGCTTTCCGTCGGCGCCACCAGCGAAGAGGTCACCGTCAGCGCCGCACCGCCGCAACTTGAAACCACCAACGCTACGCTCGGCGCCACCATGGAGCAGGAGATGTACTCCTCTCTTCCCATCGAGATGGGCGCGTACGGTCAGCCTGACCAGCGCCGCGCTACGGACTTCGCCTTCCTCATGCCCGGCGTGCAGGGCAACAATACAAACGGCAATGCGACAACGAACACTGGCATTGTCAACGGTTCCGGCAGCCGCGGCGCGGTCTCCGTGGTCTATATCGACGGCACCCCGTTCGTTCGCGCCGGCGGTAACGGCGACCCGCGCTACGTCTGGACTGCAATTTCCGTCGACGCCGTCGACCAGTTCCAGGTCCAGACTGCAGGCTACTCAGCAATCTATGAAGGCCAGGGTATTCAGAACTACACGGTGAAGCAGGGAGGCCGTGACTTCCACGGCTCTCTGTATGAGTTCCTCCGCAACACCTCTCTCGACACCTACGGCTGGCTCGGTTCCGTGCCGAATCCCGCCACCGGCCTCGTCACGAAACCCATCGAGCACAGCAACGAATACGGTATCGATCTTGGCGGTCCACTCGTCCCATTCGGTTCCTGGCGAGACAAGGTCTTCTTCTTCGGCAATTACAACGGCTTCCGTTACGCCAGCGAGACGCCCACCCAGATGACATTCCCCACACTCGCTCAGCGGCAAGGCAACTTCCAGGGGGCCCTGAACAGCAATACAGGCAGCGAGCTTTCCAGCCCGACCGGTGTTGGCATCTATGACCCCTTCACGCAGGCCGCCTGCACGGCCAACAGTACCAACGGCCCGTGCCGCTATCGCTATGGATACGTTGCTGGCCCAAGTGCGGGTCCCGCTGGAAACCCCGTGCTCGGCCCCGGCGGCACCGCCGCGGTTGACGTAATCCCATCGAGCGAATTCTCCGCAGTTGCCAGCAAGATGCAAAGCTTTCTGCCCACCTCCGGGGTCAGCACCGCACTGCAGAATAACTATGTCTCGCCAAACCGCACTGGTCTGATCAACTGGTCGACGACGGACCGCATCGACTTAAACCTCAGCAAGCGTAACGTCGTGACGATGGTGGCCGCTATTGGCCGCCAGGCAAGTTCGAATCCCGTTGGTCAGACAACGGCAGGTCGCAACACGGGACCCATTCCTTACAACTACGGTCAGACGTATGCGCCGAAGACTGCCGTCGGCGTAATCGAAGACACCTTCACCATCACGCCACACTTGGTGAACCAGCTCAAGTACGGATACGCCCGCTATAACGGACCAACCTTCGACGCCGACCAGCTTCCGGCTTATTCGGCAGCCACGATGGGCATCACAGGCTTACCCGCAGGGGCAGCCTCAGGAGGCTTCCCCATCACCAGCTTCGCTGGCACGAACGCGGCGACCCAATGGGGAGGCACCGGCCCCGGCGTAACACTCGCTGAGAACTACACGCTCCTCGACAACATTCAGTGGGTAAAGGGCCGCCACAACATCACTGCCGGCGGTCAGATCGCGTGGCTCCTCTACAACGTCGTAAACGCCACAGGAGGCACGACGCCTATCACGCTGTCGAATGCGGTGACTGAAACAGCCGCGATTACACCGTCCAGCAACAGCTCGCCGAAATATGCGGCAACTCCCAGCACAGGCCTTTCATACGCCAGCTTCCTGGTCGGCGAAGTCGACAAACTCAGCTTCACCCAGTACCTGCAGCAGGAGTTCGGCGCTCGCTTCCGCGCGATCTCTCCCTACGTTCAGGACAACTGGAAAGTGAGCAATAAGCTGACCCTGGATCTCGGCCTTCGCTGGGATTATTTCCCAACAATTCGGGAGGTGCATGACGCAGGCAGCTTCTTCAGCCCCACTCTCACCAATCCTGTTACCGGGCTGCCCGGCGCGCTGGAGTTCACGGGCCACGGAAGTGGAACTTGCAATTGCGACACGCCGGTAAACAACTACATGAAGAACTTCGGCCCGCGTATCGGCCTCGCATACTCGATTGATAACAAGACCGTGATCCGCGCAAGCTGGGGCGTCATGTTCACGCACGGCAATGCTGTAGGTGGTCTGAATACCAGTCTCGGCACGCTTGGCTATTCGGCAGCTCCCTCGTTCTCCGCCACCGGGCAGTTGCTCAGCAGCGCGCCGCTCACCGGCAGCAACGGTGCAATCCCTGCATTCGCTCCGGCGTGCGGCGTCAATTCCGGTCCCGAGTATGGAACGGGCTATACAACGGTCAGCAGCTTCACCCAGCCCGGTTGCAGTACCGCCAGCTACACCGGTTCTCCTTCGGGCATGGGCTATCCCGATCCCTATCTCGGTAGCCGCGCACCGGAATATATCAACTGGACGTTCGGTTTCCAACATCAGTGGACACCGAGCATCGCCTCCACCATCACCTATGTCGGATCGCAAGGCCACTTCCTGCAAGCCGACGGCTCCAACGCTCGTGGCTACTGGGCTGATCAGCTCGATCCGAAGTACCTTTCGCTCGGCTCGAACTTAAGTCTGACCGGTTCCGCGTTGACGAACTTCTGCGCGGCAAACTCGGGTGTTTGTCCTTCCTACACAAATATCTTCAACACAGGTCAGAGCCTCGCAACACTGCTCAAGCCCTTCCCGTTCCAGAGCGTTAGCGACTCCTTTCCATATACGTCCAACTCCAACTACAACGCGCTCCAAGTCTCTGTGAACATGCGTGCCTCTCACGGTCTCACGTTCATGGCCAACTACACCTGGTCGCGCGCAATCGATGACGGTGGTACCTTCCGTTCGGGCTACGCAATTCCTGCCGCCTTCTCCGGCAATGGCAAGGCATGGGCCCAGGACCGTATCGAGCGCAGCCTCTCCACAACCGACCAACCCGAGCACTTCGTGCTGACCGGCGTTTACGATCTTCCCTTCGGGAGAACGCTCGCGGCCGGCAGCGAATGGGAACGCGCTGTACTCGGAGGTTTCCGGTTCTCGGAAGCCTTCCAGGCCTTCTCCGGTTCGCCGCTGTACATCACAGCAGCAAGCTGCGGTACCAACCCAGCCGCCGCAATCTGCTATCCGACTTACAACCCGACGTACCCGCAGTGGGGAACCGCTCGCATCAACGGAAAGTGGGGCCAAGGTTCCACCGCGACGAACTCGAAGTCATACATCGACTCGACGGCATTCATTCAGACGCCGGCCTACATCTTCGGCAACCTGTCACGCACGGCGCCCTACGATCTCTTCGGCCCCGGCAACTACCAACTCGACGTCTCCTTGATACGGTCCTTCCCGTTGCACTTTGAGAATGCGCATCTGGACTTCCGTGTCGACGTGACCAACCTCACAAACCACACGTTCTTTGCGGTCGCCGGCACGACGTACGGCAACTCAAACTTCGGCACCGTAACCACCAGCTCGAACTACAATCGTCGCGCCGCACAGCTCTCCGCGCGTCTTTCCTTCTAAACTCAACCCGCAACAAAGCGAATGGCCCTCCACCAAGGAGGGCCATTTCGCTTTACACCAGTTCGCACTTGCAGCGCTGCGGCCAGGCTGAGCATCTTATTCGCCGCATCCGTTCGGAACTCGTTCGAGATCGCCATCCATCGCCGTATCGGTGCATTCGTCTTGAACCGCCGATGGAACATGGGCTCTACGCTTCCAGCTTCACGCGTGTCGCGTTTTTTTGCGCCTTGATCGAAAGCTCCACCGCCAGCAGTGTCTCCGTCTGGTCCTGCGCCGTGTGCGTCCGGTTCACAACATCCGACACAAACTGCGGGCCGAACGGCAGCGTCACATTGTTGCAGTCGATATAACGCGCCTGCTTCTGATCCACGATGAACAAGTTGTTGCCCTTCGGACTCACGGCAACATTCGTATACTTGCGAACCTCGATGTAGCCCTCAGTCCCAAGAATGAACAAACGCCCGTCCCCCCATGTCCCCAAACCTTTCGGCGTGAACCAGTCCAGCCGCACATATCCGAAGCCGCGATTCCCGCGCAGCATCATGTCACCGAAATCGTGGAACTCCGGATGATCGTGGTGCGCCACGTTCGCAATCTCTGACGCCACCACCTCCGCCTGCGTGCATCCCGTATAAAAGAGGAACTGATCCACCTGGTGCGAACCAATGTCGCACAGAATGCCGCCCGCCTGCTCGTCGTTCCAAAACCAGTCCGGACGTCCTTCGCCGCCGCCGTTGTCTCCCGCGCCCTGGTGAATCTGGTGCGGTGCAATGTTGATCGTCTGGATCACACGCCCGATCGCTCCCTGCTGAACCAGATCGCCCGCCTTCACCGCGGCCTTCACCTCCAGCCGCTCGCTGTACATGATCCCGTAAATCCGCTTGGTCTCCGCGATCGTCCGCCGAACCTCAGCAAGTTGTTCCAGCGTCGTGATGCCTGGCTTGTCGGAGAGAAAGTCCTTGCCCGCGCGCATCACGCGGCAGCCCAGCGGCGCGCGCTCGTTCGCAATTTCCGAGCTCAGCACCAGTTGAATCGACGGATCGTGAATCACCTCATCCTGCGTCGCCGCCCACTTCACATCCGGAAAGCGCTTCTTGAACGCAGCCACTTTGTCCGGCTGTTTGCCCTGTGCCAGCACAAGCTCGCCGCCTCCGCGCTGGATCGCGCCAACCATGCCATAGATGTGGTCGTGAGCCATACCTGCAACCGCGAACTTGATCTTGTTCTTCGGCGTTTCCATCGCCTGATCGCTCTGCGCAACCTCATGCACGATAGGGCCGCTATACCCAGCCGCCAGCATCTCCGGAGGCAACGCAAAGCCTAGACCCGTTGCTCCCACTCCACTCAAAAACATCCGGCGATCAAAGTTCTTCAGCATCCACATCCTTCCTTACAGTCGATTAATAGTTTGGAGCGCAGACGAAACGGAATATGCCTTGGAAAGTCACCTTACGCCCCGGCAGCCGAAGAACGCAAGAAACGCACTCCGTTTGCCGACAACAATCCAGGCGACAAATCCAACGCACTAAGTCAGCAAATATTTCAGCAGAGCCATCCGCACATACAGGCCGTTTCGCGCTTGCCGAAAGTACGCTGCACGCGCATCCTGATCCACCTCCGGCGAAATCTCCGTCGTCCGCGGCAGCGCATGCAGAATAATCGACCGCGCCTTCAGCGAGTCCGCCACATGAAGATCAATGCGGTACGAATCCTTCACCGCGTCATACTCTTCGGGCGACGAGAACCTCTCGCGCTGCACGCGCGTCACATAAACCACGTCGGCCGGCTGAACGCGCGCCAGCCGCGTTGTCTCCGCGAATCTCGTGTCCGCCTCCTGCATCATCCGCACATACTTTCCCGGCAACCGCAACTGCGGCGGCGAGATCAGTGTCAGCGACACACCCGGCGCCTTGATCAAAAACGGCAGCAGCGAATGAATCGTGCGCCCATTCTTCAGGTCACCCACCAGCGCAATATTCAAATCCTCCAGCCGCCCCAGCTCTTTGCGAATCGTGTACACATCGATCAGTGCCTGCGTCGGATGCTCTCCCGCGCCATCGCCCGCATTGATGATCGGCACCGGCGACGCCTCCGCCGCCATCTCCGCTGTGCCCACCTGCGGATGCCGCAACACGATCGCGTCTGCATATCCGCTCACCACGCGCACCGTATCTGCAATCGTCTCGCCCTTCGACGCCGACGAATTATCCAGTGCATTCTCCGCCGTCAGCACACCACCGCCCAGCTTCTGCATCGCCGCCTCGAACGAGAACCTCGTTCTCGTGCTCGGCTCATAAAACATCGTCGCCAAAATGCGGCCCAGCAGCGGATACTTCAGCGACCGCGCCTTGTCATCACGCTCGAGTTCATCGGCCGAAGCGAACAGCTCATCCAGCAGCACCGGATCAACCAACTGCTCGGCGCGAATCACATGGCGCAACCTGTTCATCAATCCCCACTCCGCGAGTAAACTCGCCCGCGAACGATCGTATGCCGTACGCTCCCCGGAAACGTGAAACCCTCAAACGGCGACCATCCGCACTTCGTCTTCAACTCCTCACGGCGCACCGTCCACGGCGTCCGCAAATCCAGCACGGTCAACGACCCAACATAATCCTGTTCCACTCTCCCAAACCCCTTGCCGTTACCCTCGGGCAGATAGGGCCTGACGAATCGTCCCGGATTCGCCGCACATACGCGGGCGATCTGCTGGGTGGTGAATCCATGATCGGCCATCAGCCACGTTGCAAATGCGCCATAGGTATCGAGATGCGGCACTCCGCTCGTCCCTTTTTTCTTCTCCTCCAGCGAATGCGGCGCATGATCCGTCGCCAGGTAATCGATGTCGCCTTTGCGCAGCGCCTCCATCAGCGCCAGCCTATCCTCGCGTCCGCGCAGCGGCGGATTCATCTGCAGCCACAGCCGGTTTTCCTCATTCAGCATCGTGTCGTCGAAGAACAGATGATGCGGCGTCACCTCGCACGTCACACGCACACCGCGCGCCTTCGCCGCAATTACGTCCTGCAATCCTTCCCCCGTAGAGAAATGGCATAGTTTGCCCCGCAGCTCATATCGCTCGATCAGTTCCAGCGCAAATCTTGTCGCCGAAATCTCCGCTTTCGCCGGTCTGCGCTGCTCATGTGTCGCGGCCCCGCGGCTCGCTTCCAGAATCAACGGGTCCTCGCAATGAAAGCTCACACTGCATCCGCGATAGCGCGCAATCGTCTCTTCCAACTGCTCCGGCGATGAAAAGAACAGCTCTCCGACCGACGGCCCCATGAACGCCTTGTACGGGACGAAGCGCGCCAAAGGCCGGGTACCAGGCCCAATTCCTCCATACAGCGTGATGTGCACCGCCGCGTTCTGCGTGAGTTTCTCCTTCGCCGCATAACTCGCGTCATCAATCGGCGCCATCGGGTTGTTCGGCATATCCGCAAAGTGCGTCACGCCGCCATGAATGGCCGCTGCCGACGCGCTTGCGAAATCCTCCTTGTACATCTCCCGCCCGCTCACGTCTTCGCGCGCGTGCACATGCAAATCGCCGAATCCCGCAAAGATCACGCATCCGCTCGTATCCAGATCACTGCGTCCCTCAGGCAACCCGACGTTTGCAATCAGCCCCGTCTCCGTATCGATCTCGATCGCGCCGTCGAACTCCCGGTCCTCGTTCGTAATCCGCCCCTCAACGCGCAGCATGCATTTTCTCCTGCGCTCGTTTCACAGCGTCACGAATCTCATCACGATGCGCACGCGCCGCCGCTGCAGGATCATCGCTGAACAGAATCGACCGCGACGCCGCGAAGAGCAGCCCCGATCCTTGCGCATCCAATCCCGCTTCGACCACCGCGTTCACATCGCCGCCTTGCGCCCCAATTCCTGGCACAAGAAATGTCGTGCGCGGCGCTGCCTCACGCACCCGCCGCATCTCCTCCGGATACGTCGCTCCTACAACCAGCGCGCAGTTTCCATCCACGTCCCACTCACCACTTACGCACTCTGCCACTCGCCGCCAAAGCGGCTCGCCATCGACGCTCAAGTCTTGAAACTCGCCCGCCCCCACATTTGACGTCCGGCACAACACAATGCACATCTTGTCCCGCCGGCTCAGAAACGGCTCCAGTGCCTCGCGCCCCAGGTACGGATGCAACGTCACCGCATCGAACCCCATGCGATCGAAGATCGCCTCCACATACCCCTCGTTCGTATTCCCAATGTCCGCGCGCTTCGCATCGCAGATCGTTACCAACTCCGGATAGCGCGCCCGCACGTACTCCACCGTGCGTTCCATCTCCGCAACACCTTCCGCGCCTCGCGCCTCATAGAACGCTGCGTTCAACTTCACCGCCGCTGCAAACTCCGCGGTTTGGTCCACAATCCACTCGCCGAATCTTCTCTGCGGTTCCGCATTCCCGCGAAACCTCTGCGGCAGCTTTGCAAACTCAGGATCGATCCCCACACAAAGCAGCGAGCTAGCTGCTTCCATCCGTCGCGCCAGCTTTTCCGCAATCGCGTTCAAGCGATCTCTCCGCCGTCCCGTGGCGAAACCCACCCATGCGGATCATGCAGCCATGCCGCCACGCTGCGCGCGTCTTGTTCACTCAGCAACTCGCGCCTCCTCGCCAACTCCAGGATCTCTCCAAAGCTCGTCAGCGTGTGTAGCTGCACACCCGCTTCTTCAAACTGCTCCACTGCCTCCATAAAGCGATAGCTCACAATCGCCACGCAGTCCGTCACCGTCGCGCCTTCATCCCGCAGCGCCTGCACGCCCGCCAGGCTGCTGCCGCCCGTCGTCACCAGGTCTTCGATCAGCAGCACGTGCCGCCCATACACATCGCCGCCTTCCACGCGTCGTTTCGTTCCATGCTCCTTCGCCGCTTTGCGAATAAACACCGAGGGCGTAGCGGTCACGAACCCCAGCACCGCGCTGTGGGGAATCCCCGCGGACTCGATCCCTCCGATCACATCGAAGTTCAGCCCCGCCGTCGCCATCAGATCCACAAATCCCTCCACCACCTCGCGCCACTCTCGCGGATGGAACGGAAATCTGCGATTGTCGCAGTACACCGGCGACACAATGCCTGACTTGAACGTAATCGGGTCGTTCGGCTGAAATCTCACACCGCCGATGTTCAGCAACGCTGAAGCAATTGCTTCGCTCAATCCAGCGCCTCCTTCATCTCCTTAGCCTTAATATCCTGCGCCAGCCGCGGATTCCACATTGCCGCCGTCGCCATCATCGCTGCATCCGCGCCCGCTTCCCGATACGCCCTGTAGTCATCCGCATCACTCAACCCGCCGACTCCGATGATCGAAAACCTAAGTCCCATCTCTTCGCGCAATCGGGCAAGCCGTCCCGCCATCTCCAGCCCAGCCCATTTGATCGATCGCCCGCACACCCCGCTAGAAAGCCGTCCTTCACCCGGAAGTGCCTGCGTTCCATCCGCATCCACAATTTTCGCCGGCAGCGTGTTGATCGCCACAATCCCATCGACCAGCGGTCCCACCTCGCGCACAAACGCACGCAACTTGTCTTCATCGCGAAAGTACGCCGCCTTCACCATCAGCTTCAGGGCTCCGACCTCCTCGCGAATCCGCTCCACCACCCGCCGCGCGCGCTCAACATCGAAGCACAGCAGATTCGCCGTGCCCTCGTTCGGGCAACTCAAATTGGCTTCAATGATCTGCACGCCCGTCTCTTGCAGCAGCCGAGCCGCCAGCGCAAAGTCCTCGATGTACGCCTTCGCATCGCCATGCCCCGTCAGCGTGCCTTGGAAGCTCGCGGCCACCACCTGCCCGCGTCTCGCATGCTTCACCGCATCCGCAATGTCCGGCTGCCAGAACTCCGGATCGAACGACGGCACGCCAAACGAGTTCGTAATCGACAACGGCGCCGCGTAGTTTTCGTCTCCGACCATAGCCGGCGCATCCAGCGGCAGATCGCCGTTCGGATGCACGGCCAGCACATTCGGCCACGCATGCGCCGCATACCTCCGCGTGCGCACGGTCTTGTACACCGGAATGTCGAATCCTTTATCGAGCGCCGCCTTCACAAAGCGCCCGTTCAACAGCGGACCCGCCGCAATCCCCAGTGGAAGGTTTACCTCATGACCAAGAAATTTGTAGTTGGGTTCGCCGCTCTCCTCATACACCGAGCCGTCAGCGAAGAAAGAAAAAGGGCCTTGCTCAAAGTTCTCCAGGTAAGTCCTGGCCGGGTCGTAGAACGGCTCGGTGAGCATGCGCGGAATCCCTTTCCTCTCAGGGTAACAGACCCTTCAACGCGCGTATCAACGGATCCCTGTGGAGATGCGAATCACCTCCACATCCGATTCGCCTTCCAGAACAAACTCACCATTGTCCCGCCCCGGCAACACCAAGGCATGCCCCGCCGGCACAGCAAATTTCGATCGATCGGCTGCATGCAGTGCTGCCCCACGGCTCAGCGCGATCAGAATTTGCATCTGTCCCACAAGCCCCAGCTCGCGCCCCGCACCCGCCTCCAGCTTGAAGCGGTCGACAACAAAATACTGCGTGCTGATCAGCCGCGTGAAACCATCCATCTCCACCGGCGCGACCAGTCCAGCCTCCGTCCGCGTTTTCGTCACTGCCAGCCCATCCTTCAAATGCAGCTCGCGCGGCCTCCCATAGTCGTAGAGCCGATAGGTCGTGTCGCTGTACTGCTGTGTCTCCAGCACCACCATCCCCGGCCCGATCGCGTGAATCGTTCCCGCCTCGACATACACCATGTCGCCGGCCTTCACCGGCACATAGCGCAACCTGCTCTCGAGCGTTCCCTCGCGGATCGCGCGCTCCATCTCCCCTGTTGTAATCTCGCCCTCAAACCCCAGCGCCAGCTTCGCTCCCGGCTCAGCCGACAGCACGTACCAGCACTCATTCTTCCCGCGCGGCTGCCCGATCGCCTGCGCCTCCGCATCATTCGGATGCACCTGCACCGAAAGCCACTCATGCGGAAACAAAAACTTGATCAGCAGCGGAAACTCACCCGGCTCGTCCGCTCCGAATGCCTGCGGCCAGCGCCGCGTCAGCTCGCCGAGCGTCGCTTCATCGCGGCCCTCCACCTTGCAGTCCACCGCGGTCAGCCACGCCTCGCCGACCGGATGTCCCAGCTTCGGCTGTTCCAGAAAATCCGGCAGCTCCGTCGCTCCCCAAATCCGCTCCGAGAGCCACGGCTGCAGCACCACGAACTGCGGCGCCTGCTCCGGGCGTTCTTCCGCCCTCACGCCATCCCCGCCAGCCCTTGCCTCCGCCATCCGTGCCTCCGCTATCAGTATGACAGCGAAGCCGTTTCGCACTTATTCGCACTTCGCGATAAGCACGCCATTCCCGGGCAGATTCAGGTTCCACCCGTCGGCCGAAGCGCTCACCGAGCCGGAACCTGTCAGCGGCTTCATCAGCCGGCAGCCCTCAGCCCACGTCTCCTTGGTCGGAACATCCAGAGTCGCTTCGCCGCTTCCGCGATGCAGCGCTACGACCACGCGCTCGTTGGCTGCGGACTTTACCGCACAGCTCTCCGCCGGTTCATGCGACGTATCGCGCAGAATCGCCACCCAATCCGCGTTCGCCGCCAACACCTGTTCGCCGCCGCACGCCAGCGCCGGATGCTCCCGTCGCAGCTTCGTCAGCTCTTCAATCCAGGCGAACTGCGCCTGTTGTTCCGGCGTCCGTCCAGCCTCTGTAAATGCATCCTGCGCATCTCCCGGAAACCCTCCCGGAAAGTCCCTCCGATTGTCCGGATCATTGCCGCCCTGCATCGCAATCTCATCGCCCGAATAAAGCTGCGGCGTCCCCCGCATCGTCAGCAGCCATGCAAACGCCACCTGCCGCAACGATGCATCCGTCACCTCGCCCGCAAATCGCTTCTGATCGTGGTTGTCCAGAAACGGTACCAGCCTGTCGGCATGGGGATACAAGCTGTCCTGCCCCAGCAACGCCGTCAGCCGGGTCATCGGCGCGCCCTTCACAAACACATCCTGCATCGCGTAATACATCGGATAATCAAACGGCGTATACAAGCCCGTATCGACACCCGCACGCGTCACCCCTCCGGCAAACGACGAGTTCACCACTGGGCTCTCATCAGAAACCTCGCCAACCTCCGTCACCCGCGGATAGAGCGCATGAATCCCCGCCATGAAGTCATGCCAGAACGCCCGATTCACATACGGAAACGTGTCGATTCGCAGCCCATCCGCTCCTGTCTCTTCAATCCACCACACCGCGTTCTGCCGCAGATACTGCGCCACAGTCGCATCATCCGTGTCCATGTCCGGCAGCGAATCCACGAACCATCCATCCAGCGTGCCCACACGGTCGCGCTCCGGCGCATGCGGATCGATCAGTGCATCGAACCTCGTCTCACCCGCAATGTGATGCGCCAGCGTCCCATGAAACCAGTTCGGTGTCGGTTCATCCGTCACCCACGGATGCAACGGCCCCACATGGTTCGGCACCTGGTCCAGCACCAGCTTCATCCCACGCTCGTGCATTGCCCCTGCCAGCCCCTGCAAATCCGCCATCGATCCCCAATGCGGGTCGACGCGATACATATCCGTCGCGTGATACCCGTGATAACTCTCCGCGCCTAAGTTCTCGTACGGTGGGGTAATCCAGATTGTCGTCACACCCAACTGCTGCAGATAATCCAGGTGCTCTTCGATGCCGCGATAATCTCCGCCGTGCCATCCGCGCGGCTTCGCCCGCTCCGCCGCGGCCGCCGCGCTGTCCGCAGCATCCTGCGCATGTGGCCCATCATTCTTCAGATCGCCGTCCGCAAAGCGGTCCGTCATGATCAGGTACATCACATCCTTCGACGAGAATCCCGCAAATCCCGCGCTCGCCGGTTTCCTTGCGCCGAAGCTGTAACTCGCCTCCGCATCTTGCCCGCCGCGCTCCGCTCGTACTTTAACCGTCTCAGGCCTCGCTGCATTCGCCGCCAGCCACAGCTCCGCCCAGTGCCCATTCGCGGACACAATCGTCTTCTCAATCTTCAGCGAAGCGTCGCTCAGCGAAAACCTCGCCCCACTCAACCCCTCGCCATGCACCAGCAGCATCGGCGCCGGCATCTGTACCCACCAGTTCGGCGGATCGATCTTGTCAATGCGCGGCGTTTGCGCCCGAAGAAGGGTGGCGCAGTAGCAACCGAGAAGAACAGCAGAACGTAACAACATACGGGCTCGCAGAGGTGCAACGGTTTTTGGGAAAAAAGTGGCACTGCAAGCGGTGCCTGCAGTGCCGCGTTGAGCAATACGGTAAAGGTTAGAACTGAATCCGGAACGCGAGCTCCGTCAGCCGCTGGCTGAAGTAGTCGACGTTCGTCAGGTTGGCGAAGGTATACGGCGGCTGGCCGGGCGTCTGCGCCGCAAGGCCGGCCGGCAGCTGCGTGTTCGACGGTGGAGCAAAGGCCGGCGAGTTCAGCAGATTGTAAAACTGGCCCCGCAGTTGCGCCACGATGTTCTCGTGAATGGGAATGTCCTTGAAGATCGACATGCTCAGGTTCGAGTAGCTCGATCCGCGCCACTCGTTCATATGCGTGTTGCCCGGCGCGATGTAGAAGCCCCCCGCATTGGTGGCCGGAGCCGCGAAGTCGTAGGGATTCAGCACGTCGTAGTTGTTCGCCGGGGTCGGCTTCAGATACAGGTTGCCGCGGTTCACCAGGTTGGGGCGCACGGACGGACCGCCGCTCCCCGGCGAGGCAATCGTGACATCGAAGGGCGAGCCGCTCGTCAGCTGGAGGAACGGAGAAACCTGCCACCCGCCGATGAAGTAGTTGGTGAACGTGTTGATGTGAGAGCCGAACATCTTGCCCCGGCCGAACGGCAGCTCCGCCAGCATCGCGAAGGTGAAGACGTTGCGGAGGTCGTCGCCCGAATCGCCGCGGTTGAGGCTGAACTGCGGTCCCGCGGAGGTCGTGGGCACAGAACTCGCACCAGTCTCCGAGAACGGTCCGACGGAGTCATCCGTGGTGTGCGACCACGTGTAGGCGGCCGTAAACTGCAGCCCGTTGGCGAGTTTGCGATCGAGCTTCGCCTGCAGACCGTTGTAACGCGAGCTGCCGGTGTCCTCGTTCAGGGTAATGGTCTGGCCGGATGACTGGCCGAAGTACACGTTGGTGCCAAGCTGCGCCTGCGAGTAGTTCACCGAGTTGAAGAGGTGATCGCTCTTGGTGCCGACGTAGGCCACCGTCAACGCAGTCGCGTTGCCCAGCGCCTGCTCGATGCTCATGTTGTACTGCTGAACCATCGAAGTGGGATCATGCACCGGGTAGGAGATCAGCGCCACGTTCTGCGGGTTCGTCAGACTGACCGTGGGCGTCGCGCTGGGCAGAGCGCCCGTAGCCAGAGTGGGGTTGTTGCCGGCATACGGACCAGGGCTGGTGTTGCTGTTGTTGGAGGCATTCGCCACCATCGGAGCCTGTCCGCTCAGGTTGATGCGGTAGCCCGCATAGGAGCTGTAGTCGGACGTGCCGTTGAAGTCCGGGTTGTTGGAGAGCTGATTGCCGACGCCGCCGCGATCCAGGAAGTAGAAGACGCCGTAGCCGCCGCGCAGCGCGGTCTTGCCGTTGCCGAACAGGTCATAGGCGAAACCGACGCGCGGTCCCCAATTGTTGAAGTTGGTGTCGATCAGCGAACGCGAGTTCCCGTTCTGTCCCGCGACTTCCAGCGTGTTCGTCGCGATATCGTAGTTCGACTGCTGATTGTTCGCCTCGTACGGGTGGGTGTACAGGTCATAGCGCAGACCCAGGTTGAGGGTCAGGCGGCGGCTCACCTTCCAGTCGTCCTGTGCGAAGTATCCGGTCTCCCACGACATCGTGCGGAAAAAGCCCGGGCTGGAGATGTCGTAGTTGTTGACGAATCCGCCGGCCAGTTCGGAGGTGTCGTATCCGGTGAAGGCTCCGTTGTACATGTTGAAGAAGCCCTTCGCGGAGTACGCCGCCTGGAAGAAGTCCACTTCGCGGTGGATGATCATCGTTCCAAACGCGAGGCTATGCGCTCCATGTGCCCAGCTCACGGTGTCATTGTCTTCATAGGAATACTGCGGCACTGAGTACTGGCCGCCGTCCCCCGTATAGGAGAGCTGCGTGTTGTTGTCGCCGATCAGCGAGATGCCGCCCAGAAGGGCGTTGCGATTGCCGTTCGGGATCCCGAGCTGCGTATCGATCGCCGTGCCGTTATCCGGGTTCAGGTACGAGTAGTAGTCACGCGTGTAGCCAAAGCGCACGTCGTTCACGATGTTCTGCGTGAAGACGTGAGTTTCGCCCGCAGCCAGCTGACGCGGGTGCGTATCGTTGTTGCCCGAACCGTAACCCGAGGGAATGCCGGGCAGCGCCGTCGTCAGGATCGAGTCGTAGGTGTCGGTCGACCCGCGAACGAAGAACGTATCGCGGCTGTCGATATGCCAGTCCAGGCGCGCGTCGAACTCGTTGTCCGTTACCGTGCTCACCTGCTGGTTCTGGAAGTTATTAAGCACATTGTTGACCGCTGTGCGATTGGGCGCCGGGAAGTAGTTCAGGTACTTCATCGCGACCGGATTCTGCTGCGACGTCGGAATCACGTTCGGTGCGGAAACCGTGCCGAACTGGGCGCAGGTAAGCGGATTGAAGATGGCGCCGTTGTCGACACTCGCGTTCAGCGCGGCCGTCGGGTTGTTGTTACCCGAAGTGGGCGTGAGCACGATGCCGTGAACGGTGGTGTAGGAAGCGCAGCCGTCCGGGCTGTAGGACCCGGCGCCCGTGTAAAACGCGGGCACGACCGTCTGGCTCGATCCGAGCAGATCGGAGAAGTCGCCGGTGCGCATCTTCACCGTCGGGACCGTGTTGATCGAAAGGCCGGAGTCCGGAATGGCCTGACGCGAGCCGTGATAATCGCCGAACAGGAAAAGGTGGTTCTTCCACAGCGGCCCGCCGAGCGTGGCGCCGTACTGGTTGCGGTGGAAGCTCGGCTCCGGCGTTCCCGGGCTGAAGTAGTTGGGGTTCGCCGAGCCCAGGGCCGAATCGCGGTAGAACATGTAGGCCGAGCCGTGAATCTGGTTGGTGCCGCTTCTGACGGCTGCCTGCACCAGAACGCCGCCCACGCGGCCGAACTCTGCCGGTGCCAGCGAGTTCGTGGCGCGGAACTCCGACAGCGCTTCGACATCCGGATACAGCACGATCGTGTTAACCAGCGAGTCGTTGTCGTCGATGCCGTCCAGAAGGAAGCTGTTGGCCTGCGGGCGCAGACCGTTGGCCGAGAGCGCAGCGCCGCCGGTTTCGTTGAACCGGATCGTTTCGACCGGCTGCTGCCCTTTCTGATATCCCGAAGCCGAGTTGTTGCTCTGGCCGCGCGAGACGCCGGGCTGCAACAGCGTCAATTGGGTGAAGTTGCGGCCGTTCAGCGGAAGGTCCGATAACTCCCGTCCGGTAATGACCTCACCCGTCTCCGACGTCGCCAAGTCGATCACGGGCGCGGCGTCGGTTACCTCGATGGTCGTGCTCTCTGCGCCCGCTCCGAGGCGGAAGTTCATCTCCTGCACCTGCCCGACGCTCAGCTTCAGGATCTGCTGCTGGCTCGAGAAGCCCTGTGCCGCCACCTTCACCTGGTAGCTGCCGACCGGCAGGGCAGAGACGGTAAAGTTGCCACCACCATTCGAGGTGACGGTCTGCACCGCATTCGTTCCCAGGTTTGTCACCGTCACAGTGGCGCCCGGAATCGCGGCTCCAGTCGTATCGACAACCAGGCCGGAGATGCTCGCGTTGTCCGACTGTGCCAGCAGCGCCGGTCCGCAGGTCAGCAGGACGACCCAGACCAGCATGCTGAAGCAAATCGAAAATATTGTCTTGTTCTTCATGAAGCCTCCAAACAAATCCATCCAAACTGGCAACGCGCACGGCGCCTTTTGAGCTCGGCGAGGGAATGCGTCCGTTCCAGAGTCTGACAACCGTGCGCTTGGACCGAACTTAGTCGCAATCCACAGGCTTCCCTTTGTCCCTCAATTTTTTATCTCCTGACAAGTTGCGACTCTTCTTGCACTTAGCCCTAGACCATCAACTGTGGCGAAGCGGCCCTGCGAGTGATACAGTCATCTCCGCGAGGTCTTCGCGCGCATGTCGGCCCCCGTTTCCAATTCGAAACTCACGTTCGGACTTTTCGAGGTGGACCTCGAAAGTGGCGAGCTTTGGAAGGCTGGATTCCGGGTCAAGCTGCAAAGCCAACCCTTCAAGGTCCTGGCCGCGCTCCTCGAGCGCCCCGGCCAGATCGTCACCCGCGAGGAGCTCCAGCTCCGCCTCTGGGGCCGCGACACCGTCGTCGACTTCGACCACTCCCTCGGCACAGCCATTAACAAGATCCGCGAAGCCCTCGGCGACTCGGCCGACCAGCCCCGCTACATCGAGACCCTCTCCAAGCGCGGCTACCGTTTCATCGCCCCTGTCGGCCCGCGCCAGGAGCCCCGTCCACCCGCTTTCATCCGCGCAGCCGGATCTGAGTTCGCGTCGGACGAGATGACACCCCTCACCGAGGCGCCCACTCCGGCGTCCTCACCGATTGCGGCCGCTGCAGCGCCCACTCCCGTCCGGCGGGTCTCCAACGGATCGCTCGCGATCGCCGCCATTCTCGTCCTCTCTGCCATCGTCGCCAGCTATCTCATCGGCTCCGACCGCGCTTCCTCTGTTCCACCGCGAATTGCGCAGCTCACCCACAGCGGCCACATCGCTCCCGGCGTCGACACCATGGAGAACCTCGCCGCCGCCGTCACCGACGGCGTCCACCTCTTCGCCGGCACCATCGACAACGGACACGACGGCATCGCCGCCGTCTCGCTCGTTGACGGCTCCATCACTGCGCTCAACGTTCCCGACGAGGTCGCCGGCCCGGCTCTCGGCGACATCTCTCCCGACGGCTCCCGCCTGCTCCTCCGCGACCACCTCTCGCCCGAATCCGAGCAGCCCCTCTGGGCCGTGCCCACCGTCGGCGGCTCCGCCCTCCGCATCGGCAACGTCCTCGCCCATGACGCCACCTGGATGCCCAACAACGGCGGCATCCTCTACGCCAACGGCAACAATCTCTATCTCTCCACTATTAACAGCGCCTCGCCTTCCCTCTACGCCACGCTCCCCGGCCGCGCCTTCTGGCTGCGTTGGTCGCCCGACGCCAAACTCCTCCGCTTCACCATCATCGATCCCCTCACCCACACCACCTCGCTCTGGCAGCTCTCGCCCTCCGACCGCAAACCGCGCCAAATCCTCCCCGGCTTCAGCCAGCCATCCTCGGAGTGTTGCGGCGTCTGGACCGCCGACGGCCGCGCCTTCATCTTCCAGTCTGACCGCGGCGGCAACTCCGACCTCTGGCGTCTCTCCGGCAACTCCATCACCGACCCCGTTCGCCTCACCAACGGCCCGCTGGAGTTCCGCTCGCCCGTCGCCGCCCGCACCGGCAACCGCATCTTCTTCCTCGGCGTCGACGCCCGCTCCGACCTCCAGCGCCTCGAGCCCAACGGCAATCTCGTTCCCGAGCGCGGCTTCCTCTCCCCCGCCGTCCGTGTCGACTACACCCGCGACGGCCATTGGGTCGCATGGACCGACTCCTCCGGCCAGCTCTGGCGTGCCCGCGCCGATGGCAGCGAAAAGATCCAGCTCACGCCCGACAACCTCGACGTCTTCCTTGCCCGTTGGTCGCCCGACTCCAAACAACTCGCCTTCATGGCCCGCGAGCCCGGCAAGGCCTGGCAGATCTATCTCGTCGGCGCCGACGGTTCCAACCTCGAGCAGCTAACCAAGGAATCCCGCAACGCCGCCGACCCCTCCTGGTCGCCCGACGGCAAGTCCCTCGTCTTCGGCCGCGTCAATGACTTCATGGGCAAAGAGAACGCCGCCCGCACCCTGCACATTCTCCACCTCGACACCCACCAGATCGAGGAGGTCCCCGGCTCCAACAACCTCTTCAGCCCGCGCTGGTCGCCCGACGGCCGCTGGATCGCTGCTCTCACTCTCGACCAGCGCCAGGTCCGCCTCTTCGACGTCAGCACACGCACGTGGACCACGCTCCCCGTCCCGTCAGGCGCCGACCCTGTATGGTCCTCCGACTCGCGCTTCCTCTACATCCACGCCTCGCTCGACCCCGCCCAGCCCATCGACAAAGTCAGCATCCCCGACGGCCACGTCACCGAGCTCGTCCGCCTGGCCGACTCCCGCGAAAATGACGCCGTCGACTTCGTCTTCGGCGGCCTCACCGACCAGAACGAACCCCTCATCCGCGCCCGCGTCTTCACCGGCAACTTCTTCTCGATGGACGTGCGCTAACTTCGCCCGCGCAAGCCGATTGTGCCGCCCGGCCCGCGCCGCAGGATCCCGGCACCACCCAAGCCAAGCAAACCAGTCGCCAGCAATTCAAAAGCACCCGGTTCCGGAGTCGCAGCCGCTGCCGGTGTGATCGTCAGCGTATAGCTGATCGGCGGCCCCGGCGCAGCCGGCGCAATGTTGTATCCGGTCAAATGGAACGTGCCCGTCGCGAAGACCACGTCTACGTACCCGGGATCTCCCGCCTCGAACGAGATGACCGGCGGTCCATAGATTATTCAAGCTAGCCCCGGAAACCCCTCCAGGGCTGTAGAACTCAACATCCTCAACGCTCGGCACGCCATCCGTCGTCACTGTGGTCGAGAAGTAGATCACCGCCATATACGGCTGGATGGCATACGGGTCTGGAGACGGCAGGCTCCAGGTCTCCCTCTGTCCATTTCCCGTGAGCACAAAGTTGTCGATCGTGTTCGCGTGTGCGGCAACTCCACCGGCCAGCACGAAAGGAAGAAACACACCAGCCACCACAAAGCGCATACGCAACTCCATGGGCATCCAGAGCTCTATCGTCGCCAGATTGCCGCGCTCCACCGCCAATGTCAACCGCAAAGCGCCCCGTTTTAGCGCGGCGCAAAACTGCTCACGACCGGTTACTCTTGCATCAGGTTTGCGCCGTCGCGCCGCCGTCATCTATCTTTACGAATCCGCGAAGGAGTCCCTCTTGGCCGTTCCAGTCAAAAATGTCAGTGCGCCCGGTTTCACCGATGACTTCCAGCTCCGCACCGATACCCGCGCGATGAGCGTCGCCACCGCGCTCTTCTTCATGGTCGGCTTTCTCACCTGCCTGAACGACATCATCATCCCGCATCTCAAGTCGATCTTCGACCTCAACTATGCTGAGGTGCTCACCGTTCAGTTCGCCTTCTTCACCTCGTACTTCGTCTTCAGCTATCCCGGTGGCAAGCTCGTCGACAAGTACGGTTACAAGAAGACGATGGTCTTTGGCCTGTTGGTCATGGCCTGCGGCGCCGCCGGCTTCATTCCCGCCGCACACTTCGCGCTCTTCGGAGTCTTTCTCGCGGCCCTCATCATCCTCGCCGCCGGCATGACGGTCGTTCAGGTCGCAGTCAACCCCTACGTCACAGTCATCGGTCCGCCGGCCACTGCCTCCAGTCGTCTCAATCTCGCGCAGGCTTTCAATTCCGTCGGAACCTTCATTGCTCCGTTCTTCGGCTCGCAGCTCATCCTCGCCACCGCGCCCGCAACCGTGACTCCGGAGCGCCTGCGCTCCATGACGCAAATCGCCCGTCAGGCCTATCGCGCTTCGCAGGCTTCCACCGTCCGTCTGCCCTACATCGGCATCGCACTCACGCTCATCCTGCTCGCCCTCGCGCTCGCGGCCATCAAGCTCAAGACCACCACAGGTGTCTCCGAGCATACCCAGGACTTCCGCCCCGGAGCCTTCTCCGAAGCCCTCTCACGACCGGACTCCATCTGGCATCATCCCTGGCTGCTCTTCGGCGCCGGCGGCATCTTCGTCTACGTCGGCGCCGAAGTCGCCATCGGCAGCCTGCTCGTCAACTACATGAAGCTTCCTGACATCGCGGGCCTGCGCGAAGCCACCGCCGCCTACTTCCTCATGTGTTATTGGGGAGGTGCCATGGTCGGCCGCTTCATCGGCTCTGCTGTGTTGCAGAAGATCCGGACCGGCATCGTTCTCGGCGCGGCCGCCATCTGCGCCTGCATCCTCGTGCTCATCAGCATGAAGACCACCTACACAACCGGCGTCTGGATCTACCCTGCCACCTTCTGGCACTGGCACTGGACCTTCTATCTGCCCAAGTCCCTCCCCATGTGGTCCATGCTCGCCGTGGGATTCTGCAACTCCATCATGTTCCCATCCATCTTCACCCTCGGCATCCAGGATCTCGGTCCGCTCACCAGCAAAGGCTCAAGCCTGCTGATCGCCGCGATTCTGGGTGGCGCGATCATCCCGGAGCTGCAGGGAACCATCGCCGATCACATCGGCCTGCATCCCAGCTTCTTCATCCCCGCAATCTGCTACGTCTACATCGCCATCTTCGGCATCATGGCCATCCGACGACCCGTCGCGCGAGACACTCTCACACCAGTTGAACCCATCTAACTTCGTCCGACCGCCCTCGGAACACCCGGACGCTTCATATCGAGTGCCCATTCATGACGACAGCTCCGTCGTCATGAATGGGTCGCTCCCGCCTCACGGCGTTACAGGCAGCGACAGCGACACGAAACCCTGTGTTCCCGTCACCGCCGCAATATTCAGCACGTACGGCTGCCCCGTAATCACCAGCGGCGTCACCGACACGCCTCCGCTCGCATCCGACACAGCGGTGCTCTGCGCCGACTCAAGCACCGGCGCCGCCGCACACTTTCCCGGCGTCGCGCACGTTCCCTCCCAGGCATCCGCTGTCTGATACACCGACACCATCGCTCCCTCCAGCGCATGCCCCGCCGTGTCCGTCACGCCCATCGTCACAGCGGCCAACGGCGCCCCTACGCCCACACTCTGCCCCGCGCCTCCGCTCACAGCAATCCTCCACTGCGACGAATCCACCGCCGTCACCGTCCAGCTCGCACACACGCCCCCCCACACGCATCCGGTCACCGTCGCCGCGCCCGCGCTCATCTGCGATCCGCTTACCACCACGCTCGCGCTCCCGTCCTGCGCCGTTGTCGTTGACCCTCCGCTCAGCGAAACGCCGCCGCTCTCCGTCCAGGTCACCGGCACACCCACAACCGCCGCGCCATCCTGCATCGCGGTCAAAGAAATCGTCCACGTCTCTGAAGCGCCGGCCGCCACATACCCTGCCGCATTTGCCATCGTCACCACGCGCACAGGATTCGTGTCCGTCACGGTCACCTGCTTCAGCGCGCTCCCATTCACCTCACCCGCACTGAGCACCACCTGCCCCGCCGCGCCGCCGGTCACCGTCGTAGACACAACACCTGTTGCATTCGTCTGCACGACGCACGTGTTCGCACCCGAGCATGCACCAAATCCCGCGCTGCCCGACGCAATCGAAAGCTGCACACTCGCATTCGCCAGCGGCGTCACCCCATCCGGCCCGAACAGCTGCACCGCGAACATCGTCGCCGCCGTCGCACCCGTCTCCAGGGCATTCGGCGCCGACACCAGATTCATCACGTCCGGCAAGGTGTTCGAGTACTCGAACCCGTTGCCAATGTCTGTCTCTCCACCCGTTGCGGGATCCGTCACCATCACATCCATCGGCGTCGCCAGTGCAGCGCCCGCGTCCGTCATGCTCGGCGCCCTTGCTACAATCTGGTTCGCGCTCACAGTCACTACCGTCGCCGTCACTCCATTCACGCTCACCTGGTTCCCCGCCCGAAAGCCCTCGCCGGCGATCACAATCTGCCCACCCGCCGCGCTCACCTTCGCCGGCGTCACACTCGCCGCATAAAGCACGCGCGCCTGGTACCCAAAATCCGGACGCCCGCCGCCATACTGATCGGCCACCGCAAACATGTAATTGCTGGGCGTCGAGCCCGCCGGCATCCACAGCTGCGTCACACCCGGCGCCATCGAGTTCATCGAGTACGGCTGGCTCGCCACAGTCGGCAAGCCTGTATCGCCAACGTTCCACACGCCAATCACCGGCTGCGCCTTCGACGTCGTCGCCGCGCCCGTCTCGTCCAAAGCTGTCACCTCCAGCGTCCAGTTGCTTCCTGCATTCACCTGCACGGTCCACCACGAGCTATGCCCCACGGGGCACAGCAACCCGTTCCACCATCCGCTCACCCCACCCGCAGCCGGCGCACTCTGTGTCCCGTCACCTCCCAGCGTGCAGCTCGAGGCCGCATTCGACACGGCTTTCACGTAATACCATCCTGTGCCCGCGTACCCCGACCAATCCGTCATCGTCAGTGAACCTGACGGCGTTACCGGCGGCCGCTCATACGGTCCAACCGCATACTCGCCCGTGTAGAGGGGGTCGATCGCTTCCGTCGTCATGTACACGTTTTCTGTCCCGCTGTCCTCGACGCGCGGCATCGCGTACAGACCCTCGTCTGGGCCCCACGTATTGCCGACGTTCTCCATTGCGGCTTCTGTTCCACTGATGGGATTGCCGCCATCCTGCTGATACTCGTATCCGGTCAGCGCCGAAACGACCTCCCACGGCTCCTCTGTTTCCCTGCCTTGCGTCTGCCTTCGAGCCGTCATGTTCACCCAATCCATCCCTTGCCCCGTCGGAAACGAAACGACGCCTATCAGGTTCAGCGCATTGCTGCCGCTCAACGTCTGCCCCGGCTGAACGTTCGCCGGCGTCACCGGATACAGCAGCGCCAGCGAATCCACATCGTCCATGCGCAGCGTAAACGGATTGGTCATGCACTGATAGCTGTACGAGCTGCACAGCACGTCGATCGGGTGCATTATCGGCCAGTAATCGATCTCACCCGCCGTCGCTGGCGTCGCCCCCGTAAAAATGTTGTCGTTCAGCTGCGACCACGCGATCCCTATCACGCGCCCAAACGCTCTCTCCAGCTGATACTGCATCTGCATCAACTGCTGCGGCGTCGAACCCACGCACCGTCCGTTCAAAATCAGCATCGCGTGGTGAATCTTGCCCTCCTGCCCAATCGAGTCCACACTCTCCACCACCCCTGTGTCCCTGCACCCGCTCGGGTCACTCGCTCCCTCGCCCAGCAGCGTATCGATCACGCTCCCATCCGTGTCATAGATCACCGCAATCGGAATGCTCTGATAATTCGTCGCCGAAACATCCGCAGGAAACACCATCTCGCTGCCATCGAAGTACACATTCGCCGAGCTCACGTGCTCGGCCAGCTCTCCACCCTGCTTCAGCACCAGCTGCGAGGTCGGCACATTCCACGGCGCTGCTGCTGCCGCCACCATCGCGTCCGCCTGCGCGTGCGTCACGTTCGCGTTCAGATCCCCCGGATCCGTGTAGTACTCCGGCGTCGAAGTATAAAAAGGAATCGTAACCCCGCCCCCTACCCACGAACTTCCTCCTGTTATGAAGCGCGGCCCACCCGCGCTCGCGCTCATTGCACAAAATAATGCCGCGCAGACAAGCACCGCGCCCGCCATCCATCGCATATCGTTCCTCACAAAATCCGTGCTCTCCGCTTCACTGCACAATGGGAGTCAGTTCCTCAACCGGCGCCGGCTTCGTCGGATTCTTCGTCCCCACCGGCACAACCGGCGTCACCGCAGGAGGCAGTGGACGCCGCACCGGCCGTGTCGTCGTCAGGCCACGGCTCTGGATCACGGGCAGCGCGTCGCTCAGCGCCATCGCTCCATTGCCATCCACCAGCGGTTGACCCACCTGCCGCAACACCCGCGTCGCCAGCCGCCGCACATCCAGCAGCACCGTGCCGTTCGCGTCCGACATCACCGGCACAACGCCTTCGCCACCATCCACCGCCGAGCTCAGCCCTGCGCTGCTCGCTGCATGCAGAAACACCAGCGCCCGCTCGCCCAATCTGTAGCGCTGCATTCCCGGCGGCCACATTCCCGCCCACTCGCGCAGCGTGTACGTCCCGCCCGCCTGCCCCAGCACCGGCGTGTCCACGCGAAACACAACCTCGACAACTCCAGCCTCGCGCCGGATTGCCGTCACCTGTCCCACAAACGCCGTCGCCGCGCGCGCGCTCAGATTCGCCAGCGCTGCCGTCACGCTCGCATCTGGCGCCACCTGCGCTCCCGCCGTAAACGCGGGCAACAGCAGCAACGCCAGCCACCAATGAACTCGCATCCACCGTCCTCCTCTAAGACACTCTTTCGTCGTCTCAGAGGATTTCCAGCGTCACTGTCGCTCGCCCGAACGCAACTCACCCACCGCATGCCCCAACCGGGTCACGCCGTCCCCAACTCCCGCTATCTAGATCTCTGGATAAAAATCGAAGAACGCCTCGATGCTCGTCCGCAGCTGCGACTCAATCGACTCGCGGCTGCCCTCCAGGATGTGCATCGTCACCCTCGCCTCATTGCCGTTCTTCAGCTTCACCGGAGCCGCATCCACCGCCTCCACCTCATCGGCCGGCAGCAGCCTCATCCCGTACACCAAAACCAGGTCCGCCATCTCAATCTCCTTTTACTGTCTGCTCTCTACCTTCTACTCTCTTCCCTTCTGCACCCAACCCGCACCCTCTACAATCAAATAGCCATGTCTCAAACTGTTCGTGACACCGTCATCCTCGGCTCCGGCTGCGCCGGCCTCACTGCCGCCATCTACGCCGCGCGCGCCAACCTCAAGCCGCTCGTACTTGAAGGCCACGAGCCCGGCGGCCAGCTTTCCATCACCACCCTCGTCGAAAACTTTCCCGGCTGGCCCGACGGCATCCAGGGTCCCGAGCTCATCGACAACATGAAGAAGCAGGCCACCCGCTTCGGCGCCGAGATCACCCACGGCCATCTCTCCGCCGCCGACATCTGCAAAACGCCCTTCGAGCTCACCATCAACGGCGACATCGTCCTCACTCGCTCGCTCATCATCGCCTCCGGCGCCTCCGCCCGCTGGCTCGGCCTTCCCTCCGAACAGGCTCTCATCGGCCACGGCGTCAGCTCCTGCGCCACCTGCGACGGGTTCTTCACCCGCGGCAAAGAGATCGCCGTCATCGGCGGCGGCGACTCCGCCATGGAGGAAGCGCTCTTCCTGACTCGCTTCGCCACCAAGGTAACCATCATCAACCGCACCGAAAACTTCCGCGCCAGCAGAATCATGCTCGAGCGCGCCATCGCTCACCCGCAGATCGACTTCCTCCACAACACCATCGTCGAAGAGGTCCTCGGCGTCGAAGAGCAGGACGTCCGCGGCCTCAAGCTCCACAACAAAAAGACCGGCGAGCGCTGGACGCTCCCCATCAGCTTTATGTTCCTCGGCATCGGCCACGTGCCCAACGCCTCCATGTTCAAAGGCCAGATCGATCTCGACATCGACGGCTACATCAAGACCGAGCACAACGTCTTCGTCACCCGCCAGGGCATCCAGCTCCACGGCGTCTACGCCTGCGGAGATGTCCAGGACCGCCGCTACCGCCAGGCAATCACGGCCGCCGGAACCGGCTGCATGGCCGCCCTCGAAGTCGAAAAGTACCTCGAAGAACTCGGTCGCTGAACCCGTCACCGTGCACGCAAAAGAAAAGCGGCACAGATCGCCCGATCTGTGCCGCTTCCCTCGTTCGCTCTACTTCGCCGTCAGCGCCTTGATCCGCGCCTGCGCCAACAGATACGTCGCCGCCGGATCCACAAACGTGTGGTCGTCGAACTCATGCGCATCCACCTTCCGATACGCCGCCAGCGCAGCGCCCTTCACGCCGTACTGCTCATACAGCAATCCCAGCGCATACCACACCGCCCCATTCGGCTGCGTGATGTTGCCCGCATACATGGCCGCATCCAGCACCGTGCGCGCCTCAGTCGTCTTGCCGGCAGCCGCGTAGACGCACGCGAGCGTGTGCAGATCGGCAAAGTTTCCGTTGCTGCTTAACATGTTGGACTGCTGCGCCGCCTTCACCTCTGCATCGCCAATGTGATCGTCAAACAATCCCATCCACGCATAGTTGTTGTAGTCGTTCGCCGTCGCCTTGCCCGAATCCAGCACCGCCTGCGCCGCCTTCCGCGCGCTGGTCCAATCGCCCGCAAGCTCATACGCGCGTGTCTGCTCGAAGAGAATGTCATGGTCCTTCGGCTTCTTCGCCAGTCGCGGTGCGAGCATCGCCAGCCAGTCCTTCGAATCCCCCTTGATCGCATACGCCGATCCCAGCAGTGACAGCGCCGTAACAGAATCCGGCTCGTCGTCCAGCAGCTGTTTCGACGCCGCAATTCCTTCCTCCGTCTGCTCGGCGCCCACCGACACCTCCGCCAGCAGCAGGTCCATGTCCTCCTTATGCTGCGCTCCCGTCGCGCTCGCCGTCGCTTTCTTCACGTCCGCGATATACGGCTTCGCATCCATCGATCCCGCCAGCAGCGAGATCGCCGCCAGCTTCATCGCCTCCGGCGAATCCGCACGCTCCCGCGAACTTCCCACCGTCCAGAACCGCGGCAGCAACGCTCCCTCCAGCGGATCGTCGCCGCCTCCACGGTGTGTCAGGTCTCGCTTCCAATCGAGAATCGCCTTCGCCGCCGCTGGATCATCGCGCGCCAGGTCATGCAACACCTGGTTGCCCACCTCGACATTGTCCCGTTGATCCGCTGCGATCCGATATCCCTGCGTGTCCTTCACCACGTAATAATGCGTCGGTTGATTGCCCGTCTGCTGCTGAGTCACCGCGTAGCCCACCTTGTCGTCGCCCGTCGCGCTGAACGTCATCGTGCCCACCAGCAGGTCCACCAGCACGGGCTCTGACATCTCCGTCTTTGCCGCAACCGCGCGCAAAAATCCTCCTTCTGCCAGCACCTTGTCGATTTTCCGCTCATACTCCGCGTCCGACACATACGATTCCCGGCTCAGCAGCTTCTCCAGCGACGCCCGCGTGCTCGTGTCTGTCAGCATCTCGTACGTCATCGCCTGCACCGGCCGCACCGGATCGCTCTCCGGACGCAGCGTCAATGTCGCGCGCTGCAGGTTGCGATACATCTCCACCTGCCTCCCTGTCTGCGCCGCATCGTCGCTTCCGCTCACCCCCGCGTTCAATATCTCCGACGCTTCCGCATACTTGCCCAGGTTTGCCAGCATCGATCCCGCCCGCAGCAGATTTTTCGCGCGGTCCGTCGTCGACACATTGCCCTTGTCCGCCTGCGCAATTCCCGCCGCCGCTCCATGCTGCGCCCCCGCCGACGCAATCGCCAGCGACGCGTTCGGCCCGCTCGTCGGCACCGTCGCCAGCATCGCATCCAGCGCCGCATACTGGTGCGCATACAGCATCGCGTACATCATGTTCTCGCGGTCCTGTTGAACCGCTGCCTCGTCATCCTTCACCCGGTTGATCAGATCCGCATAGGTCGCGATGGCCAGCGGAAGGTCCGCATCCTCCGCATATCGCGTCCCGTGGGCGTCATACTCGTACAGCACACCCAAATCGAAGCGCGGATCGTTGTCCGTCGAGTCCAGTTCGATCGCCTTCTTGTACGCCGCAATCGCTCCTGCGCGGTCGTAACCCTTGCCGAACCGCGTGCCCAGCGCATCGAATTCCAGCGCCCACCCCAGCGTCGAAAACGCAATCGATGACTTCGGATCCAGATCCGTCGCCTTCTTCGCCTCGGCCTGCGCCTCTTCGCCCATTCGCGCTTCCAGCAGCATCTTCGAGAGACGTACATGGTTCATCGCATCGGTCGGATGCGCCGCAATCAAGGCCTCATTCGCATCCAGCGCCGGCCGCAGATGTCCCTCCGCCAGCGCCTTCGCTCCCGGCGCATCAAAATACACGCCGATATAGTCGCGCTTGTTCAGCTCCAGAATCGCCGTCCGCATCTCCAGCGCCTGTGCCGCACTCAGCGTGCCCGGCCCGCTGTCGAAGCGAATCACCGCATGAACGACGCGGTCGCTCTCCTTCGTGTACGTCTCGGTCAGCGTCGCCGTACCCAGGTGCGTCACCTTGTTCGCCGGCAGCGACCGCAGCGTGAATCCATCCGGCGCCACAATCTTCACCCGCCGTTCATCCGTGAACGGAAGGAACGCATAGTTCGCCGCGCGTGACTCCTCCGCCATTTGCTGCTCATGCTTGGCATCCGCACTCGCGTCCGGTCCGAAATCCGCGGGCTTGGTCGCAAACCAGTTCGGCAACGAGCTCTCCGCATAGTTCGGAAACAGCACCACCAGCGCCTCGTTCACCGCGGTCGTGCCGCGCTTGGCCCCGTCCATCTCCAGCGTCAGGTTGAATGGCTTCGACAGGTTCTTCTCGTCGCCGTGCGAAATCTTCACCAGCTTCTTCGCCAGGTACGCCGTCGTCGCATACTTCTCCAGTTGCGGCCGGTAGTTCGTCTCATCGGCGCCGCCGAACCACGAACGATAGTTTGCATCCATCGTGCCGTGCGTCTCAGAGATCTCCGTCACATGCGCCGGCCCATACGCCGACAAGTCAAACTCGCGCGTCTCCACCAGCATCGAATCCGTCGGCTGCGCCACCGGAGTCTTCGTCAACGCACTCGTTCCCGGCGCGATCACCAGCGCATATCGCCCCGTATCTCCAAACGGCAGCGTCCCCGGCTGAAAATACGCCGCCGTCGCGTCAATCCACATCGCCTTGCCGCCCTGCTCGCCCGGCACATACACAATCGCGTGGTCGAACAGGTTCATGCCCGGCAGCTCCGGATCGACATCCATCCCCGGGCCCACATCCAGCACCGCCAGCGACGCCGGAATCCCCGCCGCCCTCAGCATCGAAACCAGCAGCGTCGCCTTGTCCTTGCAATCGCCATAGTGCCGTTGAATCACCTCTGCGGGCCGCTGCGGCGTCAGCCTCGCCGCGCCAAACTCCACGCCCGTGTACCGAACCTCCTCGTGCAGCTTCGCCACAATCGCGCGAATCCTCCCATCGCGGTCCGCCGGCAAGTCCTTCGGCAGAATCGTCGCCGCCTCCGACGTCACAGCTTGCGGATCGGCGATCGCCGCATATTCCTTCGCCATCGCGCCCCACGACGCTCCCGTCGCAAACTCCACCATCGGCGTCGTCGCGTCGTTCGTCCACAAGTCAATATCCGACGCGTGCACCGCGGGCATATTCTTCACCACGTAAACAACCCGCCGCACACCGTTCGCCTCGGTCTTCTCTTCCGCGACACCCGGCACATTGAACACTCTGTCCCGATACGGCTTGTCCGCCGGCGTCTCCACCGTCAGCCTCACCTCCGCAATCGGCTGATTCAGCTGGAAGCGGAACATCCGGTTCGTCCCCGCAGCGAAGTACGCCGTCTTTTCCTCCAGCGTCTCCATCTCCTCGACGATCGCGCCCACGCTCATCCCCGGCAACGGTGCTCGCCGCGTGTGTTCGGACGAAAACGTCTCCGCATCCTCCGCCTTCACCGGAGCATCCGTGATCGTCTTTTGGTCGAGCTCCGCAAAACTGCCGTCCGGCTCCAACACTCTCGCGCGCAGATCCGCCGGCTTATCCACCCACGGGTCCCAGCTCATCGCAATCTCCGACCAGCCGCTCACCGCCTCCTGCGCATCGACGCGATACACCATCCGGTGCCGGTACAGCACCGTCCCATCCGCATTGACCTTGTACGTTCCTTCCTCATACAAAATCTGCGCCATGTGGTGCGGGTCCACCGGCACCGCCGCTGACGCCGCGCGCAGCTCCGCCGCGCTCGCGCTAAACGGCTCCCCCGGAATCGACGGCGCCGGCACACTCTGGGCCATCAGCGGCGCGCTCAAGAACGCAAAGAAAACGGCGAAACGGTTCGGGGCCGGAAGCAAACGCAGCATCGTCAGATCCTTGGAAACAGCCTTTCGAGAGGTTCTGGATAAGTTGGCGAAACCATATCACGCCGTGCCCTCCGTTCAATCCCCCTTTCGCCCCGCTGAACCTTATCCATCCGCATCCATCCGCTCCACCTGCAGCGCCCCTCGCATGCTCGCCGCCCACCGCCCGCCATCCCAAATCGCGCGTTGGAGATATCGGCTCATCCCCGCAAAATCCGTTAGCATGTTTCGCATGACCTTCAACCGAGTTGCTCCTGCGCTTCTACTCGTCCTCACTCTGCCCGCATGCGCCCAGCGCCAGCGCGGCCAGCGCAACGCGGAGGACTCGCAGTCCTCCCAAACCCCCGCCGCCGCTCCCGGCGCGCCCGTCCCTCCACCCGGCACACCCAAACAGCCCGCCGAACCCAAAGCTCTCCCCAACCCGCTCCCGCCCGATAAGTCCGTCGAGCAGACCGTCACCGTCAACGGCAAAACCCTCCACTACACCGCCACCGTCGGCACCATCCCGCTCGAAGGCAAGGACGGCAAGCCCACCGCCGAAGTCGTCTACACCGCCTACACGCTCGACGGCGCGCACGACCGGCCTGTCCTCTTCGCCTTCAACGGCGGTCCCGGCGCCGCCTCCGGCTTCCTCAACTTCGGAGCCGTCGGTCCCAAGCACGTCTCCTTCGGCAACGCCGGCGAGTCACCCTCCGACCCCGCCATCCTCACCGACAACCCCGGCACCTGGCTCGACTTCACCGACCTCGTCTTCATCGACCCCGTCGGCACCGGCTTCTCCCGCTCCCTCGTCGACGACACCGAAGCCAAAAAACTCTTCTACGCCCCCACCCCCGACATCGAGTACCTCTCGCTCGTCATCTACAAGTGGCTCGTCAAAAACGACCGCATGCTCTCCAAGAAGTACGTCATGGGCGAAAGCTACGGCGGCTATCGCGGCCCGCGCGTCACCCACTACCTGCAAACCCAGCTCGGCATCGGCGTCAACGGCCTCTTCCTCATCAGCCCCTACCTCAACCCCGACTTCGGCGATCGCAACCTCTCGCCCATTCCCTGGATGATCACCCTTCCGTCCATCACCGCCGCGCATCTTGAAAACGAGCACAAGCTCACGCCCGAAGCCATGAAGGACGTCATCGCCTACGACGAAGGTCCTTACGCCTCCGCGCTCATCGCCGGCCCTGAAAACGCCACCGCCACCGACGACATGATTCAGCACGTCACCGAGATGACCGGCCTCGACCCCGAGTTCGTCAAGTACTCCGGCGGTCGCCTTTCCACCCAGGCCTACCTCCGCGAGGTCCACCGCGCCCAGGGCCTCATCGGCTCCGTCTACGACTCCAACGTCACCGACCCCGATCCCTTCCCCTACTCCGCCGAGCAGGAAGGCTCCGACCCCATCCTCGAATCCGGCATGGCCCAGATCACCCAGGCCATGGTCAACTTCGACACCGTCACCGTCGGCTGGAAGGTCGACAGCCGCTACAACCTGCTCTCCTACGAGGTCAGCCGTCTCTGGGATCGCAGTGGTCCTGACCTCCGCCGCGGCGCCGTCACCGATCTCCGCGAAGCCCTCGCCGCCGACCCCAAACTCCACGTCGTCATCATGCACGGCTGGAACGACCTCAGCTGCCCCTTCATGGGCTCCGTCTTAACCCAGAACCAACTTCCCCCCACCATCGCGCCGCAACTCTCGGTGCACGAATTCCCCGGGGGCCACATGTTCTACACCCGCCCCACCAACTCCGCCGACCTCCACCAGCTCGGCGAACAAACCGTCGCCTCCCACTAACTCGCATGACAAAAAAATCAAAATGCCGAGCCGCGAGGGCTCGGCATTTTGTCGATATATCGCCCAACCCTCACGTGCAATGTTTCAACATCTCAGTCGCGATAGTTCGAAGCGAGGGTAACACCTGAACATTGAAATCTAATTTGTCTGGGTAACGCCCGAAAGAGCGCGCTCTCGTCGAGATATTCTTTAGCTCGGAGAACTCATCGTAAACAGCCATAGTTTCGGCAAACTGAGCCATGTTGTTGTCTCGAGTTCGGTGATCCGCGGAATGCTTTGATCGCGTTCCAAAAAACGCTTCGACGAAATGAATCGACGCATAGAAGGCCATGGTTGAAGCCCAGCCCCGAGCGACGGGCATGTCCGGGTCAAGCTGGGCCAACATTGTCTCGTTGTCTCGGGCGATCGCGAGATGTTCATTCTTAGAGGGCACCGCAAGCCACCTCAATCCTTGAGGTAGACGACCGGAATCCCAGAAACCATCTCCGATGGATTAGCACCAGGTGCCACGTCTACGACGTAGAAGTCGAAGTTAAAACCACGAACCTTCTGAAGTATGTCCTTCTGAATCGCGTATACGGCCTTCCGGGCGGAAGGATTCCACTCGTGGAGAAGCACCCAAACATGGTGAACTTCATTGCTCTCCCCAACCAGAACCGCGCGGACGTTTGGATTAACCTTAAACTTGTCCGCTAGAAACTGAGACATGGTGGTTGGCAGACAGGCCATGTCCAAAGAATCGGCCGTTGAGGCATAAAACGAGAGGCCGTCAAGTTCCGACAGGTCAATATCAGATTTGGAATCCTTACCTGGTTCGACACAAAAGCGATGATCGGGACGAGATATTCGAACCTGGCCGCCTTTGTTCTTGAACCACCGGGGGTCTTCTGAACCCATTTATGCAGATTGGATTTGCACTCACGATGTCTTTCTCCTCATTGTGTCGGGTGCATTTACTGTCAAAATCTGCTGCGCCTGCACCATGTATACTGGATCGCCATTCGGGTTCCAAGCGCCCTCTACGCGCATG
Source organism: Candidatus Aquilonibacter sp. (assembly GCA_035504135.1). Taxonomy (GTDB): domain Bacteria; phylum Acidobacteriota; class Terriglobia; order Terriglobales; family Acidobacteriaceae; genus Granulicella. The sequence continues at coordinate 43,586 of DATJSM010000011.1, read as the reverse complement.
ACGTCGGTCAGCACAATCTTCACTTTTAGCGTTGAGCCGTCGTGCAAAACATAGGTGTTGAACGCCTCTCGCTCGGTCTCGAAATCTACTTCAAACTCCGCAGCACCTCATTCACCGCCTCGGAGTTCGGAAAGGTAGCAAGCGGTCTGAAGCGATGAGAACGACATTCGTTCCCTCTTGCACCCGCTTGTAAGCAATCAGACGAGCTAGACCAGATTTCATCTCGATCTCATGGCGATATCGGCGTAGGCTCTCGTCTCACGCGAACTTCTTCTTCGCCCGCGATCTCGCCGCAAAGACTATCCCACACAGTCCCGGCATCAGCAGCCACACCGAAGACGGCTCCGGCGTCGGTAGAGCGAAAAGCAAGCCTGGTCCACTTAACGAATAATCTATGCTCCCGAACTGCTCGCTGTCAGTAATCGTCCCCGCAATCGAATACACATCCAGATCGAAGTCGATCGAGAATGGCACCAAATACTCGACCTGCTCGGAGATTGTGCCCCCGCCAATGCCTAAATCAGAAATGCACGATTGCGAAACTCCATTGAAATCGAAAGCGCATCCCCACCTATTTTGGCTATCAGGGAAAACGAACGGAACATCAATCGCAAAGCTTATAGTAGCGGGTCCAAACCCGCCTAGCAGGACGTAGGTCTGGCTCAGGTCGAGCTGACCCGACGCGATAGCTCGTGCATTGGGGAACAGGGTCGAGTCCGAAGTTTCCTGCAAGGTACTGGCAGATAATGAGCCGCTAAACGCATCACCGCTCCCGGCTAAGCTGGCCGACGCCGTCGGATCACTGACCCCGCAGGAAAGGGCTAAGGAGGAAGCGGCTGAACCAGAGCTCTGACAACTAGGCCCGGGTGATGTAGGACCGTTCGACGTCATGACACTTACGGACCCACTGATGATCACGTCCGCACGAGCAGAAGAAACCCCACCCAAAAGCGCAAGCAAAATTACGAGGGCCTTGATCCTCACGATGCTCTCCTTTAGTCGAGGAACGAGAAACCATCAGAGCACCTGACTGGATCAGTTGCAAGAACTCTCTGGTAACCCGCGCAAAGCGTCAGGATCGGGAATATTGCAGCGCCGGTCGCCGCGTCCGCTACATCGCAAACACCACCCAACTTGACAAAGCCGTCCTCCGCCCAGCCCTCAATCTCACCCCCGCACCCTGGCCGATCCTCACCCAAACGCACGAAGTCCACCCCTAAAGTCTCTTCCCTGAAGACTTTTCACAAAAACAGGGGGGAGGGGGGTACCCACCATCAACCCATCCAAAAGCGGCTCATCAGGGCCGCCGTTCTCTCTTGATCCCCTCCGCTGACGCGCAAAATCCCGCCCGCCTCATCCCTCCTCTTCCCCAAAAGTTCGTTCGTCACAAATCGGGAACCGCCGCTTCGATCCCTGCGTAGCGCAAACATCGGCCAGAGCAAGAAGGCCGTCATCCCCGAAGCGGAGTCCCGTCGCCACCGGACCCGCTCTCGAGCCTGACGCCTCGCACATCGCAGCAAAATCGCCACGTAAAGGACCCTTCCATGAAGCGGGTCGTGGTTTGTGTGCTCCTCGGAATCATCGCCTCGGCGCCTCGGCTCAGCGCGCAGCATCCAAACAGCGGCCTCGCCCAACTCTCCGAGCTCAGCCGCCACGGCCCGCTGCCCCAGCTCATCCAGGCCGCCAATTCGCTCCTCGCCAACCAGGACCTCACTCCCGCCGACCAGGGCATCGTCCTGACCTATCTCGCCCATGCCTATCAGCTCAGCGGAGACTTCAACAAGGCGACAGCGAATTACGAAAACGCCCTCGCCATCATCGATCGCGACGGCCACCATCCCGACGAGTACGCCATGGTCCTCGGCGCTCTCGCCACCCTCTACGCCGAAACAGGACAGACCAACGCCGCCAAACACCTCTTGCTTCGATCCGCGCGCCTGCTCGAGCAGCAGAACGATCACGCCCAGGCCGCCATGATCTGGAACGATCTCGCCACCCTCGCAGCCGACGAACACTCACGCCGCGACGCTCACAAATACATGGCGCGCTCGCTCGCCCAGTCCCAACTCGCACCCGACTTCACCTCCGATCAGATCGCCGCCCTTACTTCCACCCAGGCCAGCATCGCCGAACTCGACGGCGACCCGCGCGCCGCCGTCGCCGGCTACCAGCACGCTCTCGCCCTCTGGAAACAAACACATGAAGACCAGCTTCCCGAGACTGCATGGCTCTATGTTCTCCTCGGCGGCGCCTATCTGCAGTCCGGAGACATCGCCTCCGCGCGCGTGACGACTGCCCGCGGCCTCAGCCTCCTCGAAGCCGGCTCCGGCCGCCAGAGTCCGCGCTACGTCAGCGCCGAACTCGCCTACGCAAAAATCCTCGACGCCTCGGGCGCCTCCGACCAGGCCTTCAAGCTCCGCACCGAAGCCGCCGCCGCCGCTCCCGCCGCGCAACGCACCCCAAGCCAGATCAGCATCTTCGCCCTGCGTTAGCCGTCAGCAGCCATCCCAGCCGCGCCTCAACCGCACTTGAACTCCGGCTTGCTCCGCCCCACCTCAACAACGTGTCCATCCGGATCGCGTATAGATACGCACACCGGAGATTTCTTGCCGCCCGCGCTTCACTCCCGCGACTTGCGAACCCTGTATCATCATCTCCCTCACCCTCATACCGGGACCTCCACGAACCTCCCGACGACAGCACACAAAGGAGCACCCCCATGCCCACCGTTACCACCAAAGATGGCCTGCACATCTACTACAAAGATTGGGGCACTGGTCAACCCATCGTCTTCAGCCACGGATGGCCGCTCTCCGCCGACGACTGGGACAACCAGCTCATGTTCTTCCTCAATCACGGCTACCGCGTCATCGCGCATGACCGCCGCGGCCACGGTCGCTCCACCCAGACCGCCGACGGCCACGACCTCGACCACTACGCCGACGACCTCGCCGCTGTCACCGAGCATCTTCAACTCAAAAATGTCATCCACATCGGCCACTCCACCGGCGGCGGAGAGGTCATCCGCTATCTCGCTCGCCACGGCGAGAAAAACGTCGCGAAAGCCGCGATCATCAGCGCGATTCCCCCGCTCATGGTCAAAACCGACGCCAACCCCGGCGGCCTTCCCAAGTCCGTCTTCGACGACTTCCAGGCGCAACTCGCCGCCAATCGCGCCCAGTTCTATTACGACATTGCCTCCGGCCCCTTCTACAACTTCAACCGCCCGGGCGTGAAAACCATCGAGCCGGTCGTGCACAACTGGTGGCGTCAGGGCATGATGGGCGGAGCGAAAGCCCACTACGACGGCATCGTTGCCTTCTCCCAGACCGACTTCACCGAGGACCTCAAAAAGATCACCATCCCCGTCCTCGTCATGCACAGCGAAGACGACCAGATCGTTCCCTACGCCGACGCCGGCCCCTTATCCGCCAAGCTCCTCAAGAATGGCACCCTCAAAACCTACAAGGGCTTCCCGCACGGCATGCCCACCACCCATGCCGACGTCATCAACGCCGACCTGCTCGCCTTCCTCAAAAACTAGTCCGGGCACCCCATTCATGACGGCGCAGTCGTCATGGGTGGGGTCCGCGATCGACCGCCTCACCTACGCCGCCAACAATCCCTGCAAATCCAGCGGCCGCGTCACCATCGCGAGCTCCCCATCCTTGGTCCGCGGCCACTCCTCCTTCGGCTTGTCCCAATACAGCTCCACGCCATTCCCATCCGGGTCGCGCAGATACAGCGCCTCGCTCACCCCATGGTCCGCCGCGCCATCCAGCGGCACGCCCGCCTCCACCAGCCGCCGCAGCGCATCCCCCAGCTCCGCCCGCGTCGGATACACCACTGCCAGGTGATACAGCCCTGTCGTCCCCGCCGCCGGCGCGCCTCCGCCCTGGCTCTCCCATGTATTCAGCCCGATGTGGTGGTGGTACCCGCCCGCCGAAAGAAACGCCGCGCTCTGCCCCATCCGCTGCGTCACCTCAAACCCCAGCACATCGCGATAAAACCGCAGCGCCCGCTCCAGGTCCGCCACCTTCAAATGCACATGCCCAATCCGAGCCTCAGGATGAATGGTCTTCATATCTGTTGGATTGGAGACGCGCGCACAGGATTCACTCCCTACCCGTACTTGAACTCCGGCTTGCTCTGCCCCACCTCAATAATGTATCCATCCGGATCGCGGATATAGCAGCGCCACTCGCCGTACTTGTCCAGCGGCTCCGTGATGAACTCCGCTCCGCGGCTCTTCCACTCGCGATAGCAAGCCTGAATATCCGCCACCCGGAAGTTCATAAAGCTGCTGATGTGGTTCGGGTCCGGCACGCTCAACGTCACCGTCGGCTTGTCCGGCGTCGGCCCGCCCCCGACGTTCATGATCATCCAGATGTTCGCCAGCCGAAGATACCCGGGCGCATTGCCGTCGCCCCGGCTCAGAATCTCCGCGCCGAAAACCTTCGCGTAATAATCCAGCGAGCGCTGAATGTCCTTGACCGTAAGAAAGTGCGCGATGCTGATCCCATCCCGCGGGGGCATCTCATAACTCTGCTGTTCAACATGGACGCTCATGGAAGACTCCTAGCCGACGCCGCTTCCAAACACAGAGCCCGTCCCGCGATTAAACACCCCCGACGCCGCGCTCGTCATGCATCGCCCTTTCATCACCGCCGCGCGCAGCCGGCTCAGTTCTTCAGCGGCGGCCCCGGCGTCCCATCCGACCAGTGCCACACCGGAATCAGGAAGATCGTCACATGCTCCTCCGGATCGTCGGCCGCAATCACCGGCGAGCCCGGCAGATTCGCTCCCCACTCCTTGTCCGCATTCACCGGAGCAAAGAACATAAGGTGCGGATGCCATCTCTTGTCCCGGTCGCCCAGGTACTGCTGCTTCGCCATCATGTAGCACATCGATCCCTGCTCCAGCGCCGGCAGCTTCCCACTCCGGAACGCCGCCTCCGTCGCCTGCACCAGCGCCTTCTTCGACCGCTCACCCGCCAGCACCAATCTGGTCTTCATCAGGTAGATCGGCAGGAAGCTTCGCGACGCCGCCGGATTAAAACAGATCGGCCCGCGCAGCTTCGGGTTCCAGAAGTCCGGAGCGTCCGTGGCATTCGCCCATCCTCGCTCCACCACGCACACCCATCCATTCCCGCCATCCGCCGCGGTCGCATACCCATCCCGCCGCAGCACAATCACCTTGGCCTTCGCCGAAATCGAACTCGGCGCCGCACTCCGCGCCAGCGCAACCTCCGCCGCCTCCGGCATCATGTACTGCTCCAGCGGAGCCATCGCCGGATAGGCCGTCTTCACCACCTGCGCCCGTCCGCTCACTGCACAGAAAACCGCCGCCAGAAGAGCCGGCACAATAAATCCGCTCGACTTCCGTGTCATCTCCACCGCGAAGCCTCCGTAAACGAACAATTATCCGGACGCGGCTTGCCTTTCGCAATCGAGATTATGCAAAAAAGGGCGGGAGGGAATGATCCCTCCCGCCTTCCTTCACTACTCACTACTCACTATTCACTCCCCTAGTGAATATCGAACTGCTCCGGGTGCAGACTCGGATCGGACTTCACGAGAATCGTCTTCCCGCTCATCTCCTCCATCTCCTGCAGCCACTTTCCGCCGTTGGACTTCAACTGCTTCACCACCTCCGGATTCACTCGCATCATAATGTCGCCCTTCTCCAGGCTCCGATGCATCTTCCGCAGCTCGATGAAGATCTCGTTGCACACCGTCACCGGCGACTTCACCATTCCCGTCCCCTGGCAGATCGTGCAAGTAGTCGATAGCGTGCGTTCCAGCGACTGCTTCACGCGCTTGCGTGTAATCGCCACCAGACCGAAATCGTTGAACTGCAAAACCTTCGACGGCGCGCGGTCCTTCTTCAACTCCTCTTCGAGCGCGATCAGCACCTTCTGCCGGTTCTTGCGCTCATCCATGTCGATAAAGTCGATCACGATAATTCCGCCCAGGTCGCGCAGCCGAATCTGCCGCACAATCTCCGGAATCGCATCGAGGTTCGTCTTCACAATCGTGTCCTCGAGCCGCGCCGTCTTGCCCACATACTTGCCCGTATTAATGTCGATCGCCACCAGCGCCTCCGTCTGGTTGATCACAATCGATCCACCCGACTTCAGCCACACCTTGGAGCGCAGCGCCTTGTTGATCTCGTCCTGGATGCCGAACTGCTCGAACAGCGGCGTCTCCTTCGAGTACAGCTTCACGCGCCGAATCAGCGATGGCTGGAACCTCTGCAGGAACCGCAGCACGCGCTCGTACTCCGTCTCCGTGTCCACCCAGATCGCCGAGAAGTTGTCCGTCACCTGGTCGCGCAGAATGCGCTCCACCAGATTCAGATCGTGATAGATCAGCGCCGGCGACTTCGACGACTCCGACCGCTGCTTAATGTCCGCCCACAGATTCAGCAGGAATCGTAGGTCGCTGCGCAGCTCCTCTTCGCTCGCGCCCGAAGCAGCGGTGCGCACGATGAATCCACCGCTCGCCTCGCCCTTCTCGCTCAGCAGAATCTCCTTCAGCCGGCGCCGCTCGCTATCGCTCTCGATCTTGCGCGACACGCCCACATGATTCACCGTCGGCATGAACACCAGGAACCGCCCCGGCAGCGCAATGTGGCTCGTGATCCGCGCGCCCTTCTTGGCAATCGGCTCCTTCGCAATCTGGACCAGCACCTCCTGCCCCGGCTTCAGCAGGTCACTGATCGCCGGCAAATCAGTCGTCTGCATCGAGTGGCGTCCGCTGCGTCCGCCGTTGCGCGAGTGACCCCCGCGGCGATCCCCGCCGCGATCCCGTTCGCGGCCGCGCCGGCGGCTGTCGCGGCGGAACCGGCTGCGTCCCGGCTCGCGCTCCGTCGTCGTCTCGCCCTCGGCCTCAGCGTTCTCCGCGTCAGGCTCGCTTCCATCGCCAAACTCGTCTTCCTCAGCCGCCTGCTCCTCTTCCACTTCATCGATGTCACTCGCGGCAATCGATCCCTCAGCCGAGAGTTCGTCCTCTTCCATCTCCTCTTCGGCGATGTCGAAGTCTTCATCGTCGTCGAGCTCCGGAATCTCCGCCCGCGTCATCTGGTCAATCGACATCTCGCGCAGCATCGTGCCCAGGTCCGCCGCGTTTTCGAGCGTCTCCTCCTCGTAATCCTCGCTCGCGCCCGCGTGCAGCGCCGGCAGATCGCCATCTTCGTCGTCCAGCACCTCTTCTTCGAGCTGCCCTTCGCCGGGAGCAAAACCCTGCTGCGCACCCTGCTCGGAATCCCGCACAATCGGCGCCGCATCCGCATGCGCCAGATCGACCGACTGCACCGCCGACTCGTGCTCAATCGGCGCACTCGGCTCCGACTCAACGCCGCTCGATGTCTCCGGCGTCAGCGGCCATTCCGAGATCATCTCTCCGCTCTGCTGCACATTCGTCAGCTCATGCGCATCGCCTGCGAAGCCATGCGTCTCATCGAAGCGCGGCTCAACAACACTCTCCGCGTCGACAGGCTCCATCGACTCATCAATCGTGCTGCTCTGGCGGAACTCGCTCGGCCCCGCAGGATCGACGCGATACGAAGCCGAAGCCTCTTCGCCCGGCTCGTATTCGGAGACCGTCTCGTGAAACTCCTCAACCGCCTCGAAGACCCTCGCCGTCGCAGCCTCTTCGCTCGCCGGCGCTGCATCCGTCTCCGCCGCATACTCCACATCGCTGGCCGCCTGATGCTCCAGCTCCATCCGCGCTTCGGTCTCCGCCACTTCAAACGACGGAACATCGTCGCTCAGCGGCTGGGCAGCGGGCTCCGGCTCATGTTGCGAGGTCACCGCCGGCAGCACCGCCTCTTCCGGCGACAGCGAACGCTCGCGGCTGCTAAACCGCCTGCGCCGCTCATCACGCTCACGACGGCGATCGCGCCCGTACGCGCTGCTGAAACTCTCCGGCTCCGGCTCTCTGGACTGCCCGCGGTCGTTGCGATGACGCGACAGCGACTCACCCGGCAGCGTTGCGCCACCGTCCCACGCGCTGCTCAGCTCAAACTCGGTCGACGGCCGCGCAAAACCGGCCACCTTCGGAGCTTCGGCCCCACGTGTCTTCGGCTCGCTTTCTTCGCCACGCCGGTATTTCGAGAGCGACTCGCCCGGCAAAATGAACGGCTCCGCCGATGCATTGACATCAATCGATTCGCCCGCGTCCTGCGAAGATCCGCGGCGATGCCCGCGCGGAGCGAACCTCTCGCGCACCGCATCCTGGCGTCCCTGCGTCTCTTCACGATCGCCACGCCCGCGCCGCGGACGGTCCCGTCCACGCTCCGCATCCCGCGACTCCGCGGCCTCGTACGGCGCACTCTCATTGCCCGCCTCGGGCTGGGTTCCGTTGTCCCGCCGCTCACCATTGTCTCCGCGCGGGCGACGCCGTCCACGGCGTCCCCGCCAGCGGCGGCTGCCTTCGTCACCCTCTTCGCCCGCGGCAACATCCGCATCGCCCTGCAGAGTCACCGGCTCATCATCGCCGGCCGCCGGCTGGGCCTGGCGATCGCGCCGCCGTCCCTCACCACGCTCGCGTCCCTCACCACGTTCACGGCCTTCGCCGCGCTCGCGTCCTTCACCGCGCTCACGGCCTTCACCACGTTCCCGCCGAGCTTCGCCACGCCCATTCCCGCGCGAACCTTCGCCGTCGAAGTCAGCGGCGTCGCCCTGCTCTTCCATGAAGTCCGTGATGTAGAGGAACGCGTCGCGCTCCAGGCCGATGTCCACAAAGCTGGACTGCATGCCCGGCAAAACGCGCGTTACGCGTCCGTTATAGATGGATCCTGCAAGGGTGTATTCGTTCTCGCGCTCGTAATAGATCTCCGCGAGTTCGTCCTTTTCGACGATCGCCAGCCGCGTCTCATGCGGCGTGCTGGATATGTAAATTTCTTTCGACATTCGCTGCTCTGCTTTCTGCCCGCGCCGGAATCGAGTCCCGGACACAAGCTGGCAGAACAGGCAGGGTCAACGCCCCCGAGCATCAGCTCGCGAGGACGAACCTCCCCGGTGCGGACAAGGTTTGCGCTGCGAAGTCTGGCGGCGAATTCAAAACCTTCAGCAGACGGCCTGCGAACTCCCAGGCGCTGTCCCGCGACGGCACATCGTCCCTTGCGGGGAGTCTGCTGAATACGATCTGATCTGAATACGAACGACCAAGGTTGGCGCGGCGTGCCCGGAACGCTGTCCTGTTGTCCTCGGGCAGAAGCCTGCATGCGGAGTTTGTGACCAACGCAACCTCTTCCGGAGGCGGGGTCGTTAACCGTCCGCATAACTGCATTCTCAAAACCTGTCCGGCCTTCGGAAGCTGATCCGTGCCTGGCCGGCCTTCTGGTAAATATCTTGTCTGGCCGCATCAGGGGAAATAGGTCGCATCCTGAGAGCGGTCAACTAGTTAGGCTGGACCTCTCGGTCATAGCCTCACTCTAGTATGCACGAAAACGGAGATCGGAGAACAGCGATAAGAGATTGAGATTGAAGTATCTTCACGCCAAACAGGCGGCGATGGCACGCCCAAGTCCTACAAAGCACATCAGTTCCTGTTTCGCCGTTCCAATCTGTGTTCTCTCAACCGAATTTCCCAAACAATGCATCCCGGCACACGGCGCAATCCCACCGCGCCCGCACCTGCTTCGGCCACTCGCCCGATGCGGGCAACACGCCGCTCAGCGAATAAGAGCGCTGTCGCCCAAACGCTCTGTCAGCACTGCGAGCGCAGCCTGCGCCTGCCGATCCAGACTCTCGTTCACCTTTCCAAAATCCGGGATCAGATAGCTCAGGTTCACCGCCAGCAGGTTTTCCTGCACCACCTGTGCCAGCGTGCGCCGCAGCAGACAAAATTCAGCCAACAGCAGGGATGGCGTATACCCTGTGAAGTCGCGGTTCCCCGGGGCAGCGGGCAGCCTCTCGCGTTCGGTCTTCTCTGCTCCCGAATACGATTGAGCAGCGCTCACCACTTCGTCCAAAATCTCCTGCACAGCTTTCCGCTTTTGTTCTCGCGTCGAGGGCAGCCGCGACAAAGCGTCGTCGCCATCCACCGCCTCCAACCACAACTCCTCCACGCGCGGCAGGTTCTGCTGCAAAAGCATGGCGACTCGCTTCGGAGGCGACAGCTGTCGTGCCCGCGGAGGCGCGGCCAGCTTGCTTTCGATCGCCTTGATCAAGTTCGGGATACTGGCCGGCTTCACAAGATAGTCATCCACCTGCTGCCGGATCGCTTCAAGCGCAGTCTCAAAGGCCGGGTATCCCGTGAGGATCATGGTCACAGCCTCAGGCTGCGTTCTGCGCATCGCGCTTACTACCGTCAGGCCATCGCCGGGATTGCCGATGTTCAGGTCCGACAGCAAGACGTCAAACTTCTCGGATGTGATCAGGAACAACGCCTCGGCGACGGTTGCCGCCGCGCTCACTTCAAATCCGTTTTGGCGCAGAATCGCCGGCAGGGTATTGCGAATGGCGGGTTCATCGTCCACGAACAACAGTCTTTTTTGCATGAGGCGCCTGGGTGCTCCTGGACAATCCAAAAAGGGTTATTGAGGAAAATGGTAAAGCCCCTGTCAAAGGCTGTACAGAGAAGTTCTTGCTCTGGCCCGTCCCTAGTTCACAAACCTTCTCATCCGCACGTTCATCACAATCCCCAGCGCCAGGAACGTGAACAGCACGCTCGATCCGCCGTAGCTCATCAGCGGCAGCGGAATGCCTGTCACCGGCATCAACCCGATGCACATCCCTATATTGATCGCCACCTGGAACAGCAGCACCCCGAAGATGCCCATGATCAGTAATCCGCCCGGCGCGTCCGCCGCCGTCTGGGCATTCTGGATAAGTCGTATCAGGATAAGGAAATACAGCAGCAGCACAAGCGTCGCGCCCACAAACCCGTGCTCCTCGCAGAACGCCGCGAAGATGAAGTCCGTATACGGAATCGGCAGGAAGTCGCCCTGCGTCTGGCTGCCCTTGTTCGACCCCTGGCCCCAGATGCCGCCCGAGCCAACCGCAATCAGCGACTGCCGGATCTGATACCCCGATCCCTTCGGGTCGGAGTTCGGATTGAGGAACGCGTCGATGCGCTTCTGCTGGTATGGCTTCAGGTGCTTGCCCGTCGCCAGGCCGATCCCGCCCAGCATCAGCAGCCCCAGCAGGATAATGCCCGCCTGCTTCCACTGCATGCCGCCGAGAAACATCCCGACGATCAGCACCGGCAGATACGTCAGAGCCGTTCCCAGGTCCGGCTGCTTCAGCACGAGCACCATCGGCACGCCGATCAGCGCCACAATCTTCGCGATGTCCCACCAGTCCATCTCCTCGCCCACGCGCGTCCACAGGAACCGCGCCGCGGCAAGGATAAGCACCAACTTCACCCACTCCGACGGCTGAAAGTGCACGCCGCCGCCGAGGTTGATCCATCGCCGCGCGCCCAGCACCTTCTGCCCGATGTGCGGGATCAGCACCGCGACCAGGGCCGCAATGCTGATGCCGTAGGCCCACGGCGCAATGTCCAGCAGCCGGTGGTAGTCGATCACCGAAACGATGAACATCAGCACCAGGCCGACGGCGATGAACTCCATCTGCTTGACCTGGAATCCATGGAACTTCGTCGTCGCCGTGGCGGAGCGAATCTCGATCACGCTGATCACCGACATGATCAGCACGAACACCAGCAGCGTCCAGTCGAAGTCGCGAAGTCGTGTGCGCAGCATGGTTATTGCCCGGTCGGCTGAGCCGTTGAGTTCGCTGCCGTGTTCGACGCCGGTGCAGAGCCGCCGATCCCGGCAGGCTTCGCCGCCGGCGCGTCCGCCACCTTCATCAGATTGCCTTCGCGCCGCCGCTGCTTGGTGATGTACGCATTGATCACCTGCGCCGCCAGCTTCGCCGAGTTGTTGCCCCAGTTGCCGTGCTGCCACAGCACCGCCACGACGATGTCCGGATTGCGCCGCGGCGTCATGCCGACGAACCACGCATTCGGAATGGTGTCGTGCCCGTGCGCAAGCTTCGTGTCATGCCCGACAACCTGCGCCGTTCCCGTCTTGCCCGCAAAGTCCACGCCGTCGAGCCGCGCCTCGGCCGCCGTCCCAATGGGGCTCTGCGTCACGTTCGCCATGTCGTCCGTAATCGTCTCCCAGTTCTCCGGCGTGATGGGAATCGTCTTGTCGCCGGAACCGGGATACGTATCGTGAATCGCAGAGAGCTGGTCCGGCGTCAGCTCGCTCGGGAACACCAGATGCGGCCGCCGCAGCACGCCCCCCGACGCAATCCCGCTCAACGCGCGCGCCAGTTGCAACGGCGTCACCTCAATCGCGCCCTGCCCGATGCCGACCGAGATCGTCTCGCCCGCATACCACTTGTCGTGCTGCGTCTTCAGCTTCCACTCGGTCGAAGGCATCACGCCCGACGCCTCGTCCGGCAGATCGATCCCCGTCTTCTCGCCGATGCCCACGCTCTCCGCATACTTGGCAATCGTGTCGATGCCCAGCCTGTTCGCCAGCGTGTAGTAAAACGTGTCGCACGAGTACGGCAACGCGCTGTGAATGTCCACCATGCCGTGATGCTTGTCGCAGGCGAAGAAGTGACCGTAGAAAGTCGCGCCGCCATTGCAGAAGACGTGCATGTTCTGCGCCACGTTTTCCTGCAAGCCCGCCAGCGTCATGATGACCTTGAACGTCGAGCCCGGCGCCAGCTGCGCCTGGATCGCCTTGTTCATCAGCGGATGTTCCGGGTTGTCGATGATCGACCGCCAGTACGCCGCGCTCAACCGCACTGCAAACTCATTCGGATCGAACGTCGGCCGCGAGGCCATCGCGAGGATCTCGCCCGTATGCGGGTCCATGGCCACGATCGCCCCCGTCTTGCCCTCCAGCGCACGCTCGGCCGCCTTCTGCAGATCGAGATCGATGGTCAGCCGCAGGTCCTTGCCGGGGATGGCCATCTCCTCGCCCATCACGCCGACCTCTTTTCCGTGGGAGTTCACAATCACGTCGCGCGATCCGTCCGTGCCGCGCAGAATCTCGTCGTACGCCTCCTCGATGCCGCTCTTGCCCACCACATCGCCCGGCGAGTAGAACGCATACTTCGAGTTGTTCAGGTCCGCCTCGCTCACCTCTCCCACATACCCGATCACGTGCGCCATGAAGCCGCCCGGAGGATACAGCCGCCGCTGCTCATCCAGCGTCTCCAACTCCGGCAGATCGTCGCGATGCGCCGCAATAAACGCCTGCTCATCCGGCGTGATGTCCTGCTTCAGCGGAATCGGCTGATACTTCGGCGCCGATTGATAGTGCCGTATCGTCGCCTGAATCTGCTCCACCGTCATATGTAGACCGCTCGCGATCAGCGGCAGGTCCTGCTCTAGATGCGCCTGTCCTTCGCGCAGCAAAAAGCAGCTCACCGAAGGATAGTTGTCGACAATAATCCGTCCCTCGCGATCGAAGATCCGTCCGCGTGGCGCCAGCACCGGCACCTTGCGAATGCGGTTCTGCTCTGCCAGCACGCGGTAGTTCGACGCGCCCAGCACCTGCACGCGCCACAGCCCCGCGCCCAGCACCAGCAGCACCAGCGCCACCACATACTGCGTCGCGCTCAGCTTGATCTGCGACAGCTTCTCGCGCCGTCCAAGATTCGGATTGTCATCCATCAACGTCAAGCGAAAATATCCTCGATCCCTCAGCCTCAGAGCTACTCACGAATCTTGAACCGATCCAGCAGCAGGAAAACCGGCACCGCCACCAGAGCATTCACCACAGCGCAAATCAGCTGATGAACCGGCTGTAGATGGACGGCCGGATCGGCCAAAAGTCGTCTCGAAATCAGATACAGCAGCCCGCTCTGCACCAGGCTGAAGCCGAAGTTCAGCAGCACGCGATTCAGCATGTTGTCCACATCCACCGTGAACCCGATGCTTGCCGCGATATACCCGATAATCCCCTTCGCAATCCCGAACACACCGAACGGATGGTTCGTCAGCCCATCCTGCAGCAGCCCGATCACCGTCCCCGTAATCGTTCCCGTAATCGGATTGCGCCGCGCCACCGCAAAGAAGATCACCGCAATCAGCGGCAGGTCCACATAGTTGAACTTCGACCACGTCTTCGGCAGCATCGCCTGCAGCAGAATGCACAGCAGCGGCGCCAGCACCGTAACGACCGGCCGAAACGCGTACTGGTCAAGTTCAGCTCGCGATGTGTAACTATGCTCAGGCATTCAACACGTCATCTCTCAACATCAATCGGCATCCGGCTTCGGTGAACTCTCGCTGTCCTGCAACGCCTTCGGCTCCGGCGCTCCCGGCTGCAAATCCGCCGCCGGCGGCGTCGACCCCGGCGTGTATCTGTCAGGATGAAGCGCAGGCTGCACCTTGGGCAGTCCCGAGTTCGGCACTCCCGGCAGTCCTCCGACTAAATTCTGTCCCGTCGTGTCCAGCGGCTTGCCACTCGCCGCATCGCCCGGCTTCCCGTTCGCGACAGAGCCATTCGCCGCCGTTCCATTCGCTCCCGTGCCGGCCGCATTGGTCGCCGCACTCGGATCCTCAATGCTCGGCAGTTTCTCCGCCAGCACCTCTGCCGCGCGCTTGTTCTCTTCCGCCGTCGCCTCTGCCTGCGCCGCATCCGCCTGCGCCTGCGCGGGCATCGTCGTCGAGGTCCCGGTAATCACCAGCACCTCTTCCAGCCGGTTCAAATCCGCCGCCGGCTTGATCGTGATCGCCGTGTACGGCTGGTGCAGCGGGTCCGGCGCAATCGACTCAATCGTGCCCACCGGCAGCCCCCGCGGAAACACCTGGTCGCCGCCCGAGGTCACCACCTCTTCGCCCGGCTTGATCCGCGAATCCGGCGTCAGGTCATTAATCTGCACCTGCCCGCTCGACGTGCCGCGAATGATCCCGCGAATGCGCGTTTGCTCCAGCAGCACGCCCGCGCCCGAGCTTGAATCGTTGATCAGCAGCAGCTGCGCATTATGCGCAAACACATCCCGCAGCTTGCCCACCACGCCATACGGCGTAATCACCGCCTGGTTCGGCCGCAGCCCATCCGACGATCCCTTGTCGATATACAGCACGTGCGAGCGGTCCGTTCCGCTCGTCCCAATCACCTGCGCCGCCACCGTCTTCGTAATGTACTTCTGCTGAAATCCGAGGATCGCTTCCAACCGCCGTCCCTGCGCCGCGTCTTCAGCGAACGCCGCCTGCTCTTCGCGCAGCCGCGTAATCTCCTGCTTCAGTTCAGCATTCTGTTGGCGCGCGTGGCGCAGATCGATGTAGTTGCCCCACACCTGCCGAGTGTCCAAACTCGTTCCGTGCACCAGACGCTCCACCGGCGTCACCAGCGCCACCGTCCACCGCCGCAGCAACGTGATCTTCCTTCCGTCCGGGATGCTGCCGGGCATCGCCCCATCCACCGGACGCTGCACCTGTACCGCCAGCGCCACCACCTGCAGTAGCACGATGACAATCAGGACCAGCGCGTTTCTGAATCGGAAGAAGAAGGAATCCATTGCTGCGAACGACCGGGGGCTCTAGCACCTATTATTCCATTCTGCGGCCCCCGAAGAGGCACGCATATCCCCTGCTAGCATCAAGGCCGTGACCCTTCACGAGACCATCGCTCTCGACACACCGGTGAAGTTCGTCAAGCGCGTCGGCCCGCGCATCGCCGCTGGTCTCAGCGAGCGCGGCATCGAGACCGTCGAGGACCTGCTCTATCACCTGCCCTTCCGCTATGAGGATCGCCTACATCCCAAACCACTTTCCTCCTACATGCCCGGCGAGATGGCTTCCGTCGTCGGCGAAGTCCGCGGAACCGTGCTCCTGCGCACCCGCTCCGGCCCCATCTTCGAGATGACCGTCGGCGTCGCCCCGATCCCACCCACACCCAACAACAACCCCGTCATTCTGAGCGACGCAGCGCCACCCCAAAATGCTGTCATTCTGAGCGAAGCAGCTCGCTCGCGAGCTGCGAAGTCGAAGAACCCCGAAGACGTCCAGCCAACCAACACCGCTTCCACCTTTTCAACCACGAACCCTCCGGACGGGTCCCTCGCGGGCCAACGGCCCGAAAAAAGCGCCAATGGCGCGCCCTATACCAGCCTGGGGCGAACGGTCGATCGCGAGCAAAGCTCGCCGGCGACCGGTAGTCCAGGGAACTCGCCCCAAAATGAACAGAGGGCTGAAGGCCCGGCCTATCCCCAACCCGAAATGTCCGGTCTCCTTCGCCCTCCGCCCATCTTCGAGACCATCAAATGCCTCTGGTTCCACGGCGCCTACCTCAAAGACAAGTTCCACGCCGGCCAGCGCATCGCCCTCTACGGCAAGCTCGAAGGCTCGCGCGGCGGCAACGCCCTGAACGCGCCGCCGGGCTCGACTAAATTCAAAATGGTCCAGCCCACCTTCGAAATCCTCCCCGACGCATCCGCCACAGAAGAAGACGCCGAGTTCACCACGCTCGAAATGGGCCGCATCGTCCCCGTCTACCCCTCCGTCGGCGGCACCACTCCCTGGGGAGCAAAACTTACCTCGCGCTGGCTGCGCCGCGTCCTGTGGACCATCTTCAAAGAGCTCCGCGAGTCCGGCGCACATGCAGACGAAACTCTCCCCGCCGCGCTCCTCGACCGCCTCGGACTTCCCTCCCGCATGGCCGCGCTCGAAGCCATCCACTTCCCTGCCGCCGGCACATCGATGACCGAGCTGATGTCCGCGCGCACCCCCGCGCATCGCCGCCTCATCTTCGAAGAGCTCTTCTTCCTCGAGCTCGGCTTGGAATTGAAACGCCGCCGCCTGCGCGAGCGTGAAGGCACCGCGTTCATCACCAACGATGCAGTCCGCGCCGCGCTCAAACAAATCCTTCCCTTCAAGCCCACCATCGCCCAGAAGCGCGTTCTGGCAGAGATCGTCGCCGACATGCGCTCTCCGCGTCCCATGCGCCGCCTCCTGCAGGGCGACGTCGGGTCCGGCAAAACCATCGTCGCGCTCGAAGCCGCGCTGGTCGCCATCGAAAACGGCTATCAGGTCGCGATGATGGCGCCCACCGAAATCCTTGCCACGCAGCACTTCCTCTCCGCGCGCAAGCTGCTGCGCAACGCCATCTCGCCCAGCACACATCGGCCCTATCGCATCGCTCTGCTCACCGGCTCGCTCGACGACCGCGCCAAGCGCGATGCCCGCGCCCGCATCTACTCGGGCGAAACCGACCTCGCCATCGGCACCCACGCCCTCGTCGAAGAGAAGGTCGAGTTCGACAACCTCGGCCTCGTCATCGTCGATGAACAACACCGCTTCGGCGTCCAGCAGCGCTTCAAACTCATGCGCAAGCAGAAAGCAGATGCGAGAAGCGAGATACGAGAAGCGAGAAGCGAGATACGAGACTCGAAGCAAGCGGGGCTCTCCGATGAGCCCACAACCGACTCGCATCTCGAATCTCGTATCTCGAATCTCGTCGACCCCGGGGTCCCCGGCGGACGTTCTTCGTCCGTTGGGGTGCTAGAGCCCGGGGCCCCCGGCGGACGTTCTTCGTCCGCTGGGGTGCTAGAGCCCGACGTCCTCGTGATGACCGCGACACCGATCCCGCGCACGCTCGCATTGACGATCTACGGCGACCTCGAAGCCAGCGTGCTCGACGAGCTCCCGCCCGGCCGCACGCCCATCGTCACGCGCCGAATGCCCGAAGAACGCGCCGGCGAAGTCTGGGACTTCGTGCGCAAGCAGGTCGCCGCTGGCCGCCAGGCCTACATCGTCTATCCCATCATCGAAGGCGATCGCGACGACCAACCTGAACTCGACTTCGCGCAGGACGCTAGTGCCGCGACCACTCCGGGTGGCCCATCCTTCGCGCTCGACAGCGCCCAGCCCCGCGAACCATCATCCCGCGCGAAGGGTGGGGTATCGCGTGCGAAAAGCACGCGAGGAAAATCTCAACAAGCCTCACTCTCTCCTGAGTTGGAGACATCTCCCAAACGGACACCCAACCGCGCCAAACTCCGCTCCGCCTCCGAGATGTTCGACGAGCTCTCCACCGGCGCACTCCACGGCCTCAAGCTCGGCCTCCTCCACGGCCGCATGTCCGCAGACGACAAAGACGTCACCATGGCCCGCTTCCAGCGCGGCGAAATCGACGTCCTCATCTCCACCACCGTCATCGAAGTCGGCGTCGATGTCCCCAACGCCACCGTGATGGTCATAGAGCACGCAGACCGCTTCGGGCTCGCGCAGCTCCATCAGCTCCGTGGACGCGTCGGCCGCGGCGCCGCGAAGAGCTACTGCGTTCTGCTCACCGGAAAGAAGATCTCGCCCGAAGCCGAGCTCCGCCTCGACGCCATGGTCCAGACCCAGGACGGTTTCGCGCTCGCCGAGATCGATCTCGCCCAGCGCGGTCCCGGCGAGTTCTTCGGCACCCGCCAGGCCGGCCTGCCCGAGTTTCGCGTCGCCAACCTCGTCCGCGACCGCGACCTGCTCGAGCTCGCCAAGAGCGAGGCCGCGCGCTTCGTCCAGTCTCCCGATCCTGCCATCTCGCAACAGGAGCGGGACGTGATCCGGACTCGCCTGAAGCATCAATGGCAGCGGCGCTATGGGCTCGTCGAGGCCTGAGTTTTGGCCGATCATCGCTCAGAGCGGCTTCATGATGGCCGGTAATCGGTCAAATAACATGCGTCAAAATACGCTCAAAATCGCTTAAAACGCGTTAAAACCGCTTAAAATGCAACTTAATTTTTGACGCGAAAAAAGGGCGGGACTCAGGCAAATCCCGCCCTCGTTACTGCTGATCTAGGTTTAGCTTGCGACCGCCACGGCCGTCTGTCCGTCGGCTGACGGAACCGGTATCTGCTTCTTGGGGCCGCGTTTACGGGCCACTAGAATGCGAATCCGGTCCAGCATCTCGGCCGGCGAGCAGGCGCCCTTGGGAAGAAACGCGTCGGCCGCCGCCGCGCGATCGAAGTTCGAGACCGTCCCCGAGACCAGCAGCGTCGGCAGCCCCGGATGAAGCTGCTTCGCCCGCCGAACTAGTTCATTTCCATCCATTTGCGGCATGATCACGTCGGCCAGCAGAAGGTCAACGGAACCCGGCATGGCGCCGCGAAGATAGTCCAGCGCCTCCGCTCCCGAGCCCATCGCTAACACCCGGTAACCACGCGTCTCCAGCAGGAACTTCCGTACGGACAGAATCTGTTCGTTATCTTCAACACAAACAATGGTTTTTCTCGGGCGCATCGTCGATCTCTCGCTTCTTGCCGGGGGTTGCCGGCCCTTGGGGCTGCTGCGTTTCTTGTCCGCGTTCCCCGTTTTGGGAACAACCTTCCATTCGCTGGCCGCAGGATTTCTACGCGTGCCTAGGAAGCACTCGTGGAAACTGCGGGTTATGGCGCCGCGGTGCTTGCCCTGGGGTGAGTGGCTGTGCAGGTCGTGCGCGGTCGAGACCGGCGCACTTCCGGGCGTGCGAGCTTGAGGAAGCGGTGGAAAAGCAGTGTCCCTGCACTCCCATTCCGACCAGGCCTCAGCGCGCATCACAGCACCACTCCACTCTGCGGATCGACAGACCCAATCTTGGGCAGATCCGAGAGAGAGGCGAAGAACCTAACCCGGTGTCCCGGTGCGCGACAGTTTTCAGGCCGCGAGGGGACTTGAGGCGGACGGATCCGCTCTCCGGGTTCAGCGCAAAATTGTCCGAAAAATCAGGCGAAAAACTTGTTCGTCTCCGGGAAGTGCCCATTGACGATTTGCTGAGCATACGGAGGTGAACCTTGCGCAGCAACCGCGAAATTCTGGCGAAAACCCAACCAATTCGGTGTCGCGCATCCACTGGCCGGTGTGGAGTGCGCGTCAATGTTGAGGTTTGTTGCAAGTCGTCCTGTGTAAATCTTCGTTAAACGGGCAGGAAAAAGGCACCCCCTGCCACAGGGATGGTGCGGCCCGATACCGTTATGGAACCGACGCCCTTTGCCTGCGTGACTGCGCGGACTACGAGGCGGCTCGGGCGCTTGATTTCAAAGCCCTGATTCAGCGTGACTTCTTCGCCGGAGGGAACGAGGCCGTGATGCACGAGCCAGGCGATGGCGCAGCCTGCGGCGGAACCGGTGGCGGGATCTTCTCCTGAGTAGAACTGCATACGAGAGCGCCACGACGTGCGATTCGCGGGCTCCGGAGCGATGCAGTAGAACCAGCGCGTGTGTTTGCGGGCGAGCCACTCGGAGGATTCGCGCGGCGGGATGGCGAGGCGATGGAGCGCGTCAAGCTTCAGCGCGACGACGCAGAAGGGATTGCCGGTGGAGACGGTTTGCGGATGAGTGTCTTCGAGCAGATCCGCTGCTGTGAGGCCGAGAACGCGCGCGACCTCGGCGCGATCGTGCAGGTCGCCGAAGACGGCGTCGTTCTGCTGCATGGTGGCGAAGACGCCATCCTCGGATGTCTGCGGCGGTGCGATGCGAACTTTGATGGGACCGACGTTGAGCAGCAGCGTGAGATCCGTTGCGTTGGTGAGCGGCGGGTGATGAAGATGCAGCCAGCTGGCCGTGCCGAGCGTGGGATGACCAGCGAAGGGAAGCTCTTCCTGCGTGGTGAAGATGCGCACGCGCACACCTTCTGTGCGGTCGCGTTCTGCATTGCCTGAGGGAAGGACGAACGTGGTTTCGGAGAGATTGGTCTCGCGCGCGATGGCCTGCATTTGTGAGTCGGAGAGGCCGCGGCCATCGTGAAAGACAGCGAGCGGATTGCCTTCGAGCGGATGCTCGGCGAAGACATCGAGGATGGAGTAATCGAGCTGGCGAGGCATGGGGCCGATGGTACGCCAATGCAGCCTAGAATCAAGGCATGAACGCAGTCACGAAGATGGTTTGCGCTCTCGCTTTTCCAGCAATGGCTTGTGCTCAGAATCCTGCGAGGCAGATTCACCTCGAAGGCGAGCAGGCGCGAACATTGATCTCGCTGGTGGCCAACGGCAGCACCGAGATCAATCGGCGCTTGGACCAGGAACATGCAACCGAATTCAGGCTCGCCGAGTTGAACGCAGTGAAGGCGTCAACGTTCAAGTACGATGCCGACGATCCGTACTTCAAACTGGATATCTATGGCGGCAACCTCAAACTGGCCGACGCCGATAGTTACCTGCCGTTGAGCGATGGCCGGTCGATGTATGAGTTTCTAGAACGATTAGGCATGCCGCATGATCTGGCCATGGAAGGCGACTATATCGAGGCCGCAAAGGTGGATTGCACGATTCACACGAAGATTGCGTTCGGGAATGCCAAGCGATTTACGTGCGACCTGGAGCGACCGTTTTAGCCGATCAGCGGGACGCGGTTTATCTCACGAGCCGAAGCCTGCGCGTTCTTCGGGGCTTGATGCAGCGCGGCTGAACTGTCGTCTCAAATTGCGCTTGAGTTGACATGGCGTTGAGGCGGGACGTACCTTGAAGTCAGCCGCAGTTGAAGCAAACCTGCTTCCATGCTGGCGCAAAGGCGCCAGCGGCGGTAAAGATTGAGAGGCTCATTCGGATGCTCCGCTCGACCATGAATGCGATTTGCCGCTGCATCTGCTGCTGTGGTTGCTGCTGCTGTTGCTGCGGCCCGAGCCGGGTGAGCGGATGAGCGAGTCGAGGCGATAACGCCGGAAGAACAAGACCCCCTCAGAACCCACCCAGGCCAAGCCGGGTGGGTTTTTCAGTTGGACAGGACCAGAGGGCGGTCAAAAAATAAACGCTGGCGAATTTTCAAACAGATAAAGGCAGGTACAGACGATGTCACTTCGGATTAACGACGTAGCTCCTGACTTCACGGCCGAGACGACGCAGGGACCGATTCATTTTCATGAGTGGATTGGAGACGGATGGGCGGTTCTGTTCTCGCATCCGAAGGACTTCACGCCTGTGTGCACGACGGAGCTGGGCGCGGTGGCGCGCATGGAGGACCAGTTTGCGGCGCGCGGAGCGAAGGTGATCGGGTTGTCGGTCGATCCGGTGGAGTCGCACAAGAAGTGGGAAAAGGACATTGAGGAGGTTGGCGGCCATCCGGTGAAGTATCCGGTGATCGGCGACCCGCAATTGAAGATTGCCAAGCTGTATGACATGCTGCCGGGGGATGCGGGCGAGAGCTGCGAGGGACGGACGCCGGCGGACAACGCTCCGGTGCGCACCGTGTTCGTGATTGGACCGGACAAGAAGATCAAACTTCATCTGGCGTATCCGATGACGACGGGAAGAAACTTCGACGAGATTCTGCGTGTGCTGGATTCGATGCAGCTGACAGCGAAGCACAAGGTGGCGACGCCGGCGAACTGGAAGCAGGGCGACGACGTGATCATCACGGGCGCGGTCTCGAACGAGGAGGCCGACAAGCTCTTCCCGGGATACAAGACGGTGAAGCCTTACCTGCGCACGGCGGCGCAGCCGAAGTAAAGGCGGAGAATAGAGATTGGAGATGACGAGGCTGCAGGCGTGATGCGAATCGCCTGACCTTTGAGCTCTGATCTCTGAAAACATGGGCACCGGTGGCGAAGTGGCTAACGCGCTGGTCTGCAAAACCAGTATTCGCCGGTTCAATCCCGGCCCGGTGCTCCAATAAATTTCGAGTAGGGTGACGATATTGTCATCGCATCGTCATGTTGCTCTCCGTGAGTTTTCTCACGGATGGATGCCGCTTGGGGAAATTGCGAAATCCCTTTCAAATAGGGCTTTTTGTTTGCTTTGCGGCTGAGCGCGGCGGGCTGTTCGTTTTTGTGACGGACGGCCCTTTATTCGTGTTGAGCGAACCGCAATCTGTTTTATAGTTCGGGTAATCGATTCATTTCTCCTCACAGCCTCGCGTGTGTGGCGGGCAACGCCATGGACGCGAGCGGACGTGTATTACCCGGAGGATCCAATGAAATACAGATTCATCGTTGCATTTTTGGCTGCGACATCGGTTGCGGCGTTTGGCCAGTCCACAGCATCCCTTTCAGGAGTTGTTACCGATCCCACGGGAGCAGCAGTTCCAGGCGCGCATGTGATCGTTCACTCGATCGCGACGGGAGCGGACCGCGCGGTGGAAACGGATGGCGCGGGACTGTATGCAGTGCCGGCGCTGCAGCCGGGCGACTATTCGGTGAAGGTCACGGCTGCAGGGTTCGGAACCGATTCCGTTCCCAAGGTGACGCTGAACGTCGACAGCAGAGTCGCGCTGAATCTCAAGCTCTCCGTTGCCTCGACCGGCGAGACGGTGCAGGTGGAAGGCGAAGCGGCGAACCAGATTGAGACGAGCACGATTACTGTCGGACAGGTGATCGACAACCGGCAGGTTCAGGATCTGCCGCTGAACGGGCGGCACTTTCTGGATCTGACGGTGCTGACGCCGGGCGGCGTTGTGGCTCCGACGGACGGCAGCCTGACGGCAACGAGCCGTGGGTTGGGAGCGAACTCGTTTATCACGGCGGGCAATCGCGAAGACTCGGTGAACTTCCAGATCAACGGCATCAATCTGAACGACATCAGCCAGAACCAGATTACGTTTCAGCCGTCGATCAGCACGACGAGCGAGTTCAAGGTCGACAACCAGACGTTCAGCGCAGAGTACGGGCGCAGCGATGGGTCGATTGTGACGGTGGCGACGCGGTCGGGAACGAACCAGTTTCACGGCGAGGCGTTCGATTACTTCCGCAATGAGGCGCTGGATGCGCGCAACTACTTCAACCGCAGCTACAACCCAGCGACCGGCGTGACGCTGCCGTTCGGTACGGGAGCGAAGGCACCGCTGAAGCGCAACAACTTCGGCGGCAGCGTGGGCGGACCGGTGTGGCGCGACCATACGTGGTTCTTCTTCAGCTATGAGGGGCTGCGGCAGCACCAGGGCATTCTGCAGAACAGCAACGTGTTCACGCCGACGCAACTGGCGGCGTTCATTCCGGGCACGGTCGGCGCAAAGATTGCTGCGCTGATCCCGGCGCCGAACAGCGGAAGCACGTATGTTTCATTCACGCCGGGGCCGGTGCAGATCGACCAGTACACGGGCGACGTGCTGCAGAAGCTGGGAGAGAATGACACGCTGCACGCGTTCTACGCGTTCCAGAAAGACGTTCGCACGGAGCCTGCGCTGCAGGGCGACACGCTGCCGGGATGGGGCGACCATCGCGCAGCACACCGGCAGATCGGAACGCTGCAGTATGTGCACATCTTCTCGCCGAGAGTGACGAACGAGGCGCGGCTGGGATTCAATCGCATCTCGATCTCGTTCAATCCGGCGAACCTGCTCGATCCGACGAGCGTGGGCCTGGGCGATGGACTGAGCGGACCGGTTGGGCTTCCGCAGATCACGATCACGGATGACAGCTTCACGTTCGGCGGGCCGTCAGGCTTTCCGCAGGGACGTGATACGACAACGGGTGTGCTGGCCGATACAGTCACGATGCTGAAGGGCAACCATCAGATCAAATGGGGCGGCGAGTTTCGGCGCTACCTGCTGTATAGCTTCGCTGGCAATATCGGAAGCATGAGCTTGAGCTCGGCGAACCTGGCGGCGAGCGTGACGCCGGTGTTTTCGATTCAGCCGAACGTCATCGACTATCGCATCTATGCGGATGCGGCGGCGGGTTTCGTGCAGGACAACTACAAGGTGCTGCCGAACCTGATGTTCGAGTATGGCGTGCGCTTTGAGTGGAATGGGACTCCCCTGGAAGGCGAGAACCGCATCTCGATCTTCCAACCTTCGACAGTGACGCTGGTGCGCGCGGGAACCAATGGCATTCCGGCGGACGGAGCGTACAAACAGAACTACAACCTGGAGCCGCGGCTGGGCTTCGCGTATGACGTGTTCAACAATCAGAGGACGGTTGTGCGCGGCGCGTATGGATATCTTGTCGACCAACCCGTGGCGGGGACGGTGACGATTCTTACAGGGAACCCGCCGTTTACAACTGCGGTTTCTTACAACAACAGCGCGAGTCCGCAGCCGCTGAGCAATATCTACGCTGCGGCGCAGGGAGCGTCAGGGTTTGCGCTGGGATATGTGAATCCGAACTTCCGCAATGCGTATGTGGAGGACTTCAACCTGAACGTGCAGCAGGCGCTTGGATGGGGCCTGGTAGGCTCGATCGGGTATTACGGGTCCACGGGACATCATCTGCTGATTGTCACGAATGAGAATCAGGCGACGGGTGTACCGGGAAGCGCTCGGCCGTTCACCAAGCTGGCATCGAACAGCCCGATTGCGCCGGGAGTGTCGATTGCTTCGAACATGAGTGAGCGGAACAGCATCGGCTACTCGAATTACAACGCGATGTGGGTGACACTGGGCAAGACGTTCGGGCGCGGACTGCAGTTCAATGCGAACTACGAGTGGACGAAGTCGATGGACATCAACACGCTTGGGTCGCAGGGCGGAGCGGTGCTGCCGGACAGCAATAATCCGGCGGAGAACTATGGGCTGTCGGACTTCGACGTGCGTCATCACTTCGCAGGGACTGCGATCTATGCGCTGCCGTTCCATCGGAACCGCTTTGTTGATGGCTTCCGGCTGGAGAGCATCGTGCAATATCAGACGGGGAATCCGCTGAACATCGTGGCGTCGAGCGATGGATACAACGGCAACACGGGACTGATTCGACCGAACCTTCTGGGCAAGATTCAGCGCGAGAAGGTGCAGGTTCCGGGGCAGTCGTATATCCAGTACCTACAGAATCCGGGAGGCCTGGCTTACGGCGGCAACGTGTGCGACCTGACGAATGTGACGTCGGCCTGCACGCTGGAGATCGTCGGGACGCAGGCCTCGGCGACTGGAGCGACGGCGCCGGCGACGTATACGGGGCTTGGCAACATCCAGCGCAACTATGCTACGGGGCCCGGCTTTGCGGACTTCGATCTCTCGGGCGAGAAGGAGACGCGAATCAAGGAGAACCTGGCCTTCACGCTGCGCGTGGATGCGTTCGACATCCTGAATCATCCGAGCTTCAGCCAGCCGACAGGCAATGTGCAGTCAGCGGCTTTCGGACAGATCACGGCCACGAGGTTTGCAACCAGCGACGGAGGATCGTCGCGGCAATTGCAGGTCAGCGGCAAGTTCACCTTCTAAGCTGCAAGAGATAGAGGCCGCGGCATCCCTGCGATGCGGCGGCCTTTCGTTTTTCAGAGGAACCATAAACTTCCTGCGAAATCTCGATTTCACAGGATCGAACGCAGAGCGAGCTCTTGCGGCCGATTCAAACTGCTCGCTTTCTCGGGCGCTGGCTATCGAGCAAAATGCGCCCGAAGCATCCATTGATGGCATGAATAGGACGAGATTCGGAATTCGGCAGCTCTCTTTCGCTAACTATTGAAATCATTCTTATTGCTGACGGTAGTTAAGGCTTCCGCGTTGAAGAAGGAATTTGATGAAACTGCAAGTGAAGATCCAGCGAGGGAAAAACGGAACCCCATGAAGCAACCTTTGTGGTCACCAAACGGATTTCGGTGCGTCAAAGCGGGAGTACCGGCAGACAACTTATTGGCACCGGCTAACAACTAAGAGCGGTCTGTTCCACAGAGCAGACGCCTTATACTCGAACCATTGCCCACGGGCCTATCCTGTCGATGTTGAGCGCCCCCGTCACTCAACATCTAATGACAGGTTTGTAAGACTCCTGCCAGATGGCATTTGCTGAGTTTGTTCATCAGCACCCATCTCCATGAGAGGTCGTTTATGAAATGCGTATTGCATCTGTAGCCACCGCGTATCCTCCGTATCGCTATCCCCAGTCCGTTATCACAGAGGCTCTAAAGGGGTTCCGCAAACACAAATCTACAGAATCGAATGAATCGCGGTTGATGGACCGCCTGCACTCGAACTGCGGCGTTGAGTTCCGTCATCTGATGTTTCCGATTGACAGCTATGGCCGTTTCTCCGGATTCGGAGAGACGAATGACGCCTGGATCGAAGGAGCGATCAAGCTTGGCGAACAGGCAATTCGAGGCGCGCTCGATCGTGCCGGGCTGCAGCCGCCGGACATCTCCGCAATTTTCTTTGCATCGACGACAGGATTGGCTACGCCGAGCATCGATGCCCGGCTGACGAACCTGATGAACTTCCCCACGAATATCAAGCGCACCCCGATCTTTGGCCTGGGATGCGTCGCGGGGGCTGCAGGTATATCGCGCGCGGCCGACTATGTGCGTGCGTATCCGAAGCAGTATGCGCTGTTGCTTGCGGTTGAGCTTTGCTCGCTGACCTGGCAGGAGAGCGATGAGTCGGTTGGCAACCTTGTGGCGTCGGGCCTTTTCGGAGATGGCGCAGCGGCGGTGATTCTGGCCGGCGACGAGACGCCGCACGCTTTGATTCCGCGAAAAGAGAACGAGTTTCCATGTCCGCGCGTGATGGATACGCGCTCGACGTTGTATCCCGGCACGGAGCATCTCGTGGGATGGAAGTTTAAAGACAACGGATTTAACGTTGTTCTTTCCTCCGAGATTCCCGATCTGGTGAATAAATATCTGCGCACTAATGTGGATGAGTTTCTGGCGGACAACGATTTGTCGGTGCAGGAGATCTGCAGCTTCATCTTTCATAGCGGCGGACCGAAGGTGCTGGAGGCGATGGAGAAAAGTCTTGAACTTCCGCCGGGCGCGTTGGAGTCTTCGTGGAGCAGCCTGCGCGAGTTCGGGAACCTTTCGTCTGCATCGGTGCTCTCGATCATGGAAGATTACGTTCTGAACAAGCCGGGTAAGCCGGGGACGCACAGTATTCTGGCGGCGATGGGGCCGGCGTTTTGCTCAGAGCTTGTTTTGCTGCAGTGGTAGATTTTTGCGCTGCACCTTAATGACGAAACATTAGAGCTAGTGGGCCGCGCGGTTGCATGACGAGAATGCAACCGCGTCCGCACTTAGTCTCCGGACGGTTGCGGGCGGGGCTGGATGTTGCCGGCGTTCGATGCGGCCGCGCCCCCGAGCGAGAAATCAGTATTGTCTTCACTGCGGCTCATCACTGGATCCTGCTGGGTGTGCGCTTCGGATTGGGCGCGGGATTCCACGTGTTGTTGCACGTAGCTGAAGGCTTGAGACAACGGAATCGAGCCGTTTTGCTGCTCAAGCGCCTGCACGAGATAGTAGGTGAAGTAGCCGTGCTTGATGGCGTCGCTCTCGAGCGACTCCTGGTTGACGCCGCTGGCGGCAAAGATGATGCGCCCGGTTCCCTGGCGGATCTGATTGAGCGTTGAAGGCGAGACAGAACCTGTAGCGAGGCCGGGAACCATCAGTCTCTTATCGGGCTGGGCAAGATTGCCGCTGAAGCAGGTGTCCAGAAAGATGGCGGTGCGCTCGGCGCGGACGCGCGTGGCGATGGCGTTGGCGAGATCCACCATGGGAAGCGCGGTTGCATAGAGGCTGTCGATGTCGGGGTTGTCGGGATCGGTGCCTATATCGGTGTCGTGCGTGATGATGTAGCTGACGCCGGCGGTATCGACCTCGCGCGGCGAGCCGTGCGCCGCGACGTAGACCACGACAATATCATTCGGAGCGGCGCTGCGCGCGAGCCAGTTGAGCTGCTCTTTGATGTGGCGCGTGGTGGCCTGCTCATTGAGCAGAATGTGCACGTTTTCCGGCTTGAACTGACCGTACTTTGGGCTGAGCAGTACGTCGGCGAAACTCTTCGCGTCGCTTGCCGTGTAGCTCAGCGGAGGGATGACCTTGTCTTCAAAGGAAGCGATTCCGATGACGAGCGCCCACTTTTGCGGCGGCCCATTGGACGGCGTGGGCTGGCCGGGTGTCGATGCGGTTTCGAGACCGCGGGCGTGTGGCGTGGAGAGAACGAAGGGATTCAGACCCTCGTTGAGAGCGTCCGAAGGAAATAGCTGCGCCTGCTGCATGGCGTAGGCGGCGACTTGTGTGTGGCCGAGTCTGGCTTCGACGAGCGAGCGGTAGTACCAGGCTTCGCCGAGGTCGCTGCAGAGCTCGATGGCACGCTTCAGAAGTTGGTCGGCGTCGCCGAGCTGGTCGGGTCCGCTGTTGGCTTGGACGCGTTCGAGAGCCTGAACGACGAGGTCTTTGCCTGCACCGCAGCGTGCCTGCGCGTGCGCGACATTGAAGGCGGCGTTGCCGAGGAGACCGGCTGCCAGCAGAACGAGGGAGGCCCTAGCGATTCGTTGCACCGATGATGACTCCCGTAGTGCCGAGGTTCAGCGCGACGCGCGATGCGCAGGGGACGCGCCGCGAGCCCGGGTTTTCATCGCAGTGAGGATGCGGCCGTTGACTCCATGCTGCGAGAGGTAGACCTGGCCCTGCACGGAGAGATCGAATTTGATCTCGGGCGCATGCTGAATGTTGTCGATGATGTTGGCGTCATCCATGTGCGCGGCCACCATCTCGATGACCTGATCGTTGGTCATGGCGTCGCCGGGCGGGTCGCCGGCGCTGGAGGACGCGCGGGACGATTCGGCTGGGGGGACGCGGGTGGAGGCGGATTCGACGCGAGGAGACTTCGACTCGTCGCTGAGCATCTTGTAGTGGGCCAGCGCGGTGTCAATGCGGTTTTGCGGCTCGAGAAAATTTTTCTCGGTTGGCTTGGCATCGATCGCCTTGCCGTAGTTGATCGCAGCTTGCTGGAGATAGGTTCTGGCCTGGTTGACGTCCTCGGTGGTGTAGGCCAGCGCTTCATCGGCGACACCGATGTCGTAGAGACGATACGCATCCTCTTCCGGAGTGGGGAAGGGCGGCGTCATCATCAGGGTCTCCTGGGCGCGGGAGTAGAGCTTGTTCTCCATGAGCTTGTCGGGCTCGTCGAGCGCACCGCCGCGGGCGAGATTGACGGTGACCTGCTCGGTGGTGTTCACCAGATGCGAGGCGATCTGCATGGCAGCATCTTTGATCAGCCGGTCGTGCAGTTCGATCGGCGTGGGCGGGGTTTCCTCTTCTTCTTCCTTGTTTCCGCCCTTCGTGACATGGCTGGCGGCGGAGCCCATCGAGTGGAAGATGCTGCTGGTGAGGCCGGTGGACGTGCCGGTGTTCGAGGTGACGTTGAAGTCGCGGTCGTAGGTCGCCTTGACGTTATCGGCTGCGAGCGATCTGCCGGCGCGCGATGCGGCCTTGAAGCCAACCGTGAGAGTGCCGGTGACGCGCTCCACATATTGCGGCTGCGCGGGCTTGTTCTTGTTGAGCGAAACGGTCTGCTGAGCCGTCCGGGTCGGGACGGGCTGGGCATAGCTGGTCACCGTGCAGGTGATGATGGTGTCCGGATGGACATCGTCACTGCGAAGTCGCGGATCGTTGCGCAGCAATATGTCTTCGAGGTCGGACTTGAGCGTGGCGGCGACGTCTCCCTGAAAGCCGACGGCGTTGACGACAACCTTGATGCCGGCGCCGTCAATGTGGCCGGTGGGAGGCAGTTTGCGATCCAGCACGATGCGCTTGTGAGTGAACGCCGAGCCGAAGTTCTGACCGTACGATGCGGCCGGAATCAACATCGCAGCCAATGCAAAAAACGCGAGGCCTCTCTTGTGAATGTTGCTCATACCAGATCTCCCATGGAGCCCAATCGGTGCGTCTGCTTCAGCTCTTTTTCTTTCCACTGCTCTTGCCGGACCCGCTGCTCGGTGCGGCGCCGCCGCCAGAGGAACCCGGACTGCCGTCTTCGGCGACGGGCGCCAGCTTCAGGTTGGCGGTCACGTAGGTGATGTCGGGCGTCATCTTGCCGGCGAGATCGTAGATGGAGGCGTTGGTGCTTGCTCCCTTGGCCACGAGAAATCCCTGGCGCAACTCGAGCTTGTCGAAGTAGGGCTCGAGCTGGGACGCGTAAACGTGCGGCACGAGAACGTAATCGCCCTGAACGATGTTCAACCCGTTCGAGGTGTTGGCCGAGGCGCGCGATCCGCGGGTTGCATAGGCCTGCTGCGGGAAGCCGTTGAGCAGAAATGTGGTGCGCTGCTCCAACGAGCCGTACAGTGTGCAGAACGAGTTCAGTGCCGTGGTGCTGATGGCGGGAAGGCCGAGGATCGGAGCGAAGCGGTTGATCTCGCTGTTGACGCTCTTCAGAACGGCGACGAAGGTGGACTCTTTGTGCGCCATCGAGACGTTGACGGCGATCTGCCCTGAGCCGCCGGGAAGAATGATCTTCTGCATCTTTTCCCAGGAACTTCCGGGGTCGAAGCTGAGATTCTGGAGCGGAGGAAGCTGGCCGGCTTTGTCCGGATAGAGCGCGGCGAGGCACGTCCACGCCATGGGGTCGAGCAGATTCAAAAGCGACTTTTGCTGCAAGACATCGATGCGCAGCTGCGCCGACTGCAGCTGTTCAAACTTCGCCTGGTCCTCGCCGGCCATGCGGAAGCCACCGACGTTGACGCTTGCGGTGATGTCGGTTTCAGCCGGATACTCGAGCAGCTCACTGGGGTCGATCGCAGAGGCGTAGCGGAGACCTTTTTGAGGGTCGTATTGCAGCCAATCGAGCTGCCGGTTGACGTCAGCCGCACCAGTCGTGGCTTTATGCGAGCTGAACAGACCGCGGCCGTGGACCCCACTCGCCGGCTGCTGCGCGGCGGGAACGAAACTTGTCCA
The DNA here is from genome assembly GCA_035504135.1 of Candidatus Aquilonibacter sp. GTDB lineage: Bacteria > Acidobacteriota > Terriglobia > Terriglobales > Acidobacteriaceae > Granulicella. The sequence continues at coordinate 12,119 of DATJSM010000011.1, read as the reverse complement.
GAAGTTTTTGGAGTCGTGTTCGCCGGGAGGCGGAGCGTCGTCGCCGGCCTGGAGAGCACTGAGCAGCGCTTCGGCGGTGGAGGGACGCGCGGCGAAAAAGCCTCCCAGCGCCCCGGTGAATAGCATGTCCCGAAAGAAATTCCGTCGGCTCGCGTTCATCATGTGCGACCTCAGCTACGCAGCATAGACACGTACGATTGTCAAGTGTTCTGGATGATACCTTAGAACCATCACCTGCGAAGGAAATTTGGTTTCGTGCAATCGAGCGAATGGAGATGGCTGCGCTTCGAAGTCGTGCTTTGGGCCTTCGGTTGAAGCCTTGGCGTAGCTACGAAAGTAACCGAATCGGCGGTGCCTTGAAGCAATAACGAAGGTCTGATTCGCGGGGCGTAAGTGATTGCGGCTGAAGGGCTAAGAGGCCTAGCCTATGAATGGGTAAGGAGGGGTGCTCCTCGCACCTTCTGGTTGCCTGTACCACTTTTGTGTCGTGGCTTTTTTTGTTCGAATTGCCGATAACCAAACTAGATCAATGACGGAATTTCGGGGCCCTTCAGAGCAAGTACAGCCCAAAAGGCCGTCCTTGATTGTGGCTTCACGAAAACGCCATGGCCATTCAAGTCATTCTCTTTCTCGGTGCGGTCGTCCTAGCCTGCGGCAGCGTGGGCTTCCTTATCGTTCGGCTGAGCAACCCGTTGCTGCGAGGGCTGGGATGGCTGGGAGGCTCGTTTGCAGCAGGCGCGATAGGAGCTCTGCTGCTGGGCAGCTACGGCCATCTTCCCCGGTTGGCAACTGTCCCGCTGGCCGATGTGCTGGTGCTGGGCTCCTTTGTGCTGCTCTATGTGGCGGTGCTGGAGCTGTCGGAGCGGTCATCGTTATTCCCGACGTTCGGCGTCGCGCTGCTGGTGTTCCAGGCCGCCGTTGACCTGACATTGATGTACACTCCGTCGGGATTTAGCCCCTCGGGTTCGCGAATCGTCATTGCCGGACTGCTGATCGCCATCGTATGCGGCCATACCGCGTTCACCCTGATGAGATTTGCGCGACGCGCGATTCGTACGGCCGCGCAGTTTACGGCGTCGCTGCTGATGGTTTTCATGGTCTACAACATCCTGCGGTCCTTGGCCGTGTGCTTCGGGCTGCTGAGCCATCCCACCGCCTTCTACCGCGAGGAGACGATCACATTCGGGCTATACGTTGCGGTGGCCATGGGCATCGCATTCGGCTTCTTCTGGATGACGACCTCCATGCTGACGACGGGCCTGGAGCAGATGGCAAGCACCGACCCGCTGACGCGAATTTACAACCGGCGAGTGTTTCTGATGTGGGCGGAAAAGGAGCTGACGCGCGGACAGCGCACGGGAACTCCATTCTCTGTGCTGATGGTGGATCTGGATCACTTTAAGCAGATCAACGACTGCTTTGGACATCAGGCAGGCGATCTGGCGCTGTGTGCGGTGGTTGAGAAGATGCAGGATTCCGTGCGCGGCATCGACGTGCTGGGACGATGGGGCGGCGAGGAGTTTGCCGTCCTTCTGCCGGGCGCCGCCGCGGATGCTGCGCTGCTGGTTGCGCATCGCGTGCGACGCAACATTGAGCGAATTCTGCTGCCCGGAACGGGTATCCGGAACGGAGAGCGCGTGCAGATGATCAGCGTCACGGCAAGCGTGGGCATCGCTACATATCGCGGCGTGGACGACAATGTGCACACGATGATCGAGCGCGCGGACATGGCGCTGTACCAGGCGAAGGCCGCCGGGCGTAACTGCGTCCTCGCAACTGCATAAGAGCTGCGAGCGTGCGACAACATAACGACGGTGCATCGTCATCCCACTCAACATGGGACGACCGCCGTTCAATCACACCCCAGCCTTATCTGAGATAGCCCGTTCCGCTCAGCCTCTGCCGTTCGTGGCGCAGGAGGAGTATGACGCTCTGCTTGCGAGCATCGGCAGCGCACGCGTCGTCCTGATCGGCGAAGCCTCGCACGGCACCCATGACTTTTATCGAGAACGCGCGCGGATTACGCAACGACTGATCGAGGAGAAGCAGTTCGGCGCTGTGGCGATTGAAGGTGACTGGCCCGACGCCTTTCGCATTCATCGTTATGTGACCGGACATAACGGTCCGGACGCCGACGAGAACGCGAACGATGCGCTGGCCGGCTTCCGCCGGTTTCCGGGATGGATGTGGCGGAATATGGATGTGCTGGCGTTCGTGGAGTGGTTGCGCGATTTCAATCGCCGCCGGAACTCCGCTGTCGGATTTGTTGGCCTTGATCTCTACAGTCTGTACAAATCCGCGCAGCAGGTGCTTCGATACCTGGACGAGCACGATCCGGAAGCGGCGCAGCGAGCGCGGTACAGGTATAGCTGCTTCGACCAGTTCGGAGAGGACTCGCAGGCTTACGGATACGCCGCGGGATTTGGCTTGGCGGAGAGTTGCGAGCGGGCCGTCGTCGATCAGCTGATGGAGATGAATCGGCAGAGGACGATAGACCGGCCGAGCGGCTCTGCGCTGGACACGCAATTTTCGGCAAAAGAGAATGCTTATCTGGTGCGCGATGCAGAGCAGTACTATCGGACGATGTTCGGTGGACGCGTGAGCTCGTGGAACCTGCGCGACCGTCACATGGCAGAGACGCTCGATCGTGTGATGGCCGATCTTGGGCCGGAATCGAAGGTCGTCGTGTGGGCGCATAACTCGCACCTGGGCGATGCGCGCGCGACGCAGATGGACGAACAGGGCGAACTGAACCTCGGCCAACTGGTGCGAGAACGTTTTCGCGACGCCGTATTCTCGGTGGGCTTTACGACCTATTCGGGCGAGGTGACCGCCGCGTCAAACTGGGACGAGCCTGCGCAACGCAAGATTGTTCGCCGCGCGGTGCCGAACAGCTTTGAAGCGCTGTTTCACGAGACGGGTCTGGGAGATTTTCTGCTGTTATTGCGCGACGACGCCGTTCGCGCGGCGCTTTCGAAGCCGATGCTGGAGCGGGCGATCGGCGTGATCTACAGGCCAGAGACGGAACGCGTCAGCCATTATTTCCATGCGCGCCTGCCGGAACAGTTCGATGCCGTGATTCATATCGATCGCTCGCGGGCACTGATTCCGCTCGACGCAAGTGTTTCCTGGCATCAGAACGAAGAGGTCCCGGAGACGTATCCTTCGGCGGTCTAATCCGCACTCCAAGCTTTGCCACAACATCACGGAGAAATCATGGCGCCGATCGCAATGGAGGTTTCACGCAGCCTTTCCTCGGAGCTGGACGAGCAGCTGCGCAAGCGCACGGAGGCCGAGGTTCGCTTTGACGCGGGCTCGCGTGCAATCTATGCGTCCGATCTTTCGCATTACCGCCAGGTTCCGATTGGAGCCGTTATTCCTCGCTCGATCGACGACGTCGTTGAGACCGTCGCTGTCTGCCGCGAATATGGTGTTCCGATCTTTGGGCGGGGCGCGGGCACGAGTCTGGCAGGACAGACGTGCAATGTGGCGGTCGTGATTGATTTCTCAAAGTATCTCAACCGCCTGATCGAGCTGAATGCGAAGCAGCGCTATGCCTGGGTTGAGCCGGGCTTGATCAACGATCAGTTGCGTTCGGCTGCAGAGAAACACGGCTTGACCTTTGCTCCCGATCCGGCCACGCACGCGTATTGCACGATTGGCGGAATGATCGGCAACAACTCGTGCGGGGCGCACTCCGTGCTGGGAGGCAAGACATCGGAGAACATTGAAGAGCTGGAGATTTTGACTTACGACGGCCTGCGATTGAGTGTCGGCGCCACGAGCGAGCGCGACCTGAAGAGAATTGAGAGAGAAGGCGGCCGGGTCGCCGAGATCTATCGAAGACTGCAGTCGCTGCGCGACACCTATGGCGACGAGGTACGAAAGCGCTTTCCGAAGATTCCCCGGCGCGTTTCAGGATACAACCTTGACTACCTTCTGCCGGAGAAGGATTTCAACGTCGCGCGGGCGCTGGTTGGCACAGAAAGCACGTGCGTGCTGGTGCTGCGAGCAAAGACCAAGCTGATACATAGTCCAGAGCATCGCGTGCTGCTCCTTATTGCGTATCGAGATACCGCGACGGCGGGCGATCATGCTCCAGAGCTTTCCGACCTGAACCCGATTGCGATCGAGGGCTTCGAGCAGCGCATCATTCAGAACGAAGAACTCAAGGGGAAGTCACTGCCGGGACTGAGATTGTTTCCGAAAGGAGGAGCATGGCTGCTCGTCGAATTTGGGGCGGACAGCGAAGAGAAGGCTGTTGCTCTTGGCAAGAAGGCAAAGCGCTGGGTGGAAGCGGACGATCGCGATCATCTCGGCTTAAATCTGCTGATCGATAAAGCCGATCAACATAATGCGATGGATGTGCGTGAGCGCGGGCTCGGCGCGAGCCGCGTGCCGGGAGAGCTTCCCGAGACGTGGCCGGGATGGGAGGATGCGGCTGTTCCGCCGGATAAACTCGGGGCCTATCTGCGCGACTTCGATGCACTGTGCAAGCGATACAACTACTACTCCGTGATCTACGGTCACTTCGGGCAGGGATGTATTCATGCGCGCATGGATTTCGATTTGAAGTCTACCGAGGGAGTGGCGAAGTATCGCCGTTTTGTTACGGAGGCCGCGCATATCGTCACCGGTTATGGAGGGTCGCTGTCCGGGGAGCATGGGGACGGCCAGTCGCGCACGGAGCTGTTGCCGATCATGTTTGGCGACCGGCTGATCAACGCATTTCGCGAATTCAAGGCCATCTGGGATCCGGCGTGGAAGATGAATCCCGGCAAGATGGTGGACCCCTATCCGCTCGACTCGAATTTGCGGACGGGGCCGGATTACAAGCCGAAACCGGTGCTGACCATCTTTCAGTTTCCGGAGGACGGAGGCAGCCTGGCGGCGGCGACGGAGCGCTGCTTTGGCGTCGGTAAATGCCGCAAGCTGGACGGCGCAACGATGTGTCCGAGCTTTCAGGTAACGCGCGAAGAACAGCACTCCACGCGGGGACGCGCACGCATGCTGTTTGAAATGCTGCGCGGAGACGTGATTGACGATGGATGGCGCGACCCCCACATCAAAGAGGCTCTGGATCTTTGCCTGGCGTGCAAAGGATGCAAGGGCGATTGTCCTGTCAGCGTCGACGTTGCGACCTACAAGGCGGAGTTCCTGGCGCACTACTACGAGGGCCAGACGCGGCCCGCGGCGGCGTACAGCATGGGACTTATCGACAAATGGGCCCAGATTGCGTCGCATACCCCGGCGCTGGCGAACCTTGCGACACAGACTCCGGGGTTTGCAGCGATCGCGCGCAAGCTCGGCGGCATTACACCCCATCGCGCTTTGCCGCCACTTCCTCCGGAGACATTCAAACAGTGGTTCGCGAAACGAAATGGATCCAGCAGTAACCCCACAAATATTCGCGGAGAGGTGATCCTTTGGGCGGATACCTTCAACAACTATTTGTTTCCGCACACATCAAAGGCGGCGGTCGAGGTATTGGAAGATGCAGGATTTCGCGTAAGAGTTCCTGAACAACATCTTTGCTGCGGACGGCCGCTGTATGACTTCGGAATGCTTGACTATGCGAAAGAGTATTTGCGAACGATACTGGGGTCACTTGCGGAAGAGATTAAGAGCGGGATTCCGATCGTGTGTCTCGAGCCAAGCTGCGCATCGGTATTCAAAGATGAGCTGGTGAACCTGTTTCCGAAAGACCCAGCAGCGAAGCAGCTGCATGAACAGGTTCTTCCTTTTCCGGATTTTCTGGAAAAGGTCGGCTATAAACCGGCGCAGCGCAATCCGCGACTGAATGGACGCAAGGCTGTGGTGCATGGGCATTGTCATCACAAGGCGCTGTGGAACATGTCTCCCGAAGAGCACCTGCTGCGCGAGGCGGGACTCGAGCCGGAAGTGCTGGATTCGGGGTGCTGCGGATTGGCGGGATCGTTTGGCTATGAAACTGAGCACTACGATATCTCGATGAAGATCGGCGATCGTGTGCTCTTTCCGAAGGTGCGGTCGGCTGACCGCGAGACTGTGATTGTGGCGGATGGATTCAGTTGCAGGCAGCAGATCTCGCACGGAACTCCGCGCCATGCCATGCATCTTGCCGAGGTTTTGCAGATGAGCCTGCGAGCCGATGGGCGGCGATCGAAACGTGGATATATCGAGGAGGGCCATACGGAGCCGAAGCATGGTTCGTCGGCTCTCGGACTGCTGGCGGTGGTCGGCGGGGCGGCAGCGCTTGGGTTCTATCTCTTGTCATCGAGGGGCCGGAAAGATCGCTCCAATGAGACACCGGCGAGCTGACGGGCAATATCTCCGCAGGCTGGGATGAGCGGACCGACCCCAGCGGGCGGCTTGCTATAATCAAGGCCTACCCCGCAGGAGAGTTGGCCGAGTGGCTGAAGGCGGCGGTTTGCTAAACCGTTATAGGATCAAAAGTTCTATCGGGGGTTCGAATCCCCCACTCTCCGCCAGACATCTCCGAGGCAATGATGGGACCTCCTCGATTCTGTTGAAATAGGCACGATCCGCGGCTCTTTGAGGGATTTGTCGTGTCGGGGAGAGAGTTCCTTATCTCCTGTCGGCTTTGGAAGTCCAGCAATTCTCTGATCCGGGAAATCCAAGAAACCGGCCATTTTGCGATCGCGCTGGAGAAGTGCGCTGCTGCGGCGATTATCCCGGAACCTAACGAAGCAGGCGGGCGTGACCGCTCGGCTAGCGGGGCTGGTTCTGAGCGGTGCGGGGCGGAGGGCGATGTAGACGCGGTCGTCGCCGTTGGCGTCGCCCCAGGTGCATTCGTCGGACCCCTTGGCCACACCCGGCTGACCGGGCTCGACCGGCGAGTTGATGACGGCTTTGATCTGGTCAGGCGTGAGGAGACTGCAGGGGTCCTGCGCCCGCGCGGCGACCGGGATGAGCGCGGCTGCAGTGGCGATCACGAGAGCCGCGCGGATCATCTTGGGCTCCGCGGAGGTTAGACGGGGGTCCGGGCATTGGGAAGGCAATTCTGTCGTTTCGCATGGATCAAGCCCTGAGCGAGTGGCTATCCCCGTCTGCTGTGTCGGTAAAATCGGCCGCCCTTGACATCGCAGCGCGATTAGGATAAAAAAGGACAAAAGTAATTCCTGATAGGACCTTGTTGTTGGGCCGCGCTTCTCCAAATTCAGTTTCGGCGAGGTGTTCATGGCAGTTTCAGAGACTTGTCCATATTGTGGCGCTCCAATTTCGCACGCGAGGCTCGTTGAGATCGAGTCTTCGATCCGTGTTCAGGAGCAGGCGAAATTCGAGAGTGCCAAGCGCGATTGGCAACGGGAACAGGAGCGCGGGCTTCAACTTCAGGTCGAAAAAGCAAAGGCGGATGTTCTGCGACAGGCTAGGGCCGACTCCGCCGACCTCATCGCGGAGAGACAGGCGCTACAGGGGAAACTTAAGGCGGCAGAGGAGCGTGAGGCCTCCGCGCGGAAACAGTATGAAGCTGAGGCGCGGCAACAGCTAGAGAAAGATCGGCGCGCGTTAGAGAGAGAGCGTGACCTGGCGCTGCTGAAGAAGGACAGCGAATTCAACCGCGAGCGTGAGGGATATCAGAAGAGGCTCAAACTCATGGAGCATCAGCTTCAGAAGAAAACGGCGAACGAGCTTGGCGATGGGGGTGAGGTCGACCTCTTCGAAGAGCTACGCTCTAACTTCTGCTCTGATCGTATCCGCCGCGTCCCCAAAGGAGTAAATGGCCCAGACATCATTCAGGAGGTAATACACAATGGCAAGTCCTGCGGTTCAATCGCTCTTGACTCCAAACATCGTCAAAGTTGGCAAGACGGATACGCCACCAAACTGCGTCAAGATCAGATTGATTGTCAGGCTGAGCACGCAATTTTATCGAGCACCGTTTTCCCACGCAATCAGCGTGAAATGTGCATCGTCGGCGGCGTTATTGTCGTCAGCCCAGCACGCGTGATCTACGTAGTTGAGATCTTGCGGAAAGCGATGATTGCTATGCATGTTCAAGGCCTGAGTATTCAGGAGCGTGGTTCCAAGAAGGAGCGGCTCTACGACTTAATGACTTCCGAAACCTATCGTCAACGGTTCGCTCAAGCGGTGGTTATCGCGGACCAGATACTTGAACTGGACGTGGATGAGAAAAAGGCTCACGATTCGGTCTGGAAGAAAAGAGGCATTTTGGCGCAAAAGGCAAAGTCGTTGCTCCGAGAGCTTGACACCGACGTCTCGTCCATAATCGAGGCTGTGCCGACGGCTACCTCGCCTCGCAAGGCTCCGTTGCCGGCGCAGGTGGCGGGATCGCCAGGAGAGTTACGTGGAATCGGAAATTAGCTTTCACGAAAGACGCCTAGGTCGGACCTTGCTGCGCACTTATCGTGCAACGGTGGATTTGTACGAGGTCCTGCCCAATGACAAGCAGCCACGCCAAGGGCCCAAAGATGATTTGGAGCTACAGCGTCAGATTGAGGCGAACGAGGGAATTTTTGAGCCGCTTCTCGTCGAGCCGCATCCGGATCGTCCCGGCAAGTTCCGGATCATTGATGGTGACCGTCGTTGGACAAATTCGCAGACCCTCGTAGAAGTTCACCACAAGGATCAGTACAGGGCTCTCCCTGTCGAGATAACAGACCGCACCTTGACTGACGATGAGCGACTTAGAGTCTGGATCTACATTCACAGACAGAGAAGAGAGTGGGAAACCAAAGAGAAGGAGATGGTGGCCTATAGCTTGGTTGATCTTGTTGGCCGCGCGAGCGCGGCAAACATTCTCGGCATCACAGTACGCGAATTGGACAAGCTCGTTGACGTCTACCAGTTCTCTAGCAAGTTCACGAACCTCGCTGAGCCAGGGGCATCTATAACCTGGGCGCGTGAAATTAGGAGCGTCAACAAAGCTCTCCTTACGCCCTCAGTTCTTGATGTTGTTGTAAAGAAGGTGAACGAGAAGCAAATTACCAATTCTAAAGATGTAAGAAAGCTTCGGAGTATCCTCAAGGACCCAGTAGCGAAGGAAGAGTTTCTAAGCGAGCACGGGACAGTTGAGAGTGCAATGCAGAAAATATCTCCTGCTAGCACGAAAAAGGCCGACGGCTTGCTGGGCGACATCGAAGGATTGTCAGAGTCGATCAAACACTATTCATGGACGGCTCTCGCCGATTTAAGGGGTGATCCCCAGGTGTTGGCGAAGCTCGAAGAGGCTGAAAAGCTGTTGAAGGAGTTGAAGAGGACGTTGTCACGGTGATCAGTTCAAACCAGATTGACGTCTTAAGCACAACAGCCGACGGTGCGCTAACACCATCGGCTGTACCTATCACGCGAAGCGCGACAGTATGGTGAATCGACTTTATGCGACCGCGCTCCGTGTGTCAACCGCGGCGCCACCTAGGTGGCACAACAAAGGAGCTTCGCATGAAGGCAGTTCGTTTTGCTGTAACGGTCCTCTTCTTTACCCTGGTCGGTCCATTGCTTGCACAGTCGGGCCAGCCGCAATCACAGAGTTCAACACCTCAAGTGATCGACCTGCATCGCGGAGAGTGTCCCGAGGTCCATGTCGGGTCGAAGATCCGTTTTACCTTCCGCATGTCCTTCGATGGGCCGGTGCCGGATGCTTCACCCGAGACGCGGCCTTCCTTTGTGAACGTGCAGGGACGAGAACTCGGCCTCGATAGCATGTCCGCTAAGAAGCTGGCCGAGCCGGATCTTTGGGAGTTTTCTGGCGTCGTTTCCAATTTGTCGAGCAAAGGCGAATACCAGATGACCGGCCTTTGGTCACGGTTTTACCTCGGTTCTACTCCCGGTACTGGAGCCATCTTTGCGAACGCCAACCTCACCCCGGAGGCACAACAAGAGATTCGGTCCTATAAGGTTTGTCTGGTCGATGGTGCAGGTCCGGTACCCGTGGGTAAGATCACCAAGGTCGGGCCGCCGGAGAAGTGAGGGGCTGGGCTAAGGCTCGGGCTGAAGCCCGAGCCTTAAGTGTTTGGGTGGTCGCGTTGCGGCACGGCTGAAGCCGTGCCCTTAACGAGACTGCTTACTGCACTAATGTGCCGGTTTCGCCGTTGGTTTTGGGGTCTTCGGGCACATTGGCGATTATGCACTCATCGAGATACCAATTGACGAGAAGCGCGTTTATAGAGATTAATGGCTCCAAACGGACCCAAGCCACGTTCAAATGAGTGCATTGGGTAGCCCGTCACCCGGAAGCGATCCGGATCACTCCACGCTAGCCGACTTGTCAGGACCTAAACTGCGTTCGCCACGACGGTGGGCTCGATCTTGTTCTTCTGCCTGGGCGGCAGCAGGCGGGTTGAGTTCAGGATGAAGGTGAGTTCTGAGGCGACGTGGATGAACGTGGCCAGCAAGGGATTCAGAAATCCGGCGGCGGCGAGGCCGATGCCGATGGTATCGACGATGAGCGTTCCGTAGAAGTTTTGCAGGATGATGCGGCGGCAGTTCCGCGCGACACGAACCGGCTGCGAAGCAATCGCATTGCGCGTTCCCCGTCGAGGAGCGGAAATGGGTATCCGTACGGCTTTACGCGATAGTGGAGCACAAAGGCGGCTATGCCATGTGTGTTCAGCCACACGGCGATCGGCCAACCCTCGTTACTCATAGCAAGATAGTGATAACCCCCACCGGGGCATACCAGCACGCCCGTGTGAGTGGGATTCTTTTCGGGCAGGTAAACGTCGATACGCGGGATATCAGCAACCGTCTCTCCTTCGGCCCCCGGCGCTGCGCTGTCCCATAGCCTTATGGACTGCGAAGGCGACTGCGGTGAAGGAATGCGAGTCATCGGCTGCCCCATACTCCGCAGCGCCGACGGCGGCAGCGTTAGGGCGGTAGCCAGCATGACTCTCCATGCAGTGCTCCTTTTGCGGATGCGGTATGCTGGTCCACTTCCACTCCACAGACGGTTGTACGGCCTTGTCTGTTGCTCTTCCATATCGCAATGCTCCCATTCCGGTCTATCTGAATATCGATAGATCAATTGAATCTGCCATGGCTTTGTACCCGGCGTCGGTGGGATGGCCGTGATCTCCGGAGTCGAAAGCGGGAAGGAGTGTTTGTGGATTTTGAGGGTCTGCGGTGGCTTTATTGAAGTCGGCCACGGCATCGAAGGTGTTGGAGGTGCGTACCCACTCGTTATATTGCTCGATGAGCGGGCGGATGCGCGACCAGCCTGGCCGGTTGGGCATGATCTTCGGTCCGAAAGGCGTGAGCGTGGCTCCAATCACCTTCACGCCGTGCAGGTGGGCCCGTTCCACCAACTGGGTGGCGGCGAAAATCAAATCTTCAGCAGTGAGGTCCCTCTCCGGCGACGCCGCTCGAGTCACCTGACCGATATCGTTGATGCCCTCTAAGTAAATTACGTAGCGCACCCCTGGCTGCGCCAGCACGTCGCGGTCGAAGCGCTCTAGTGCGCTCGGCCCGTGGCCTTCGTACAGCACACGGCCGCCCGCGATGCCTGCGTTCAGCACCGCCAAGTGTGCGGTCTTCTTGTCGGCGTGAAGACGCACCGCAAGGTCATCCGGATAACGGTGGTTGGTATCAAGGCTGGAGTGCGCTCCATCCGTGATCGAATCGCCCAGAGCCACTACTGCAGCCGCCTTCTTGTCCGTGCTCTGCACGATCACGCTCTGAAGAAAGCATGTCGAGGTCATCGTCTTCGCATCGGTAAGCTCGGTCTGAGTGGTGGCATCCCCGGGTTCCATATACGTCGTCGACAATGCATACTCGTGACAAGTCGGCTCCGTCACCGTCTGCTGTGGCAGATAAACGCTGATGGCCAGGTCTGCAAAATCGCTCACCGGCAGCGGAACAGGATCGCTCAGCACATAGCTGCCTGCTGGAATCGACACTGTCGCCTGGTGATTGAATGTCAGCGCGTGGTCTGTGTCCGCCTGCACTTTGCCCGCTCCCGCCGATAGACCTACGTGCGCCGACCCGATCTGCAACGGCGTCGTCCCAAACTGGTTGGTCAGTTCCACACGCAACGCCGTTCCCCCAAGACTCAAGTGCGCCACCGAACGAAACGTGCGGTCCCCTACCCCATCCTTAAGCGGCATCGCCGTCGGTGCCGTCAACCAACTCCCTACCCACACCCCGCCCAACGGATTGGATGC
>DATJSM010000010.1:0-23094 GCA_035504135.1 Candidatus Aquilonibacter sp. | reverse complement strand
ATTCCCCACTGCTGCCTCCCGTAGGAGTCTGGACCGTGTTTCAGTTCCAGTGTGTCCGTGCGCCCTCTCAGGCCGGATACAGATCATCGCCTTGGTGAGCCATTACCTCACCAACTAGCTAATCTGCCGCGACCCCCTCCTCAAGCGCATTGCTGCTTTGACTCGTAAGTGTTATGCGGTATTAGCCTCGGTTTCCCGAAGTTATTCCCCACTCGAGGGTAGGTTAGTCACGTGTTACTCACCCGTGCGCCACTGTACTCATGGATTGCTCCACTTTCTCGTGCGACTTGCATGTGTTAGGCACGCCGCCAGCGTTGATTCTGAGCCAGGATCAAACTCTCGTTTAATCTTGGTTGCTCGACACAGTCAGGACGGAGGTCCGACTGGCCGGGCGTCCCCCGGTCGCTCGAAAAGGACCGGAGGGTAAAAATAGTGAGAATGACTCAACCAAAGTTCGCGTCATCTCACGACTGGCACGTTCAACTATGTTGTCAAAGATCCTGACTGCAACACGCACTGGGCGGGCAGTTTTGGATCAAGGACCAACGCTAAGGCAAAGCCTCAGCTTTGTGTCCTCGAACTTGATGGCGCTGTATGTACTGAATGAGGCTTCCGGGAGCTTCCGATTTTCAGTTGCCTATCGGCTCACCGGCCTCGCGACAGTGTTTTGCGCGAACTTTTCAAGGTTATCGAAGTTCGCAAGCCGTGTCAACACGGCAATTATTCAGGCATCTTCAGAGTTATGAGGAGACTCATGAGAGTTCCGCGAAACCGATCCTTTGCGAAGATCAGCAGTCCAGATGCCCGACAGCGCCAGATTTTCAAAACAACGGAACGATCGCATTACGATCGCGGAGCTCTAAGCTCCTGAAAATAAGTGATTTGCAGTGGCTTGGGTTTGTGCGGCGGCCCGAAGGCCTTCTCTACCGCGGTCAAACGCTTGGACTGCGCTTCGTCCGGCCAATCAAAATCCCGAAGGACCCTGGCGCGAAGCCGTTATCTACCTAGATTAGCCCAGACCTCATCCGGATGCAAATTCTTTGCAGACACCAGCCGTTGGCCTGTTGCTCGTCGCCAACGACAGAATTGACTTTACCAAGCCAACCTGGAAGACGCAAGCAGCGGACCTGTGGAACTGTGGAAGCCTGCGGAAATCGCCTCTCAAAAAGCTTCATTGGAATGCATTTCCCCACTAAAATCTGAGAGTTTTCGCGGATTGGAGCCGGGCATGGAAGCCTCAGAGATTCACGAGTTCTCCGAGCAGTTGCAAGAGGGCTCCGAAAAGGGACTCACGCACGTGTCGCTGATCATCGCGGTGCTCGCCGTGCTCCTGGCAATGATTACGGTGCTTGGCCATCGTGCGCACAGTAAGACGATGCTGGCGGAGACACGCGCGGCCGATCAGTGGAACGAGTACCAGTCACGCAAACTGCGCCTGCAGCAGACACAGATCGCGTCCGACCTTCTTTCCCTGCAACCGTCAAGCAACAGCGCGGCCGTCGAGGCCAAGCTCGCGACCTATAAAGCGCAGATGTCGAAGTGGCAGGTCGAGGTCAGCCAGAGCGCTGGGGAGGCGCGCAATCTGGAGTCCGACGTAGAAGTCGCCGAGCGTCAGGCGTCGCGATTCGACCTGGGCGAGGCGCTACTGCAAATCGCAGTCATTTTGGCTTCCATCACTCTGCTGACGCGGCGGCACAGGTACGTCGTTGCGGGGGTAGTTCTGGCGCTGGCAGGCGTCGGCATAGCTGGCTCCGCCTTCCTCATCCGCTGACGGCTACGGCTTCGCGATCACGCCCAGATCCACAAAGCCGTTGACAAAATACTGCACGGCCAGCGCAACGAGCAGCAGACCCATTACGCGGACGAGGATGCGAATGCCGGTTTGACCGAGCACCCGCGCGACGCGGTCCGCGCTCCCCAGCACCAGAAAGCAGACAATTGCCGTGATCGCAATCGCGCCGAGGATCGCGATCATCTCCCACCTCGACTGCACCTGACCGACCAGCACCATTACGGTCGTGATCGCTCCCGGTCCGGCGAGCATGGGAATACCCATCGGCACGATGCCGGCGTCGTCCTTGGCGGCCGCGGCCTGTGCGTCCTTGCGCGTCTCCTGCGTCGGCGAGCGCTTGGCTTCCAGCATGTCCAACCCAATCAGCAGCAAAATCACGCCGCCGGCAATCTCAAACGCCGGCAACGATATACCGAAAAGCTTGAAGATGTACTGGCCAATGAACGCGAACAACGAGAGCACAACCCACGCGGTCAGCGATGCTTTACGTGCGGTCCGCATCCGGCGTCGCGAATCCTGGCCTTCGGTGACGGCCAGAAACGTGGGCAGCGCCGCAAAGGGATCGACCAGAAAGAAGATCGAGCTGAGCGCGAGCAGAGAGAATCGCGCGAGTGCGGAGCTCTCGATGCGGGTGAGCGCTATGGGGTGGGAAGCGAACATCGGGGTCGTTTCAGATTGTTGCACGGCCGCACCACAGCCAGAGGATGCTCGGCATCGCCAAGCCATATTGCCGGGGAAAATACCTGTCCACGTATAATGATTCTTCACACAAGGAGACGCGAATGCCGCTCGAAACAACCGCCAACATCTGGCATAACGGCGAACTGATTCCGTGGGAGAAGGCGCAGATCCATGTGATGAGCCATGTGATTCACTATGGCTCGTCGGTGTTCGAAGGTATTCGCTGCTACGCGCAAGAAAATGGGGCAGGCGTCTTCCGGCTCAGCGAGCATATGCAGCGGCTTATCCACTCCGCCAAGATCTACCGCATGCCGCTGCCCTACACGCTGGAGCAGTTGAACGAGGCGGTCGTCGAGTTGATCGAGGCCAACGGCGTCACACCCTGCTACATCCGTCCGATCGCGTTCCGCGGCTATGGAGAGATCGGCGTGAACCCGCTGAAGTCGCCGGTTGAGGTCTACATCGCCAACTTCCCGTGGGGCAAATATGTGGCCGGTCACGGCGGCGCGGATGTCTGCATCTCGAGCTGGAACCGCCTCGCGCCCAACACGATGCCGTCGCTGGCGAAGGCGGGCGCGAACTACATGAACTCGCAGCTGATCCGCATGGAAGCCGATGTGAACGGCTATGTCGAAGGCATTGCGCTTGACACGAACGGCTATCTCAGCGAAGGCTCCGGCGAGAATTTGTTCATCGTGCGCGGCGGGACGATCTACACTTCGCCGCTTGCCAACTCCGTGCTGAACGGCATTACGCGCGATTCGATTCTTGTGCTCGCCCGCCAGATGGGGATTCCGGTCGTCGAACAGGCGCTGCCACGCGAGCTGCTGTACATCTGCGACGAGGCCTTCTTCACCGGCACAGCCGCAGAGGTTACGCACCTGCGCAGCGTGGATCGCATCCTCGTCGGGGATGGAAGCATGGGACCAATTACAAGCGCGTTGCACAAGGCATTCTTCGATATCGTGAATGGAGCGGCTGCGGATGTATACAACTGGCTGACGCCGGTCAATGTTCGCGAGACGGTCACAGCCTAGTTCTTTGCGCCGCAGTGAAGATCTGCGGACAAGTCAACCCTGGGGTAAGGATTCTTTGATGAGATTGCGGTACGTTCTTGCAGCTGCGGTGCTGGCTGCTGTGGCGGCGAGTGCCAGAGCGCAGGTTGGCGTTTATGTGAATCCGGTCTTCAACAGGATCAGCAATTCGACGCCGGACAGCGGACCATTTGCCTTTCTCGGGCAGAATTCGACCTCGCGGAACTTCGGCGGCCTCGATTTCGGCGGCTACTATGACTTTCCCCGCGGTCCCGGTTTGAAATTCGGGGCCGACGTGCGCGACACGATCGTTCACAGCGGAAACGCGAGTCTCAACGTCTTTTCCCTCGCCGCAAGAGTCGAGGCGCCGTCGATAGGCCGCGGCATCCGTCCTTATGTCCAGCTCGCCGCGGGCGCGGGAAGGAGTAAGTCCGATGAATCCCTGGTGCACGCCACCAGGGGCCTTTTCGGCGTCTTCGCCGGCATCGACTATCCGTTGGGCCGGCATGTCGACTTCCGCGTCGTAGAACTCGGCTACGGGTCGGTGACGACCATCAATAGCTACATCTATGGCGGACCGAAACCGATTGGCGCTTCTACGCTGGTGCAGGTAAGCAGCGGTCTTGTCTTCCGCTTCCACCTTCCCGGCGGACAGAAGAAAGAAAAGAATCCTTACTGAGATCGCGGCGTTTTGAATCCTCAGCGATGGCCGAACGGGAAGCTCAATCCGACCTTCGCGTTGTAGTCATTTCTTGGCTCGCTCATCGGATAAAGGAAGACGTACTCGGCAGGGGTCAGCGCAAGGCTGACGTGCTTGTTGATTGGAATCGCTACTCCGAACGCCGCGCCGAAGACAAACTGATTCACAATGCTGCCCGCGTTCGACGTGCGCACATCGCCACACTCCGCGGCGATGGACGGCTTCAGATGGCGCATCGCAAAAACATTGTGCGACACGCCGAACGTGAAGCCATGTCCATTCAGCGAACCTTTGCGGTTCGTCCCGTAGTAGTTCGTCGAGTCGAAGTAGACGCTGTAGCCTTTGCCGACATCGAACGCGGGCCGCAGATACCAGCCGTTGATGCTCTCGCGTTCGTCCGCTCCCTGCGCGGCGTAAAGATACGTCCATCCCGTACCGATATTTCCAAGCGCCGGCTTGGGCTTCTTCGCGGGCGTGCCCTGCGCGGCCCCACCGGAATCGGACCCGATCGGAACAGCGAAATAGCTCATGGATGAGTTCTGTGCGGAGCTCGAGAAGGTCGGCAGCGAAGATTGCGCGGATAAAGGAGTGCCGGGCAACAAACATGCGGCAGCGGCCAGAACGAGGAGCAGAGTAGAGACCCTATAACGGAACAACGATTGCCTCCTGATCCGGAATGTTGCTGAAGAACTGCTCGCCGGTGTGCAGGTGCTCGTCGGCCAGGCGCGTTGGGATATGCGCGAGCCATTCCGCCATGGAGATGTCCTGATAATGAGGGTCGGGGAAGACCTCGAGAAAAACCAGATCCTCGTCGCCGGTGTTCTCGATGTAGTGCGGACGCGAGACGTCGACGTAGCCGATGTCGCCGGCCTGGAAGTCCTCCGTTCGAGCGTTATGCGACGCGTCGAAGACAGTCATGCGGCCTTTGCCGGCGACGTAGTACTGCCACTCGTCGGCCTGCGGGTGCCAATGAATCTCACGCAGGCCGCCGGGCTTCAGCGTAACGATGGCCACGGCGATGTCGGTTACGGGAAAGAGTTTGGTGTCGACGATCTTCACGTTGCCGCCGCGAGTTTCTTTGGTGGGCTGCATCGTGGAAGCGCGGAATAGAAACTTCTCGTTTTCGCCGCCGGTGCCCTGCGCGGCCTGTGCCTGCTCCTCAGCCAGCGGACGAGGCTCCTGGGCCTGAAAGATATAGAGCTTCTCCTTGGGGACCTTGTCGAAGGTAGATTGCGGAACACTGAAGTTTTTCGCGAGCACCTCCTTCGGCGTGTGATCGAAATAGTCGCTCAGAAGGAAGGTGTCGAACTCATTGAAGTTGCCGTCGTTGAAAACAAGCAGGAACATGCAGCCCTCGGGCGCCAGCCCTTGAATGGAATGAGGGGTGCCTCCGGGAAAGAGCCACAGATCGCCGGCGCTCACGTCGTTGACAAAGCTCTTGCCGCCATTGGTCGGGTCGACCGCTGTGATGCGCGCCTTGCCGTGAATGACAAAGGCCCACTCGGCCTGCACGTGCCAGTGAAGCTCGCGGATACCGCCGGGCGTGAGATACATTTCAACCCCGGCCATGCGCTTGGAGATGGGAAAGTCGCGCACCGTTCCCTGGCGCGTCCATCCGCCGCTGTCGATCTCCTTTTTTGCCAGACTGAAAGACCACTTGAATGTCTGAACGCTGCCGTTATCGGTCAGCGGCGGCCAGATCGAATCAGGATTCTCCGCTTCCAGCGGCCCATTGACGGGGCCAGGCTGCTTTTCATTGGGGAGATGATGGTCGGGCGACATGATCTGCACGCCCGCGGGCCGCGCGGGCTCAGAGTTCTGTGCCGTCTGCGCAGCTGCCGCCAAAGGGGCCGCTGCCACGGTCGCCGCGATCGCCGCCGCGGAGCTGGAAAGAAAATGGCGCCGGGAGAGGCCGGCGCCGTCACAACTCGAAGTTCTTTCTTCCTGCATCCACATCACCGTATTCCTCGTTGCTTCAAATCAGACGCAATACGAGATAAGGTGGCCGTGGGTACCGAAGCGTTGCCTACATGGGAGCGAAATGTCTAAGCCGCATCAACGACCCTTGCTCGGCTGATGAACGCCCACGAGCTCAGGCTCATCCACCGCGCGCAGCTCCTGTGCAAGGTCTTCCGTCGGGCGCAGCTTGCGCACATACGGCTCCAGCTTCTGCGGTGTTCCCGTTTCAAGGGCGCGCTCTACCGCTGCAATCACCCGCACATCGAGCAGACCTTCCTCCCCATCGGCTTCCGGGTGCCGGTTTCTTTGAATGCAGTCGGAGAAATAGCGCAGCTCTCCGCCAAACTGATCCGTCGCCTTGAAGCTCTCCTCGGACTTGTCTTCGCCGACGGTGACGGTGTGCTTCATCCCTCCGGTCATGCTGAAGGCCGGGGAAGAGTACAAATCTCCAAGCGTGCCCACGATGCGATAGTCATCCAGGTCCGCACCGGAGTAGCTCAACAACATGGTGGCGATGCGCTCTCCGGGAAAGCGCAAATTCACCGCAACCTGATCGTCGAAGCCAAGGAAGCGCTCCGGATCGGTGCGCACGCCCATCGCCGAAACTTCGAGCGGCTCCGCGCCAAACAGGTTGCGAGCCGTGTTGATCGGATACGGTCCCATGTCCGGAACCGGTCCTGCCCAATAGCCATTCTTTGCTCGATGATTCTGGTAGTTCACCGGCTGCGAGAAGGATGAGTTGAAGTAGCGCAGATGACCGAGCTTTCCTGATCTTGCCGTCTCGAACGCCTTCAGCATCGCGGGCTCATGGTGCATCCGGTACGCAATCATCAGCTTCGCATGTGTCCGTGCGGAGGCGTCGATGATGCGCTGGCAATCTTCAACACTCGTCGCCATAGGCTTTTCAAGCAACAGATGAATGCCGGCATCCAAAGTACGCACGGCGAGATCGACATGATCCCAGTTCGGCGTCGCAAGATAGACAGCGTCGATCGTTCCAGAGTTCAGCAGCTTGTCGTACTCGTCGTAGCTATACAGATCTTTCACGCCATACTTCTCGCCAACCTTCGCGGCCTTTTCCTCATGTCCGCTGACGAAGGCGACGACCTCGCTGTTCTTGGTGTGCTCCACGCCGGGAAGGAGCGCGGTCTGCGAGATCCACCCGATCCCAACGACTGCATAGCGAACCTTGCGATTCCTTACATTGACTGCTTCGGCCATGACGCGACTCTCCTCTGCGGACTAACCGCATGAGGAATGGATGCGCACAGAGAGGGTCAGCGCTGCCAAGGTCTTCCGGCGCTTCTCGATGAGCTTTTGTCTGCTGGAGCGCAGGCGCGTCTCTCTGCCGCTTTGTCAAAGGAAACAGTCTTGTCTCGCGCGCCGACAATTATCGGGCGGCGACGGAGTCGTCCGCCGGCGCAGGTGTCTCTGCCAGCGCGCTCCATCCTGGCAACTCCTGCGACCCGACGATCAATCGAACGCCGTCCTGCAAACGAATGTACGTATACGCCCATTGGCGAAATACAGACCAGCGATTGCGAAAGCCGATCAGGAAAAAGATGTGCACGACGAGCCAGGTGACCCAGGCCATGAAGCCCGACCAATGCGCATGAAACGGCCAGACAATGCGCGCGACGGCAGCTTTCCGTCCGATTGTCGCCATATCGCCTTTGTCGAAGTAGTGAAACGGCTTCTGCCGTGCCGCTGCTGCAGGATCTGTCACCATCAGACCGATCCGTTTCGCGGCATAGGCTCCCATCTGCATCGCCGGCTGCGCCACTCCGGGAACCTGCCTGCCGTTCTCCTCCACATGCGCCAGATCGCCGATGACGAAGATCTCAGGATGATTCGGCGGATTCAGACGTTCGTCCACCTGCACACAGCCACGCCGGTCAACGCATGTGGCCATGCCCATCGACTCCGCCAGCATCCTGCCCAGTGGCGAGGCCTGCACGCCCGCAGCCCACAGTGTGCACACACTCTCAATGCGCTCATCGCCTACCATAACGTAACCCGGCTGCACATCCGTGACGTGCGCTCCGGTGCGCACGCGCACTTTGAGCTTCGTCAGCTGCTTCACCGCCATCTTCTGGAGGTCTTCCGGATACGCCGCGAGAATGTGCGGCGAACCCTCGAGAATCAGAACATTTGCCGTCGATGGATCGATGTGACGAAAATCCTTCGTCATGTAAAGCCGCGCGATGTCGGAGATCGCTCCCGCGAGTTCGACACCCGTAGGGCCGCCGCCGATGATGACAAAGTTCAGCGGAGGGTGCGAGCCCGTCTCCACCATCTGCCGCTCCGCCAGTTCGAAGGCCAGCAGCACGCGGCGCCGGATCTCGGTGGCGTCTTCGATGAACTTCAATCCTGGCGCCAGCTTCGACCACTCATCATGGCCGAAGTAGCTGTGCGTCGATCCCGCGCCAAGAATCACGTAGTCGTAAAGTAATTCCGCGCCACTCTTGAGATGTACGCGGCGGTTCGCGATATCGAAGCCGACAACCTCGTCCATGAGGACTTCCGTGTTGTCGTTGTCGCGGAGAATCGTGCGGATGGGCTGCGCAATATCGCCCGGCGAGAGCACCGCAAGCGCTACCTGGTACAGAAGCGGCTGGAAGGTGTGGTGATTTCTGCGATCGACAACCGTGACATCCACAGGCAGCTTGCCCAGATGCTTCGCCGCATAGATTCCGCCAAAACCCACACCGATGACAACAACGCGCGGCCGAACCGCCGGCGATCCGCTGCTAGCCATGAACCCTCCTTCTGCAAGGATGCTCCAAGGGCCCGTTCGGTCGCTGCATCGGCAAAGAAGATGTCTGACCGGAAGTCGCGCTACCGAAATAGCATACGCAACGCTTCGGTAATCGAGCGGGCACGACAAGAACCCGCAGAATGCGATAGCTTGCTCCTGCCCTCTGGAGCGACACTGGAGGTGGAGGCGAAAACAGCATGGCCGCAGCCGCACCTGCAAAGAACGCGCCGGTCTCTACAAAGGTGCTGACAACAAACAAGCACCTGATCCGCTGGGTCGAAAAAATGGCTGAGCTCTGCCAGCCCGCAGCCATTCACTGGGTCGACGGCTCCGATGCTGAGAACGAATACCTGTGCAATCAGCTGGTGGAGGCAGGCACCTTCATCAAGCTCAACGAAAAGCTCTGGCCGGGCTGCTATCTGGCGCGCAGCTCGCCCAATGATGTGGCGCGCGTGGAAGACCGCACCTTCATCTGCTCATTGAGCAAGGATGCCGCGGGTCCGACCAACAACTGGGAAGATCCGTTTAAGATGCGCCGCAAGTTGAAGGAGCTTTTTCGCGGCTCCATGCGCGGACGCACGATGTATGTGCTGCCATTCTCGATGGGACCGATCGGCGGCAAATCCTCGCAGATCGGCGTGCAGCTCACCGACTCTGCCTATGCCGTCGTGAACATGCGCATCATGGCGCGAGTCGGGGCGCCGGTGTTCGCTGAGATCGATAAGGACACCAAGCGCGTTGTGCCCTGCATGCACAGCGTTGGGGCTCCGCTCGCGCCCGGCGAGCAGGATGTCTCCTGGCCGCAGAACGATACCAAGTACATCGTGCACTTTCCGGAGACGCGCGAGATCTGGAGCTATGGCTCCGGCTACGGCGGCAACGCTCTGCTCGGCAAGAAATGTTTTGCTCTGCGCATCGCCTCAAACATCGCGCGCGATGAAGGATGGATGGCTGAGCACATGCTGATCCTCGGCGCCGAATCACCGGAAGGCGAGAAGACCTACGTCGCGGCGGCCTTTCCCAGCGCCTGCGGCAAAACGAACTTCGCGATGATGATTCCGCCCAAGGGGTTCGATGGCTGGAAGATATGGTGCGTGGGCGACGACATCGCCTGGATCCGTCCTGATGCCAACGGACATCTACGCGCGATCAACCCCGAAGCCGGCTTCTTCGGCGTCGCTCCCGGCACCAGTGCAAAGACGAACCCGAATGCCATGGCGACATTGAGCCGCAACACCATCTTCACCAATGTCGCGCTCACTTCAGATGGCGGCGTTTGGTGGGAGGGCATGACATCGAAGCCGCCGGCCGAATGCATTGACTGGCGCGGCGAGCGTTGGACACCCGAGATCGGCAAGAAGACTGGCCGCACCGCTGCATACCCCAACGGCCGCTTCACTGCGCCCGCAACACAATGTCCCGTCTTCGATCACGAAGCGTGGGAATCGCCCGAGGGCGTGCCCATCGCGGCATTCCTCTTCGGCGGGCGCCGCTCCGACACCGTTCCGCTCATCTTCCAATCGTTCAATTGGTCCAGTGGTGTCTATGTAGGCGCGACGATGGGTTCAGAGACCACCGCCGCCGCGGCCGGCAAGACCGGCCTCGTTCGCCGCGATCCGATGGCCATGCTTCCCTTCTGCGGCTATCACATGGGCGACTATTTCCGTCACTGGCTCAAGATGCAGCGTGAGCTTTCTTCCACGCCGCGCGTCTTCCATGTCAACTGGTTCCGCAAGGACGAGGACGGCAAATTCTTCTGGCCCGGCTTCAGCGAGAACATGCGCGTACTCAAATGGATCGTCGATCGCGTTCATGGCCGGGCGCAGGGCAAAGAGACACCTATCGGCTGGACCCCGTACTACGACGACATGAATTGGAAGGGGCTCGACTTCTCCGCGGAGCAGTTTGAAAAACTTCAGTCTGTCGATCGTGCCGCCTGGCGTCGCGAAGTGATGAGCCATGAGGAGCTGTTTCTGCTCCTGCACGATCATCTCCCGCCCGAAATGGTTTATGAACGCGAGCTCTTGATCTGCCGGCTGTAGGCCGAAGCTTTAGCTTGCGGCGCTAAGAGTGCATCTCGCCGTGCAGGTTGGCGATGCCATGCTCGAGGGTGTGGCTCAATCGATCCAGCGCGTTCGTCGAGACCCCGGTCCATATCTTTTCTTCGATCTCGGCTGCAACCGCCAGGCCGCGTGCAAGCGCCGCCTCGCCCTTCTTCGTCAGCGAGGCGGTCAGGATACGGTGATTGGCCTTTGACATGTCACGCCTGATCCAGCTCTCGCGCTCGGCCCGAGTCAACATTGCCTGAAGCGTCTGGGGCGTCACATGGCACGTCCGCGCGATGCTCGCGCCGCTGACACTGCCCTGCTCTTGAACAGCCTTTAAAAGCCGCAGGGTCGGCAAGGTTAGCCCCTCATCCCGCAGCGCGTTGGCGAGCACAGAGCGATAACCGAGCAAAAGCTCACGGAGGCTCAGAGTGCATCGCCTCGCGAGCTTTGCCTTCTCCGCCTGATACGCAGTCATATATCAGTACCCTGATATACTATATCAGTACCCTGATATGCCGAGCCAGATGCAAGCAGCATGGAAGCCAAAACATAATCCCTGGCTCATTGCGTTGACAGTCACCCTCGCGACGTTCATGGAGGTCCTCGACACCTCGATCGCCAACGTGGCGCTGCCGCATATCGCCGGCTCGGTCGGCGCATCGCAGGAAGAGGCAACCTGGGTCCTTACCAGCTACCTGGTATCGTCCGCGGTGATTCTCCCCATCTCCGGCTGGCTCTCGGACCGGTTCGGGCGCAAGCGCTTTTACATGGTCTGCGTCACCATGTTTACCGCGTGCTCCTTGCTCTGCGGCCTTGCCCCGACACTTCCCGCGCTGATTCTCGCGCGAATACTACAGGGTCTGGGTGGTGGTGGTCTGGCACCCAGTGAACAAGCCATCCTTGCCGATACCTTTCCGATCGAAAAGCGCGGCCAGGCCTTCGCGCTCTACGGGATGGCTGTCGTCGTCGCTCCGGCCATCGGCCCCACCCTCGGCGGCTGGCTCACCGACAACTACAACTGGCACTGGATCTTCTTCATCAATCTGCCCTTCGGCCTGCTCTCACTCTTTCTCTCTAACCGCATGGTCGAGGACCCACCTGAGATGAAGGAGCGCATGAAGCGCCGGCTTCCCGTCGACTTCATCGGGCTCGGCGCGGTCGCTCTTGGGGTCGGCCTGCTGGAGTTCACACTCGACAAGGGCCAGGAAAAGGATTGGTTCGGTTCCGGCCAGATTCAACTCACCGCATTCCTCGCTGTTGTCGCACTCGTGTTCTTCGCCATCTGGGAGTGGCGACATCCCGACCCCGTTGTAGACCTGCGCCTGCTGAAGAACCGAAACTTCGGTACTGCGGTCTTCCTGCAGCTAATCCTGGGCATGGTACTGTTCGGATCCACCGTGCTGATCCCGCAATATCTTCAAGTGCTGCTCGGCTACACGGCCGAACGCGCCGGCATGGTGCTCTCCCCCGCCGGCTTCGTGATGATGATCATGATGGCCGTCGCCGGAAGAACGCTCGGCAAGGGAGATCCGCGCCTCATGGTCATGCTCGGTTACATTGCAACAGCCATCGGCCTGTTCAATCTCACGCGTCTGGATCTTTACACCAGCTTCGGCGCCGTCACTATATGGCGAATGCTCCAGGTCATCGGGCTGCCGTTCATCTTTATCCCGATCAGCACGCTCAACTACGTCGGAGTTCCGACCGATAAGATGAACCAGATCTCGTCGCTCTCCAATTTTGCGCGCAATATTGGCGGCTCCGCCGGCACGGCCCTGCTCACGACATATCTCGCGCGTTCTGCGCAGGTGCACCAGATGAATCTGGCCTCAAATCTCTATGCAGGTTCTGCGGCTGTCACGGCACAGATCGAGCGGTTTGCTGCGCTGACGCATAGCACCTTCGCGGCGGCGCGGTTCCCTACCCTCTCAATGATCTACGGCCAGATGCAGCGCCAGGCGATGATGCTGGCCTATAAAAATGCGTTCGCGATTCTCGCCGGCGTCATTCTGCTGCTCTCGCCGCTGGTCTGGATTATGCGACTGCCCTCGAAGAACGCAAAGCTCGATCCAGAGCAGATGGCAGCGCACTAGACGTTTCTTCCGGCGGCTCGAAGCTCGCCCGCTGCATGGGCAGAAGCGTGCCCCTCACTGAGTGAGAATAAGCGGGCCATCCTTCGTGATCGCAACCGTATGTTCAAAGTGCGCGCTGTAGCTTCCGTCAACCGTAACTGCGGTCCAGCCGTCTTCCAGCACCTTCACATCGGGCCGGCCAAGATTAATCATTGGCTCGATGGCCAGCACCATCCCGGCTTTCAATCGCGGCCCCTTACCTGGATTGCCGACGTTTGGGAGTTGCGGATCTTCATGCATGCTGCGACCAATGCCGTGTCCCACAAACTCGCGGACTACGCCTAGGCCTTCACTCTCGCACATCGACTGGACTGCGTGCGAGATATCGAAGAGCCGCCCGCCGGGCACGGCCTTCTCAATCGCCGCATACAACGACGCCTGCGTGACGCGGAGAAGCTTCTCAACCTCGGGCTTCGGGGTTCCGATCGGATACGTCACCGCGCAATCGGAGTAAAAGCCATCCACCACAACGCCGCAGTCAATCGAGACGATATCCCCATCCTTCAGCGTTCGCCTATCGTTCGGAATTCCGTGAATGACCTCGCTGTTCACGGACGTGCAGAGAACTGCCGGATATCCGTGATAGCCCTTGAACGCGGGCTTCACACCAAGCTCTTCGACCTTGGCCGCCGCAACGCGTTCCAGATCCATGGTCGTGGCGCCCGCACCAACCGCCGCCCGCACCGCCTCATGCACCTTGCGCAGCGCCTCGCCCGAGCGACGCATCGCCTGGATTTCGGCAGCGGATTTGATCATGATGGCCATAAAACAAAGCTTCGAACTTAGATTCCTAGCGTTGCGCGCCGATCTTTTGCACGGGGCTGAGGCGCAACGCTTCTAACTTCCAAATCTAAAACCTGCAATCTCGTTTCAACTCTCCGGATGATGCCGCAGCCGCAGCAGCGTCGCGCGAATGCTTTGCGTGACTTCGTCGATTGGCCGGTCTCCATCGACCTCGGCAAACCGGTTGCCATGCTCGCGATAGTATTCGATCACCGCGGACGTCTTCTGCTCAAATCCACGCATCCGCTCGTGAAAGACCTCAATCGTATCGTCCTTGCGCTGCACCAGCGCCGCGCCATCGGAGTCGCAGATGCGATCCACCTTCGGCGGCTTGGTGTAAATGTTGTAGATCGTCCCGCAAATCGGGCACGTAAGCCGTCCCGTGATGCGCTCCAACAGAACGCGCTGATCGACCACAATGTTAATCGCGACAACGGGAAGCAGGTACGCAACGAGCTGACGGTCCAGCCATTCGGCTTGATTGAGCGTGCGGGGAAAGCCGTCCAGAATGTAGCCGTGCTCTGTGTCCGGATCCTGCAGGCGCGCCGCCACCATCTGATTCACCAAGTCGTCGGGCACCAGCTTCCCCTGGGACATCAGCTCGTCGGCAAGCACACCCAGCGGCGTATGTTCGCGGCGGTGTTCACGCAGCAGGTCGCCCGTCGAGATCTGTGGAATCCCAAACTCCCCCATCAAGCGCTGCGCCTGCGTTCCCTTGCCCACGCCGGGCGCACCCAGCAGAAGAACCGGTCCGGGGAGGAAATCGCTCGCGTTGGGAAGTGGCTTCGGCATATAAAGAGACTGCAGAAAAGTTTTTGAACGAACTAAGCCTACAGTGAAAACCCACGTCCGGGTTGCGGACGTGGGCTCCCGTGGATCTTGCAAACTACCAGCTGCGGCGGCCGCGGACGCGTCCCGACTTCGGCGAAAATCCTTCGTAGTGACGCATGATCAGTTGCGCCTCCACCTGCTGTACCGTGTCCATCGCAACACCGACAACGATCAGCAGCGACGTTCCGCCAAAGTAAAAGTTGAGCCCAAGGCCGTTCGTGGCCCACGTCGGAAGCGAATCAAAGAAATGCCCGACGAGCCACAGATGGTTGAAGTGAATACCCGAAATCAGGAACATGGGCAGAATCGAGATGACGCATAGGTAAATCGCGCCAACCAGCGTGATCCGCGTGAGCACATCGTTGATGAAATCCGAGGTGCGCTTGCCGGGACGAATGCCGGGGATAAAGCTGCCATACTTTCGCATGTTGTCGGCAATATCGTCGGGACGGAAGATGATCGAAATATAGAAGTACGCGAAGAAGATGATCGCGACGATGTAGAGGAACGCGTACAAAGGCTCGGCCGGCCCAAGATAGCGGAACAATGGACCAAAATACCGCGTATCGCGCAGAGGCCCGGAGCCGAACAACGAAACATTCTGCAGCAGCATCGGCGCAGACAAAATGGACGCGGCGAAGATCACCGGCATAACGCCACCGGAATTCACGCGCAGCGGAAGGAATGAGCTCGACGCCTGCGTCATCCGCCGCCCAACCATCCTCTTCGCCGACTGAATCGGAATCCTTCGTTCCGAGCGCTCGACCCAGCAAATAAACGCGACGACAACCACCATCATCACGATGATCAGTGCGATCGCGACCGGGGTGAACGCCCCCCAAGTGTCGGTCGTGGCCTTCTGATACAGATCCTCAATGCCCCGTGGGATGCCGACGACGATGCCCGCAAAGATCAGCAGCGACATGCCATTGCCGATGCCGCGGTCCGTAATCTGCTCGCCCAGCCACATGATGAACGTAGTGCCGGCCGTGAGGGTCAGAACACAGAGCGGAATGAAGAACGTCTTCGGGATAGTCACCATCGACTCCCCGGTCGACGTGTTGGTCAGCGTCATTGCGATGAAGAAGCTCTGGACGACACCGAGCAGAACCGTCACATAGCGCGTCCACTGCGTAATCTTCTTGCGGCCGAGCTCGCCTTCCTTCTGCAACTTCGCCAGCGGCTCATAGACCACCGTCAGCAGCTGGAAGATGATCGACGCCGTAATGTACGGCATGATGCCCAGAGCGAAGACCGTCAACTTGCGCAGGTTGCCGCCGTTGAACAGGTCCAGCAGGCCAAGCGCTCCACCCGCGTTCTGATTGAAGAACTGCGCCAGCTTGCTGGCGTCAATGCCCGGCGTCGGGATATGCGCGCCGAGGCGGTAGACCGCGAGCATACCCATCGTGAAGAGGATCCGCTTGCGCAGATCGGGGATGCGGAAGATGTTGAGAAACTTTTCGAGCATCGGTATGAGAAGCCTTGGTGCAGATTGCTGCCCAGAGCGTTTCGGAAGAAGAGAATCCCGCCGCCCTGCTTGGGTTTGTCACAGCTATTCTACGCGGAAGCGACAGCGGCGAATAGAGCAAAGACGAGCAGTAGGCTCTGGAACGAAATCGAGGCCAAAGCGCTTCACCTTGGCCTGCTTTCCACTAAGCTGCCGGGGCAGCTTCCGAGCCGATGACGACCGCCTTACCTCCAGCGGCCTCAATCGCCTTCTGCGCGCCCTTCGAAAACTTATGCGCATGCACCGTGACAGCTGATGTCAGCTCGCCGTTCGCCAGCACTTTCACCAGGCCGTTGCGCTTCTTAAGGATGCCGCGCGCCGAAAGCACTTCGAGCGTCAGCTCCTTCTCGCCGCTCTCGGATGTCAGCTCCGCGATCCGATCCAGCCCCAGCACCGTGTACTCGGTGCGGAAGATGTTGGTGAAGCCCCGCTTCGGCAGCCGGCGGTGCAGCGGCATCTGGCCGCCCTCAAAGCCACGCATCAGCGACGAGCCGGAGCGCGAGCCCTGACCCTTGTGGCCACGGGTCGAAGTCTTGCCCATGCCCGAGCCCATACCGCGGCCTACACGCTTCTTATTGGAATTCGCACCCTTGGGTGCGCGAAGATTTGAAAGATTCTTTGCCATGTTTTCCTCGCTCAACGCCGGCATAAGTAGCCCGACTCGCATTGGCCTCAACTGAGGCGTGGTGGACTTGCTTAGTCGACGATGCGGACCAGGTGAGGGATCTTCTTCACCATGCCGCGGATCGACGGAGTGTCCTCGCGCTCGACGATCTGGTTCAGCCGCGTGAAGCCCAGGCCCTTGACGACAAGCTTGTGCTTCACCGGTGTGCAGATCTGCGAACGGTAGTACTGAATCTTAATCTTGTTCGTCGCTGCCATTTTTCTTCTCCGTACGGCAGTGAATAGCAAAAGTGAAGAGTGAGTAAAACTCAAGTTTTTCATTCACTATTCACTACTCACTATTCACTACTAAAGCTCTTCCACTGACTTGCCGCGCAGCGTCGCGACTTCACTCTTGTCACGCAGCTGCGAAAGCGCATCGAACGTCGCCTTCACCACGTTGTGCGGATTTGCCGAGCCGATGTTCTTCGTCAGCACGTTCTGCACACCCGCCGCCGTCATCACCGCGCGCACCGTCTTGCCTGCGATCACGCCCGTTCCTTCCGGCGCGGGCTTCAGCAACACCTCGCCGGAGCCGAAGTGCCCGAGCACCTGGTGCGGAATCGAGGTCTGCGTCAGGTTCACCTTGATGAGGTTCTTCTTCGCGGCCTCGATACCCTTACGGATCGCCTGCGGAACTTCCTTGGCCTTGCCCGAACCGTAGCCCACAACGCCCTCGCCGGGGTCGCCGACGATGACCAGCGCTGCGAAGCTCATGTTCTTGCCGCCCTTGACCACCTTGGTCACGCGGTTGATGCTGACGACCTCATCTTTGAGGTTCATCCGGTTGCCGTCGAGTCTCTTACGTGTCGCCATTTGCGCTCTGCTTTCTTTGTACTTCTGTTCATTTTTCCCCGGCACACCGGTCCGGGGCCGCGGTCTCTCGAACCGCTTGGAATCGGCCTGAGTTAGAACTCGAGGCCAGCTTCACGCGCTGCATCGGCCAGTGCCTTGATGCGGCCGTGATACAGGTAGCCGCCGCGATCGAAGACCACCTTCTTGACGCCCTTCTCCTTCGCGCGCTCCGCGATGAGCTTGCCCACTTCCTTCGCCGCTGCCACGTTGCCGCCGGCCTTCTTGCCCTCGCCCTTCTTCGACACCGTCGAAGCCGAAACAATGGTCGTGCCGCTCGCATCGTCGATGATTTGCGTGTAGATGTGGTTGAGCGAGCGGTAGACGTTCAGGCGCGGACGCTCGGCGGTGCCGGTCATCTTGGCGCGGATGCGCTCGTGAACACGCTTGCGGATTGCATTGCGCTGCGGAATGTTGATCATCTTCGTTCTTCCTTCCTAGTGGCGTCGCTGACCTTCAGCGACGTTCGGAGTACTGCAGTGAATAATGAGTAGTGAGTAGTGAAGAAAGACAACTGCGGTTCTAAAGTGAGGGTTTATTCATTGCTCACTTTTCACTATTCACTCCCAATTACTTGGCGCCCGTCTTTCCAACCTTCTTCTTCAACTTCTCGTCGGAGTAGCGGACACCCTTGTTCTTGTACGGATCCGGCTTGCGAAGCGAGCGCATATCCGCGGCCACCTGGCCGACCTTCTGGCGGTCGATGCCGGAAACCGTAACGTGCGTCTGCTTCGGATCGATTGCAACCTCAATCCCTGCGGGCAGAGGAAACTCAATCGGGTGTGAGTAGCCGAGCGTAAACACCACTGTGTTCTTACCCTTCATCTCCACGCGGTAGCCGATGCCGACCACGTCGAGCTCCTTCTTCCAGCCGTTCGTCACGCCCTCGACCGCGTTGAACACCAGGGCGCGCGCCAGGCCATGCACCGCCGCCTGCGACTCGCTCTGCCGCTCCACATGCAACACACCGTCTTTCTCCGCGAGCGTGATGCCCTGCGGAATCAGAGCGGAGACCTTGCCCTTCGGCCCCTCGACCAAAACGGTGTTCGTCTGGACGGTGTACTTGACGCCCTTGGGCAGCGTGATGGGCTTCTTGCCGATACGTGACATCGAAAATTCCTTTAGTGGCTTGCGAGTCCCGAGGAGTGATGAGCTCTCGTTCCACTGCAGCCTAACGCTTGCTCGTCCTTGAGGAGGGAGCTTTATTCACCTACTCACTCTTCACTACTCACTGCCTTTACCAAACTTCGCAGAGTATCTCGCCGCCAACACCCTCGCGGCGCGCCTGACGTCCGGTCATGACACCCTTCGGGGTCGTCATGATCGAGATCCCCAAACCGCCCTGCACGCGGCGGATCTCATCCTTGCCCACGTACACGCGGCAACCGGGGCGCGACACGCGCTGCAGGTCGCGAATCACGGCCTCGTTGTTCGGGCCGTACTTCAAATACACACGCAGCACGTTCTGGCCGTTCTCTTCGACCGGCTTGAAGTTGGCGATGTAGCCCTCTTCCTTGAGAATGCGGGCAATCTCCGCCTTCAGCCTTGAGGCCGGGACGTCGAGCTTCTGGTGACGCGCGCGGTGCGCGTTACGAATGCGGGTCAGAAAATCTGCAACTGGATCGGTCAGATTCATCGTCTTCCTTTCATCCCCCGTTCGCTCCTCCGCTGAGGAGAACCTGCGGGAATGCTTTGTGGCCATCTCGCCAACCACTCGAGTAAGCCAAGAATGTTTCTCCCGTTACGCTTCGGGAGCGAGCCGCAGCACTCAGGCTGCGGAGCCGGCAAACGCTTTTCGCGCTACCAGCTCGACTTCACGACGCCCGGGATCTCACCCTTCAGCGCCAAACCACGGAAACACAAACGGCACACGCCGAACTTGCGCAGGTACGCGCGCGGACGGCCGCACAGCTGGCAGCGGTTGTGCTGACGGGACTTGAACTTCGGCTTGCGGGCATCCTTCACGCGCTTTGCAGTAGTGGCCATCGTTACTCTCTTTCTCGCTTACGCGCCTTGCCGGAACGGCATGCCGAAATACTTCAGCAGCGTGCGGGCGCCGTTGTCGTCCTTGGCCGACGTAACAATCGTCACGTTCATGCCCTTAACCTTGTCCACCTTCGCGTAGTCGATCTCCGGGAAGATGAGCTGGTCGCGCAGACCCAGCGTGTAGTTGCCACGCCCATCAAAGCTCTTCGAGCTCACACCGCGGAAGTCGCGCACGCGCGGCAGAGCCACAGAGATCAGGCGGTCCAGAAACTCATACATCGCATCGCCGCGCAGCGTCACCATCGCACCGATCGGCATGCCCTCGCGCAGCTTGAACGCCGCAATCGACTTCTTCGCCTTCGTGATGACCGGCTTCTGCCCCGCGATCGATCCAAGGTCCGCCACCAGCGGATCCATCATCTTCACGTTCTGCGTCGCTTCGCCCAGACCCATGTTGATGACGATCTTCTCGAGCCGCGGAACGGCCATCACGTTCTCAATGCCCAACTCCTTCTGAAGTTGGCCCTTGATCTCCTTCGAGTACTTCTCTCTCAGTCGTGCTGCCATTGTTCTTACTCTTTCTCCACGGTCTCGGAGTGGTTACCGGTGCGTGGGGTGTTCAATTTTGGAGCGAATCGCAAGGAGTGAGAAATGACTCTCTTTCTTCACGATGCACTCTTCACGATTCACTTTCCTAGCTCGTCTTCTCGCCCAGCGTGCCGCCGTTCGACCGCGCAATACGAATCTTCTTGTCGCCCTCAATGTGGTAGCCGGCGCGAGTCGCCTTGCCTTCCGAGTCCAGCAGCGCCACGTTCGAAATATGAATTGCCGCCTCCTGGTCCAGAATGCCGCCCGCACTATTGCGCTGCGGGTCCGGCTTCAAGTGCCTCTTAATCATGCCCACGCCTTCGACGAGAACACGGTCCTTGTCGGCAAACACGCGCAGCACGCGTCCCTTCTTGCCCTTGTCCTTACCGGCGATCACGATCACCTGGTCATTGCGCTTAATCTTTGCCATCTCTCAAATCCTTTGTCTTGGCCTCGGCGATCTGTCGGAGCCGGAGTCCGCTCAGCGTTCACTTGCCAGCTCGCTGACTTGCTAGCTCGCTAAATAACCTCAGGCGCGAGCGAAACAATCTTCAAAAACTTCTTTTCGCGCAGCTCACGCGCCACAGGACCGAACACGCGTGTGCCGACGGGCTCCATCGCATCATTAATCACCACGGCCGCGTTCTGGTCGAAGCGGATGTATGTGCCGTCGCGCCGCCGATACTCCTTGCGGGTGCGAACGATCACCGCCTTCACGACCTTGCCCTTCTTCACCGTTCCGTCCGGCGAAGCTTCCTTGACCGCCGCCGTGACCACGTCACCGAGGCCCGCCTTCTTGCCGAGTCCGCCGCCCAGCGGCAGGATCATCTGCAGCTTGCGCGCGCCGGAGTTATCGGCCACGTCCAACATGGTGCGCATCTGAACTGCCATCGCGAATCTCCTTACCAGGCGCGAGCCTCGGGCCCGCGCGAAACCTTACATCCCTGCAGAAGCACTGCTTCGGCAGCAACCTACTTCGTCGCCGACTCTTCGGCCAGCGGCTTCTCTTCCGGCAGAGTCGCCAGCGACGACCGCCGGATGATCTCCTCGAGCGTCCAGCGCTTCAACTTCGAAAGCGGACGAGTCTCGCGAATGCGGACGACGTCGCCAATGCGCGCGGAGTTCTGCTCGTCGTGCGCGTAAAACTTCTTGTTGAACTTCATAACACGGCGATACTTCGGATGCGCCTTGCGCATCTCGATCTCCACCACGATCGTCTTGTTCATCTTGGTCGACACAACATTGCCAACCTTCTCGTTGCGCCGCTGCGCCTGCTCGGCCTTCGCTGTCTTCTCAGCCATTACTTACCTGCCTCTGCCGCCGCACTCTGGCGGGCCTTGTTAATCTGGCGTTCGCGTGCAACGGTCTTCATGCGGGCGATATCGAGCTTCAGCGTGCGCAGGTTCTTCAAACCCTCCTGCTTGCCCAGGCTCTTCGCAAAGCGAATGCGGAAGAGTTGCTCCGCCGCCTTGGTCTCTTCGGCCTTCAGCTCGTCATCGCTTAGATTGCGGATCTTGTCGAGTTCCATATCAACTTCCTCTAGCTCTTCGCACCGTCATCCTGAGCGGAACGAAAAATCTCTGTATTTCCGGCTGCGTTTACTTCGCCGCGACTTCCGTCTTCACATTCGGCCGATGGACGAACGTCGTCTTCAGAGGCAGCTTGTGCGAAGCCAGGCGCATGGCCTCCTTTGCGATATCCACCGGCACGCCCTCCATCTCAAAGAGGATCTTGCCGGGGCGAACCACCGCAACCCAGTGGTCCGGCGCGCCCTTGCCCTTACCCATACGGGTCTCGGCCGGCTTCTTGGTGATCGGCTTGTCCGGAAACAGACGGAGCCAGACCTTGCCGCCGCGCTTGATGAAACGAGTCATCGCGATACGCGAAGCTTCGATCTGACGGTCGGTGATATAACCGCACTCCATCACCTTCAGACCGTAGTCGCCAAACGACAGATCGGAGCCGCGCCACGCCTTGCCGCACATGCGGCCGCGCTGCTGCTTGCGATACTTGACCTTCTTGGGCAAAAGCATGGGAAAACTCGCCTTTCAAACTTGAGGACGGAGAACTTCTTCGGGAGTTGGACCGCAAGAAGCGGGCACTTCAGAGAAGCTCAGCCGGGGTCTCTGTGCCAAGCACAGACTCAGGGCCAAACCAGTTAAGTGTACAGCAAAACGCGGGTAAGGGGAAGCTTCCCTGCCCGCGCCCTGCCAGGACTAAAACGCGCCGGTCGTAATCGCCGGCTGCTCGCGGCGCTTGCGCTGTTCGTAAATATCGCCGCGGTAGATCCAGGTCTTGACGCCGATGACGCCATACGTGGTCTTCGCCTCGGCAAAGCCGTAGTCGATGTCCGCGCGCAGCGTGTGCAACGGCAGACGGCCCTGCAGGTACCACTCCGAGCGCGCGATCTCGTTGCCGTTCAAGCGGCCCGAGACGCGCACCTTGATGCCCTTGCAGCCGAAGCGCAGCGCCGAGTCCACCGACTTGCGCATCGCGCGGCGGAACGAAACGCGCTTCTCCAGCTGCAGCGCGATGTTCTCGGCCACCAGCTGCGCGTCCAGCTCCGGCTTGTTCACCTCGAGGATGTCGATAAACACCTCGCGGTTCGTCCGCTTCTGGATGTCGGCCTTCAGCTTGTCGATCTCCGCGCCCTTGCGGCCGATGATGATGCCCGGACGCGCCGTGCGGATGATCAACCGCAGCTTGTTGCCCGGACGCTCGACCTCAACGGACGAGACGCCGGCAGCCTTCAGCTTGTCGCGGAGCTCAGCCTTCAGCTT
>DATJSM010000009.1:0-26166 GCA_035504135.1 Candidatus Aquilonibacter sp. | reverse complement strand
GCGATGGTCTGCATGCGCCTCGGCAAAGGTGATCACAGCTTCACCGTTTGCGTTCGGCTTGAGCACAAAGGTCGCCGGCAGCGGCAGTCGCCACGTCTCGTCGCCCTGATCGCCGTGGATGAACGGAATGTTGATGAGGATCGAGCGCAGATGTTGGCGATGCGTCTCGGGAACGGTATAGGCGACGCCAAAGCTCTCGGCCACTCCGCAGCCGGCGTCTGTCAGCACCGGAAAGGTCAGAGAATGCTGCTGCACCGTGAAGTCATTCTGGCGCAGAAGCTGTGGCGAGATGGCGATCAGCAGAGCGCCGCGCGCACGCACCTCCGGATACAGACTTTGCCACGCTTCCAGCTCCGTTACGCAGTAAGGACACCATCGTCCGCGGAAGAAGTTCACGATCACGGGTCCCAGCGCCAGCAGATCGGCGGACTGAATAAGCTTTCCGGTCAGCGCATCCGGTAACGCAAACGCTGGCGCAGCATCTCCGGGCCGAAGCACGCGCGATTCAATTCCTGTCGTCAGCAGATCATGAATCGCAGAATCGGTGACTGCGAGGCGCTCCGGTTGGACGAGCGCACGTGTCTGCGCCGTAATGGCGTCCAGCCTTGATTGAAGTGGTTCGGGCACGAGTCTAGTTTAGGCGATTGTGTTTGTTCGCAGTTGAGACGAATCCGCCGTCGCGATGATAGGATGGCGCGGATGAAGAACACAGTGCAGCGGCGGACGTTCCTGGGATGGAGTGCGATGGCGGCAGCGAGCACGGTCGTCCCGAAGGCCTCGGCGCAAACCGGCGACATGCCGGGGACAGGGTCGGGCATGCTTCCAGTGAGGCTCGGAATGTGCAGCTACACATTCCGCAACTTCGATCGTGCGCAATTGATCGGGTTCCTCAAACAACTGCAGATCACGACCATCAATTTGAAGGATGCGAAGGATCATCTGCCGTCCACTTCGCCGGAGGCCGAACAGCAGGCGCTCGACGATTACAAAGCTGCCGGCATTACGCCGACCGCGGTGGGTACCGTCTATTTCGGAAAAGATGAAGACGCAGACATCCGTTCCAAGTTCGAGTACGCGAAGCGCGCCGGCGTGAAGGTCATCGTCGCCGGTGATCCGACGCCAGCGATGCTGCCACATGTCGAGCGGCTTGTGAAGGAGTATGACATTGCATTCGCCATTCACAATCACGGACCCGAAGATAAGATATGGAAATCTCCGCTGGATGTGCTGAAAGCCGTGCACGGCCTGGACGTTCGCATGGGCTGCTGCGTGGATGTCGGCCATACGATGCGGGCGGGCGTCAACCCTGTCGATGCGTTCCGCGCTGCCGGGCCGCGACTTCATGATGTGCATATGAAAGATCTCGCCAAAGCGGACGCCAAGGACTCGCAGGTTGCTGTCGGTCGTGGCTTGATGCCGGTGCGCGAGATGTTTGCCGAGTTGGCGAAGATGCGCTATCCCGGCTACGTCGATCTCGAGTATGAGATTCATGGCGACGATCCGATGCCGGGCGTGATCGAAAGTATGGCATACATGCGCGGCGTGCTGGCAGGCATGGGGTGGAAGAGCTAGGTCCTGACCGATTCGACTTCGCCGCACGGCGCAGGCTGCTGCGCGAGATCTTCGCTGAGACGCTTCGCGCAGTCGATGTTCGCACCGCGTTTCAGAGCGCCGTGCAATGCAGCGACGGAACCTTACGCATCTGCGATCTGACCTATCCGCTTGCTTCTTTTCGTCGAGTGATCGTGATTGCGGTTGGCAAAGCCGCTGTGCCCAGCGCGGAAGTTGTCCTCGAACAGATCTCTTCATGCAGCCCAGTCGGCACTCAGACCCAGGCGATCGTGGTTGGCCCCGGCGAGATGCGCTCTAACGTGGCTTCGGTCGAGCGTTGGCTGGGGAGCCATCCCATTCCGGATCAGACTTCGCGCGACGCTGCGCGCAGCATCATTGAGCTGTTGCAAACGACCGCCGCGCAGGATCTGGTGCTGTTTCTCATCAGCGGCGGCGCCTCGGCAATGATGGAGCTTCCGATCGACGATGCGATCACCGTCGAGAAGATGGCGGAGTTCTATAGCGCGCTGGTGCACTCCGGGCTGACGATCGCTGAGATGAATACGCTGCGCAAGCATGCGTCTGCGGTGAAAGGAGGACGGCTCGCGGAACTCGCACCACAGGCGGCGAAATGCACACTGCTCGTATCGGACGTTCCGTATGCGATGCCGGATGTCATTGGCTCCGGCCCGACACTTCCGGACTCGTCGACGCGCGAACAGTGCCGGCAGTTGATGCAGCGGCCTGAACTGAACGCGATTCCGCCGCGCGTGCGCGCGATGCTGCAGAGCGCAGAGCTTCCCGAGACGCCCAAGGCGGATTTGGACTGCTTTCGT
This sequence comes from Candidatus Aquilonibacter sp., assembly GCA_035504135.1. GTDB lineage: Bacteria > Acidobacteriota > Terriglobia > Terriglobales > Acidobacteriaceae > Granulicella. Next base: position 23,779 of record DATJSM010000009.1, on the reverse strand, counting down.
AACGCAGAGGTTCGCGTTGTGCTGTCTACGGCGACGATGCTTTCTCTTGCAGCAGAGGCCTGCGAGCAAAGGGGACTCCACGCGGTCGTAGATAACACGTGCGATGACTGGGACTACCGCGAGGCTGCTGAATATCTTCTCGATCGTGCGCGCTCGTTGAGCAGGGAATACTCGCGACTGTGTTTGCTTTCCGGCGGCGAGGTAACGGTGCGGCTGAGCGGCGAGGCCGGCGTCGGCGGACGGAATCAGCAGTTTGCGCTGTATTGCGCCAGCCTGCTGAACGGCCGCGATAGCCGAATTAGCCTTCCAGACGCGATTTCAGTGCTGAGTGCGGGGACGGATGGCATCGACGGGAATAGTCCGGCGGCGGGTGCGGTGGTGGATAGCACGACGACAAAGCGCGCCCGTGATGCAGGGTTCGACGTGCGCGAAGCGTTGCGACGCTTCGATGCCTATGCGCTGCTGGAGCGAATCGGCGATACGATTCTCACCGGACCGACAGGGAACAACGTGCGCGATCTGCGCATTGTGATGGCAGTGCGCAACGAAGCGGCTCAGGGCTTCGACGGAGCGGGCGCGCGGTAGATGCCGAGCTCCGGTGTGGTCCCGGTGCGCTTGTGAGCGATGGCGGCCTGAAAGGTCTGCGCGATGCGGTGGGACTTGGCGATGACGAGATCTGCGTGATCGGGCGGCATGACCTCGCGGGCCGTTTCGGCGAACAGCGTGAGCCAGCGGGCGAAGTGCGGAGGATCGAGCGAGAGCGGAAGATGCTTCGACAGCGGATCGCCCTGGTAGCGGCGCTCCGTGAGCAGGACGGTGGACCAGAAGTCCTTCAGCAGGCTGAGGTGCGCGGGCCAGTCGTCGATCGTAGCGTTGAAGATGGGGCCGATCTCGGGATCGAGGCGAACCTTGGCGTAGAAGCGGTCGACGAGCTCATTGATTTCGGAGGGAGAGATTGGATCGGTGGTCATCGTTCGATTCCTTTGAGTCTCGCTCAAGGATAGCTCCGACGAAATCTTTGGCCGATTTCGCAGGTACCCCCCTCCCCCCTGTTTTCGTGCAAAGTCTTCAGTCGATAAACTTTAGCTTTGGACTTCGACGCAATCCGGTACCCCGGAAGACAGGCGAGGAGAAAAAGTGAGGGGTCTTTGACGCCGGGGTTTGTCAAGCGTGAAGGCATGTTCGGGTGGTGGGGGTTTGCGTGAGTGGGATGCGGCGTCTTAGCGTGTGGACGAGGTGACTGGTATGGAGCGACATTCGCTGCGTGCGTTTCTGGGCATCGGGGTGCTGGTTGTGCTGGCATGGGTGGGGATTGCGCTGGTGGGCAAGCTGCACAACGGAGGCGGGATGGTGGCGCTGTTCGTGCTGTGGGTGGTGGTGGTGCTCGGTGTGCTGGGGCTGGTGCTGTGGAGTGTGGCGAGCGCGAGGCGGGCACGGATTGAGCGCAGGGTTGAAGGGAGCGGCGCGCGGAAGTAACGGACAGCGCAACCTTTGGCGGCGGTCCTGGTTCGTGCAGATGTGCGATCTGGAGGCGCAGGATCTGCGCAGGATCTCGAGCGACGGCAGCATGAATCCGGCGATGCCGCCGATGATGGTGACGATTCCGCAGTTTTGATGGTCGAGGCGACGGTACCCCCCTCCCCCCTGTTTTTGTGCAAAGTCTTCAGCCGAGAGACTTTAGCTTTGGACTTCGGGTGTATGCCTGGGTGGGTTGAAAGAATAGTGCGGCTTTGTCGCTGGGGTGTTTTGTCAAGCCGGACCGGTCGCCCGAGATGGACGCGAGGCGGCGAGTAGGATGGTGGAAGAGGCGGGATCGATGAGCTATCAGAAGATCAATGTCGAGCTGGTTGTCTTTTCCGAGGAAGCGGAGGCGGTGGTCGCGGAGCTGCATGCGGCGATCGACCGGCTGGACGAGACGTACACGATCTTCGGCGGCGACATTGAGACGGCAGCGGTGGAGCATAGCGGGAAGCGGAGGAAGTCGGCTCTGCGGCACACGATTGATGCCGGGAATACGGCGACGTCCGCGATGAAACTGGCGGCGCACAAGGTCGCCGATGCCTATAAAAAAGTGATCTGAGGCCGCTCCCGTTGGTTTCGGGGCTCAGGCGAAGGTGATCCCTACGATCCGCGAACCGACCCGTCCGCTGTGCGTACGGATGGGCGCCCAGGGTGTCGCTGGTCCCCGTTCAGGATGGAGAGAGCGGCGGGCCGACGAGCTTCATCCCGTAGCGGCTGAAGACCGAGGCGGCCTGGCGCGGGCCGACGGCGACGGTGTCGCGGAAGAACTGCTCCATGTGGCCGGCGGGGGTGAACGTGATGAGCATGTGCGCGGGCGCGGGGCCGATGGCCATGAAGGCGTGCGGGACGTTGCGTGGGCCGAGGATGGAGTCGCCGGGGTTCAGGGTGACGCGCCGGTCGCCGACCTGGGCAAGCACCTGGCCGTCGATGACGTAGAACCATTCTTCCTGGGCGAGGTGGAGATGGAGCGGAGGTCCCCAGCCGGGCATGATCTTGGTGTGCTCGATGGCGAAGACGCTGGGGGTTTCGGCGGTGGAGGTTTTGAAGAGGAGTTCGGTGTAGCCGGGGCTGTGGGTTTCGCCGAAGCGATCGTCATGGGCGCGAACGAGGTGGATGGGCGGTGCAGGCGCGGTTTCCGGTTCGAGCGCGGAGGCGAGGGGATCGGCCAGTGCGAGGGGAAGGGCGGCGGCAGCGGTCTTGAGGAAGTTGCGACGCTTCATGAATGGCTCCGGTTACTCGTCGGTGGTGATGTCGGCGACGAGTTTGATGACATGGATGTGGTCGGCGGGGAGATTGGTGAGTCTGGAGTACTCGCGGACGGTGGCCTCATCGGGTGCGGTGAGGATGGAGAAGATTTTGTTTTCGGTGACGAAGGACTCGAGCCATTGCACGCGGCCGCCGAAGGACTTGAGCGCGGCGCGGGCGAGGTCGCCGAGGATTTTGAGCTTTTCGGGCGAGAGGTCGCCGACCTTGGGGACGGTGCGTTCGACGATGAACTTGGGCATGGGAACCTCAGGGTTTGGATCTTGGGTCAAACCTGGCTGCACGGCCCGACGGAGGAAGCCATTATAAGCAGGAGACTGAGGCTGGTGGCGGCGGAGAGGAAGGCAATTCAGTCGCTGCGGCTTCGCCTCCGCGACGCCTTCGGCAGAGCGGAAGTGGTGAACGGCGCGGCGGAAGCGGCGCGGCTGAAAACCGTGCCCTGACGATGTGTGGTGAGGGTGGAGGTGGGTGAAGGCTTCGTACATCCTGCAACCCCACATCTCAGGATGTGAGATGTGGGGCACCCAGTTCTTGGGTGGGATGACACGATGTGGGCCGCCCTGCTACTTGACGCGGTCGAAGATCAGTTTCTCGTGGAACTCATGACCGTCTTTGTCCTTGACGGTAGCGGTTTCGGTGTAGGACTTGAGGTCGTCGGCGGCGATGATGGTGCCGTCGACGGTTGAGCCGTCGCCGCCCTCGACGTGGAAGGTGCCGTCGCGCCGGATGGAGAACTTGTCATGCATGGCGCCGGTGGTCGGACGGAGCTTGCCGTCGTAGGCGCCCCTCCAGGATTCGGTGCTGGTGCCCTTGCTGGTGACAACGGAGCGGCTCCAGCGCAGGTTGCTCTCGGTGTCGGCGTAGATGTTGGTGGTGATGGACGTGGGCTGGGGAGCGCCGCCGAAGTCCGAGGCGGAGACGTTCAGCTTCCAGTGACTGGGAGCGGGGGCGAGTGGCGGGTTTTGGGCGAGCGCTGCGAGCGATAGGGCAGAGAGCGCAAAGGCGACAGGGAGAGCCGTGCGAGGGTTCATGTTTCGAGATCTCCGGAGATGAGTTTTGCGGGACGCCGAAGCGTAATCCAAAGATTCGAAAGCTGCAATGGGAATCTGTAGGGTCGTTCTGCGATTTCGATCATGCGGAGAGGAAAGCAATTCAGTCGCTGCGGCTTCGCCTTCGCGACGGCCTTCGGCAGAGCGGAAGCGCGCAGCTTTATGGCACGGCTGAAAGCCGTGCCGTGATGATGCGTGGTGAGGGCGGAGGTGGGTAGGACGTCCTCGTTCCCACCCGTCCGCTGTGCATACGGATGGGGCACCCGAGCTTTTTGGTTTGGTAGAGAGAACGTTACGGGTGGGCCACCCACCTGAAAGCCGGTCCTGACGATGCGCGGTGTGGTGGTTTCCGCTGAAATCCAAGCTTGTGGGCCAAGTAAACGTATGAGATGCTGCTTTCGATAAATCGCATCGCAATCGTATTGGCGTCGATCCTCGGACGGGCATACGCGTGTCATGTCGAATCGCCAGGAGTCCCTATGTTCTTACGGCGTTTTGTCTTTCCCTTGGCCATTGTGCTGCTGGGCGCTGTGTCTTCAGCCCAGTCTCCGGTCGCGTCGTCGCCCGGCGGCGGGACGATCACTAACAAGGATGTTGTGTCTATGGTGTCCATGGGTCTGTCGCCTGAAATAGTCAAGGCGAAGATAGCGTCCAGTCGGTGCGAATTTGACACAAGTCCTAAGGCTCTTTCGGAACTGAAGTCTGCCGGGGTTCCAGACGCCGTCGTGGTAGCGATCTTGGAATCAAAACCCGCGCCCCATCCTCCGCCAATCCCGGCGGCAGTTATTGCTCGCAATCAGAAAATCGTACTCGAAAGACAGGACGCTCAGGTTCGGTGTCCCGGTTGTGCAGGCGTCCTAATCGCGAATTTCGATTCCGGGAGTGGTGTTACGACAGACAATTGGATGTCCAAGAATCAACTGGCGTATTTGAAGGAGCGTTTGGAGAAAGCCAGGAAGGACACGGCCCCGCACCGCTATTGGTTTACACGCTACAGGGAAAATGCGGATTTCGTTATAGTCTGGTCGAGCGCAGTGGGGTACCGGCCCGTCACCACCTATGTTCCGCAAACCACTACATCGACAACTCAGGTGAGCGGGGACGTTAACGCGACCGCCCAAACATCTTCCACCAGCTACGTAGCTGAGCACGGTGAACATGAGTTCGTGAACGTCGTCGCCGCTGTTTATTCCAAGGATGGGCAAAAGCTATTCCAGTCTGTTCATCAAGGAAACTGGAGATGGTCCAAACCTGATAAGGACTGCCTTGACGACGCACTAAATTACTTGGTTTCCGCGCGAGTCGCCCCTTAGGTCGGCTGTGGCCTGATGCCGGGAGGGTTTTGTGGAGTGTCTGTGGCTGGGCGTCTTTCGCATTCCCATGCGCGATGATGGCGCGGATGAATGGCGCCCGCGGTGTCACTCGTTCGAACGGCCAGTTGTAAATGGGAGATTTTGACTTGGTCCATCGGTTCTCTGATACACATTAGGGGGGTAATAATGGCTGGAATGACGGAAGCTCAGGCCGACGAGGTGATTGATCTATTGAAAGATATCCTTGAGGAGTTGAGGAACCCGATGTGCGGCGCAGGCGACATTCTTGAAGAATTACGCGGTATGTCACGTTCTATCGAGAACATTGAACGTGACGTAAGTAGGATTGAGGGCAAGGACTGAGCGAAATGCAGCAGGGCACGATAACGCTCATTGTCGCAGGCCTTGGTATTGCTGGCACCTTCGGTAGCGGTGCTATGACTCTGTTTGTTTCTCAGCGATTCGACATAGCGCGTTGGCGACGCGATGAACGTATGAAAGAGTGGCGTGAACTGCTCGTCGCGCTTGCGACCTATTTCACCGCTCTGCTCGACATTTATCAACCAATGCGACCGCAGTCTCCTACGGAACAAATGAAGCTAGCCGATCTGAAAGCTGAAACGTTTCGAATTATTCATAGCCGTATCTTCATCAGGGATGAGGTGATTCGGCTAGAAATCGAGACGCGCTGGCTCAATACGGAACGCCATTATCGAGTGAATGGGGATGTAGTGCCTTTTGCCCAAGCATATGACGAACTTGTCAGAGACGTCGTTGCGGCCGCTATTGAGAAGTAGCTGAGCTGCGGGCCTACCGTCCGAATCTTTGCTTGCCTTGCATTTGGGATAGGAGGCGTTGCTGGGCTTTCATGCCGCCGCCGCCGGCCATGCTGCCCATGCCTTTGAAGAGTTTGCTCATTTGGGTGTGCTGGCGGAGGAGGTTGTTGACCTCCTGGACGGAGGTGCCGGAGCCGGCGGCGATGCGTTTGCGGCGGCTGCCGTTGATGATGGCGGAGTTGTGGCGCTCCTTGGAGGTCATGGAGTTGATGATGGCCTCGATGCGGGTGAACTGGGACTCGTCGACGTTGGCGGCGGCCTGCTGCATGCCGGCGAAGGGGCCGACGGAGGGCAGCATTTTGAGGATGGATTGCATGCTGCCGAGCTTCTTGATCTGACGGAGCTGGTCGCGGAAGTCTTCGAGGGAGAAGCCGTCGCCGGCGAGGGCTTTTTTGGCGAAGGCCTCGGCCTTGGAGCGGTCGAGCTTTTCTTCGGCGCGCTCGAGGAGGGTGGCGATGTCGCCCATGCCGAGGATGCGGCCGACGATGCGGTCGGGGTGGAAGGCTTCGAAGGCGTCGGGCTTTTCGCCGGTGCCGAGGAACTTGATGGGGGCGCCGGTGATCTGGCGGATGGAGAGGGCGGCGCCGCCGCGGGAGTCGCCGTCCATTTTGGTGAGGATGGCGCCGGTGATGGAGAGGCGGTCGTTGAAGGCCTTGGCGGAGTTGACGGCGTCCTGTCCGGTCATGGCGTCGGCGACGAAGAGGATTTCGGAGGGCGAGAGGAGGGCTTTGAGCTGGGCCATCTCGTCCATGAGCTGCTCGTCGATGCCGAGGCGGCCGGCGGTGTCGACGATGAGGATGTCGCAGGCGTAGTTGCGTGCCTCGCGGAGGGCTTCTTTGGCGAGGCGGAGGACGTCGGCGGTGTTGTGGGCGGCGTCGTCGAGCTTGCCTTCGTAGAGCTGGGCGCCGATGGATTGCGCGACGACTTTGAGCTGCTCGCGGGCGGCAGGGCGGTAGACGTCGACGGAGACGAGCAGGGGGCGGTGGCCGCCTTTTTTGAGCCAGGCGGCGAGCTTGCCGGAGGTGGTGGTTTTGCCGGAGCCCTGGAGGCCGGCCATGAGGATGACGGTGGGCGGCTGCGAGGCGAATTTGAAGCGCGCGGTGTCGTGGCCGAGGACGGCGAGGAGCTCGTCGCGAACGATTTTTACGATCTGCTCCGACGGGTTGAGCGCTGTCGTGACTTCAGTCCCGAGGGCCTTGGCGCGGATGTCCTCGATGATCTTGCGGGTGACGTCGAGGTTGACGTCGGACTCGAGGAGGGCGACGCGGATGGAGCGGAGGGCGTCGTTGATGTTGTCGTCGGTGAGGGTGCCCTGGCCGCGCAAGTCTTTGAAGCTGCGCTGGAGCTTTTCGGAGAGGTTCTCAAACATGGCTACAACAAGTTTATCGGATTGGGTGTGCTGGAGGCGGTTCGTGACGAGGGAGGTTCTGGGGGGCTGGCGTTGAGGGGCGCGAGAGGGAAGAATCGTGGGTATGGCTTCGGTGAGTCGGGGTGTTGGGGGACCGGTGGGGGATGTGGCGCTGCTGCGGGAGTATGCGGTGCATCTGCGGGTGGAAAAGGGACTGCGGCCGCTGAGTGTGGAGGCGTATCAGAGGGACCTGGAGAGCTTTGCGGAGTTTGTGGAGGGCGAGAACCGGACGCTGCGGAGCGCGCGGCAGGAGGATGTCAGCGGGTTCATGCGGCATCTGCGCGAGCACGATATCGAGTCGCGGAGTGTGGCGCGGAAGCTGAGCTGTCTGCGGGGGTTCTATCGGTGGCTGCTGAAGGATAAGCGGATTGCGCATGATCCGACGGTGAATGTTGAGAGTCCGTCGAGCTGGAAGGTGTTGCCGAAGAGTCTGGCGGAGAGCGATGTGCGCGCGATGCTGGAGCGCACGGGTTCTGCGGCGAGAAGCGATGCGGCGGATGGAGTGGCGTTGCGGGATCACGCGATGATGGAGCTGTTGTATGCGGGTGGGCTGCGCGTCGGGGAGATCGTCGGGTTGCATGTGGAAGATTTGCGCTTAGAGAGTGCGAGCATGCAGGTGCGCGGCAAGGGAGATAAGGAGCGGATTGTGCCGCTGCATGCAAAGGCGGTGGAGGCGCTGGAGGTGTATGTCGCGCGTGGGCGTGCGGAGTTGATTCGTGGTGTGCACGGAGTTCAGCGTGCGCTGTTTGTGTCGGTGCGGGGGAGGGCGCTGACGGCGCAGAGTGTGTGGCGGCTGGTGAAAGGATTGAACTCGCAGGCGAGCCCGCACAAGCTGCGGCATAGCTGCGCGACGCATATGGTGGAGCATGGCGCGGATTTGAGGACGGTTCAGACGCTTCTGGGGCATGCGGATATCGCGACGACGCAGGTGTATACGCATCTGGCGATTGATCGGCTGAAGACGGTGCATCGGATGCATCATCCGCGGGCGAAGATGCGGGCGGTGAACGCATGAGGCGAACGCGGTTGCTGGTCGGGTTGCTGGTAGGAGGATTCCTTACTTTCGCTTCGACTCGTGCTGCGCATGGCGGAGGCGTGGATTGGGCGATCTTTTCTCCGCTCACTTTTCCCGGGATACTGGTCGCGGCACCCTCTGCGGCGCTTCACGCGAGCGCATATGCAGACGAAATACACGATGCGAATTTGCGCATCGTCGATGGAGTTGATTTCATCTTCTACAGCGTGCTGTTTTGCTGGCTGCTGAGCCGGTGGGGCGTGACACGTGAGTAATCACAACAGGGTACGTGGCACTACGATCCCGGGTCTGGCGGAAGGTTTCCTTGCAATGCTGCGCGAGGAGCGGGGGGCGAGCGAGCATACGCTGCGGGCGTATGGGCGCGAGGTGCGTGGGTTTGCGGAGTATCTGGCGGAGACGCTGGGTGAGGGTGGAGATGTGCGCAAGGTGGAGCACACGCATATTCGGGCGTACCTGGCGGTGTTATTCGATCGTGGGTTGACGAAGGCGAGTGTGGCAAGGGCGCTGGCGGCGGTGAGGAGCTGGTTCAAATGGCTGGCGCGGAGTGGGTACGTCGAGTCGAATCCGGCGCAGCTGGTGAGCACACCGAAGCTGCCGAAGCATCTGCCGAGGGTTCCGGGGATTGAGGAGTTGAATCGGGTGTTGAACTCATTGTCGGGTTCGACCGCCGTGGCTCAAGGGAAAAAGATATCCCACCCAGCCGCTTCGCGTCTGAATGGGGCACCCGGCGACGAGGGTGGGGATGCCGCCGCTTGGCCGGCGCGGGATCGGGTGATCTTTGAGTTGTTGTATGGGGCGGGGATTCGGAACTCGGAGCTGTGTGGACTGGATCTGAGCAGCATCTTGTGGGGCGATGATGCGATTCGGGTGTTCGGTAAAGGGCGCAAGGAGAGATTAGTGCCGCTGGGCGATGAGGCGGCGGCGGCGATTCGTGCGTATCTGCCGGAGCGCAAGGAAAGATTAGAGGTGGCGGGAAAAGGCAAGCTGGTGCATGAGGGTCCGTTGTTGATCAATGCCAGGGCGCGGGGCGGTTGCAGACTCACGACGCGAAGCGTCGGGCGTATTGTCAAGCAGATTGCGCTGAGCCGGGGGCTGGCGGCGGATGTGCATCCTCACACGCTGCGGCATGCGTTCGGCACGCACATGCTGGAGGAGGGCGCGGATCTGCGCGCGATCCAGGAGATGCTGGGGCATGAGCGGTTGTCGACGACACAGCGGTATACGCAGTTGACGGTGGGGCAGGTGCAGCGGGTGTATGAGGAGACGCACCCGAGAGCCCGGTGAGGGCGCGGTAAGCTCCTTGACTGCTCAATGAACTTTCGCCGCGCTTTCGCCTAAGATGGAAGCCATGGATGACGCGGGCGATCGCGATGTGGATCGTGAAATTCAATCTTGTGCGATCAATTTACGGGCGGAGCTGAGCCTGCGAGGTCTGCGTTTTGCCGAAACGCGCGGGCTGCAGCACGAGCGAACGGACGGCAACACGCCGGGAATCATTTTTGGTACCGGCGAAGATGGGAGGCATGGGAACTTTCATCCGCGTGCCTATCAGGCGATCGTTGCGAATGTGGCGTGGAAGCGGCGGCTGGGCAAGGTGCATACGGCGTCGAAGCGTGTGCGCGCGCGTGCGGACTGGAAGTGGAAGGAGCTCGACTGCGCGAACAGCTCGGATGCGCTGCTGATGAATATCTTTTGCTATCCGGGTGTGGTGGGAAGCGCGAAGGTTCGCGGGTTGCTCGGCATTGAAGAGGACGCGGCGCCGGAGTTTGGATATAAGCCGCGCACGCCACTGCGGAATGGCAAGAGCGACAACACGGAGATCGATATGCGGATTGGCGATCTGCTGGTGGAGGCGAAGCTGACGGAGTCGGGGTTTCAGACGGCGAGGCCGGCGCTGATTCAGCGCTATCGCGATCTAGAAGATGCCTTCGAAGTTGATGAGCTTCCCATGTGTGACGGGCGATACGCCGGGTATCAATTGATTCGCGGAGCGCTGGCGGCGTATGCGGCCGGTGCGTCGTTTTGCGTTTGCTGCGATGCGAGGCGGCCGGCGCTAGCGGAGATGTGGTATCGAGTGCTGCGCGCGGTGCGGCCGGCGGAGCTGCGCTGCAGGCTGAAGCTGCTGACGTGGCAGGAGCTGGCGAGCGCTTTGTCACGCGATCTGCAGAGATTTCTAGAAGAGAAGTACGGGATTGCATTGGCTTCGCGGTTGTGACGTTGGTGAGGAGCGCGTGAGGCGGGCGGCAGGATATAGTCCATGTGTGTGTTGGTTCAGAGACTGAGCCGGACCAATCGATTTTTGTGTGAGGGTTCGATGCGCCGTTTTTTTGCTGCGATTCTGCTTGCCGGATGTGTTGTTGCCAGTCCTATGTGGGCGCAAACGCCCGCCGGCGTTTCCTCGACTTCGTCTTCGGCGCAGCCGACGCACGATGCGACGTGGTGGAAGCATGCGGTGATCTATGAGATCTATCCGCGGAGCTTTCAGGATTCGAATGGCGACGGGATCGGCGATCTGAATGGAATTCGTGAGCGGTTGGGGTATCTGCAGTCTCTGGGTGTGGATGCGATTTGGATTGCGCCGATGTATCCGTCGCCGCAGGTGGATTTTGGATATGACATCTCGGACTATGAGGCGGTCGATTCGCAGTATGGGACGCTGAAAGATTTTGATGCGCTGATGGCGGCGGCGAAGCAGCACAACATTCGCATCATCCTGGATATGGTGCTGAATCATACGTCGGATAAGCACAGATGGTTTATCGAGTCGTCGAGCTCGCGCACGAACCCGAAGGCGGACTGGTATGTGTGGAATGACGGCGTGAAGGCGGATGCGCCGGGAGTGACGGCGTATCAGAAACGGTTTGAGCATGACGGGATGGTGCCGCCTAATAATTGGGAGTCGATCTTCGGCGGGTCGGCGTGGGAGTGGGTTCCGGCAAGGAAGCAGTTTTACTATCACCGGTTTTATAAGCAGCAGCCGGATCTGAACTGGAACAATCCTGCGGTGGAGAAGGCCATGTTCGACGTGATGCGCTTCTGGCTGGACCGCGGCGTGGCGGGCTTCCGACTAGATGCGATTCCGTCGCTATTTGAGGATCCGGAGTTGCGCAACGAACCGATGGGCACGGGCGTGAACGCGTACGGGGATCCGAATGAGAGCAGCAAGTACGTCGACAACCTGCCGCAGGTACACGACGTGATTCGCAAGATGCGCGCGATGGTGAATCGGTATCCGGGCGATCGCGTGCTGATCGGCGAGACGTATCTGCCGAATACGGCGGAGCTGGATAAGTGGTACGGCGGCACGGCGAAGAATGAGCTGCAGCTGCCGATGGATATGCTCGTGGGCTTCAGCGATGGATACAAGGCGGCGCACTTCAGAAAGACGATTGGCGAGGCCGAGACGGAGCTGAATGGATCGCAGCCGCTGTTCGTGTTCGACAACCACGACAACCCGCGGTCGATTACGCGCTATGGCGACGGCGTGCACGACATCGCGATTGCGAAGACAGTCGCGACGATGCTGTTCACGACGCGCGCGACGGCACTGACGTACTACGGCGCGGAGATTGGGATGCCGACGACGCCGCCGACGCGGAAAGAGGATGTGAAGGATCCAATCGGGATCAAGGGCTGGCCGAAGGAAAAGGGACGCGACGGCGAACGGACGCCGATGCAGTGGACGCCGGGGTTGGATGCGGGATTTTCAACGGCGGCGCATACGTGGCTGCCGATTGCGCCGGACTACAAGACGGTCAATGTGCAGACGGAGAGCGGCGAGCCGGACTCGCTGCTGAACTGGTACAGGGAGCTGATTGAGCTACGGAGAACGAATCCGGCGCTGCATGATGGCGGATTTGTGATGCTGGATGCGGACGATCCGAATGTGCTCGCGTATGTGCGGACGGCTCCGAAGGGAAGTGCGCCGGTGGTGGTGGCGATGAATATGAGTGGGCAGGCGAAGACGGTGTCGCTGAATGTGAGCGCGGCGGGTGTGGCGGGAAAGACGGTGAGAACGCTGGCGGCGAGCGATGCTGCGTTGAAGACTGCGACGTCCTTGCAGAATGTGACGCTGCCGCCGTTTTCGTCGTGGGTGGCTGAGGTGCGGTAGAGCGACATCCTGAGAACCCATGTATCAGGAGAGGACATGGGCGCCCAGATGTGTTGCAACTACTGCTGCAGAACGGCGACGCCGTACTGCGGGAGTGTGACGGAGCTGGTGGTGCCTCCGGCGAGGACGTCGTGCATGGTGGAGGGAAGCGGGATGGTGACGGGCTGCTCGTTGTAGTTGGTGAGGATGAGAATGTGTTTGTTGTCACCCGAGCGGATACCGACGTCGACGCCTTCGGGGATGTTGGGAAGAACGCGAGCGAGGCCGGCGTCAGAGAGCATCCACGCGGCGGCGCGCTGGAGGGCAGCGGGATCGAGCGAGGCGCCGATGTAGGTGATGGAGCCTTTGCCGATTTTGCGCGTGACGGCGGCGGGCTGACCGTCGAGCCAGCCGTTGGCCTTGCCGTAACGCATGAGGACCTGCACGTCGGGCGATTTGACGGTGAGATACTCCGCCCACAGGTCATCGTGCGCATCGCCCCATTCGCCGGAGAGAGGGACGGTCTGGTCGAGTGCGTAGTATTGTTCGACGCGCGCGCCGAGCAGCGGCTCAAGCGGGCCGGGCTGGCGCTCGGTCCAGAGCGCGTTGTCTTCGTCCTTCATGCCGGAGCGCGGGCCGAGAACGAGGTGGCCGCCGTTGCGGACGTAGGCTTCGAGGTTCTTTGCGGCCTGGGGCGTGATGAGATTGAGTGCCGGCGCGACGACGAGCTTGTAGCGATCGAGCGAGTCGATGTCGCGCACGACGTCGATGGAGCGGACGGCGTCATGCAGCGGCGTATAGAAACTCATGAAGGCGTTGACGGGATCGAAGGCGCGGTTGTGGCGCTGCCAGTCGATGGCCCAGCGTGACGGGTAGTTGTTGATGAGCGCGACGTCGGAGTGGACGGTGGTGCCGGCGAGCGCGGGACCGGCTTTGTCGAAGTCGACGCCGATCTGCTGCACTTCGCTGTAGAGCGGAACGGGCGTGCCGTCGGCACCGATGAGCGTGCCGTGATACTGCTCCTGTCCGTTGAGCGCCGAGCGCCACTGCCAGTACTCGACGACCTCGGAGCCGTGGCCGATGGCGTTCCACGCCATGGCGCGGACCTCGCCCTTGTTGAGCGAGTTGTTGTCGGCGTGCCAGTTGACGAAGCCGGGTTGCGTTTCCATCACCCAGAAATTTTTCTGGAGGAATCCGCGAGTGAGGTCGTGCGTGGCGCCGTTGCGCTCGAAGTTGAGATGGCCGCTGCCGACGTAGTCGTCCCAGGAGGCGAGCGAGAGATCCTGCGCGACGGTGTACTGGTCGTACGCGTCGAACCAGCCCATCATGTTGGTGGTGATGAACTGGCGCGGGTCGGAGTGGGCGCGGATGGCGTCAAGCTGATTGCGCTGGTAGCTGCGCCAGGTGTCGGAGACGAACTCGTTCCAGGCGAGGTTGAGGCCGGGGTTTTCGGCGCGGGTTGAGGGGTGCGGGATGTTGATCTGGTCCCAGTTGTTGTAGGTCTGCGACCAGTAGGCGGTGGTCCAGCGCGCGTTCAGGTTGTCGAGCGTCTTGTATTTTGCCTGCAGCCACTCGTCAAACTGCGCGCGGGTGGAAGGACCGTAGCTCTCGGCCGCGTACTCGTTGTCGATCTGCCAGCCGATGACGTCGGGATCATGGCCGAAGTGTTCGGCGAGGCGTGTGGCGATGTCGCGGCAGAACTCGCGATACTTGGGATCGCTCCAATCGAACTGCTGGCGGCCGCCGTGCTCGTCTTTGCGGCCGTCAGCAAGCGTGCGCAGCGTTTCCGGATACTTCTCCGTGAGCCAGGCCGGCGGCGCGGCGGTGGGCGTGCCGATGACAACGGCGATGTGATGCTTTTCGGCGAGACGGATGGCGCGCTCGAGCCAGTCGAAGTGGTAGACGCCTTCGCCGGGCTCCTCGGTGGACCAGGCGAATTCACCGACGCGCACGAAGTGAATGTGCGCCTGCTCCATGAGTGTGAGATCGGTGTCCCAGCGGGACTCGGGCCACTGTTCGGGATACCAGGCGGCGCCGAGCTCGAGCGGAACCTTGCCGGGCTCAGGCGGCAGAGGTTGTTGCGCGTGAAGACTCAACCCGGAAAGAGTGGCGGCGGCGAGTGCGAGAGCGAGCGGCTTAATCATTGTGTCTCCGAGTGCATGAGGAGAGTTAGAGCTTTGCGGCGGCCTGGCCGTAGGTGGCGCCGGCGCCGTGCTTGCGGAAGTAGTGGCGGTCGAGCAGAGCTTGCGAGACCTCGGCGGCCTCGTGCTTGAGCGTGAGGGTGCGGTAGGCCATGCGAGCGACGGCCTCGAGGACGACGGCGTTGTGTGCGGCGTCGTGCGGCGTGCGTCCCCAGGCGAAGGGAGCGTGGCCGGCGACGAGGCAGGCGGGGACGGCGAGCGGATCGATGGCGGGATGGATGGCGTCACCTTTGAAACGCTCGACGATGGCGAGGCCGGTCTCGTGGACGTAGCGGCCGCCGATGGCTTCGTCGGTGAGCGGAGCGGTGACGGGAACGGGGCCGTAGAAGTAGTCAGCGTGCGTGGTGCCGAGCGGAGGAATGGGAAGGCCGGCTTGCGCGAAGCCGGTGGCGAACTCCGAGTGCGTGTGCACGACGGCTCCGATGGTGGGGAACTCGCGATAGAGAAGGGTGTGGGTGTCGAGATCGGAGGAGGGACGAAGATCGCCTTCGACGATTTTGCCGTTGAGGTCGGTGACGACCATGTGTCCGGCGCGGAGCTGTTCGTAGTCGACGCCGGAGGGCTTGATGACGACCAGGCCCTGTTCGCGGTCGACTCCCGAGGCGTTGCCGAAGGTGTAGAGCACGAGGCCGCGGCGGACCAGTTCAAGATTGGCCTCGAGCACCTCTTCGCGGAGTTGTTTGAGCAGCATTGAGTTCCTCAGGATTGCTTGCGGACGTCAGCGGCAATCTCGCGCAGAGATCGCAGGATGTCGCCGAGGCTGGAGGTGACGGAGTCGTCGCCAAAGGCGAAATAGACGCGGCGATAGAGCGGGTAGAGCTTTTCGTAGGTTGCTGCGGCGGCCAGTTCGGGCAGATAGATTTTGTGCTGCGGGCACATCTTTTGTTGCGCGGCTTCGATGCTGGGAAAGATGCCGGCGGCGAGCTGCGCGAAGATTCCGGAGCCGATGCTGGTGGGCGGAGCGGCGGGTACGAGCACAGGTTTGTTGAGCACGTTGGCATAGACCTGGTTGAGCACGGCGTTGTTCTGCGGGATGCCGCCGGCGTTGATGACGCGCTCGATGGGCACGCCGTACTCGGCCATGCGCTCGAGGATGATGCGGGTGTGGAAGGCAGTGCCTTCGATGGCGGCGAAGAGCTCGTCCTGCGCGGTGTGGATGAGGTTCCAGCCGAGTGTGATGCCGCCGAGCTCGCTTTTGACGAGCACGGTGCGGTCGCCGTTGTCCCAGGAGAGACGAAGCAGGCCGGTCTGGCCGGCGTGGTATTGATCGAGGCCCTGCGAGAGCTTGCCGACATCGGTGCCGGCGCGGCGGGCTATGGCTTCGAAGATGTCGCCGACGGCGGAGAGGCCGGCTTCAATGCCAGTGAACTGCGGATGCACGCTACCGGGGACGACGCCGCAGACGCCGGGGATGAGATTGACGCCGTGGCCCATGGCGATGATGCAAGTGGAGGTGCCGACGACGTTGACGACGTCGCCTTCACGGCAGCCGGCGCCGATGGCGTCCCAGTGGGCGTCGAAGGCGCCGACGGGGATGGGGATGCCGGCGCGCAGGCCGAGCTTGGCGGCCCACTCGGATGAAAGAGGGCCGGCGATGTGGTCGGAGGTTAGGACTTCTCCCTGCATCTTGTCGCGGACGCCGGCTAGAAGCGGGTCGAGTTCGGTGAGAAAGTCTTCTGGCGGATAGCCGCGCCAGCGCGGGTTCCAGAGCCACTTGTGGCCGAGGGCGCAGACGGAGCGCTTGGCTTGATCCGGGGAACCGATGCCGCAGAGGGTGGCGGCGACCATGTCGCAGTGTTCGAAGGCGGAGGCGAAGCGCGCGCGTTTGTCAGGATTGTGGCGGAGCCAGTGGAGGAGCTTGGCCCATCCCCACTCGTGCGAGTAGACGCCGCCGCACCACTGGATGGCTTCGAGGTTGCGCTCGTGCGCGAGGGCGGTGATTTGCTGCGCCTCGCGGAGCGCGCGGTGGTCGCACCAGAGGTAATATTCGTTGAGCGGCTGCATCGCCGCGTCGACGGGAATGACGCTGGAGCCGGTGGTGTCGAGGGCGACGGCTTCGATCTGGTCGCCGGAGGTTTTGGTTTCGGCGAGCACCTGATGCATCGCCGCGACGAGCGCGTTCATCTGGTCGTCGTGGCTCTGCGTGGCGTAGTCGGGGTCGTCGCGGCGACGGTGCAGCGGATAGTTCGCAGTGGCGGTGCCGAGACGGCCGCGCTCGGAGTCGAGCAGAGTTACGCGAGTGCTGAGAGTGCCGAAGTCAACTCCGGCGACGATACGCATTCTGAACGGGCTCTTTCTTGACCGGCGCACGATGACGCCGGAAGAGAATCGAATACGTATCCAAATTTATCGCATTGCGGAGAAAGGCGTGATGAGACTACTGCGCGCCGCGGCGCCGAACGATGGTCTTGATGGTCTCGAACATGATGAGGAAATCGAGGCCCACCGACTTGTGCTTCAGATAGTAGAGGTCGTAGGAGAGCTTCTCGCGGCTTTGTTCCAGCGTGGCGCCGTAGCCGTAGCGCACCTGCGCCCAGCCGGTGAGGCCGGGGCGAACCATGTGGCGGAGGTTATAGAACGGGATCTCCTGCGCGAGCCAGGAGGTGAACTCCGGGCGCTCCGGCCGCGGGCCGACGAAGCTCATCTCGCCGCGCAGAACGTTCCAGAGCTGCGGGATCTCGTCGATGCGGGTCTTGCGAAGGAAGCCGCCGATGCGGGTGACGCGCGGGTCGTCCTTGGTAGCCCACTTGGCGCCCTTGGCCTCTGCGTCGGTGAACATGGTGCGGAACTTGTGCACCATGAAGGTTTCGTTTTCGAGGCCGACGCGGGTCTGCGAGAAGAAGATCGGGCCCTTGGACGAGAGCTTGATGGCGAGCGCGACGAAGGGGAAGAACGGAAGAAAGAGCAGAAGGATGATGAGCGCGACGATGAAGGATGCGACGCGCTGGGTGAGTTGCAGCGACTGCTTCATGTTGAAGCCTTCGCAGAACAGCAGATTGCTGGGGCGAAGGCCTTCGAGCTGCAACTTGCCGGTGAGCCGCTCGAGCAGGCTGCCGACCTCTTCAATCTCGACGCCGCGCATGCGCATGGCGAGCAGGTCGTCGACCGGGAGACCGCCGCGGCGCTCTTCCATCGCGATGACAATGCGATGGACGGGCGGTTTCAGCTCGGCGATCTGTTCTATGGCGGCCACGTAGGATTGGGGATCGTTACTGGACTGCAGGAGGAGGTTGTTGAAGTCGATGACCTCCATGCCCGCTTCCTTGCGGCTGCGAATCGTCTCGATGAGGTGGGCTGCGATCTCGCCGTTGCCCAGCACAAAGACGCGCTCGTGGAACATGGCCTTGCCACTGATCCACTCGAAGGTGCGGCGCCACACAATGAGAAATGTGACAACCAGCGCGAGGCCCAGCAGGAAGACGTAGCGCGCAATGTCTACCTGGGGGAACATGAAGATGACCAGCGACAAAAGCAGCGAAAGGCAGCCGATCACCAGCAGCAGGCGGAAGTAAATCTCCCATGGGGCTGAGAGTTGCTGGGGTTCGTAGAGATCGAAGTAGTAGGCGCACAGAATCGTAAGTACGGTTAGGACGCCGATCTTGAGAATGCCGTGGTGGTCGGTGAGAACGTTCATCGTCGATGGCCCCAGCAGGACGAGCGAGGCCACAACAAACGAACCGCACACGATCAGCGCTTCGCAAAAGAGAAGGATGACCGTTCGTGTGGGGTAATAAACGTTCAGAAATCGAATCATGGCGTTTAATTCACCGCTGCGTCATACGTGTAATAACTGTCGGGCGAGGGCGGATTCTTTACGGCGTTAAGAACGTAACCGATGATGTTGGAGGCCTTCAGCTCATGCTGCGCACGCTGGGCGACGGGATAGCTGGTGAAGCCGGCGCGGGCCACGAGCAGAACCGCATCGCAGGCGCGGCCCATGCTGACGGAGTCCGACACAGGGATGACCGGCGAGGAATCGACGATGATCCAATCGAAATGCTCGCCCGCCACGCGCAGCAGTTCTTCAAAGCGCGGGCTGCCGGCGAGATCGGCAGCGCGATCGCCGACGCTTCCGCCGGGCATCAGGACGAGGTTGTTCAGGATGGGAGCGAGCACCCGGTTCGGCGTGCTGGCGGGCGAGGGACGCTGCATCACCTCCAACATCTCAGCCTTTCCGGAGAGATAATCCGAGAGCCCGGGATGCGCGGCGCAACCGAAGTAGTCCTGCAGCGTAGAGCGGCGCATGTCGCCATCGACCAGAAGGACCTTGCTGTTCTTATGCAGAGCGAGGCTCATGGCAAGGTTCGCGGCGATAAAGCTCTTGCCCTCCTGGGGCACGCCGCTGGAGACCAGCAGAGACTGCAGGCGATTCATCGCACGAAACTCCTGCAGGCGGGAACGCAGGCTGCGGAACTGCTCGACCATGACACCGCGCTGCTCCAGGGCAGGAAAGCGCTCGACGGCGAGTGTCCAGTCGGTGGCTTGAATCTCGCCCCACAGGGTGCGGGAGCCTGAGGCTCGCTCGGCGAGCGCAGCGGCGGAGAAGCGCTCGATCGACGGCGTGCGCTCGACCGGAGCGAACGCGGGTTCGGCGAAGGTGGACGAATTCGGCGGAGTGAATGGCTGCGGCTCGGGCGTGTCCATACGCTCGACGGCGGGATGGGAGACGACCGGCTGCATGCGGCGCGCCGGCGGCTGCTGCGGCGGAGGCGGAGTCTTCTCTTCGGGCGCGCCTGTCAGCACATCACTTGTGCTCTCTTCGCGCTCGTTCTGCCGCTCAGCCTCGGCACGCTGCAATGCTTCATAGATGCGACTCATCGGACCTGCCTTTCCGCAGTTCGACCAAAGAAGGAAATGGGGCGAGACTCCTGGGGCCCTGAATTCAGATTCGATTCCGGAATGACTTCGTTCGGCGGAATGAGGAACGACTGCATCTCCAGCTCGAGGTCCCGGGCGACCGAGTTGATCGTCTCAGCGGAGATCTGCTCGGTCTGTTCGACATAACCGAGAATCAGAGCGTGCTCGCAGATCAAGTTGATGAGCCGGGGGATGCCGCGGCTGTGCTGGTGAACGAGGCGAGCTGCTTCCGGAGTGAAGATGGGATGGGTTGCGCCGGCGATGCGAAGACGCTCGACGATATACTCTGCCGTCTGTTCGGAGGAGAGCGGCTGGGTCCGGCACCAGAGAAAGATTCGCTGCCGCAACTGGCGCACGCTGGGATGGCGCAGCTTCTCATCGAGCTCCGGCTGACCGGAAAGAACGATCTGCAGCAGCTTTTCGGACGATGACTCGAGGTTGGTGAGCAGGCGGATCTCTTCGAGCAGCTCCCAGGACAGATTTTGCGCCTCGTCCACCACGACGACGCAGGTCTCGTTCATGCGGAAGCGCTCGATGAGCCAGCGATTCAGCTGCAGCAGCATGCCGCTCTTGGTGCGCGAGGTCGGCGTGAGGCCAAAGTCGGAGAGCACGAACTCGAGGAAATCGAGCGGCTCGAGCAGGGGATTGAAGACAAACGAGGTGTAGACACGCTCCTGGCTCAGCGAGCTGAGCGCGCGGCGAAGGATGGTCGTCTTGCCGGTGCCGACCTCGCCGGTCAGGACGGTGAATCCTTTGCGGGCAAAGATGCCGTACTCGAGGCCGGCGAGCACCTCGCGCGTGTGCGGCATCATGTACATGAAGCGCGGATCAGGACTGGTGCCGAACGGACTGTTTTGAAGGCCGAAGAACTTTTTATACATAGCGTTATCCACCCACGTTCGCCAGCGGCGGATTCTCCGGCTTCAAACGGCGCCTGAACCAACTGCCTTTGTCGTTGCTCAGCATCGGAGCGTTAAGCGCGATGATGCCAAGAGTAGGAAGCTTGGTAAAAGCCCAGATGTCGCGCTCGGAACGCAGCGACTTATCGCGATACTCGAGGTAGGCGGCCAGGAGAACTCCGAGACCGATACCGGCTGCCAGACCGCCGAGTATGTAAACGGACCGCTTGGGAGAGGTGGGTTCGTCGGGCAAGTTAGCGCCATCCATAATACTGAACTGCTCTCCCTGCTGCTGTTGCTGGAGACTGGTTGCCATCTGAGATTGCTTCATCTTACTCAGCAGGCTGTCGTAGAACTGTTGCGCGGTCTGGTAGTCGCGGGTCAGCTCCTTGTATTTTGCGGCTACCAAAGGGCTGGATTCGATGCGGCCCTGATACATGCCGATCTGGCGCTGAATCTGCGTCTGTTCCCTCCGCTTCTGCTGAATTCCGTCATCGATTGCGCTGATCTGTGCCTTGAGCTGGCGAACGCCGGGCGATTCGGTCTGAATCGCGGAGCCGGGAGCACCGCCGGGTATGGCTGCATTCTCTGCGATCTCTTTTTTCAGATCCGCGATCTTGCGTTTGGTAGCGACAACGTCGGGGAATTCCGGGGTGTACTGGGTGCTCAGTGCCGCCAGTTGCTGCTGGAGATCATTCAGCTCTTTGGCCTGCTCGGGAGTGGCGGTCGCGGCGGGACGGCCCGTTGACGCGTGCCCCGGGCTCGTCACCGGTACACCCTGACCCTGCTGTGCGAGCAATGCCTCTCGGTATGACCTCTCCTGCTCGAGTCCGGTCAGTTCGCGCGTCGCCGCATCGAGCTGAGTATTGAGCGTGGTAAGCATGTTCATGTTTGCATCCTGATCGTCAGGCAGCGTGCCGATGTTCTCGCGCTGAAAGGCGGCGAGCTTCGCGTCCTGCGCGTCCAGATTGCTCTTGGCGTCGTCCAGCTGCTGCTTCAGGAACGCCGTTGTTCCCTCGGAAGCCTCTTCGTTTGACTTGAGGTTTTCAGTCAAAAAGATGGAGGTGATCTGGCTGCATACCTGCTGCGCTGTATGGGCGTCGCCGGCCTTGAACGAGATAAAGAAGCCGGGAAGGCCGCCCGCTCCTGAGATCTCAGAATGAATCGGCTTGATTTCGATGTCCTTGCGCGTCTTCTCAACGCGCGTGTCCATGTCGTCTTTGGGATTTTCAAGGTTGT
Organism: Candidatus Aquilonibacter sp.; assembly: GCA_035504135.1. Lineage (GTDB taxonomy): Bacteria > Acidobacteriota > Terriglobia > Terriglobales > Acidobacteriaceae > Granulicella. The sequence goes on along the minus strand of DATJSM010000009.1, from coordinate 2,067 downwards.
ATTGCTTGATGATCGGTTCCAGACGGGAACGGCTGAGAATCTGCTCCTTCATCGACGCTAGACGGCTGTCGAGATCCTGGTCGACGATGGGCTGCACATACTGATCCGGAACCTTCTGCTGTTCGATGAGGACCAGTGTCTGCGACGTGTACACCGGCGTGACCTGATAGCTGATGATCAGCGCCACGATGGGCAGCACAACCGCCGGAATGACGATCATCATCCAGCGGCGTTTCAGAATTGTCAGATAATCTTCGAGCGTGAGCGTACGGTGACCTAGCATAAGAAGTCCCTTAGTGGCCGCGGAGCAGCGGCGGTGGAGCGAATGTTATTCCGACGGCGAAGTTCTGGTTGAGACCGTTGAATGCGTTGGTAACTCCGGGCTGGTTCTCAAACGATTGGTGAATCCCGGTGTAGCTTGCATAAGCGGAGAGAGTCTCGGTGATCCGCCGCGAAATCTGAATTCCGCCGTAGACACTTCTGAACGTCGGAGCGGCCTGCTGCGCTGCAACCAGCTCTGCGCTGCGTGAAAAGCCTCCATCAACGCCGAGTGTCCAGTCCCGGTTGATCGGGCGATTCATGCCGGCCGTGACCGTGTCAGAAAGCGCACCGTAGAGCACGCCGGATCCGGCGTTGACGCCACGGGTGTAGCCGGCAGAAAACCCGGTCGTGCGCGTGTTGTAGGTAGCTGACACGGCGGCAGAGAAGTTCACACGAGCCGGGATGGGGCCCAACGAATACCCGTGCGTATTCTCCGGCCCTGCCGCGATCGAGGTGCTCAAGCGCCTTGACCACGCCCTGGTGTACATAAGATTGACGCCCTCCGATTCAATTTTGAAGAGAGAGAAGTTGGGATAGGTGATCCGGGAGTAATACCCGCTGAACCCTATCTGGTTGCGCACGTCGATACGATAGCTCGGTCCCAAACTGGCATCGACCTCGTCGGAGTTGAGGTCTGAAGAGCCTCCAAGAAAATGCAGGATGTTCTGCGAGCCTGAGCCTTCGAGATCGAGACTTGGAGTGAGTTGCCAGGTGGCGCTTCCCTGAACGCCGTTGCCGATGCGACGAGCGTAATCCGTAAGGATATCCTGCGACGGCCCGAGACCCGTTACGGGGAAAACGCCAACATCTCCGACTCCTGCGATGCCCGACAGACCTGTGGTCGGCGACTCCGGCAGGTAGCTGAAGGAATCCGAGATCACGTAGACCCAGGAACGCGTCCGAAAGACCTGCGACGCTGCCAGGTTCTGAAAGGTGCTGGAGGACGAGGTGCCGGGAACGTTGGTATACAGATAGCCGCCTGAGTAAATCAGGCTGAAGGGATCGGTTTCGCTCGTCGAAAGATAGGCAAGATCACCGCTCAACGCTGTGGTCGAGGCGAACGTCCCATTGCCATAGCCGGTCCCGACAATCTCCGATCCACTCAGGGCATAGCTCAGGGTTCCGAGATGGGTGGGCAGGTTAAAGCCAAAGTTATTGCTCGGCGTGGTGTTCGAGACAGACGTCTGCGGCGTCCCGACCTGTCCGCGCGCGGCGGCGGCAGGCACGAGCACCAGCGACAGCATCAGCGCACTGGCCCCGACAACTCTCATGGAACCACGACCGTATCGCCCGGCTGAAGCGCTATGTTCTGATTCGCGTCTCCTCGAAGTGCAGCCTTGTAGTTGAACCGGATCTTCTCCTGTTTACCCTGGGGCCCACGAAGGATATAGATGCGGGTTTTGTGGGCATAGGGAGTCAGACCGCCGGCAGAAGCGATCGCCTGCAGAGGCGTCATTCCCGGTGTCAGCGGCACGGGACCGACCTTTCCGACCTCGCCGACGAGGTAAATTCGCTGGCTATTAACCTGTTCCACCAGAACGGTTACAAGCGGGTCCTGAATGTACTTCTTGTAGTCTGTGGTGAGCTTCGCCGCGAGCTGGGTCGGGGTGAGGCCGGCAGCCCGGACGTCGCCGAGCAGCACCATCGAGATCATGCCGTCCGGACGTACAGGAAAGGTTCCGGACAACGGCAACTCCTTCCATACGGTGACCTGCAGAACATCTTCCGGGCCAATCACATAGCTGC
>DATJSM010000008.1:0-37517 GCA_035504135.1 Candidatus Aquilonibacter sp. | reverse complement strand
CTCGGTCACCGCACGATTCAACTGGAAGCTAAGATCTACTTCTGAACGCACCTTAGAGTCGCGGGGGCTCAGCTCCGTAAGCTTGGCAGGGATGACGCCTCATCCGTCCGGGCGGATGGCCGGCTTTGGATTCCATCTCGCCCTGGTGCACTTGCGCTCGCTCCCAACTCAACGTTTTTAAGCTGGTGCGCACATACTTGCTACCTTCGATGAGACACCCACATCGGGCAGGTGCACCTCTTCCGTCGTTTCGGGGTCCTTCGCACTGTGGCGTCGGTCAGAGATGGTGGAGGCGGCGGGAGTCGAACCCGCGTCCGAAAAAGCTGACAACAGAGAGCCTTCATGCTTTTCCCAGTTCTGCTTTGTCTCGTAGCCGGTGCTAAGAACGGGCAAAGATGCGCCGGCCACCAGCCTGATTGATCTCGTCCTTGGCGTACAGGCGGAACCCCGCGGACCAGCCTACTGTGCGACGATCGGTACCCGCCCGTAGGCGAAGCGGGAGCGATCGGCTACTTAGTCAATTAAGCAGCAAGCGCGAATTGAGGTTCGGCACTTATAGTTTTGTGAGCGATTACGGGTGCACACACCCCGGCATGCCTCTCTGCCGCAAGCAATCCCGTCGAAGCCGTGACGCCCCCATCTGGAGCTGGCCGCAACCTTGCGTTGTGGCGTTCAAAGAACTCTCTCGATTATAGATGTGCGACGCGCCGCCGCCGCTTCAACCGGCCCGTCCCCGGCTCCCGGCTCCGATTTAAGACAAAAAAGGCGGCACGAACGGTGTTCTGACTCGTGCCGGGAGGCCAGTGACGCAACTTGTTCTTGGGCCAAAACGCCCAAGGAAAACGTTTGCGGGGGCAATTTCCTCACCGCAGGGCTTTAGCGTAGCACAGGGCTCGGCGTAGCTCAAGCGTCGATTTCGTGCGCCGCGTCCGGCACGAGTTCACGCGGCTAAGTCATTGATCTTTCGTGCCATGCTCACATCGTTCTCCGTGATACCGCCGGAATCGTGCGTCACCAGCGCCAGCCGCACGCGGTTGTAACGAATGTCGATGTCCGGGTGGTGGCCCGCCGGCTCGGCGAGCTCGGCAACCCGGTTGACGAAGTGCATCGCCGCCACAAAGTCCTTGAACGTGCGCTGCTGCACGAACTCGCCGCCTTCAAGGCTCCAGCCGCTCAATCCGCCGAGCGCCTGCTGAATCTCCGCATCGGTCAGCTTCTGCACAACGTCTCCTTTCCTGCGCGCTCGAACTACGTCTTGCGGCTCTTGCGCGTCGTAGCCCAGCCTTCTTTTACGACCTGCCGGCTGCGTCCTAGCGCCAGCGACTCCGGCGGCACATCCTCTGTGATGCACGAACCCGCCGCGACATACGCTCCATCGCCAATCGTCAGCGGCGCAACCAGCGTCGAATCCGAACCGACGAAGACGTTATCCCCAATGGTCGTCGTGTGTTTGTGCACGCCGTCATAGTTGCACGTGATGCTGCCCGCACCGATGTTCACCCCCGCTCCAACGACTGCATCGCCCAGATAGCTCAGATGATTCGCCTTGGAGCCTCGCCCCATGCGGACTTTCTTGGTCTCGACGAAGTTGCCGATATGCGCCTGCTCGCCGATCTCGCTTCCAGGTCGAATGTGAGCATACGGTCCGATCAGCGCGCCGTCGGCGATCGCTGCCTCCTGCACAATGCAGCCATTGCGCACCAGCACGCCCGCCCCCAGCGTGGAGTCCTGAATCACAGAGTAGGAGCGAATGCGGCACTCCGGCCCGATGCGCGTTTCGCCCAGCAGCTGCACAAACGGCTCGATGACCGTATCCGGATCAACCTGGACCGCCGCATCGATCACGCACGTCTCAGGCCGAAAGATCGTCACGCCGCCGGCCATCAGCCGCCGCGCCGTGGCCGCCCGCATCGCAGCATCCAGATGCATCATCTCCGCGATGGTATTCGCGCCCAGCACTTCATCAATCGCAGGCGCCACCGTCGCCACAACACGCTTGCCCTCCGCTACAAGCAGCGAAGCAATATCGGTCAGGTAAAACTCTCCGCTGGCATTCTGATCGTTCAGCCGTTCAAGATTCGCGAACAGCGCCGCCGTCTCAAAGCAATAAATGCCGGAGTTGATCTCAGCAGATTCGTCACCCGGCTTGAGGTCCTTCTGCTCGACGATGCCGCGAATTTCGGCGCTCGAATTCTCCTTGCGCAGCACGCGGCCATAGCCCGTCGGATCCGGCGGCACAGCCGTGAGGATGGTCATCGCCGCGCGCTCGCGCAGATGAAACTCCATCAACGCCCGGATAGTCTCCGGCCGGATGAGCGGGACATCGCCTGAAAGCACAACCAGATTCGCGGGCGGGCGCGTGCCATTCAGCGCAAACTCGGCCTTCACCATCTGCAGTGCGTGGCCCGTGCCGCGCTGCTCGGCCTGCAACACAAACCCCACGCCGGTGTGCGCCACGGCGGTGCGAACCTTCTCGGCCTCATGTCCAATCACGCAGTAAATTTGCCCGGCCGGCACAATCGTCTTGGCTGCATCGATCACATGAGCGAGAAGAGCGCGCCCGCCGATCTCATGCAGCACCTTGGGGCGCTTCGATTTAAGTCTTGTGCCTTTGCCGGCCGCCATAATGACGACGCCGAAGTTGCTCGTATCCATACGCAGCTATGTTCTCACGGCCGAGAAAGGAGAGATCACCGATCAAAGTTCCCGCGCCTCTTGTCTGTCATCCGATATCGGATCTCTATCCGCGGCAGAGTGCTAGGACCGCTGGGCCGAACCTTTCAAGCTTGTCCGGTCCCAGTCCGCGGATAGATCGCAGCTCGCTCAGCGACGATGGCGCCGTGAGCACAATGTCGCGCAGAACCGTGTCGCTGAAGATGAAGAAAGAGGGAAGTCCAGCAGCATGCGCCTGCTCCTTGCGCCACGCACGCAGCCGTGCGTCGAGCGCGGTTTGTGCTCCATTGAACTCCTGGGTCGCCGCGATCGGCGGCTTCGGTTTGCGCAATGGGCCGGGTGCCGTCGCATCGCGTCGCGTCACCGGCTGCGCACCCTGCCGCTCCTCCACACTCCGCGCCGCGCCGGTTGCGGAACCAAGCCGCGGTCGTTTGGCGCGGCCGGATTTCGGTCTGCGCGTCGATGAGTTTGTCTCCCCGCTATCGCGCAGCCAGACCGTCGCCAGCGTCTCATCATCCGGCGTGCGGCCTTCATGCGTAACCCCAACCTTGCGATACGTCACATCGCGGCCGTCCGGTGCACGAAATGTGTCGTTGGTCTGCGTCACCAGCCCCGCGCGAGCAAGCCCATCCAGCATCGCGTCGAACTGCTTGCGGTCCTCGGTGATTGCAAGCTCCGTGAAGAGCTTCCCGGCGGACGTACTTCGCGACGCAACCGCGCGCAGAATCGCCCGCAGGTCGTCGCGCTCGTTCTCCGTCGGCGGGCGCATCTGCGAGCCTCGCGCCGACGATGGCTGACAGATGTCGCACAGCCCGCACGTTCGCAAGGGATCGCTGCGGTCACCAAAGTGCTCCACAAGCGCCGTCATGCGGCAGCTTGCGCCTTCGGCAAATGCCATCATGCTGTCGATTTGCCGCCGACGGGCATTGACCTGCGCATCGTAGCCATCCTGCCAGCGGCCGTTGTCGGCAGTCGCGTCGATCGCCCGCACATTGCCGTTGAAATCGGTAACGGCTACTCCATGCGTGATCAGCTTTTCAACCGACCGGTCAACCGTCTCGCGGTCTAACTTGAGCCGTGCTGCCAGCTCATCGGGAACTGCAAAATCTTCATCAAGCGCTCGAAGGACACGCTCCAGATCGTCTCGCAGCGGATAGTTACGCTCCAGCAGAAACTCCTGCGTCTTGCGGTCCGCGAAGCTGTACAGCAGCACCGAGCGCGACTGATTGCCATCGCGCCCCGCGCGGCCAATCTCCTGGTAGAACGCCTCCACCGAACCGGGAAGCGCGACGTGAACCACCGTCCGGATATCCGGCTTATCCACGCCCATGCCGAACGCAATCGTCGCGACGATCACCTCCAGCTTGCCCGCAAGAAAATCGCGTTGCACCCGGTCCCGTACTGAAGCCTCGAGCCCAGCGTGATACGCCGCCGTCCGAAACCTTCCATTCAGCCGCGTCGCCAGCTCCTCCGCGGCCTTCCGCGATGGCGCATACACAATCGCCGGCCGTGCCGCCGGGTCCACGAGCAGCTTCTCCGTAAACTCCGCACGTTGTGGCTTCGAGAGCTCGAGCACCTCCACCGCAAGATTGTGGCGCCGGAATCCCGTGATAAAAATCTCCGCGTCGTTCAGGCCGAGCTGCCGCACGATGTCGCGCTGGACCGCAGGCGTCGCCGTCGCTGTCAGCGCAAGGATCGGACTCGGCCGCAGCGCCGCCAGATGTTGCCCGAGGCTCCGATAATCAGGCCGGAAATCATGTCCCCACTGCGAAATGCAATGCGCTTCGTCGACCGCGATGAGCGCGGGCTTGCGCTTCGCCAGCATCTCAGGAAATCCGGGAACGCGCATGCGCTCCGGCGCGATGAACAGAAAGTCAAGCTCGCCGGAAAGATAGTCGCGGCACGCCTGTCGCGCCGTCTCTCGATCCAGCCCCGAGTGAATTCGCGCCACACGCAACCCCAGCGCCGCGAGCTTCGCCGCCTGGTCATCCATCAAGGCAATCAGCGGCGAGATCACCAGCGCCGATCCCTGATGTCCTTCTGCGCGCCGTGCCAGGGCAGGGAGCTGATAGCAAAGACTCTTGCCCGCCCCCGTCGGCATCACCAGCAGCACATCGCTGCCGGAGGCGGCAGCCTCGCAAACCTCGCGCTGGTGCGCGCGGAAGTCGCGGTGCCCGAAGACACGTTGCAGGAGATCGGAAAGCGATTCTGTCGTTGCGGGGCCGGCCATGGAGCTGCCGCTATCTTCGCATAAGCTTCGCCGCAGTTTCCGTCCACCGATCACAGACGTTCCCGAAAGAGAACATCCTCTCAAGCGCGCATGATCTTGTCCGGCGTGATCGGATAGTCGCGCACGCGTTTCCCGGTCGCGTTGTATACCGCGTTGGCGACGGCTGCCGCCGCGCCCGTGATGCCGATCTCGCCGATGCCGCGCGCTCCCATCGGGTTGAACTTCAAGTCCGGAATGTTCAGCACCGTCACGTCCAGCTCACCAATGTCCGCATTCACCGGCACGTGATACTCCCCGAGATTTTCGTTCACCGTGCGTCCCGTCACCGGATCGAGATGCGTCTCCTCAGTCAGCGCGAAACCTACGCCCCACACAATCCCGCCCTGCAATTGGTTGATCCCTGTCTGATGATTCATCAGCGTGCCGATGTCGTACACCCCGACCACGCGCCGCACCTTCACCATGTGCGTGTCCTTGTCGACGGCAACCTCCGCAAACACCGCCCCAAACGACTGCGCAGACGTCGCCGTCTTGTCCTCGCCCGGCTCGGCCGAGCCCTCCGCCTCAATCGGCTGATTTCCATTTCGCGCAATCAGCGCCGTGATCTCTTCGCCACGGGAAGAATCATTCTTCACAAAAACGCGGCCGCCGTGGACCTCGATCTCCGCCAACGCCGCGCCATGCAGAGGCGACCTCTCGTCCCCGGCCGCCAGCGTTCCTGCCTTCAGCTTTGCCTGCTTGCACGCCTCCTCCACGGCAGGGCAAACCGACGCCGCCGACTGCGAGCCACCCGAGACCGGCGCCTTCGGCAGCGTGGAATCGCCCAGCTTCACATCCATCTTCGAAATATCCAGCCCCAGTTCTTCCGCTGCCGTCTGCGCCATGATGGTGTACATTCCGGTGCCCAGGTCCTGCGTCCCCGAGCCCACGAACACTCGCCCATCCGGCATAAAGCGAACCACCGCCATGGCTGCCGACCGATTGGCTGGATACGTAGCCGTCGCCATGCCGTAACCGATCAGGTTGTTGCCCTCGATTTTTTGTCCCGGCATCGCATTCGACTCTCTCAGCTTCGCCCAGCCAAAACGTTCCGCGCCCTGCGTGTAACACTCGCGCAGATGTTTCGAGCTCCATGGCTTGTGTTCATCGGGATTCACCTCCGCGTAGTTGATGATCCGAAGCTGGACCGGATCAATCTTCAGCTTCTCCGCGAGTTCATCCATCGCAATCTCAAGCACAGCGGTGCCCGATGACTCACCCGGCGCGCGCATGAACGTCCCAATGCCGATATTCATATCGACCATCGCGCTCGAGGTCTCGTTCGCCTCGCTCGCATACAGTATTCGCGCGGGCACGACCACCGGCTCGACAAAATCCTCCATCAGCGATGTCGTCATCGTCGAGTCCTGCTGAATCGCCGTGAGCTTCCCATCCGCCGTCGCCGACAGCTTGATCTTGTTCACCGTCGCCGGCCGCGCGCCCACCGGGCCGAACATTTGCGGCCGCTCCAGCGCAAGCTGCACCGGCTTCTGCACGATCTTCGCCGCCATCGCACACAGTGGAACGTGCGACCACGTCGACCCCTTGCAGCCGAATCCGCCGCCCACATACGGATCCATCACATGGACGTTTTCCAGGGGAAGGCTGAAGATCCCGGCCAGCGACATGCGGTCGCCCGAGATGTACTGCGTCGAATCGTAAACCGAGAGCTTCTCGCCCTCCCACCACGCTACTGTCGCGTGCGGCTCCATTGGATTGTGGTTCTGCAGCGGCGTAATATACGTGTTCTCCACCGTCACCGTTGCTTTGCGCTGCGCCGCCTCCACATCGCCACGAACCTTCTTCGCTGGATCCTTTCCGGGATTCTTCGGCGGCCTCGCCTCGTTCAGCCGTCCCATGAAGTCCAGCTTCGCCGGCTGCTCGTCATAGGTGATCTTCAGCATTCGCGCCGCCTGCCACGCCTCCGGCAGCGATCGCGCGACCACAACCGCAATCGGCTGCCCGTTGTAATGCACCTCCTTGTCCTGCAACAAACTCAGATTGCGCTTGCCCGGAGGCTTCGGCGGCCCCACCTGCAGCTTCGGCGTGTTGAACGGCGTCAGCACCGCCACAACTCCCGGTGCCCGCTCCGCAGCCTTCGCGTCGATCGCCTTCACCGTCCCGCAGGGAATCGTCGACTGCACAACGTATGCGTACACCAGGTCCTGCTTCGGAAACGGTTCCTTGAACTCCGCCGCATACTTTGCCGTTCCCGTAACCTTCGCAATACCGTCGTAGCGATGCGGCGGCTGCGGAAGCGGAGCGGGTTGCTGCTGCTGCTGTTCGCTCATGCCTGCTCCACTCCTTCTCCACTACGCTCCGCAAGCTGGCTTACCGCTCCAGGCCCTTGCGTAGCCTGCGTCAGCGCGCGAACAATGCATTGCTTCCCCAGCTCGATCTTGAACGCGTTGTCCTTGTAGCCATGCGCCCCGCGCAGCGCCAGCTCGGCCGCCTTCGCAAACGTCTCTTTCGTCGCCGGCTGACCCGTCAACGCCGCTTCCGCCTCGTGCGATCGCCACGGCTTCTGCGCAACGCCGCCCAGCGCAAGCCCCGCAGACCGAATCACATCTCCATCCATCTCGAGTCCCGCCGCCACCGAGACCAGTGCAAACGCATAGCTCTGCCGGTCGCGCGCCTTCAGGTACCACGAGTGCTTCGCAAACTTCGCCGCCGGCAGCGTCACCGCCGTGATCAGCTCATCGCGTCGAAGGTTCGTATCCACGTCTGGCGTCTGGCCGGGCAGCCGATGAAAATCCACCACCGGAATCGTCCGCTTGCCCTTCGCCCCCTGCACCTCCACCTGCGCATCCAGCGCATACAGCGCGACGCACATGTCGGAAGGATTCGTCGCAATGCACGAGTGCGCGGAACGCGGCCCTTCATCCGTCTGGCCCAGAATCGCATGAATGCGATTGAATCCGCTCAACGCGCCGCAGCCCGATCCGGGCGCGCGCTTGTTGCACGCCGGAAACGCCGTGTCCATGAAGTAGTAACACCGCGTGCGCTGCATCAGGTTGCCCGCCGTCGTTGCCATGTTGCGAAGCTGCGGGCTCGCGCCGGACAACAACGCAAACGAGAGCAGCGGATAGTTCGCCACAATGTCCCGGTGATTCGCGAGATCCGAATTGCGCACCGACGCTCCAATGCGCGCGCCGTCTGCGCTGGCCTCAATCTTGTCCAGACCGATGTGGTTCACATCCACCAGCGTCTTCGGATGTTCCACGCCATCCTTCATCAAATCGACGAGGTTTGTTCCGCCACCCAGAAACATCGCGCCGTCCGCGCTTCCTGCACGCATCGCGGCGTCCGGATCGCTCACGCGCTGATAGGCGAATGGATTCACCGGGCACCTCCGGCCGCCAGTTGACGCACCGCAGCCACAATGTTCGGATAGGCTCCGCAGCGGCAAATATTCCCGGACATCCGCTCGCGAATCTCATCGTCGGTCAGCTCCGGCTGAGTCGTTCTGCCCGTCTCGAAGCTCACCACGGACAGCTCGCCGCGCCGGCTCTCTTCGGCAAGCGCGGTCGCCGAGCAAATCTGGCCGGACGTACAGTAGCCGCACTGAAATCCGTCATGCTCCAGGAACGCCGCCTGTGCAGCGCTCAAATGATCCGGCGTCCCCAGGCCCTCAATCGTTGTCACCTCCGCGCCCTGCGCCGCAACCGCAAGCGTCAGGCAGGAGTTCACACGGCGTCCGTCCAGCAGCACCGTGCACGCTCCGCACTGGCCGTGGTCGCATCCCTTCTTGCTCCCGGTCATGTCCAGCTCTTCGCGCAGCAAATCAAGCAGCGACGTCCGCGTATCAATCGTCAGAGTATGTTGTTGCCCGTTGATCGAAAGGTTGACCGGCATCCGGTTCGCTGCTTCCATCGTTGTGCCGCGACGAGCCTGCTCCGCTGCCGCCGCCGGAGACATTCCCATGGCGACGCCCGCAGTCACAACCCCAGACGCCGCTAGAAACTCGCGCCGGTTGAGCCCCAGCTCATCGCGCTGTGCCTGGTTGTTGTCGTCGAGTTCAAACTCCGAGCATCGTGTCACGGCATACTCCGGCCCGCGGCTGCAAAAGGTCTTCTAACCGCAGATGTCGAAGGCCTCTTCGCTGGATGCCTCAGCCTCTGCGGAAAACGCACAACAGGTATGCTGGAGATTCATGGCATCGAACCCCATCGAGCTGACAAAGCAGCTCGTCGATATCGATTCGACGACCTACCACGAAGGCGTGTGCGGCGAATTTCTCGCCGGATATCTCGCCCAATCAGGCTGGTCCATCGAGCGCCAGCCCGTACCGCAACCCGACCGCGCACGCACACCCGGCGGCGGCGATGGCCCGCGATTTAACATCTTCGCCGCCGCAGCCGGTGTCGCTCCCGATCTCGTCTTCTCCACGCACTTCGACACCGTCCCGCCATTTCTCGGTCCCTGCCGCGACGACGACAGATTTCTCTATGGCCGAGGCGTTTGCGACGCGAAGGGAATTCTCGCTGCGCAGCTCGCAGCCGCTGAGCGTCTTCGCGCCGAAGGTCGTCGCGTCGGCTTGCTCTTCGTCGTCGGCGAGGAGCGCGACTCCGCCGGCGCCAAGATCGCCAACGAAAATCCGCGCGGATCGAAGTTCCTCATCAACGGCGAACCCACCGACAACCGTCTCGCCCTGGCCAGCAAAGGCTGCCTGCGGGTCGAGCTCTACGCCTCCGGCAAGATGGCGCACTCCGCCTACCCGGAGCTCGGCGAGTCCGCCATCGACAAGCTGCTCTCCGCTCTACGTGACATTCAAGCGCTCCAACTGCCCGTCGTCGAAGAGATCGGAGAGACCACGCTGAACATCGGGCTCATCTCCGGCGGCCGCGCGCCCAACGTCATCGCCGACAAAGCCGAGGCGCATCTGCTGGTCCGTCTGGTGGGCCCGGCGCAGGGCATCCGCGAATCCATCGTCCGCGCCGTCCACGGCCGCTGCGAAGTCGACTTCTCGCTCGAGCTTCCATTCGTCCGCATGCGCTCGCTCGAAGGCTTCGAGACCATGGTCGCGAAGTTCACGACCGATGTGCCGAGCCTGACGCGCTGGGGCGAGCCGTTTCTGCTCGGCCCCGGCAGCATTCACGTCGCGCACACGCGCGAGGAGTGCATCGAGAAAGCCGAGCTGCTCCGTGCGGTTGATCTTTACGTGAAGCTGGCAACGCGCCTTCTCACCTGATCTCAGTGGAAGAACAGGCCATACAGCAGGACCGCGAGAACGATCCCCGAGACAACCACATAGAGATAATCGCGTTCTGCCAGGAACGCGATCACGGAGAACAGCACCCGTGCAATCGGTGTCGCGATCAGCATCAGCAGCCCTAGCTGAATAATCGCCAGGCTCTCGCCGTGAAACGCTCCCGACAAAATCCCCGACAGCGTATGCAACGGCGTCGGCACACCGTGAAACGTGCGATAGTCCGGTATCTCATGGCCGTGCTGCACAAGATACAGCACCCCGCCCAGAAGAATGACAAAGGCAGACGAGAGCGTGCCCGCGCGAAGCAGTTTTCCGATGCTTGCGTCGAGCTTGGTGTCGTCCTGTTCTGAAACCGCTGGTGCTCTCGTCATTACAGCCTTCCCGTGAAGCCGCTATAGATCATCTCGATGCCCAGCGCCGCAATCACGATCGCGAAAACAATTCGCAAGGACTTCGTATGCGTGTGCACCAGAAGCTTTGCTCCCAGCAACGATCCCGCCAGAACGCCCAGCGCCACCGGCATGTCCAGGCTCGGATTGATGTAGCCGCGGCTGAGATAAATTCCCGCGCTCGCCGCCGCCGTCACGCCGATCATAAAATTGCTCGTCGTCGTCGAAACCTTGAACGGCACCTGCATCGCCTCGTCCATCGCCAGCACCTTCACCGCGCCCGATCCGATGCCCAGCAGCCCCGACAGCGTGCCCGCGCCGAACATCATGCCGAACCCCAGTGGCACGCGCCGCACGTTATAGTGCTGCTTCTTCCCGCTCACCGGGTACGATCCGTTCAGCCGCAGTCGCGACGCCAGCGGATCGGCCGGCGCATTCGGGTCCGGCGCGGCGCGCTTCCGGTTGGACATCGCCGCCGAAAAGATCAGAATTGATCCGAAGACGATCGCAATGCCTTCGGTCGGTGTAATCGTCGCCAGCCACGCGCCCAGCACAGCACCCAGCGTCGTCGCAATCTCTAGAAACATGCCGATCCGTATATTCGAAAATCCCTCCCGAACATACGCCGCCGCAGACCCCGAAGAGGTCGCGATCACTGACATCAGCGACGCACCGATCGCGTAGTGAATATCGATATGAAATCCCAGCGCCAGCAGCGGCACGATCACCACGCCGCCGCCCAGGCCGGTAAGCGCACCCAGCAGGCCCGCCGCGAGCGAGGAGAGGCAAAGAACAATCGAGAGATCAAGCGAGTTCATTCAGATTGCATTCGACCCGTAGCGGGAAGACTCAGCTTGGCGATCATACACGGCGGCTTTGTCTCCCGCAGTGACAGCATCCCCATGGACAACCCACCATCAGCTCGACCACACACCGACCGGCAACACACCCTCATTATCTTTATCCAGCGCATGATTCCGGTCCGGGTCCTTTGGATCGTAGCGCACGCGAACCATCGTTCCTTCAACAATGCGCGGCAGCAGCCGGCTCCCCTCCGAATACGAAAGCGCCACCGTCCGCAGATGCCCGCCAAAATATCCGCTCGCCGCGCCTTCGCCCGCAAGCGTGAAGTAGTACGGAATCTCCACCTGCGAATCCTGCGCGGCTGTGCCCTCAGCGAGTTTGTCCTTGGCCACAATGACCGGCTTAAGGAGATGGGCCTCGACAACAGGCCAGGTCGCAGCTGCCGCGAGCTCGCGGTCGCGCCGCCGTCTGTGGAGCATCCGGGATAGGGATCCAAGTTGAAGGTGGTCAAGCACAGGATTCGGAGGTGCGCGGGCATTGCCCGTGCTGCTAGGAGATGCCTTCGATTGCTGAACAATTTTCGCGTGCGATAAAGAAATAGTTCAGGGCCTTGTCGTCCGCGGTTTTGGGCAGGAACTTTCCCTGCCTCCAGATAAAGGGCTCGTACCCGAGCGAGGCAAATAGATCGAACGCCTCGAGGTTCTTGACTTCGACAAGGCAATGCGAACGGGACCGCCCGATGATTTCCCGGGCCCCACCGATCGCCTCCACCTCGTGCCCTTCTACGTCGCATTTGATGAGGCGAGGCGAGAGGTTTGGAAAGAGGGTGTCGAGACGAGTCGTCTTGACTGGAATATTGCCGTCATTGGAAAGTCGCGCCTCGTAGATATTGGCGCCGCCACCCGAATACTCCGGCATACTCATGGCAGCATCATCCCGGTCTTTATCGGAAGCCGCGAAGTTGTAACAGGTCACGTTGTTCAGGCCAAGGGATCGAACGTTGCGGACGAGATACGAGTAGGTCTCGGGGATAGGCTCGAGCGAATGCACATGACCGCTACCTCCTACGAACTGGGAGCAAAAGCGAGTGTAGACACCAATGTTCGCGCCCACGTCCAGTACGGTGTCGCCCAGGCTCAAAAGTGCTTTGCAGCCGAGGAGGTCAGGCTCCTTGGTCAAAGGAAAGTCGCGCAGCAAACTGTCGTAGTGTCGCGCGCGAATGGGACGTAAAATTGGGCCGGGAAGATATTTCAGTGCGAGCCGTTTGAGCGACATGCAATCGTTTCCTCCTGTGCCGCATGATGAGTGCAATCGAAAGCTTTGCAAGGGAGTATGGCAGGTTTGGTCACGCGTGTTGAAGAAAATTGAGCCTTCAGATAAGGCTTGACAAGCTCTAAGGCGATCCCCGGTACCCGCGGCGCCCACGCCGAGGCGGTCTAAAGATTCCGCTCTTTCTGAGCATAGGATTGAAGGCTCGGATCGTATCAAAGGAGAGGGCACGGAAACGATGGTCGGCAAGCTCGGAATCCTCAAAGCCGCGCTGCTCCTCGGCCTGCTGCTCACCAACTACAACGCAATCCCGTCCGCCAACACCACCCTCAAACACTTCGATACCCTCATCGTCCTCGGCACTCCCTGCACCCTCAGCGGCACGCCCTCGCCCGAGCAGCGGGAGCGCGTCCTCGAAGGCGTGCGCCAGTTCCGCGCCGGCGTCGCCGCTCACATCATCGTCACCGGCGGCGCCGCGCACAATCGCTTCGTCGAAGCGGACTGCATGAAGCGCCTCGCCGTCCAGCAAGGCATTCCCGCCGACGCAGTGATCGAAGAAAACCAGGCTCAGGACACCATCCAGAACATCTGGTACAGCAAGCAAATCATGGACGCCCATCACTGGTGCTCCGCCGAGATCGTCAGCTCGCCCTCACATCTTCCGCGCACCGCCCTCATCCTCGAGCACTACACCGGACTCAACGCCTTCGCCTGGCGCACCCATCCCTCCGCGTGGCCGCCCGAATTCACCCGCGCCCAAATCGTCCAACACTTCGCCGGAGAGATGAAAAGCTGCTGGCGCCTCACCCATCAAGGCTTCCCGCACGACCGTTGGCTTCCCAACAGTTGATCCCGCAAGCCCGCATCACCGCAGTTTCGTACTCGCTTTTCCTCACCGGATCGACCAAACTCGCGGCAGTAAACTTGAACTATGGCCGCCGAGTTCACCCACCTCCATCTGCACACCGATTACTCGCTCCTCGACGGCGCCTGCGACGTAGACAAGCTCGCCAAGCATCTCGAAAAGATCGGGCAGACCTCTGCCGCCATCACCGACCACGGCAATATCTACGGCGCCGTCCACTTCTTCGACGCCATGAAGAAGCGCGACCTGAAGCCCATCCTCGGCTGCGAGCTCTATATCTGCAAGGAAGAGGATCATCGCGGCAAGCCCGACCCCGACTCCAAGTACAACCACATGCTCGTCCTCGCCGAAAACGAAGCGGGCTATAAAAACCTCGTTCGACTTACCAGCGAGGCCGCGCTGCACGGCTTCTATCGCAAGCCACGCATCAGCAAAAAATTCCTCGCCGAACACGCCGAAGGCCTCATCGGTTTCTCCGGCTGCCTCGCCGGGGAAGTCGCCCAGCACATCATGGCCGGCGACTACGAATCGGCCAAAGTCAGCGCCGGCTTCTACGAAGATCTCTTCGGGCGAGGGAACTACTTCCTCGAAATTCAGGACCACGGCCTCGCGCCCGACCGCAAGGTCACCGAAGCCATGTTCCGCCTCGAAAAAGATCTGAACATCCCGCTCGTCGCCACCAACGACTCGCATTACATCGAGGACCAGGACGCGCGCTCACACGAAGTCCTGCTCTGCGTCCAGACCGCCGACTCGATGAACAACCCTAAACGCTTCAAGTTCGACACGCAGGAGTTCTACATCAAGAGCGCGGACGAAATGCACCGCCTCTTCAAGGACTCGCCCGAGGTCTGCACCCGCACCATGCAGTTCGCCGAGCGCTGCTCGCTCGAGCTTTCCAAAGTTAAAAATCCCTTCCCGAAGTTCCCTTTGCCCGAAGGCGAGACCATCGACAGCTACTTCGAGCAGGTCTGCCGCGCCGGTTGGCGCAAGCGCCGCGAGACCGCCATCGCGCACCTCGAATCCCGCGGCATCCTGCGCAAATCCATCGCCGACTACGAAGCCCGCCTCGAGCGCGAGATCGACTGCATCAAGCAGATGAAGTTTCCCGGCTACTTCCTCATCGTCTGGGACTTTATCCGCTACGCCAAGGAGCACGACATCCCCGTCGGCCCCGGCCGCGGTTCGGCCGCCGGCTCGCTCGTTGCCTACGTCATGGAGATCACCGACATCGATCCGCTCCAAAACGAGCTGCTCTTCGAGCGCTTCCTCAATCCCGAGCGCGTCTCCATGCCCGACATCGACATCGACTTCTGCATGAACCGTCGCGGCGAGGTGATCGAGTACGTCCGCCAGAAATACGGTAACGATCAGGTCGCGCAGATCATCACCTTCAACACCATGGCCGCCAAGGCCGCGATCAAAGACGTCGGCCGCGCCATGGATATGCCCTACGGCGAAGTCGATCGCATCGCCAAACTAATTCCGCCCACCATCGGCATCACGATCGAACAAGCATTAAAAGACTCACCGCCGCTCTCGCAGGCCTACAACTCCGACCCGCGCATCAAGGAGCTCATCGACACCGCGCAGCGTCTCGAAGGCCTTGTGCGCGGCGCAGGCGTGCACGCCGCCGGCGTCGTCATCGCGCCCGAGCCCCTCACCGAACTCGTCCCCGTCACCCGCACCAAGGACGAAGCCATCGTCACCAGCTATGACATGAAGGCCGTCGAAAAGATGGGCCTGCTGAAGATGGACTTCCTCGGCCTCACCACGCTCACCGTCATCGACGACTGCCTCAAACTCGTCAAGCAGAACCGCGGCGAAGTCGTCGACATGGCCACCGTCCCGCTCGACGATCAGCGCACCTTTGAGCAGGTCTTTCACAAGGCGCTCACCAGCGGCGTCTTCCAGTTTGAGTCCGGAGGCATGCGCGACGTCCTGCGCCGCTACAAGCCCAACTCCATTGAGCACCTCACCGCGCTCAACGCGCTCTATCGCCCCGGCCCCATGGGAATGATCGACGACTTCATCGAGCGCAAGTGGGGCCGCCGTCAGGTCGAGTATCTGCTGCCTGAGCTCGAACCGCTGCTCAAAGAAACGCTCGGCGTCATCGTCTATCAGGAGCAGGTCATGCAGATCTCGAACGTCATCGGCGGATACTCGCTCGGTGCCGCCGATCTGCTGCGCCGCGCCATGGGCAAGAAAGATCCCGCCGAGATGGCCAAGCAGCGCGACATCTTCATGGCCGGCGCGGCCGCAAAAAACTTCCCCAAGGCCAGGGCCGGCGAGCTCTTCGACCTGATGGAAAAGTTCGCCGGCTACGGCTTCAACAAATCGCACTCCGCCGCCTACTCGCTGCTCGCGTACCACACCGCGTGGCTCAAGACGCACTATCCGGTCGAGTTCATGGCCGCGCTGCTCACCTCCGAAACGTCCAAGCCCGAGAACGTCGTCAAGTACATCGGCGAGTGCCGCGAGATGAACATCACCGTCCTCCCGCCGGACGTGCAGATCTCCTCGGCAACCTTCACGCCCGCCGGCGACGCCATCCGCTTCGGCCTTGAAGCCATCAAAAACGTCGGCCACAACGCCATCGAATCCATCGTGCAGGCAAGGGAAGCGCTCCGCGGTGAAGGCAAGCCCGGCTTTGCTTCGCTCTGGGAGTTCTGCGAGAAGGTCGATCTCCGCCTGATGAACAAGCGCGTGCTCGAATCGCTCGCCAAGGCCGGCGCGCTCGACAGCTTCGGCCCGCGCGCCCGCGTCTTCGCCGCACTCGACAAGGCCATCGAACGCGCGCAGAAATCGCAGCGCGATGCCGCCGCCGGACAGCACGGCCTCTTCGGCATGTTCTCCGACGAACCCGCTCACAACGCCTCCGCCAAAGAAGACGCACTCCCACCCGCGCCCGACTGGGACGAGCACACGCACCTCGCCCACGAAAAAGAGGTCCTTGGCTTCTTCGTCTCCGGCCATCCGCTCGATCGTTACCGCGAAAAACTCCGCAACCTCCGCGTCGTCGACACCGCGACCGCATGCGAGATGAAGCCCGAGCCCGTCATCTTCCGTCGCGGCCAGCAGGAGCCGCAGAACGAGATCCAGATCGCCGGCGTCATCACCGGCCTCAAGGTCGCAAAATCGAAACGCTCCGGCGAAATGTACGCGCAGGCGTATCTTGAAGATCAGGTCGGCAAGATCGACCTCATCGCCTTCCCGCAGAACTACGAAAAGCTCGCCGAGAAGTTAAAGATCGACGTCCCTGTTCTCGTCCGCGGCTCGTTGCGCGGTGATGAAGACGCCGCACCCAAGCTCTCCATATCGCAGATCACCGCACTCGAGGACGTGAAGATCAAACTCCCTGACGCGCTGCGCATTCGCGTGCCTCTGCACAGCCCTGACGACGCTCTGCTCACCAAGCTCGAAGCCATCTTCCGCGAGGCTCCCGGCACCGGCAAGCTCTTGCTCAACCTCGAGGAGCCCGGAGCCTTCTGCGCCGTCCTCGAACCACAGGGCTTCGCCGTCGCCGCCGATGTCCAGTTCATCGAGCGTGTCGAAGCTCTCGTCGGTCGAGGCGCCGTGCAGGTGATTTAGCTCCTCGCTCCGCCGAACAACCTGCGCGTTTTGCTCGGATCATCGAAACGCTCACAAACAACCACGCCGCCACAATCGCTGGATTCGAAGCCTCGCACAACGACGCGTCCCGCTATAATCTCTTTCCTAGCGGAGGCGTTCGTTTGCGAAGGAGCCTGCTTCAAACCGCCGCACTGACGATCATCGGCCTGTCCTCAGCGCTAGCACTCGCGCAGGACGCCACCGTCGCCTTCCCGCACAACTACCGCACTGTCCTCGACAATCCCGAAGTCACCGTCATCCGCGCGCACTACGGCCCGCATGAATCCGTCGGCGTGCACGACCACTCCAGCCACCCCACCGTCTACGTCTACCTCAACGACTCCGGCCCTGTCCGCTTCGTGCACGAGCCTGAAAACGTCATCCTCACCCGCCCGCCCACGCACACCGGAGCCTTCCGCGTCAGCCCCGGCCGCGCCGAACGCCACAGCCTCGTCAACCTCAGCGACAAGCCCTCCGACTATCTCCGCGTCGAGCTCAAAACCGTCCCGATCGGCACCTTCAAGCAGGAGTTCCGCGGCCCCGCTCCTGCGTATCCGCTCGAACCCGGCACTACGCTCGCCTTCGAGAACTCCGTTCTCCGCATCGAGCGCTCCATTTGCGACCCGCACACAACCTGCGCACTCTCCGAAGAGACCGCACCTTCTGTCTTCGTCGCCTTCACGCCCACCGAACTCGCCAACGGCCACCGCTGGCATCTCATCGATGCTTCCTCAGCCGTCGCATGGCTGCCCGAAGATCATGCCGCAACCATCCGCGCAGCCGGCGACGCCCCCGCACACATCCTGCGCATCCTTTTGCTCCCGCACTGACGTCCGCATCCAACTCCCCATGGACGCTCCCGCCACAGCCACACGAGATCAACGCTTCGCCTACTTTCTTCTCCGTCTCGTCGCCGGACTCGACTTCTTCGGTCACGGCTTCGCGCGCATCTTCACCGGCACGCATCTCTCCGGCTTCGCGCACTGGATGGTCGGCGACATGGCAAAGTCCCCGCTGCCTCCATCGCTCGTTCTCTCTACCGGCTACGTCGTCCCCTGCGTCGAGCTCCTCATCGGCATCCTTCTTCTCACCGGCCTCTTCACGCGCTACGCTCTTCTCCTCGCCATGTTGCTTCTGCTCGTGCTCATGTTCGGCATTACGATGAAGCAGGACTGGAACGTCGCCGGTCAGCAGCTTCTCTACGGACTCGTGCTCGCGCTTCTCCTCTTCGGCCGCGAGCGCCTCGATCGCACCTGGGCCACCATCTTCCGTCGCGAATAACCTCCAGCTTTCGCTTACAATCGCAGAGGTACCCCGATGGCCGAGAACCCGCAGCCCCCACATTCGCTCCCGCCGGCAGCACCCGTTACCGAGGCGTGGCGCAAGACCGAGTTGGCCCGCCACCCCCAGCGTCCCTACCCCATGGACTACATCAACGCGCTCTTCACCGAGTTCAGCGAGATTCACGGCGACCGTCAGTTCGCAGACGACGCCGCGATGACCGCCGGCATGGCGCGTTTCCACGGCGAACCCGTCCTCGTCATCGGCAACCTCAAGGGCCGCAGCATTAAGGAGCGCGTCGCGCGCAAGTTCGGCTCACCCGACCCCGAAGGCTATCGCAAGGCCCTCCGCGCCATGAAGATCGCCGAAAAATTTAATCGCCCCATCTTCACCTTCATCGATCTCGCCGGAGCCAATCCCGGCCTCGGCGCCGAAGAGCGCGGCCAGGGCGAAGCCATCGCTCGCAACCTGCTCGAGATGTCCCGCCTTCGTGTGCCCTCCATCGCCACCATCACCGGCGAAGGCGGTTCCGGCGGCGCGCTCGCACTCGCCGTCGCCGATCGCGTGCTCATGCTCGAGAACGCCATCTACTCCGTCATCTCCCCCGAAGGCTGCGCCTCCATCATGTGGAAGGACGCCAGCAGAAAGCAGCAGGCCGCCGACGCTCTCCGTTACACCGCCATCGACGTCAAACAACTAGGTTGCGTCGATGACGTCATCGTCGAGCCCGAAGGTGGAACCCAGAACGATCCGGAGCGCGCCGCACAGTTGCTCGATGAGCGTCTCGAGCATCATCTCAGCGAGCTCCGTTCGCTCTCCATCGATCAGCTTCTCGAGGCCCGCTATGCCAAGTTCCGCAACATCGCGCAGTTCTACACCACGGCCTGAGACAAACTCTTCCCGCGCCAAGGAGGCCTGAGCCTTCCGTGTCTTCCTCGCTCCCTCCCTCTGCTCGAACGGCATCGCCGCGCTCCCTGCATCTGGCGCTGTTCATCACCGGCCTTCTCTGGATGCTCGCCGCGCACGCCACCGCGTTGCGCGCCGCCGACGGCATCGCCGTGCGCTTCAACATCGCCGCCGGCGCCGTCATCCTCGGCAATCTCTTTCTGCTCTTTCTTCTGCTGCTCGGCTTCACCACGCTTCAGTGGATCGCCACCAAGCAGGGAAGCGTTCGCCTCGCCAATGCGCTTCCGCAACGCGCCACCGCAGCACAGGAGTGGACCCGCGGCGTCATCATCGGCTGGGCCGCGCTGCTCATCGCCGTTCTTCCCATGATGCTGGTCGGCTCGCTGCATCCGCAGTTTTCATGGACTCCTTCGGCCTTCGCCGCGGCCGTGCTCTCGCTGGTCTCGCTCGCCGTCGTGACGCTGGTCACCGAGGTCGCCTTCCGCGGCTTCCTCTTCCGCCGCCTCATCGACGCCATTGGCCCCACAGCTGCCGCGGTGATTCTTTCCGCCATCTACGCTCTGCTCGCCAGCCTCCTGCCCAACGCCACCGGCCTCAGCTTCTTCATCACCTTCATCGCCGGCATCCTTTTGTCGCTCGCCTATCTCCGCACCCACGCGCTCTGGCTCGGCTGGGGACTGCACTTCGCCTGGGCCGCCGCGACCGCCGTTCTCCTCGGCCTTCCCGTCGCCGGAGACGCGGGCTACCTCAGCGTCGTTGAAACCTCCGCCTCCGGTCCCGTGTGGTTCACCGGCGGAGCCTACGGCCCCGACGCCGCCTTCATCACCGGCATCGTCTTCATCGTCGTCATGGCCGTCGTCTACCGCGCCACGCGCGACTACGCCTGGAACTACACCCAGCCCGTCATCGTTCCCGGCGGCTATCCCATGGACGTCCCTCCCCCCTCCGCGCACGTTGCGATGGAACAGCAGGCCCAGCAGGCCCAGCAGGCCCAGCAGGCCGCCGCGCAGCCCGCCGCCCTCGTGCAGATCGCGCCCGCACCCGGCAACAGTAGTGCAAATCGTCCGCCCGACTCCTCCACCGCCCCGTCCGAACCCGCGCATCACGGCTAGACCATTTCCCCACATAGAAACGGTTCAGCCCGTCGAGGTGTTGTTTTTCTTTCTGTCATTCCCGAAGGGAATCTGCTTTTAGGGCACTGGGTCAATTTGACCCGCTACCAGCTTTTATCCGCCCTTGCACCTACACCCGCAAAGGCGCACAATCATAACCATTCGCAGGTGACTGCATGGGCCCAAGCGCGCGCATACCGCAGGTGCTCTCTTTCTCTCTCGCCGGGACACTCCTGTGCGGCGCGGCCCTCCTCGCAACAACTCCGCTCTCCGCGCAGGTCTTCACCGTGGGCATGAAGACCGCCACCGCCGACGTCAACACTGACTTCCATCCCACCCGCGTTGAACTCCCCGACCAGCCGCTCGACGAGCGCGGCCGCCAGGAGCTCATCCGCGACCTCGAATCCGAGCAGGGCTTCGCGCACCGCGAGCTTCCGCTCGGTACCGGCATGACCCTCATCGCCAACGGCAACATGACGCCCACCGCTGAGGCCTACAAGCGCATGCTCTACGAGAAAGGGCAATCCGCCGCCGCCGGCGATCGCGTCGAAGTCACCAATCTCGAGTTCCGCCCCGACCGCATCGTCATCGACCTCAACGGTGGCCCCTACGCCAAGCACCGCTTCCTCTCGCACATCTCCCTCAATGACATGCCGCTCGCGCAGGAAGGCCCCGCCGCCACCGGCTGCCGCATCACGCTGGTCTTCGAAGGCGGCATCCCGGAGGTCACCGCCGCGGAGGTCAAAGCTCTGCTCGATCCGCTCGTCGACTTCCGGGCCCGCTCCAGCGCTGAGGCCTACGCCAACACGCTGCCTCCGAAGGTCCGCGAGGCCGTCGAAGCCCATCAGGTCCTCGTCGGCATGAATCGCCGCATGGTCCTCGCCGCCATGGGCGAGCCCAAGACCAAGGACCGCGAGCACACCTCCTCGACCGACGACAACAGCCCCGTCTACGAAGAGTGGATCTACGGCGATCCGCCGCAGCCCATCCAGTTCGTCCGCTTCCGCAACGGCCATGTCGTGCGGCTTGAGATCGCCGCCATCGGCAAGCCCATCGAGGTGCATGACAAGAACGAGATCGGCGGGCCGCCCGAACCCACGCTCGAAGCCCGCACCATCATGAACGGCGATCCGCAGCCCTCCGCCGACGGCGATGACGCCCATCGCCAGGCGCCCACTCTCCGCAAACCCGGCGAGGTCCTCGATCAGGAAGGTCCCGCCGGCGCCGTCGGCATGGGCAAGGTAAAACTCCCGCCCGACCAGCAGCCTCAGCAATCGCCATCGACCCAGCAATCCCCAACACCATCTCCAACCGCACCGCCGCAGTAATCCTGCAGTTGGCTGTTGTGGTTGCTTTTCTTTCTGTCATTCCCGCAGGGAATCGGCTGTTCTTTTTTTTCTGTCATTTCCGTAGCGGGGTCCTCGGTCGGCAAGTCAATCTGCTTTTGACTCACAGCTCGAAACTCACAGCTCAAAACTGAATGCCAATCCCTTTGTCTTTGCGCTTGCTCGCCTCAACTCCCGCCGCGCTTCTCGTGTATCCTAGATCCTGCGCAGTACCCATCCTGTACGGCCAAGCCAAAGCAGCCCGCACAGAGCTATGTCGAAACTGCCGTGCGCCTGCGCGGCTGGCATCCTGGGTACGCGAACGATTTCTGATAGAGCAGGGAGATACCACCATGGCGAAGATTGCCAAGACCGGTGACCGCAAGAAGGTCATGGACACCCAGAAGAGCACCGACTGTCCGAAGTGCTCCAAGCCGACCCGCATCGTGAAGCGCGTCAAGGACCGCGAGCGCGGCGTCCCGGGCGGCGTCTACATCTCCTGCTCGGCTTGCGATTTTTACGAGAAGCTGTAGCTGCGGGAAGCTACAGGAAGCTGTAGACCGCCGGCAGCAGTTCTCCGCAATCCCGGAGAAGATCGCTCCCGGAACCCGGAAAATTTCTGCACCCCCTGTGCGGAACCAGGCCCAGATTTATCAAGACTTTGCACATCGAGGTCCACCCATAAGGTGGGCCTTTTCAAGACTTTGCACGCAAAGTGGGAGGGGTGGCCCCAAAAGATGTACCTCGGCCAATCGCAACCCACTTGACGAAGGTTGTTGCGGATAGGCAGACTCCCTGACGGAAAGTAGGGAATCACCAGATATGGCTACAAGCAGCACCGTTTTGTCCCAGGAAACAGCAGGCTCCACTCCGCACTACACCCGACCCACCTTCCTGATGTGCCCGCCGGAATGGTACGGCGTGGACTACGTCATTAACCCGTGGATGGCCGGCAACGTCAACCGCTCTTCGCGCGATCTCGCCTTCGCGCAATGGAAGAGCCTTTATAACGTTCTGCACAGCGTCGCCGACGTTCGCCTGCTGCACCCCGAACCCGGCTGTCCCGACATGGTCTTTCTTGCTCATGGCGCGCTGATTCATCACGGCGTCGCCGCGCTCTCCAGCTTCAATCCAACCCAACGCCGCGCTGAATCGGCATTCCTTCGCCAGTGGCTTCTCGGTCAGGGCTTCCTCCTCTGGGAGACGCCGCGCGAGACCGCCTACGAAGGCCAGGGCGACAGCGCCTTCGACGACGAAGGCAAGATGCTCTGGGCCGCGCACGGCGTCCGCACCTGCCGCGCCGCGCACGCGCACGTTGCCGATGCCTGGCACGTTCCCGTGCGCTCCCTGCACCTCGTCGACCCGCGTTTCTATCATCTCGACACCTGCTTCACTCCGCTGCACGGCGGCTTCGTCCTCTACTACCCGGAAGCCTTCGACGCCGCCTCTCGCGCGGAGATCGAGAGGGTCTATCCCGCGGACCGCCGTGTCGCCGTGTCCGAGGCCGACGCTACGCGCATGGCCTGCTGCGCGCTCAACATCGGCCGTACCCTCTTCACCGGCGAGGTCAGCAAAGAGCTGGCAACGCGCCTCTTCGATCTCAACTTCGACGTCGTGCAGCTGGAGCTGAGCGAGTTCATCAAGGGAGGCGGCGGCGCCGGCGCTCTGGCACTTCGCCTCAGCGATCTGCCCGTCACCCATGGCGTTGTGCGCAGCGCACACGCCGCATAAGGTTTGTCCAAAGAGGGAAGCCCCGCTCCTCGAAAGAGGGCGGGGCACATTTTTCCCTTCTGCTATTCGATTGTCCCCTTTTGCGGCTTTACCTGACCGTTATCGGGCTCGCCGGCTGTTCAAGTTCGGAAACCAGCTGGTCGGTGAGGGCCGGATCGTTCGGTGTCACCCGCTCGATCTTCACCTCGGCCAGACCTGTCACGCCGAGCTTGTGGGCAGCCGCATAGGAAAGATCCACGATGCGACTGGTTGGGACCGGGCCGCGGTCGTTGACGCGGACAAAGGCCGATCTGTGATTGCGAAGGTTGGTCACCCGAAGCCACGTCCCCAGGGGGAGCGTGCGATGGGCGCAGGTGAAAGCATTCATGTCGTACTTTTCACCGTCCGCGGTCTTGCGTCCCTGAAAATGGGAGCCATACCACGAAGCTTCGCCGATTTGATACCAGTGATGATGCTTGACCGTGTTGGTCGGCACTGGACCGTTGTCTTTGGCGGGACTGGCAACAATGCCTGCCGTCACGCCGAGGGTAGCGGCCAGGAGGCCAGCGTTCAAAGGCCGGCGCATCCACTTCGACCGAAGCCCTCGCCTGGAACTTCTCGAGGTTTCGTTCATCCCTCTATTGTCTCTGCTCAATACACCCTAAGTCAAACAAGCTAAAGCCATTTTCGGTACCGTGGTAACTTGCGCCGAGTGACCTTGTATGCTAGGAAAAACGACGTCAAGAGAAGGCTCTTTTGCGCTCCATTCCCAAGCCAAAATCCGCTGTCCTCAACCCTCACACGGCTTCAACAGCCCCCATCGCCCTGACCGTCGCCGGCTTCGACCCCTCCAGCGGCGCGGGCATCACCGCCGATCTCCAGGTCTTCGCCGCCCACGGCCTCTTCGGCACCTCCGCCATCACCGCCCTTACCGTCCAGTCCACCCAGGGCGTCGAATCCGTCCGCCCCACCCCGCCCGACCTGCTTCTCCGCACCCTCCAGCATGTCTCGGCAGACCTGCCCGCATCCGGCGTCAAGGTCGGCATGCTCGGCTCGGAAGCCAACGTTGTTGCGCTGGCCAAGTTTCTCAGCCACGCGCCCGCGCCCATCCCAGTCGTCCTTGACCCCGTCCTTCGCTCCAGCTCCGGCCACGCTCTCCTCGAAACCGCTGCGGTCCGCCGCCTGCACACCGACCTTCTCCCGCTGGCCGGCTGGATCACGCCCAACTGGACGGAGCTGGGCGCTCTCACCGGCCTACGCATCCGCACCCTCGAGCAGGCGAGGGAAGCCGCCGATGCCCTCGGCAAACTCCATCCCTCCCTGACCATCGTCGTTACAGGCGGCGATTCCGACAAGCCCGTCGAGCTCCTCCGCATCCCCGGCGGCGCCATCCAGACCTTTCCCGGCCGCCACATCGAAACCACCTCGACGCACGGCACCGGCTGCGCTTTCTCGGCCGCGCTGCTCTCGCGTCTCATCCTCGGCGACGCTCCCGCGCAGGCCGTCTCCCGCGCCAAGGCTTACGTCGCCGAGGCGCTCCGCACCGCTCCCGGTCTCGGCCACGGCCACGGCCCGCTCAACCTGCTTTGGCCGTTGAAAGCCGGCAGATCATCCAACTGCTAGGCTGAAAATCATGGAACTGGCATTGCACCTGGTCATCAACGGGGTGCCTCGCACCCTCGAAGGTCTCGGCTCACCCACTCCGCTGGCCGCCGTGCTCGAACGCCTCGAGATGCGCCCCGACCGCGTCGCCGTCGAGCTCAACAGCGAGATCGCGCCGCGCACTCAATGGAACGAGCTCACCATCAAGGACGGCGACCGCGTCGAGATCGTCCATTTCGTCGGCGGCGGAAGGGAATAGCGGGCGATCCAACCCCGTCCCCCAAACAACGCGGCTAGCTCTTTGACCGGCACAGCGATCGCAGCAGCGTCTCCCAGCGGTCCCCATACTCCTTCCATCCGCCAATCGACTGCACCCGCCGCAACCCCGCCTCCCGCATCCTCCGCTGCAGCTCCGGATCGTCCGCCAGCCGCTGCATTCTTTCCGCCATCGTCACCGCGTCTCGCACCGGCACAACAAATCCCTCGACGCCGTCCGAAAACAGGTCCTCGCCGCCCGTATTCGTCGAGCAGATCACCGGGCAACCGCACGCCATCGCCTGGGCCTGCACCAGCGCCAACCCCTCCTCAATCGACGGGAGCACCAGCACGTGGCTGCGGCTCATCAACGCCGCCAGCTCCGCCTGCGGCAGCGAGCTCAGCATCTCAACGTCCTCCATCGGCAGCTTCGGCAGAAGCCCGCGCAGGTCTTCCTGCACCGAACCGGCGATTCGCAGCCGCTTGCGCGGATGCCGCAACCGCGCAAACGCCTCCAGTAGATACGGAACTCCCTTGCGCAGACCCACCGCCCCCGCAAACAGCACGTCGAACGTCGCGTCAGGACCCGCCGCAGGCTCCGCGCCGGGCCGGAAGTTCTCCAGCCGCACACCGTACGGAATCACGTGCACCTTGCCCGCCGGCACGCCCATCTCCACAAACGATCGCGCCGCCACCGTCGACGGTACTGTGATCGCATCCGCCTGCTCGTAAATCGCCTCCTCGCGCCGCGTATCGCGCGGGTCTGACGGCGGAGTATCCACGCCCCACCGCCGGTACTCGTCCGCAATGATCTGTTCTTGGTAGCGCTGATGCGTCGATCCGCGATCGCAAATGAAGACGCCACCCGCGCGCTGCACCAGCGCCCCCGCGCGAAGGCTCGAGCCGGAGATTCCGATTAACGCGTCGATTTTCCTCGCGCCATGAGGACCGCATCCTTCGCGCCGCATCATCCTTTCCAGCCTGCGCTCCGTCCAGCGATCGAACGCCACGGCATTCGCATAGCCCAGCGGATCGCGCAGCCACGTCAGGTCCACGGGCGCGCGCGACGCCATGTACTCCGGCACGTGCAGCCACGGAAAGGTCTCGACCTTCTCGTGCGCCAGTCCTTCGCGCTTCAACCGCGCCCACGGCCACGTCGAGTACACCCGGCGCAGGTGTCCGCGCTGTTCGAGTTCTCGCGCCAGCTCAAAGTGATGGAAGACGCCGAAGACGGTTTGAACAATCTGCATGAGTCGGCGGCCAGTGGGGCTTACTTATTGAAATGAACATAGCCCATCGGGCCGAAAATCATGCCTGCCATGAGAAGCAGGCGGAAAGCTTGCCAGTACCTTATTGTCGCCAATCCGAAAATCTCTGGCACGGTGATGTTCCAGAGAAATTGAAAAATCAAAGGAACGACGAAAAACACCAGGATCCCGAAACCCACGGCGACAACCAAATCCACGCTAGCCTCCGAGCCGCTTGATTTTTGGTGGGATCATTGTAGCGGCATTGTGGGTGATTACCGGTCGAAGGATGAATCAGCGATACGAGTCAAGAAAGAGCGGGCGTCGCTGGATAGGCAAGAGTCACACGGGCTCGGTATGCTCAGTCTCTGGAGGACACTCATGCGTCTTTGCATCGCGGCGATGGTGATTGCGGGGTTTGTTGGTGGTTTGGCGAATGCTCAGCAGGTGCAGCCGGAGACAGAAGCCACAGGCCTGCCAGTCAACGATCCCGTGCTGAACCGCGTGCTGCATGAGTGGCCCGACGGCCGCATCTCCACCCAGGCGCATCCCGGCGAATGGACCTACGAAGAAGGCGTGCTGCTCGATGGCGTCACCGCCTTGTGGCGCATCACCGGCGACGGCCGCCTCTTCTACTACGTCAAGAGTGCCGTCGACAACTCCGTCGCTCCCGACGGGAGCATCCACATGGCCGACGGCAAGCCGTTTCCCGTCGACGCGCACTCGCTCGACAACATCGAGATGGGCCGCAGCGTCATGGCGCTCTATCGCGTCCTGCAGCAGCCGCGCTACTACAAGGCCGCCACCTTCCTGCACGACCAGATGGCCGCGCAGCCCAAAACACCGAGCGGCGGCTACTGGCACAAGCAGATCTACCCCAACCAGATGTGGCTCGACGGCGCCTACATGGCCGAGCCCTTCATGGCCTCCTACGCGCGCGAGTTCGCCGTGCCCGGCGGCATCGACGCCGCCGCCGATCAGCTCCTCATGATGAGCGCGCACATGCGCGACCCGAAGACCGGCCTGCTCTATCACGGCTGGGACGAGTCCAAGCAGATGGCCTGGGCGAACAAGCAGACCGGCCTCAGCCCCGAGATCTGGGCCCGCGCCATGGGCTGGTATTCGATGGCGCTCGTCGATGTGCTCGAGGGCATGCCGCAGAATGATCCTGCGCTCGAACCGAAACGCTCCGCGCTCGAAGAAGACGCGCGCCGCACGCTGACCGCAGTCATCCACTATCAGGATCCCGCCTCCGGCCTCTGGTGGCAGGTCATGGACAAGGCTGGCCGGAAAGGGAACTACCTCGAAGCTTCGGCGAGCTCGATGTTCGTCTACTCCATCGCCAAGGCCGTGCGCCTCGGCGTGCTTCCTCCCAGCGAGGAGCATGCCGCCGAGCGCGGATGGGACGGCATCCAGCAGCGCTTCGTCAAACCCGACGGCACGCTCAGCTGCACCGTCAAGGTCGCCGGGCTCGGCGGCAAACCCTACCGCAGCGGCACCTACGACTACTACGTCGGCGAGCCTACGGCTGATAACGATGCGAAGGGGGTCGGCGCCTATCTCCTCGCCGAAAGCGAAATCATCCAGCACCAGCGCGCCGGCTCGCTCTTCGCCGCCGCGCACGGCAAGACCGTTCTGCTCGACGCCTGGTTCAACTCCCAGCATCGCAAGACGCCCGCCGGCAACGAGCAGCTCTTCCACTACAAATGGACTGACGAGGCCAACAGCGGTTACTCCACCTGGGCCGAAATGTTCGCGCAGTACGGCGTGCATCCCGCCATGCTGGACCACGCGCCGCGCGCCGCCGACCTGAAGGGCATCGGCATCTACGTCATCGTCTCGCCGGACAACGTGAAGTGGAACCCGAATCCGCACTACATGGATCCGCAGAGCGCCGACGCCATCGTCGACTGGGTCAAGGCCGGCGGCGTCCTGATCGTCATGGAGAACGACGTCGACCATGCCGACCAGGTCCACCTCGACCTTTTGACCGACGGCTTCGGCATGCACTTCAACCCCGACCTCAAAAACGACGAGCTCAACGGCAGCTACGTCAACACCATCGTTCCGGTGCCTGCCGGTACGGGCGGCATCTTCAACCAGAACTTTAAGGGTCTGATGAAGCAGGTCTGCACGGTCAACGTATCCGCACCCGCGCAGGTGATCCTGAAGGAAGAAGCCGACACCGACGACAAAGGCAATCCGATCATGATGATTGCGCATATAGGCAAAGGCCTGGTTTACGCCAACGTCGATCCCTGGGTCTACAACGAGTACACCGACGGCCGCAAGAATCCCATGGGCGAGCAGAACTTCGCCGCCGGCCAGCAACTCACACGCTGGATCATCGAACAGGCAGTGCAGCGAGCGAACACGCGCTGATAGACGTTCGGAACGAAAGCGGACCATTGGGAACCGGCAGAGCAGGCCAGAACGTCACTGGATTCGCTCACGATACAGAATATGTGTTATCGGACGTAGCTCAAACGCCAGCACGGTGCACTTCTGGCCCACGGCCCACTGCTTATCGGATTCGTTCCCAGATGAGCCGGTACCTCGCATCCTTGCGAGCGACCACACCGCCCCTGCCGTCTTCCTGCGGAATCAGAACGAGTCGATCGTTGCCCTCAAGCTCCGCCCACCGCACCTCGGATCGGCCTCGGAGGTCCGGATAGGAGCTGTCCTGAATGTGGTGCGTGACCGTTCCCGCTGCGTCGTCGACCGTATAGGTCCCGTAGTAACTGAAGTAGCTGTCGAAGTCAGCCTTCTTCTCCGCAGCTGTTCCAGCGGTCAGTCCTCCCGCAAAGCCCTTCCGGCCACTCCGGTTCGCAATCTGAACCGACATCGTGCCCGACGATCCGTACACGAGCAAGCCGCTCGGGTGAACGTAGAAGCCTGGCAGTCCGGGAGGCTGCCCCTCGACCGTCACAAGCCGCCACGCGCCGGAAAGTTTGTCCCTGAGCAGATGGCTGTGCGGCGTCCGGGACGTTCCGCCCGCAACGAAGAGCAGGAGGCAACAAGTGAGAAATCGCTGCATGGCAAGCCAGTATAGAGACCGCCGAGCAGCCCGTGCCCACAGCCTGCAGAAACATCGTCGCACCGAACCGGTATGGTAGATTCAAAAGGTTGGAGAGATGGCCGAGTGGCTGAAGGCGCACGCTTGGAAAGCGTGTATACCGCAAGGTATCGTGGGTTCGAATCCCACTCTCTCCGCCACAAACTCCTGCCCGCCCCCTCACAATTTAAGAGCGCGTCCCCTGTTCCCGCCCCGAACCTGTGCTTTCAAGACTTCGCACTCCAAGGTCTACCGCTAAGTCTAGCTTTATGAAGCCTTTGCACGTAAACCCCGGGGTGGGTCCTCATTGCGTCGAGGGCACCTCAACCCCCAGTTCCTTCGCCGCTGCCTGGAGCTGTTCTGCCGTTGGCACGCCGTGGTGCCACGCCGGCTGGTTTTCCGCAAAGCTCACGCCTTTGCCCTTAACTGTGTGGGCGATGATGCAAGTCGGCTTTCCCTTCACCGACTCGGCCTCCTCAAACGCGCTTCGCAACGCCGCGTGATCATGGCCGTCGACCTCCATCGTATGGAAGCCGAACGCCCGCCACTTTTCGGCCATCGGGTCCATGCGAATCGTCGACTCCGTAAAATCGCCCTGCTGAATGCGATTGCGATCGACAATGACCGCGAGATTATCCAGCCCGTAGTGCTGGGCGCTCATCGCGGCCTCCCAGTTGGAGCCCTCCTGCAGCTCGCCGTCGCCGGTCAGCACGTACACCCGCGCCGCAATGTTCTGCATCCGGCAACCCAGCGCCGTGCCTACCGCGATCGGAAGCCCGTGCCCCAGCGGTCCGGTGTTGGCCTCCACGCCCGGCGCCTTGTTGCGGTCCGGGTGGCCGTTCAACTTCGAAAGCGGATCCATGAAGGTCTTGAGCACGTCGGGAGGAAAGAACCCGCGCGCCGCCAGCGTCGAATAGAACACGCCCGAGCAGTGACCCTTGCTCATGATGAAGCGGTCACGTTCCGGCCAGCGCGGAGCCTCGGGTCTCACTCGTAACACGCCGCCGAGATACAGCGTCGCGAGAATGTCAGCGGATGACAGATCGCCGCCCGTATGTCCGGTCCCTGAATGGTGTGTCATGGTCATGGCGCTGATGCGCAACCACTGCGCGGCCTCTTTCAGGTCAGCGCCGGCAAGCGGCTTCCACGCAACACCTGTGTCTCGGGAAAACGGATTCATTGCAATCACCTTTTCACAGGCGAAGTTCATCATGCAACCTTGAAATTCTACGCAGCCCCATGTTTCGAGCTACGCAAGCGAGTCACTACAATCTTCCTTATGCATCACACCGCCCCCTCTCATTTGACGAATGCTGCGCTCGCTTCGCCTCCCCGGCGCTCCATCCGGCAAACGCTGCTGATCGATGCCGACGACACGCTGTGGGAGAACAATATCTACTTCGAGCGCGCCATCGCCTCGTTCATCTCCTTCCTGGATCATCGCGTCCACACGCGCGAAGAGGTTCGCGAGCGCCTGAACGCGTGCGAACGAGTGACCATTGCAAGACACGGATATGGTCTCAAGAGCTTTCGCCGCTCGCTCATTGACTGCTTCGAGCAACTCTCCGACGGCCCCGTCACGCCGGAAAAGCACGCGCGCATCGTCTCGTTCACCGACGCCATCGCCGCGCACGAGATCGAGCTTCTCGCCGGTGTCGACGAGACGCTGCGCGAGCTGGCTCGTCACCATCGCCTGATCCTCGTAACCAAAGGCAACCTTGAGGAGCAGCAGGACAAGGTGGAGCGCTCCGGCCTGCGCGATCTCTTCGCAGCGATCGAAGTCCCGCATGAGAAGACGCCGGCGATGTACCGCGAAATCGCGCAGCGCCACGCCTGCGATCCGGCAAACACCTGGATGATCGGCAACTCGCCGCGCTCGGACATCAACCCTGCGCTCGTCGCAGGCCTCGGCGCGGTCTTCATCCCGCACGACTTCACATGGGTGTTGGAACACGAAGCCGTCGAACCGCCGGACGATCCTTCCCGCCTGCTCGAGCTCCGCAGCTTTGCGGAGCTACTGCATCATTTCTGAGTTCGATTACGGCTCGTCTTTGTAGATGCCCGTCTGAATCTTCCCGCCCTCAACTAGCCGCGCGCGGAACATACCCGGCGAATTGAAGCTCCAGGCAATCTGGCCGTCCGGTGTCATCGCAATCACGCCGCCGTCCGCCTCTCCCTCTCGGCTGTTTTGCAGCGTTGCCAGCTGCTTTTGAATGACTTCATCGGCGGCTGCCTGCAGGCGCATGCCTTTGTACTGGACCAGCGCGCAGATCGTCCGCGCGACGGTGAGCCGAATGAAGTACTCGCCCGTTCCCGTCGCCGACACGCCGCACGACTGGTTCGACGCATACGTTCCCGCGCCGATGATCGGCGAATCGCCGATGCGCCCCCAGCGCTTGCCCTGCGTTCCTCCCGTCGTCGTTCCGGCCGCAATGTTTCCCTGGCGGTCCCGAACGACGATCCCCGTCGTTCCCCACTTGTGCACATCCGGCGACTCAAGCTGCGCCATCGGCCCTGCCGGCGGCGGCGGCGCGCCCGCAGGACGCGGCGGAATCGGCAGCCCTTCGCGCTTCAGCTGCCGTATTAAACCCTGCCACCGGGGCTCGGTAAAGAAGTAGCTGGGGTCCACCTGCGTCAGCCCCACGCTCGCTGCGAACTGGTCGGCGCCGGCGCCCGCAAGCATCACGTGCGGGCTCTTTTCCATCACGGCTTTCGCCAGCGAAATCGGATTCTTCGTGCGCGTCACGTCCGCCACCGCGCCGGCCATCATCGTTTTGCCATCCATGATTGCGGCGTCGAGCTCGTTCTTTCCGTCCGCCGTAAACACGGCTCCTTTGCCGCAGTTGAACAGCGGATTATCTTCGAGCTTATTCAGCGCAGCTTCAACGGCGTCGACCGCAGAGCCATTCCGGTTCAGCACCTCGGCCGCCGCGTTCACGGCCTCCTCCATGCCCTCGCGATACGCCTTGTCGCGCTCCGGCGTCATGGAGCTTCGCTGGATGACGCCCGCGCCGCCGTGCAACACGATCGCCCATTTCCCCGCGGGAGCCTGCGTGACCAGCGGTTCATTGGCCGTGGTCTGCGCAGCGCAAACGGCAACCGCGGATACAAGAGCAACGCCAGCCAGAACTCCAATCGCAGATCTTCGCATCGCCTACTTCCCTTCTATCGCAGAGGTCTTGCCTTGCCCATCGGTGAACTCGACATTCACCCAAGTCTTCAGCGCGTCGATGCTCTGCGGCCGGCCCAGAAAATCTTTGACCAGCTGCGCCGCGGGCTTCGTCGCGCCCGGCTCGAGAACCGTCCTGCGATACCGCATTGCCGTTGGACCGTTCAATAAATTCTTCGGATCGAACTGCGAGAAGAAGTCGACCGCAATCACCTTATCGAGCACATACGTGTAGTAGTTCGAGGCGTAGCCAGTGAGATGCGTAAACGATGCGAAGTCATGATCTCCCGGCACGAACACCGTGGGCTCAAAGCGATCGTGATCCTCGCGCCAGATGCCGTCGAAGTTCAGCTGCGCCGCAGGCTGATCGTGCAACTGTAAAGAGTACGTTGAATAAAAAAGTTGCGCCTGCACCCAGCTGCCGCGGCCGTACGCTCCCGCGGCGTTCATTCTCGCCACCAGCGATTCAGGAATGGTCGCTCCGGTTTTGTAGTTCTTCGCGAACGGCGCCAGAACCGCGTAGCTGCGGAACATCTCCTCCAGCATCTGCGAAGGCGCTTCCACAAAGTCGCCCTCGACATTGAAGCCGCCCTGCTGCGACCACTCGTTCTGGCTGCCGAGGATGTGATGCATCAGGTGGCCGAACTCGTGGAAGAACGTGACGACGTCGTTGTACTCCATGAGCCCCGGATCACCCGGCACGCCGCCCGAGAAATTACAGATCAGCATGCCCTCCGGCATCTGCCGCCCGCGAATGCCCGGCACCACGGGCCCCGACGAGAACCACTTGTCCTTGCCTTCGCGCGGGTGCATGTCGAGATAGATTCTTCCAATCCGCTTGCCGCCATCCAGCACGTCGTACGTCGTCACCGACTTGTCCCACACAATCGCGTCCGGCACGCGCTGGAAGCTCACGTGGAACAGCTTCGATGCCGTCGAGAGGATGCCCGCCTCCACCTGCGCGTAGGGAAAGTACGGCCGCACGGACTGCGCGTCGAAGTCGTAGGTGGCCTTGCGATACTGCTCCGCCCAGTAGCGCGCGTCGGCGTCGGAGATCTCCGTCAGTCCCGGCTGACGTTTCTGCGCAAACGCCAGCAGCTCCTGGTACTCGCGCGCGGCAGTTTGCTTCGTCGCCGCGTTGACCTGATCGAGAAACGCCTTCAGGTTGTTCGCCGAGCCGATCATCTGGTCTGCCGTCGCGAGGTCCGCGTACGTCGCATAGCCGAGCGTGTGGGCCAGCTCTTCGCGCGTCTCCAGCAGCTCCCGCAATACGGGCTCGTTCGCCGGATACGCCCGCGAGTGGTACGCGATGTAAACGCGCCGGCGCAGATCGGGACTCGTCGAAAAGTCCTCCACCGGTCCCACATCCGGCTGATCGGTGGTGATCGTATAGGTGCCGTCCGCATTCGGCTTATGCCGGGCGATGTAGTCCGTCGGCAGGCCAGCCAGCTCCTGCTTTGTCGCCGAAACCTTCTTCACATCGTTCGCCACATTTCTGCCGAACGTCAGCGACACCGCCGTGATCTTGTCCTGCAATGCGTGGATCTTCGCTCGCGTCGCCTCATCCTTGTCGACGCCGGAGAGCCTGTACTCCAGCAGCGAGCGCTCGATGTAATGCTTCGTCGCCAGATCGTCCTTCGTCGAGCCCGTGGGCAGCGGCACCTCCGCCAGCGCGCGATAGACACCCTGATTCAGGCTCAGGTCCGTGCCTGCGGACGAAATTCGATTCAGCTCCGCCTGCGCCTTGTCGCGCATCGGCGCGCCATCCGCCAGCGAGTACAGCAGGAACGCCTGATCGCCCGCGATGGCCAACTCATTCTGTGCATCGTCGAACGGCCGCACGGTATTCTCGACCGTTCGCTCGCCTTTCACAGCGAGCATGGCGTCAACATCCTTCTTTTCATCCGCGAGCCGTGCGCTGACCCACGCGGTCAGCGCCTCCGGTGTTGTCGCGCCCACCCATGCATGCAACGCATCAGGCCCTGCCTGCGCCTGGGCCGCGCCAACCGCAACAAGAAACAGCACCGCCAAAGCGGACTGAAGGAAACGTTGACCTTGAATCATGCTGCCCATTCTGCCACGGCAGACCGAATTCGCGCCCGGCGCGCCGGCAAATATCTCGCGATTCGTCACATAACCGCTGTGCTCAGCCCACTTTGAGTCGTCGTCAATGGGCCGGGAAGGATGCTATACTGGCTCACGGAAACATCCGTCACCCCTGCCGCACCCGCGTGTGTGTCAGGCCCATGCGGAGGTGGCGAAATTGGCAGACGCACTAGCTTGAGGTGCTAGCGCCGCAAGGCATAGGGGTTCAAGTCCCCTCCTCCGCACCAAAACTTTACGGGATCTCCCGCGCCCAAACTGGAGCAAGTATCGGCTCAGCATGATTATCCTTCTCGTCATCGTTCACGTTATCGTCTGCCTCGTTCTGCTGGCCGTCATTCTCATGCAGCAGGGCACCTCGGCCGATCTCGCCGGCGCCTTCGGCGGCCAGGGATCGCAGACCGCTTTCGGTCCGCGCGGCGCGGCCAACGTACTCACCAAGCTCACCGCCTGGGCAGCCGTGATCTTCATGTTCACGTCCATCGGGCTGACCATTGCATTGACGCACACCAAAACGAATCACTCGGTGCTCTCCGGCACGACGACCACGCAATCGGCGCCGGCGCACAAGTAGGCTTTTGCACCTTTGATTGCGGCGCAGGCACACCAGCCTGCGCTTTCGCTTTTTGCTCTCATCTTCGGGGACCTGCCATGATTCGTGAGACCTTCCCTGTCGGCCTGCTGCAGTGCAATTGCACCATCCTCGGCGACGAACCGTCTCGCGAGGCCATCGTCATCGATCCCGGTTACGACATCCCGCGCATCCTCTCCACGCTCGCGAAACATCAGCTCACCGTCAAGCAGATCGTCGTCACGCACGCGCATATCGACCACATTGCCAGCGCGCTCGATCTCAAACGCATCACCGGCGCACCCATCCTCTACAACGCGGCCGATCTGCCGCTCGCGGCCATGATGGACGAGCAAGCCGGTTGGATCGGCGTCGCTCCTCCTGACGTTCGGCCTCCCGATCATTCGCCCGCCGACCTCGAACACGTCACCACTCGCGGCATCGACGCTCAGGCAATCCACACGCCCGGCCACACCGAAGGCAGCCTGTGCCTCTACCTCCCGTCCGAATCCTTGCTGCTCGCCGGCGACACGCTCTTCGCCGGCTCCATCGGCCGCACCGACCTTCCCGGCGGCCACTACGGCAAACTCATCCAAAGCATCCGCGAGCGACTGCTTCCCTTGCCCGACGCCACGCTGGTCATCCCCGGCCACGGCCCCGCCACCACCATCGGCGAAGAGCGCGTCTCCAATCCGTTCCTCATCTGAGCTTCAGTCGATCGGCAGCAGCTTCAGCCCGCGGTCCCAAACCTGCGGCACACTCAACAGGCTGACGACCGCACGCCCCTCCGGCAGTCCATAAAACTCCCCCGGCTGCACCAGCACACCGCGATCCAGCGCCGCCTCCGCAAACGGCCGCCCTTCGATCTCGCGCGGCACGCGCAGCACTGCCGTCCATCCACCTTCCAGCACTAGCCGATTCGCCTGCGACCCTCGCAGCCGCGCATCCAGCGCCGCCAGATTCCTCCGCACCCGCGCGCGAATCTGCTGCTGCAATCCATCGCGTCCACTCAACCATGCTGGCAGCGCAGCCTGCGTCGGTGCGTTCACCGAAAGAAACGTATCGGCCACCACCTCCAGCCTCGCCATGGCATCACGCAGCGCATCGTTTGGCCCGCGCGCCGCAATCCACGACAGCTTCATCTGCGGCAGCGCGCAAACCTTGCTCAACCCGCTCAACACAAAACATAGCGCCGGCCCATCCCCTTGCAGGAAGCTCGATGGGACCCGTTCCGCATGGATCGGATAGTCCAGAAAGACCTCATCCACAATCAACCCCACGCTTCGCTCCGCGCAGATGCTTTCCAGTTCAGCGCGCTCCGCCTCGGACGCATAATTTCCCGTCGGATTGTTCGGATGCACCACCACGATCGCCCGCGTGCGCTCTGTCATCGCCGCCCGCAGCGCGTCGAAGTCGATGCTCCACGCATGCGCCGCCGCCGCCGACGCCCCCGCATCATGCAGCAGCGGATACTCGCGCAGCCGCACCGAATCCAGTCGCGCAATGAAATCGAACAGCGGATAACTCGGCTGCGCAATCAGCACCTCATCGCCCGGATCGCACAACAGCCGGAACAGATAGCTGTAGGCCTCGCTGGTGCTGGTCGTCAAACAAATATTCGCAACCTCGACCTCCGTGCCGCGCTCTCTGTAATACTGCGCCACTGCCGCCCGCGCCCGTTCCAGTCCAAACGGCTGCGGCTCATACTCCAGCGCCTCGCGCACCGCCAGCGGCGAAAGCAGCGCCTCGGCGTCATACACCAACCCGCACTCCGTCGGATTGGAGACCGTCAGGTCGACGACCTCTTCTCCGCGCGCACGCCGCTCACGCAGCCGCGCCGTCAGCGCATTCTCGCTCAGCTCCCACGCTGTTCTCTCCGAAAACCTCATCGCTCTGTTGAGAATACGTGGAGGATGCTGCCTCCTGCCTCTCTACAATCAAGACGGATGCCTCTCCTTCGCGCAGTCCTCTTCGACTACGGCCTCGTCCTCACCGGCCCTCCCGACCCACACGCCTGGCGCCGCATGCACTCCGTCCTCAACGCGAACGACCCCGCGTTTCACGACGCCTACTGGCGTCATCGCCTCG
>DATJSM010000007.1:0-123810 GCA_035504135.1 Candidatus Aquilonibacter sp. | reverse complement strand
CCGCCGACGCAGGCGACGATGGCGTCGGGCAGGCGGCCTTCGTGCTCGAGGATCTGGCGCTTGGATTCGCGCGAGATGACGCGGTGGAAGTCTCGGACCATGGTGGGGTACGGGTGGGCGCCAAGCGCGGAGCCGAGGATGTAGAAGGTGTCGCGTACGTTCGTGACCCAGTCGCGCATGGCCTCGTTGATGGCGTCCTTGAGTGTGGCGGACCCCGAGCTGACGCCGCGCACCTCGGCGCCGAGGAGGCGCATGCGGAAGACGTTGAGCTCCTGGCGGCGCATGTCTTCTTCGCCCATGTAGACGACGCACTCGAGGCCGAACAGCGCGCAGACCGTGGCGGTGGCGACACCGTGCTGGCCGGCGCCGGTCTCGGCGATGATGCGCTGCTTGCCCATGCGCCGGGCCAGCAACGCTTGACCCAAAGCGTTGTTGATCTTGTGTGCGCCGGTATGGAGCAGGTCCTCGCGCTTGAGGTAGATCTTTGCGCCGCCGAGATTCTCGGTGAGGCGTTTGGCGAAGTAGAGCGGGGTAGGGCGGCCGCAATAGTCATGGAGCAGAGAGGCGAGCTCAGCCTGGAAGGCTTCGTCCGCCTGGGCTTCGGCGTAGGCGTGCTCGAGCTCCAGCAGCGCGGCCATCAGCGTCTCGGGCACGTAGCGGCCGCCGTACTTGCCGAAGCGTCCGGGAGTCGACGCGGTGGGCATCGGCAGCGGGCTGGTGAGGTGAGTGGCAGTCATCTGATTTCCCGATTAGATCCTCTTGTTTCTATCGCTAAAACGACGAAAGCCGCGACTCGATTTGAGTTCGCGGCTCGGGGCTTTGGTGCTGCCTGCTGAGATTCTTCGAGTTTCAGCAGGAGTCAGTCCGCCGCGGCCGCTACTGGCCACCAGTAGCGGTACGGAAAAGCAAAGAACGCGATGGACGACGCAGACATCGTCTCTACCGTACACCTGTTCGCCAAATTTGCGCAAGAGGTTGCCCGCAAGAAATGTTTTTTGAGTGCATCTGACGCAGGTTTCCGCCGCATCGCATAAGAGGCCCGGCTTCTGCGAAGCTGAATCTGAAGCTGGCCATTTCGGGTTCGCACACTTCTTTTTTTGCAGCAACTTCAGAGGTGCAGGAGACAAACGATGAACATGAAGCGATTTGCGGGACAGGCAGTTGTCGGAGCAATGCTTCTGGCGCCTGTGGCGATGCCGGCCCAGCACAGCTATCAGTATGAGCATGCAAAGCATGTACAGGAGCGGCACGACGCGCACCATCACACCAAGGCGAAGATCGTCGGTGGGTCGGCTGTGGGCGGCGCCGTCGTGGGTGGTTTGTTGGGTGGCCCCAAGGGGGCAGTCATTGGGGCCGGAGTAGGCGCGGGCGGCGGTTTGGTTGCAAACCACGTCCGGAAGCAGAATGACATTCACAAGCGTGAGCGTTGCGAGGATGAAGGCCGCTGCCGCTGATCTGTGCTACGACGAAGGGCCGTCGCGAAATCGCGGCGGCCCTTTCGATTGCGATATTTGTGTGAATAAACTCAGAGCAATATTGGTCGCAGCCACGAAGCTCGATATCGCACACGGGGAGGTTGCATGTGACAACGAGCTCCGTGCTGCCCCCACAGACTGCGATGCTCCCGAGCCGACAGCAGATGTCTCGGGCGCTGTGGAAGAGTTCTAACGCGAGTGCAAGTAGTGGAGCGTCGACTGGCGGGCGAATAGCCAGCCACACGCCGCAAGCTGTGCAATAAGAATCATTTCTGTGTCGAAGATGATGCTCCTGATGCTTGGCGAGGAGTGGGGCGCCAGAAGGAACAGGGCGATTGCGACAAAGGGCGCGAGAAGAAGCGCCACGCGTCTGCCGATTTGCGGAACTCGATGGAACCGGCGCGGCTGCGCGGCCGCGAGCGCGGCAACTCGTGCGGCGAAATCCGCCGGAATCTGCACGGTGGGCTTGCCCGCTAGAGCAGCATCGATTCTGGACGCATCGGACGCCGGGAGGTGAGCGATCGGCAGCCTGGGGTCTTGGCTCTCTGGGATAGTCATCGTACCTCCATGTATGAAGAATATCGCGGTGAGGTTTCGCCAGCCGGCGGAGCCAAGCGAGCACTGATCAGCTGGCTCATGCGCTTTCGGCCGCGATGCAAGTGGGTGCGAACGGTATTGATCGGCATCTCGAGCGCCGCGGATATAGCGTCATAGCTGCAATCTTCCTGGTGATAGAGGACCAGAACGGCGCGTTCGGCCTCCGGCAGCGCCAGCAGCGCAGCGTCGACGGCGGACTGCAATTCGGCGTCGGAGAGGAGTTGCTCGGGGGTGCGAGCGTGACCGTGGACAGCATCTCCGGGCAGATTCTCCAGCCATTCGCTCGATTCGTCCTCGTCGAAGGCCGGGTGCGGCGAAGCAGCAAACTCGCGCTCGCGGCGGCGGCGCTTCCACTCGTCCTGAGCCACGTTGACGACGATGCGGTAGAGGTATGTCGTCAGCGTGGAATCCCCGCGGAAGTGTGGAAGGGCGCGGTAGAGGCGGAGAAAGACCTCCTGGGCGAGGTCTTCGACGTGCGGGCCGGGCGCGGTCATGCGCGCGAGGGTGCGGAAGACCATGGCCTGATGTTCCCGGACCAGCGTTTCAAAAGCCTGCGGCGATGTGAGGTCAGCGGGCATCGAGCTGCAAAGGGCTCAGACTTCAGGATCGCGCAAAAGTTTCAGGGCGGCGACTGAAACTTTCGGACCAGGCGGAAGTCCAACGCGCGCAGAGACGGCCGGCGAGTGAGATGATGCTTCCGGCCTATGGGAGGAATTTATGTACGGAGACTTTCTGAATAGCCAATATGTTGTGCCGGTCGCGGGATGCGCGATGATCCTGGGAATCGTGGTTGCCGGAATCTGGTCTGGCATTCGGCAGCGGGAGATTCAGTCGCGGGAACGGCTGGAGGCGATTGCGCGGGGTGTACCTATTCCGCCGACTCCAGAGGAGCTGGCGATTACGCACGGCCGGCCGACGGCTGATCTGAGGCGGCGGCGAGCCAATATCCGACTGACGGGCGTGGTTCTGCTGGCGTCGGCGGTCGGGATCATTCTGTTCTTTATCGGTTTGGCGGCGGTTCTCCAGGAACGGGATGTGCTCTGCGGCGCGGCAGTCGGATTGATCCCGCTGGCGATCGGGCTGGGCTTCCTGATCGACACCAAGATCCAAACCCGGGAGATGGAAGAGGTGCAGCAGGGCGGGCCGTCGGTCTAAGCCGGCCTGCGCTTCTTCGATAGACTGGAAGCTCTATGACTTCCGGGAATGACAAGGGTGCCCCACCATCAGGCGGGCGCCCGGCGCGGACGGCGATTAAGGCCATCCGTGGAACGCGTGACCTGCTTCCAGACCAGACGCCGCTGTGGAACCGGGTGGAGGCGACGGCGCGGGAGCTGTTCGGACGCTATGGGTTTGGTGAGATCCGGACGCCCATATTTGAGGCGACAGAGTTGTTTGCGCGCGGCGTGGGCGAGGAGACGGATATCGTCTCCAAAGAAATGTTCACGTGGGAGGACAGGGCGCGTGCTGCCAGTGAAAAGGCGCAGTCGCTGACGTTGCGTCCCGAATCCACCGCAGGTGTCGTTCGCGCCTACATCGAGCACAAGCTGGGCGAGACGGGCGCGCTCAGCAAGCTCTATTACATTGGCCCGCAGTTTCGTCGTGAGCGGCCACAGAAGGGACGCTACAGACAGTTCTGGCAGATCGGCGCGGAGGTCATAGGGCCGCCGAGCTCCGGCTCGGAGTCCCCGCTGCGCGACGCCGAGGTGCTGGAGATGCTCGCGAGCCTGCTGAATGAGCTGGGCGTGCGGGGCTGGCGGCTGGAGCTGAACTCGGTGGGCAACGCTGAGGACCGGGCGCGGTACAGCGCGGTATTGCGCGAAGAGCTCGCAAGGGTGAAGGACCGGCTTTGCCCGGACAATCAGCGGCGCGCGGAGACGAATCCGCTGCGTGTGCTGGACTCGAAAGACGAGCAGGACCAGGAGATTATCAATGGCCTGCCGAAGATCGCGGACTTTCTGGGCGAGGAATCGCGCGAGCACTTTCGGCAGGTGCGTGCGGCGCTGGATGCCTGTGGCGTGGAATATCACGTGAACTCGCGGCTGGTGCGCGGGCTGGATTACTACACGCGCACGACGTTTGAGTTCACGGTACAGACGGGGCTGGGAACCCAGAATGCTTTGCTGGGCGGCGGAAGATATGACGGGCTGAGCGAGATGCTCGGCGGGCCGAAGGCGCCGGGCATTGGCTTTGCGATTGGCGAGGACCGGCTGATTCTCGTGCTCGAGGAGCAGGCGAAGCAGGATGCGGAGGCTGCGGCTGCGAAGCCGAGTGAGCCGAAGCTCGACGTATACATTGCCCCACTGGGCGTGGAGCGCAATCCGGCGGCGCTGGCGTTGGCGAGAGAGCTTCGGCGCGAAGGGCTAAGAGTTGAAGTGGGCGACGGATCGTTCAAGCTGCGCAAGAGCTTTGATGTCGCCAACAAGGTTGCGCGTGCAATTGTGCTGCTGGGCGAAGATGAGATCGCGAGCGGCGTGCTGACTGTGAAGACCTTTGCGACCGGCGAGCAGGTAAAGATCGCGCGGGTAGAACTGGTGGGATGTGTGCGCGCGGGACGATCAAGGGACATGGAGCCAGGACCGGCATCACAGTAGTCTGAGCACGAGCGATGGGAAGGCTTCTTGCCATCTCCGAGGACACGACTGCGTTCCCATGGATGAGGCGCACGCCCGGCTACGGACTGCTCGCGATGCCGGCGATGGTGGTCGCGCTGCTTGTCGGGTGGTGGACGGGACATCCGGCGGCGGGCGCGATTGCCGCAGGCTCTGCGTTTACCGTAGGATTTGCGGTCTTTCACGAAGCGCTGGCT
This sequence comes from Candidatus Aquilonibacter sp., assembly GCA_035504135.1. GTDB lineage: Bacteria > Acidobacteriota > Terriglobia > Terriglobales > Acidobacteriaceae > Granulicella. The sequence continues at coordinate 118,932 of DATJSM010000007.1, read as the reverse complement.
TCGACTGTGCTGAGCATGAGCGTGCTCACGCTGGGGATTGCGTCAGGAACGCTGGCGGGCAGCCTGGGCGCACCGTGGACACCGCTGGTTCTATTCATTGCGTTCGTCGTGGCAGTGAACTATGGATTGCTGGCGAGCCTGGGGCCGACGGAGGGATGGATCGGGCAGCAGAGCGGCGTGTTTGTGGTGGTTGCCAGCTATTTCGTGAATGGGCCTCGTTATGCCCTGGGTCGAACCATGATGGTTCTGGCCGGCGGGGCGCTGCAGATACTGGTGTTCACGATTTTCTATTTGCTGCGCCGCAAATCGCGCGAACCTAGCAGCCGGCTTTCGCATGAGGAGGTGCCACGGAGGCTGCACGAGTTGCTGGCTTGTCTGCGCGAGGAGTTGACGCTTCGCGGCAAGACCGCGCCGTATGTCGCCCGCCTATCGCTGGCTCTGCTGATCAGCACGGCGATCTATCGGTGCTTCCATGTGCGCAACGGGTACTGGATCCCGATGACCGCATTGCTGGTGCTGAAGCCACAGTGGACCGGGACATTGAGTCGTGGCATTGCGCGAATGCTGGGAACGGTCGCCGGCGCGGGCATCGCGCTGGCATTGGCGCACCTGCTGCCATTTTCGGAGTGGGTGATCGCCGCGTTGGTGATCGTAAGCGCATGGGGATGTTTTGTGCTGCAGGCCGTAAATTATGCTCTGTTTTCCGTATTTGTGACGCTCTATATCGTGTTTCTGTTCCGGTTCGGCGGATTTTCGCAAACCGCTGCGGCTCACATCCGGCTGGTGAACACTGTGGTTGGCGGAGCGATCGCACTGGCAATCGATGCGGCCTGGATGGCGGCCACGCGCAGGCGGGGCGTCGAGTCGAGAGCGGAATCCGTACAATAGAGAGACTGTGACACTCGATTTTTTAGGCAACCTTGAACGCTCGCACCGTTGCGGCGAGCTCCGTGCTTCTGACGCTGGTGCGACTGTCACCCTGATGGGATGGGTGAATGGGCGGCGCGACCATGGCGGGCTGGTTTTTCTGGATGTGCGAGACCGCTCCGGGATAACGCAGATGGTTTTCGATAAGAGCGTTTCGGCGGAAGCTCACGCAAAGGCGGAGGCGGCGCGTCCGGAATATGTCGTCGCTGTGACCGGCACTGTGCGGCTGCGCGGAGCGGGACTCGCGAACCCGAAGATGCCGACCGGCGAGATCGAAGTAGTGGGACGCGAACTGCTGCTGCTCAACGACGCGAAGACACCTCCGTTTTCGCCCGCCGACGATGCGATTGCGAACGAAGAGGTGCGACTGAAGTATAGGTATCTTGATCTTCGCCGTGAGGAGATGCAGAAAAACTTTGCCGTGCGCAGCAAAGTTGCGATGGCAATTCGCAATTATCTGGTGGAAGAAGGCTTTCTTGAGATCGAAACACCCTTTATGACGCGCTCGACGCCGGAGGGGGCGCGCGACTATCTGGTGCCGAGCCGCGTGCATCCGGGCAGCTTCTATGCGCTGCCGCAGTCGCCGCAGATCTTTAAGCAGATTCTGATGATCTCGGGATTCGATCGCTACTTTCAGATCGCGCGCTGCTTCCGCGATGAGGACCTGCGCGCGGACCGGCAGCCGGAGTTCACGCAAATCGATCTGGAGATGACGTTTCCGAAACAGGAGACGGTATTTCGCGTGGTCGAAGGGTTTCTGCGCGCGGCGTTTAGCGCCGCGGGGATCGAACTTTCGCCGGGTGCTTTCGCGCAGATGACCTATGACGAGGCGATCGCGAAGTACGGCATCGATAAGCCGGATATGCGGCTGCCGGCGATGGTGGACCTGTCCCCTCGTTTCAACGCCGGATTGCGGGAGGCTTTGAAGATTGATCCCGACCGACCGATCTATGGCTTCTTGATTCCGAACGTTGGCGAAGTAAGTGGCACCGCAAAGAAAGCACTTTACAGCCAAATCCGTTCTAGTTTCGGCGAATGTGGCCTTGATGTTCTCGACGTGGAGAGACTTGCATCGAAGGAAGATTTCAGAAGCCTTCAAGAAAATATTTATTCAGACATGCTTGCGGGAGCATATTTCGACGGGTTTCTTGAGAGTTCTGGCGACCTCGGACGAGCGGAATACATTGCCAGAGCTCTCAAGATCGTGATCACGCCGAAGCCAGCGACGCCAGCCGCATGGAATTATGACAAACAGTGGATTCCAAAGCGTGCCGGTGCACTGCGGCTGGAGCTGGCGAAGAAATTTGCGGATAAACATGGATTGTTTACGCAGACCGGAACCGCGAAGGACTTCCGCTTCCTGTGGGTCACGGATTTTCCGATGTATGAGTGGAACGAAGAGACTAAGCAGTGGGACGCTGCCCATCATCCGTTCACTTCACCCCATGAAGAGGACATCAAGTCCGGCGCGCTGTGGAATGACAAGGGCTCGGTACGAGCGCTTGCGTATGACGTCGTGCTGAACGGAACGGAGCTGGGTTCAGGGTCGATTCGAATTCATCGCAAAGATGTGCAGTCCGAGATTTTCCGGACGCTCGGGATGACGGACGAAGAGGCGCATCAGCGCTTCGGATTCTTTCTGGATGCGCTGGAGTACGGCACACCACCGCATGGCGGAATCGCGCTGGGGTTGGATCGCATCGTGATGATTCTCACGGGGGCTTCGTCACTGCGCGAGGTAATCGCGTTCCCGAAGACCGCGAAGGCCATCGATCTGATGGTAGATGCGCCGACGCCGGTGAGCGAGATGCAGCTGAAGGAACTGAATCTGCGCATCGCGCACCGAAGCTAAAGCTCAGTTCATGCGGTGGCGATCGTTGGGATCGTCGTCGTCCAGGCCGATGTAGCGGCCGCTGGCGTCAATGTTGACGTCTTTGCCTCGCTTGCGCATGTAGACCTGGAACTTTCTGGCGGCGCGGCGGCGCTTACCCCGGTAGTACCGATTGCGCAGGCCGAACCATGTCTCGGAGACGCCGTGACGCAGCCCCCGGCGCGGAGCCACCTGAAGGAAGATCCACGCCACGAGACAATTGCAGATTGTGTTGAGCGCGTCGACCCGACGCAAGACAAAGTAATCGATGACGAGGTACACGACGAGGAAGATTGCCGCGATGTATTTGGCGCGCGCGCGGAAAATGAAGTCGAAGGTCAGGGTCTCGTTGGCATGAAGACGAGCGTACACAACCAGCAGTGCGATCACAATCGGCCACAGACCTTCGCTGTATTTGCCAGGTGGGCCGATGATCGGTAGGAAATACCGGCCGATGGTGAGGCTGATCAGCGTGGTGAGAATTCCGCCGCCGATCACGGAAACGAAGAAGAGCTCCCCAAACCAGCGAGTACCGCGCTCCTCCTCCAACGCTGAGCCGAAGTACCAGAAAGAAAGCATCGCGAACAGAAAGCTGAGAAAACCATCCGGAACGAACGGCCACGTAACGAACCGCCAGATCATTTTGGGAGCTTCTTCTGGCAACAGAACGAGCAGGTAATAGAGCGTTTCCTCAAATCCCCGGGCCACAATTCCGAGAATGAAGAAGAAGACAAGGCTGACACCGGCCAGGATGATGAGCTTGCGCGTCAGGCCGCGGAACGGTGGCAGAGCGAGAAGCGTGGGACCGTTGGAGCGCATGTACTACTCCTGCTAATGCTGCGTGGGACGGAACGACTACTCTCGAGATGGGACAGGAGCCACGGGAAGCGAGCGGTGGCCGGCCGAGTCGACGGCACGAACACCAAAGAAGACGTTGTCCTTGCTCACGTCAAGGGTGACATGCGTCTCGGCACCGACGTTGCGGGAATGAGTCCAGAGCTGATCCGTGGTGTCGCGCCACACCACCTCATAGGTCGTGCCCGGCGGCGCGAACGCCGAAGAATCCCATGCGAGGTCGGTGTTGTTGTCCAGCCGGCGAGTGAGGATGCGCACCCGCTGCGGCTCACTGGGAGCTGCGGCAAGATTGGCCAATGTAAGAGCGTTCAAGCGTGCCACGTTTGCCACGTAACTAGTGTCAACAAACTTCAGCAGGTCACCGTACTCGATGCCGTTTTCGGTGCGGACAGTCTGGTGCTGATGGTTGAAGTTCTCACGCCACTCAGTGAAACGGACCGCGGCGAAGCCCTGACCGTTGAAGCTGCTGTGATCGCCACCGCGAAGGTAGCGATCATGACGAAGAATCATAATGGGCTGAAAGCGCGGCAGTAGGGGCACGGTATGCGAATGCCTACGGCTTTGAGTAACAGACGGCGCGTGCTTCGTGGGTGTCCGGAAGTATGCCGGCGCCAGCTCAACAATCTGGCGGGCCAGTTCGCGAGATGGCGAATCATTCTCAGCGCCAATGGCGAGCATCATGCGTTCCTGCTCGGGCGTCGCGGTGGCGGGGATGGATTCAGAGAATATGCGAACGACGTCTTTGCGCTGCTGCGTCTCCCCGGGCGTCGTGTCGCCGCCGACGATGTCATTGTTAAGCACCGCGACCAGCGGCCAGCCCTCGGCCTTGGCGAGCGCGGCCAAGTGATGCGAGCCATTGAGACCCTGCTCCTCGCCGGCTACGGTGACAAAGACGATCGTGCCGGGGATCTTCAACTTCGAAAGCGCGCGGGCGGATTCGATGGATACGGCGACCCCGCTGCCGTCATCGTTCGCCCCCGGCGCCGCAACGTGGGAGTCCATGACGTCAGTCGCACGCGAGTCGTAGTGGCCCGTGACTAGAGTCCAGGGGGCGCTCTTGTCCGTGGAGGTGCCATGCAGAATGGCATAGATGTTCACCAGCTTCGTAGGCCGCGGAATACGGCTGGGACGGCCGCCGGCCGGAGGCGGTTGTTCGATGAACTCGTCGCGCTTGACGTCGAGGCATCCGCCACAGGCTGCGGAGATTCCGCGAAACTCCGACTCGATCCAATCCGCGGCAGCATTGATGCCCTGGCCCGGCGGAAGGTCGGTATCCATGCTGGAGAGCGTATTTCGGGTTCCGAAGCTGACCAGTCTGGCGATGTCTGCACGAATTGTGTCCGGCGAGATGGTCCGCAGCGCCGCGGCAATGGCCGGGTCGGCAGGAAGAGGAGCAATCGTATCCGCCGTGGGGCCCGGGGCCTGAGCGGCGCCAGCGCACGGGGCGGCAAAGGCGAGCGCCGAAATGCCAAGTCTAAGAAATCGCTTCATCCTTCGGTCTCCTGGTTGCAGGCGAGCAAACGTCGAAGATTTGCGCCCGTCCCATGTTGACGAGTTGGGAATGCGCCGTTAGAACTAGTGAAAGCTGCCCGCGACGCGCTTTCAACATCGTACAAGGGCGGAAGGAACTCAGTACGAGGAGATCGTTATGTCAGTCGTATGTCCCGAGTGCGATAACCCACTCGATATCGACGTCGATGATGTGGAAGAGGGCGAGGTGATTCAGTGCGAGGAGTGTGGGACCGACCTCGAGGTCGTGTCAAGCGATCCTCTGGAGCTGGCGCCGATCGATGAGGAGGGCTATGACGACGAGGACGATGTTCTGCACGACGAGGACGAAGACGAAGAGGAGTAGTCGCAGTGCGGTGATTCTGTGCATTCTGCTGAGTTTTGCGGGGTTTTGTGCCGAGCCTCATGTTGCGTACGCTACGAATGCGGCTGTGACGACCAAGGTCCCAAAACTGCGCACCATAGAAGGGGAGGTGTGCAGCAAGAATGGATCTCCCATTCAGGGAGCGGTTGTCTATTTGAAAGACGAGAAATCTCTGGCGGTGAAGAGCTATCTGAGCGATGAGAATGGGCAGTTTCATTTTCGTCAGCTCTCGATGAGCCTGGATTACGATCTATGGGCTGAACTTAATGGCAAGCGGTCCAAGACAAAAAGCATCAGCCAGTTCAACAGTAAGCCGGACCTGCACTACAAGCTGAAGCTGCCGATCCCGAAATAGCCCGAAAGGCCCTCTCAGCGCGAACAAACGGCGAATACAATGGACGAGTGCCGTCATGGATGACTCGCTCCAAGCCGACCGCTTCGGGTTCCTGCACATTGACCTGAACAGCTTCTTCGCCTCGGTCGAGCAGCAGCTTCATCCCGAATACCGCGGCAAGCCGCTCGCGGTAACCGCAACCATGGCAGACACTGGGACGGTCATCGCCGCCAGCTATGAGGCAAAGGCTTTCGGCGTGAAGACGGGAACGAAGGTCGGGGAAGCGAAGCGGCTATACCCTGGCATCGCGTTAGTCGAAGGCGACCACACCACCTACGCGAAGCATTCGCATGAGATCGCCGCTGCCGTGGAGCGGGTCTGTCCTGTGGCCCACACGCCTTCGATCGATGAGATGGTCTGCCAGCTGATGGGGCGTGAGCAGGAACCTCCCCGAACCCGGCAGATAGCTCTGGCGATCAAGCAGGCCATCAAGACAGACGTTGGCGAAACGCTGCGATGTTCCATCGGGATGGCTCCAAATCGTTATCTCGCGAAGATTGCGAGCGACATGCAGAAGCCAGATGGGCTGATCGGGCTTTTACCGTCGCAATTGCCGCGCGCGATCGCACATCTTGAGCTGCGTGATCTTCCAGGGGTAGGCGCCCGCACTGAGCAACGCCTCAACGCGAAGGGCATCCACACTATGGCGCAGCTGCTGTCTCTCGACCGCAATGGTATGCATGCCCTGTGGGGCTCGGTGTGGGGTGACCGGCTCTATCACTGGCTGCGCGGAGGACAGACAGGCGATGACGGCGCTCCGGTCGCCGGTGATCTGCAGAAATCCCTCGGACACTCGCATGTCCTCGGCCCGGAGCACCGCACGCCAGAGGGCGCATGGTCCGTTGCGCACAAGCTACTACACAAAGGCGCCATGCGACTGCGCATGGAGCACTTTCACGCCTCCACGCTTGCGGTGACGTTGAAATTTGCACACAGCCGCGAGGAAGCTGCGCGAGCGGTCAAGCTGAAGCAGCATACCTCGGGAATTAAGCACTCGGCGTGGGCCATGGAGGCAAAGTTTCGCCCGTGTCAGGACACGCTGACGTTGCTGGAAGCTCTGAAAGGCATCTGGCACGAGCGGCCGGATGGACCTGAGCATCAGCGGCCTTTCTTCGTCGGCGTCACGATGCGAAACCTGCTGCCCGATGACGAGGTACCGCAGATGCTGTTCGAGGAGCCGGGCCATCGCAATGAGCTGTCGGCGACGATGGACAAGCTGAACCTGAAGTTTGGACATTCGACGGTTCACTTCGCGGGAATGCTGCCGGCGCGGGATAGTGCGCCAACGCGTATTGCCTTCACACAGATTCCCGTCCAGTACGGTTCCGAGTGGATGTGAGCAGGCACGGCTGAAAGACGCTCTTGGGTTGATGTGCGCATCCAACCAAACACCCCCAGGCCGGAGGATCGGATGTCCGCATCGTCACGCTTCGCACAGCAGAAACGCGTTCCACTTAAGGGCAGCACACGCCAGCTATTCGACAGCAGTCGCGCCGGGGAATTTTCATCACGGGCTGTCGACGAAGAGCAGATAACGGTTTCGGTTCTTCTGACTCCGAAGGAGCCGATCGATCCCACAAAACGATTGACTCGCGAACAGTTTGCGGAACGCCATTGCGCCGATACAAAGGCGGAGGAAACCTTACGTGCTTTTGCAGAAGAGTACGGCCTGAGAGTGGAGGCTCCGAAGGAACGTGGTCGACGCACCATGCAGATCTCCGGTTCGCGCGCCGCCATGGAAAAAGCCTTTGCCGTAACGTTGCAGACCCGCGAAGCTGGAGGCGTACGGTTTCGCCTGCGGGAAGGTGAGATTATGTTGCCGGAGGAGCTGGCTCCGCATGTCGTCGCTGTACTGGGACTCGACAACCGGCCCCAAGCGAAGCCCCACTTTCGCGTGGCCACACCGCGCGCCGGCAATGTGAGTTACACGCCGGTGCAGGTGGGGCAATTGTATGGCTTTCCAGCGAGTGCCACCGCCTCAGGACAGACAATTGCGTTGCTTGAGCTGGGCGGTGGTTATCGCGAAACGGATATTACGACGTACTTCAAGAGCCTCGGGTTGCCGGCGCCGTCGGTAACGGCCGTCTCCGTGGATAAGGGTACTAACTCTCCCGGAGATGCGAGTGGTGCAGATGGGGAAGTGATGCTGGACATCGAGGTTTCGGCCGCCATCGGGGTGGGCGCAAAGATTGTCGTCTACTTCGCTCCCAATACAGATCAAGGATTCATTGATGCCATCACCACCGCGGTGCACGATTCGACACACAAGCCCAGTGTGCTTTCGATCAGCTGGGGTGGCCCCGAGTCGAGTTGGACGCAGCAGGCCGTGACCGCGTTGGATCAGGCATGCCAGGCGGCCGCGTCTGTGGGAGTCACGATCACCGTCGCGTGCGGAGATAACGGTTCCACCGACGGAGTTTCCGGCGGCGGGAATCACGTCGACTTCCCTGCTTCAAGCCCGCATGTCCTGGCGTGCGGCGGGACGAAACTCGTGGCGACCGGCGACACGATCACAAGCGAGACGGTGTGGAATGAGCTCTCTTTGAATGAAGGCGCTACCGGAGGCGGCGTGAGCACGCTGTTCACCCTTCCCAGCTGGCAGGCGAACAGTGGCGTACCCACGCCGACAACAAAGTCGGGCGGGCGCGGGGTCCCGGATGTCGCCGGAGACGCCGACCCTTCGACTGGGTACACCATTCGTGTGGACGGTGAGACAACGACGATCGGTGGAACGAGTGCTGTGGCTCCCCTTTGGGCAGGACTGATTGCGCTGGCGAATGCCGGGAACAAAAAAGATGCAGGATTTGTGAACGCGGTGCTCTATTCTGCATCGCCATCACCTTTTCGAGATATCACCAGCGGCAACAACGGAGCGTTCCACGCCGAGCCTGGGTGGGACGCCTGCTCGGGCTTAGGCAGTCCGAGGGGAGCTGCAATCGTCTCCGCGCTTGCAGCCGTTGCGCCGCAACGTGGATGACATTTGTCACCGCGCTTGCTTGACGACCTTCACTAACAATACTGGGATGAACGAACGAGACTAGCTCCTGTAAGTCACGGAGACCGTCTATGAACGCTGCCCTGGAACCGATTGCAGCAAATCTTCAAAGCGCGCCGGATTGGGCCTCGCGTACAGCGGTCGCCTCTTTACGAGCAGTGACAAAGCGGTACCGAAACGGGGTCACCGCGCTGGATCATCTTTCACTGGAACTTTTGGTTGGCGAAATTGTTGTGCTGCTGGGACCGAATGGAGCCGGCAAGTCAACCGCGGTGAAACTCATGATGGGGCTCACTTCTCCGACGGGCGGGCAGGTGCGCGTCTTCGGAGCCGACCCGCGTTTTGCCGGGAACAGGCAACGGATCGGCGTCATGCTGCAGGTTGGACGTGCGCCGGAGATGTTGCGCGTTCGCGAGCACATCGAGATCATGCGCGGCTACTATCCACGTCCGCTTCCGCTGATCAGTATTGTGCGGGCTGCAGGACTGGAGGGCCTGGAGTCGCGGATGTTCGGACACCTTTCGGGTGGGCAGAAGCAGCGAGTCCTTTTTGCGCTGGCAATCGCCGGGGATGCCGACCTGATCTTTCTTGACGAGCCTACGGTTGGGCTGGACGTCGAAGCGCGGCGCGGCTTGTGGGCGCAGATCCGAGCACTTCGCCAGCGGGGAAAAACTGTGTTGCTGACGACGCACTACCTCGAAGAGGCCGACGCGCTCGCCGACCGGATTATCTTGATAGACAAGGGTCGCGTCATCTGCGAAGGCACACCGAACGAAGTGAAAGCAATGGGTTCGAAAAGAACCGCACTGACTGCCGATGCGTACCAGGAGCAGCCCGATGCTCAAGTTACCGGGTTCAAAATTTTAAAGTTCGAAACGACCCTCAAGCGTGAACAGATCCTCACCCTAAGCGGTGTCACAGGCGTCGAAGGAGCGACGGGATTCGTAACTGTCACTTCATCCGCCCCTGAGCTCACGCTGCGCGAACTACTTGCCTTGGACCCGAATCTGAGCCGGCTCCAGATTCAAACGCCCGGACTCGAAGACGCGTTTCTTGCGCTGACCGGGCGGGACTAACTCTGTTGCCGATTTGTGGAGGTTCACGATGTCTTCTTCCGCTCTCTCAATTCCTTATACGGCGAACTCCGCGCGCCGTATCGTCGCGATCTTCGCTCGTGAGACTCGATATGAGTTTGTACGGGCAATGCGCACAAAAGCGTTTTCGCTTTCTGTGGTCGGTTTTCCCGTGATGTTCTATCTGCTGTTTGGTGTGATGAACCGCGGCGAAGCCCTCCATGGCCAGATGGTCGCGAAGTATCTACTCGCGAGCTACGCAGCTTTTGGAGTCGTCGGAGCAGCGTTGTTCGGCATCGGCGTGGGCCTTGCGGGGGAACGCGTCTCCGGATGGCTGGAGTTAAAGCGTGCAAGCCCGATGCCACCGCTGGCGTATCTTACCGCAAAGTGTGTTGCGTCGGTAGCATTTGGACTAATCATCACGAACATTCTTTGCGTAATCGGAGTTTTTGCGGCGAGCGTTCCTCTCAGCGTGGGCAATTATGTGAGCATATGCGCCGTAAGCGTTGCGGGGGGGATACCGTTTGCGTGCTTCGGTCTGTTGCTCGCCATGGTGTTGCCTGCGAACTCCGCGCCGGCCGTGGTGAACCTAATCTATCTGCCTATGAGCTATTTCTCGGGGCTTTGGATTCCGATCTCGCTATTGCCCAAGTGGATTCAACATTTCGCTCCATGGCTGCCTACCTATCACTTGGCGCAGCTGATGCTTTGGGTAATGGGGTATGCGTCTTCCGCCGATGGGATAAGACACATCTTTGCACTCTTCGGCTATACATCGCTTTTCCTCGGAGCTGCCTGGATGGCGTTTGCCCGTGCCGATGCGGATGCATAATTTCGTCAGTTCAGCCGCTGACACATCATCTACACTCGATTCGCGGGAGACCACCTCATGCATACCGATCTGATACCGTCGGGCAAACGCATGGATCGTAGCGATCTATTCTGGCTCGCATATCTGGTTTTCTTTTTTATCGAGCCGCTGATACGCCGGTCGGCAGTTTATTGGATCGAGTCCATCGGGATAGCAGCGATCTTTGTCGGTCTCTATCTCACCTTTCTGATGCTAAGGAAGGTAAATTGGCGGCTGCTTTGCCTTGGCGGAATGGTTCTGTTGGGTGTGCTAACTCTTCCCTTCAACGGCGGCGCGATTGGCTTTTTCATTTATGCGGCCGCATTGCTTCCGTTTGTTGTCGCTTCCGTGCCAATTGTTCTGATCACTCTACTTGCTGAAACGGTACTGCTAGCGCTGGAAACCTGGCGGATGCATCTCAATCCCTATAACGCCGCGATGGGCGCCTTTTTCATCGTCGTCGTGGGCGGAAGCAATATCTTCTTCGGTCAGAAGCAGCGTGCAGACTGCAAGCTGCGCATGGCTCAGGAGGAAATTGAAGCGCTGGCTGCCGTGGCCGAACGGGAGCGTATCGCGCGAGACCTGCACGACGTGTTGGGTCACACATTGAGCGTCATCGTCCTGAAGGCGGAGCTTGCCGGACGTCTTCTGGCTCGCGGCGAAGAGATTGGCCGTGCGGCCGCGGAGATTGCCGACGTAGAGCAGACCGCACGCACGGCGCTTGCGGAGGTACGCGAAACAATCGGCGGGTACCGAGCCCATGGGCTGGCCGCAGAGATGGACGCTGCCCGGAGTGCTTTGACCGCGGCTGGTGTTCAATTTGAGGTACACGGCATGCCGGCGATGGGACTTCAACCGGCCGAAGAGACCGTCCTTGGACTTGCATTGCGTGAGGCAGTAACCAACGTTGTAAGACATGCCAAGGCCAGTACGTGTCACTTGAGATTTGTGGCGGAAAACGGGCGGCGCTTACTGCTGATTGAAGACAATGGAACGCACACGATCCATCGAGAAGGCAACGGGCTGCGAGGCATGCGGGAGCGGGTCGAGTCTCTCGGAGGGACAATCCAGCTGGAACGGGATCACGGAACGCGGCTTCTGATTGAACTGCCTGACGGGGCCGGGAGCGCTTCGTGAGTGCGGAAACGACAGATCCAAAGATTCGTGTACTCCTCGCGGAGGATCAGGCAATGGTTCGGGGTGCGCTTGCGGCTCTCCTTGAGCTCGAACCGGATTTACAGGTCGTCGCGCAGGCGGCCAACGGGCGTGAGGCGGAGCGCTTGACTCGGGAGTTAAGGCCTGACGTTGCCGTAACAGACATCGAGATGCCCGAGTGGACCGGCCTCGAGTTTGCAGCTGCGCTAAAGGAGAGCAACTCCAGGACGAGCGTCATCATCCTGACGACCTTCGCCAGGCCAGGCTATCTGCGGCGTGCGCTCGATGCCGGCGCGCGTGGCTACCTGCTGAAGGACAGGCCCTCGACGGAACTAGCAGCAGCCATTCGCCGGGTACACTCCGGTCTGCGGGCGATCGACCCGGCACTGGCCGCGGAGGCTTGGAATGCGGATGCAGATCCGCTGACCGATCGCGAGCGACAGATCCTGCAGCGCGCCGGTGATGGGCGCAGCTCCGCGGAGATTGCGTCCGAGCTGCGCCTTAGCGAGGGGACGGTGCGGAACTATCTTTCCGAGGCGATTGCGAAACTGGGCGCGGCGAACCGCATAGACGCTGCGCGGATCGCCCGGCTACGTGGATGGCTGTGACAGAGCAACGATACATAGGCCGACTAGCTCCTTCACCTACCGGCCTGTTGCATCTGGGTCACGCTCGAACCTTCTGGATCGCCGCAGAGCGCGCGCGAGCCGCGAATGGCGTGCTTTGGCTGCGGGATGAGGATCTCGATCCACAGCGGTCCCGCCAGGAGTTCGCCGCTGCGATGCGGGAAGATCTTCATTGGCTGGGAATCTTTTGGGATGCAGAGATCCGGCAGAGCGAGCGCGTAGCGTTCTATCGCCGGGCCATGGAGCAACTCGTGTCAATGGGGTTGGCTTATCCGTGCTACTGCAGCCGCAAGGATCTGCAGCAGGCCGTTCAGGCGCCACATGAGGACGACGACGAACCGCTGTATAGCGGCCACTGCCGCCCGGAGGTTATGGTCCCAGGCGCGACGTTACAAGATGGAACAAACTACCGCTTCCGCGTTCCGGATGGCGAGACGATACGCTTCATCGACGCCAACGCCGGTGCGCAGAGCTTTCGAGCCGGATGCGAGAGCGCAGACTTCGGTGACTTCGTCGTCTGGCGCAAAGATAGCCTGCCAAGCTATCAGCTTGCCTGCGTCGTCGATGATGAGGCGATGCGCATCAGCGAAGTGGTTAGAGGACGCGACCTGTTACGCTCCACCGCGCGACAGATACTGTTGCAGCGGGCGCTCGGGCTACGAACACCCACCTACCTTCACTGTGACCTTATTCGTGACGACAATGGCGTGAGGTTGGCGAAACGTCACGACGCGCTGAGCCTGCGCTCTCTGCGAGCGTCCGGCTATATGCCGCAGCAGGTCATCGCAATGTTTAATGCCGAGTCGAAAAGCTGATCACTCGTCACTTGGCCCGTACATCGCACGGATCACGTCTTCGTAGCTCTTCATCTGATAATTTTCCGGCGGGATCCCGCCAGCCAGATAGCGCACAAAATAGTCCCAGCGCCGTCGCATGATGTATTGAGTCTGCTCGCCATAGCCATGGTGCGCGTTCGGAACCATGAGCATGTCAAATGACTTGTTGGCATTCATCAGAGCCAGCACCATCATCAACGTATTGTTCGGTGGAACGTTGTCGTCCATGGTGCCGTGCACCAGCATCAAATGCCCTTTGAGATTGGCAGCGTAGTTTTGGTTAGCCTGCGCCGCATAGTTGTCTTCTCCGTTGGGTCCGATGACCTCCAAGCCGGCGTACTTTTCATCCCAGTCGTCCTCGTAGTCCCGATTGTCATGGTTGCCGCTCTCGGCCCATCCCACCTTGAAGAAGTCCGGATAATGAAGCATTGCGGAAGCTGTAGCGTTGCCGCCGCCGGAGTGACCCCAAATGCCGACGCGGTTGATATCGATCCAAGGGTCTTCCGCGGCCAACTGCCTAATCCCGGCGACCTGATCCGGGATGGTCGCCTCTCCCATCTCGGCAGGCGTATCTGCATGCTCGTCATGAAAGCTCTTCGAGCGGAACGGCGTACCCATACCGTCGATGCAGACGACAACAAAACCCAAATCAGCGAGTGCCTGATCATCACCGCTGGCCGCCGAAAAGCTGCGCGACCCGCACGATCCGATCTGCGGACCCGGATAGACGTAGTCGATGATCGGGTATTTCTTCGACGCATCGAAGTTCGTCGGCTTCCACATAAAGCCATAAAGCGGCGTCTTTCCATCGCGCGCATTGACAGTGATCGGCTGAGGAGGCTTCCATCCCTCGGCCGTGAGACGTGATATATCCTGATGCGCCAGCGTGGCGATGAGCTTGCCGGTATTGTCGCGAAGAACAGCCGTCTGTGGCGTTTCACGCGTCGAGTAGACATCCACGAAGGTGGCGCCATCCGGCGATGGCGTGACCGCGTGGTCAGCGTCTTCCGGCGTCAGGAGCTGCTGATCCGATCCATCGAAGTTCACGCGGTAATAATGCGTGAAGTACGGGTCTTCGCCTTTCTCCTTGCCCGTCGCGAGAAAGTAGATCACACGATTCTTCTCATCGACATGCAGCACCTGCGTCACCGGTCCGTCGCCATGAGTAATTTGATTCTTCAGCTGACCGGTCTTCAGATCGTAGAGATACATCTGTCCCCAGTTGCTGCGTTCCGAATACCAGAGGAACTCGTTGCTGTCCGGCAAATAGCGCCAATTCACCTTGCCTTGTCCGGATTCGTAATACGTCGGCACATGTTCGTGATAGATCGTTCTAACCTCGCCGGTCTCTGTGTCGGCAACTCGGAACCACTCGTCCTTATGATCACGGGAGGTAGATACGAAGGCGAGCGTCCTCCCGTCAGGCGAGAACTCGACATCATCCCAGCCGGAGCCGCCGCGGCAGCTAACGTCGTCGCAGAGCGTGCTGCGGTGCTCGTCGGGCGGCATCTTCAGCCGCACCATCTTGCCGCTAGGCACGTCAATAACAACTCGCTCGATCTTCGTGATGTCCTTATCGCCAAGCAGCGGATACCGCCACGCCTCCAGCGTGGGATGCCGGTTTGTCACGGAGACCAGGTACATCATGCCGTCTTTGCGCTGGTCCTGCTGGAATGTCGCAATCTTCTTTGAATCCGGCGACCAAACGAGTATCGGCGCGTCAGAATGCGTCCATCCTGCGTTATCCGTTGCATAACCGAAATCCTTCACGCCATCGGTTGTCAGCTGCCGCTCTTCTCCTGTCGCCTGATTGCGAACCCAGAGATTGTTGTCACGAATGAACGCTGCCAGCTTCTTGTCCGGCGATACATCAAACGGCGCCCTGCTGCGGCCGATGGGCCGTGTGGGCCGCGTGGTCTTGCCCTTTGCATTCATCTGGGCATTGCCGCCAGTCTGCGTCGCGCTCAATCCTGCGGGCGGCTGGCCGTTGGGCTTCTGCTCCGGATGCTGGACCGGCGGTGGCTCGAGCGTGCACGAAGCCGCATCGGCCGTACAGTGAAACGTCTGTGTGCGAAGCGTGACCGCAAATCCATGCGGCTCCGGCGTGTAGCTTTCAATGCGGAGATACTTTGGTTCGATCTCCTCGCCACTGGCCTTACTTAGAGCGGCCGCAAGCTTCTCGGTATTGAACGCGGGCTCTACCTTGCCGGTATGGGCGTCGGCAATGCGAAACACAACCGTGTCCGGGCCAGGATCACGGAAGAAGACACGGCCATCAGACAAGTACTTCACATCGCCGACGGTGTGATCGACGAGTGAACTTACGTTGTAACCCATCCATCGTTCCGCCTGCGCATAATCCTGCGCAGTGTAGACCCGCTGCGCACAAAGCGTAGTTGATCCGGCGACGGCGAAAACGAATACGGCGGCGAACAGAGACGTCTTGCGAGCGATCATCAGCGGCATCCATCCAGGGCGACGGTTGAGGTTATGAATGTTCAGCGTGGATTAAAGAGGTTTTCACGTATCAAGCTCTGGCTTTACAGCGAGCTCCGGGCGCGTACGTCGTAGTCGCGCCAGTATAGCCGAAGGGCGAAGCGAGGGCGGGTAATTCAGCATGGAACGCAGGAATTCTCCCCAGGTGTCATGTGCAATTCGCAATGCCGAAGGCAGAACGTAGAAGTCCATGATGAGTTCAGAGAGCAGCAGCGAAGCAGCGGCACCGTACAGCCCGTACCTGCGCGCCCCTATGTAGGTGACCGCGACAGTGATGGCCGTTGCAATGGTATAGAGAAGCGCAAGGCGCTCATGCTGATTGATTGCGGAAACCAGCGTCGAACTGGTCGACCACAGCGAATAGAAGACCACCACGACGAGCAGGATCGTCACCAGGCCGGTGCTGGGCGGCACCTTGCCCCGCGTCCAGTGATGCAGGAAAGTTGGGCCAAACAATGCGACCACGACAACAACCGACATCGAGATGAAAAGCGCAAGCTGGCAGGCGCGCCGATGCAGCACACGCACCAGTTGAATATTGCCCGCGCCGAAGGCGATTGAAAGCTCCGGCCACACGGTGTTATTCACCATCTGCACGATCTGCAGCGCCACGCGCGAAACGGTGCGCGCCGTGCCGAAGATTGCAACATCGACAGGACCGAGGGCATAACCGACAACCACGAGTGTTCCCTGCAGGTTCAGCGCAGTGCCCAAGGGGAAACCCATGAATGCGATAGCCGGTCGCGCGAGCCGCTTGATCTCTTTAAACGAGGCACGATTCCAGCCGTAGGTTATCCACGGAATGTCCCGGCGCACCACGATGCACAAGATCAGCGTGACGGCGATATTGGCCAGAGCCAGCACCTTCGCGGCCGTGCGCGGCCCGTATCCCATGAAGACCGGGACCAGCTGCACAGCAAAGGCGACCAGCGACAGTCCGGTCTTGAGCATGTTGCCATAGGAGTACCGCGCGATGCAGCGATATGCAGACTGCAGAAGTTGCTCCAACTGTCCCAGCAGGACGGCAAGGCCGAGCCAGAAAAGAATCCAGCGCGCATCGCTATTGTCGATCGATGAAAGATGCAGCAGATCCGCAACCGGGAGAAGATAGAGCGCAACGCACATCGCCGCACCGGTCACACCTAGAACGATTGAGATGAGCCACCAGCAGCTCTGAAAGACGCTGAGGGCCGCCTCCTGTTCGCCCCGAGCCATCAGCATGGTCATCTCATTGCCTGCAACCGAGCCGAAACCGATGTTCGAAAAGCTCAGGTACGCAGGAATGGCGCTCAGAATCATCCACTCGCCATTCATCTGAATGGTCCAGTAGTGGAATAGGATGGGGATTTGAACGAACTGGATAATGGATGAAGCGAGCTTGCTTAGCCACGTGGTGATGAAACCGACGAACAGCCGGTTGCGTGTACGTTCATCCATTGAGGCAGTCCACTCGTGACGCGATGACGGCGGGCGGAATCCGGCCGTGAACGAGGATATGGGTCATTGTATCAATGCGCATCACAGCGCCTGCCGCCGTTCGCGGTCGAGCGCAATCTTCTCCTGCATGAGTCGCTGAAGCGTCGACTCGTCGCCGCGGCGCTGGGCCTCACCCATTGCAGTTCTCAGTTCTCGGCTGCGTCGCTCGCGGTAGCGTTCGTGGAGAGTTTCAAGTGCGCCGCGAACCTGATCGGCAAGTGCACGTCGCCCGTCGGACGATTCAGGGAGCTCTGAGGATGCGTGTAGCGCGGCCGCCATCAGAGCCCGCGAGCTTTCATCCGGAGCGGCGTCCAGTGGATTGTCGGGCGCCGGCGCGTTCACTAACACTTCGATCACCGGAGCCGTTGGAAGATCCGAAAACCACTCCACATGCTGGCCGAGATTCTCGGCTGCGAGAGCACGGGCAGAATCTGCGTCCGGCAGGATCAGCGCGGCGATCAGAACACGTTCAACCTCTGTAACAGCGCGGGGCTGTGGCGCGCGCACGCTCTCGAGTCTCTGCTGTGCTGCCTGCTTCAGCTCCTGCAACACGAGCGAGCTTTCGATGCCGAGCTTCTGTGCCGTGTTCTCCGCAAACTCGCGGCGCATGATAGCGTTTGGAACTCTCCGAATATGCGGCAGAAGAAAATTGAGGGCTTTCACTTTGGCTTCGGGCGTGCGCTGCGGAAATTGATTCCGCGCGCGTTCGACAAGAAAATCGACATAGCGCGAAGCTTCCCGCACTGCTTCGGCATACGCGTGAATCCCCCGCTCGCGAACAAAGCGGTCGGGGTCAAGGCCGCCCTCGAGGGTGACTACGCGAACCTCAAAGCCTTCTTCGATGAGCAAGCTCAGAGTCTTCTCAGCAGCATTCATGCCAGCGTTGTCAGGATCGAAGCTGAGCCAAACCTTCTTTGTAAACCGGCCCAGCATGCGAACCTGGTGTTCAGTGAATGCTGTGCCGCTCGTCGCTACGACATTATCAATACCGGCCATATAGAGGGATATGCAATCCATCTGACCTTCGACCAGTAGTGCAGCATCCTTACTCTTGATTCCTGCCTTCGCCTTATCGAGATTGAACAGCACCTGGCCTTTTGTATAGAGCGCCGTTTCCGGCGAATTCAGGTACTTCGGACCAGATTTCTCGTCGACGGCATCAAGCAGACGCGCCGTGAATGCGATCGGCTTTCCCTGCTCGTTGCAGATCGGAAACATGATCCGCTTGCGAAAGCGCGCATAGAGCGGTCCACTCGAGCCATCGTCCCGCTCTTTCGAGCTGAACAACCCGCTTCCACGCATCACTTCCTCGCTGAAGAACTTACTCAGCCGCTCGCGCATATCGTTGAAGTTGTCGGGAGCGTACCCCAGGCGAAACGTCTTGATTGTCTCCGGCGTAATCCCGCGCGAACTCATGTACTCGCGTGCGCGGGCGGCCTCAGGCGAATGAAGATTCTGCCCGAAGTACTGCGTCGCCGCTTCGTGAATCTCCAGCAACTGCTTTCGCAGTCCGGCTTCGCGCGCTTCCTGCGGGGACGAAAACTCGCGCGCCGGCAGTGGAATTCCCATCTTCGTCGCGACGGCGCGAACAGCCTCCGGAAAGCTGAGATTGTCCATCTTCTGCACGAAGGAGAAAACATCACCATGCTCGTGGCAGCCGTAACAGTAGTAATGCTGCGTTGCTGAATAGACGTAGAACGAACCGGATTTCTCTTTGTGAAACGGGCAAAGCGCAGACCAGTTCGCGCCGGATTTCCTTAACTTCACATACTCGCCAATGAGCCGCACGATATCGGTCTGCTGCTTGACGGATTGTGCGAAGTTATCGGCCATCTCGAATCTCTTCTCAGTCTAAGGGGCCCGCTCGAAGTCCCGAGTGCATCGGAGAGCGATGATTTCTCAGTTCCAGAGTAACCGTTTGCGCCGCGCCGATGCCCCAAAAGAGACACTGAAATCCAATTCCATGGGAGCAACATATCCGAGGCCCGTGGGTATAAGGGAGACGTGTACACGCGATCGTTGGACCGATCCCTGCACGGAGACCTCATGAATTCACGCACGTTCTTCTCGAAGCTCCTAATGGCTGCCGCTCTCGTGGTGCCGCTCAGCTCATCACCGTCTACTGAGGCACACGCCGCAGTGTTCGTCTCAGTCGGCATCGCTCCACCCGTCCTTCCAGTTTACGCCCAGCCCATCTGCCCGGGTCCGGGGTATCTGTGGACGCCAGGCTACTGGGCTTACGGCCCCGACGGCTATTACTGGGTGCCGGGTGTTTGGGTGCAGCCGCCAATGGTGGGCGTGCTCTGGACTCCAGCTTGGTGGGGATGGTCAGGCGGTCTGTATGTCTTCCATCCCGGCTATTGGGGACCGCACGTTGGCTTCTACGGCGGAATTAATTACGGCTTCGGGTATACCGGCGTCGGCTTCGTCGGCGGCGAGTGGCGTGGCGGTGCCTTCTTTTATAACCGCGCCGTAGCGAATGTCGACGTGATCCATGTGAACAATGTCTATGTTCGCAATGTGACGGTGATGAACCACTCGACCGTCGCATTTAACGGCGGTGTCGGAGGTATTCAGGCGCGCCCGACGGTACAAGAAACCGCCTGGTCGCACGAGCAGCACTATCAACCCACGGCCAACCAAGTCAGCCATCAGAACTTCGCGGCACAGGATCGTGCGCAATGGGCGAGCACAAACCACGGACGACCGACTGTCTCCGCGGCGGCATCGGTCGGCGCATTCCACGATCATCCCAACAATCCCGCTCTCGCCGCACGTCCCACCGTGAACAACCGCGAGGCGAACCAGGATCAGCGCATCGCCAACGGCCTCCGCGACGGCCAGATGACCTCCGGCGAGGCGGCCCGCACCGAGCGAACGCAATCCAACATCGACCGGCAGGTTCACAACGACCGTATGGCTAATGGTGGAGCGTTGACTGATCAGGAGCGTCAACAGGTCAACCGCGAGCAAAATGCTGCCTCACGTCAGATCTATCGTGACAACCACAATGCGAATTCGATTGGCCAGAACGAAGTGAATCAAGGTGAGGCCAATCAGGAGCAGCGCATTGCGAATGGCGAACGCAGCGGTCAGATGACCTCCGGTGAGGCTGCGCGGGCCCAACAGAACCAAGCGAATATTGGGCGGCAGGTACACAATGATCGGGCTGCTGACGGTGGTTCCCTCAATCAGCAGCAGCATCAGCGGATCAACCGTGAACAGAATCGGTCTTCGCGGCAGATTCATCGTGACAACCACAACAGCAATCGCGACGGAAAAGATCGCTAGCTGCTCACGTAAGTCAATGCGGCTGGTCTTCGGGCCGGCCGCATCCATTGCCAGGTGATCGCATCACCCGAGCCTGAAACCGCTTCGTGTCTCTACAATCAACACATGGTCTCTTCCGCTATGCGGGCGCGCCTGTCTGTCGTTCTTGTCGGAGCGCGGAATCCGTCCAATATTGGCGCCGCCGCCCGCGCGATGCATGACTTTGGTTTCGATACTCTGCGAGTCGTGAACGAGTACGCTCCACCACTCGAAGCGGCGCAGATACGTAGCGAAACATCGCACTTCATTGACGGTTCCAAAGCAGCGGTAGCCGCTGGCCACATTCTCGCCAACGCGCGCCGATTTGACCGTCTTTGCGATGCAATCTCAGATTGCACCTTGGTCGTCGGAACTACAGCGATCGGCGAACGCGAGTTGACCCGACCTGTGCTACGGCTTAATGACGCCACCGAGCAGATCGGGCGCGCGCTTGCCGCCGGCAGCGGCGCGCTGCTCTTCGGCTCGGAGAAGACAGGACTCACAAACGAGCAGCTCAGCTATTGCCAATTGCTGGTTACGATCCCAATGTTCGCACCGCAGGGATCTCGACACCTTTCGATGAACCTCGGACAGTCCGTAGCCGTGTGCCTCTATGAGCTGGTCCGCGGCGGCTTCGAGGGTTCGCGCGACATACCATACATCGGCGCCGATGCGCCTACATCGGCGAGCCGCGAAAGGATTACTCAGTTGTTGCTGGAGGCAATGGCGGTCACGGGCTACGCAAAGCGCTTTCCTGCCAATGCACGGGAACATGTTGTGCGGCAAATGGCGCAGCAACTGGGCGCCACCGAAACGGAAGCCTCAACGTGGATGGGATTTCTGCGTCAGGTTGTTCGTTCCGCCAAGAGAGACGTTCCGAGCTGAGGCCTTCAGCGCCCGCCAGCACTGCGTCCGAGTGAGGCCTCTTGTCTACCAGAGTCCCCACGAGCGGCTGATATAGTCGCTCAGCGTCATAACGATCAGCGAGAGAAACATAAACAGACCCGAACAGATCGTCAGCTTGATCAGCCGCGATTGATACTTCGCATGCATAAAGAACAACCCGACGATGGTCGCCTTGAGGCAGGCTATGAACACTGCAATCACGGGGTTCGCCCACTTCAGATCGACAAACGCCACCGCCGCCGTAACGGCGGTCAGAATGAGCAGCGTAACGAAGACCAGCGTGTATTGTCCCGGCGTGACAATGTGGTGCGACGTATGCTCCGGGTTCGTCACATTGGACGGGTCTTCAGCTTCCGTGTGGTGATAGGTTGCGGTCTCAGCCATCTCCTCTTCCTTTGGCGGGAATGCCGTTCAGTGCAGCGGGTGCCGGTTAATCAGATACAAAATTGGAAACAGGAATAGCCAGATGATGTCGACGAAGTGCCAATATAAGCCGAAGTTTTCGACCGGCGCGACATATCCGGCACTGAAGTCTCCGCGTCTGGCGCGCCAGATCAGCCAGAACAGGAGACAGACTCCTATTATCATGTGCAGGGCATGCATGCCTGTCAGCGCGAAATAGAGGAAGAAGAAAATCTGTGTCCGCTGCGCCATATCCGGCGGCAGTGGCTGCTCGTGAATTCCAAAGGCCGCCGGATTCACGAACTCAGCAATATCATAGTGCGCCCCCGGGATGTGATGGTGCACCCACTCGATGTGCCATTCATCTCCTTTGATACATAGGAAGGCGATACCAAAGATCACCGTGAGCACAAGGGTCCACACGAGCATCTTGCGTTTACGCACCTCAGCGGACCAGACGGCGAGAGCCATGAAGAAACCTGAAGTGATCAGGATCATGGTGTTCGCCGTGCCTAAAGGAATGCTGAGCTGGTTGGATGCGACAGCGAAGGCGTCGTAATACCAGTTGCGGTACAACAGGTAGGAGAAGAACATCCCGCCAAAGAACATGATTTCGGTCAGCAGGAACAGCCACATGCCGAAGCTGCCCGCCTCACGCTGTTGCTCAACCGTCTCGAAATGATGACGGTGTTGTGGCAACGAGATATGCGCGTGCTCGACAGGGACGGCAGTCTCGTGCGTATGGGAGTGTGTGGTCGCGACGGAGTTATCCAACGGTCGTCACCTCATTCTTCGTCTTGTGCTCGAGCCACTCGTAGTCATACGCCTCGTGATCCATGATTGGAGTCTCAATAAAATTTTCGGTCAGAGGCGGTGATTGAATTTGCCACTCGAGTCCCGTCGCCTGCCACGGATTATTGCCTGCGATCGCTCCATACTTCAGTGACCATCCGAGGTACAGCAACGGAAGCATGTAGCCGACACCCAATACCGTGGCTCCGGCAGTCGAAAGCACATTGAGCACCTGATACTCAGGCGGATATGCATGGTAGCGTCGCGGCATTCCGAGGTAACCCAGAATGAACTGCGGCATGAACGTCAGAATGAACCCAATGAACGTCGTGACTGCTGCCAGCTTAGACAGCGATTCCGGATACATTCGTCCAGTCATCTTTGGCCACCAGAAGTGGATACCTGCCAAGAAAGCCATCAGCATGCCACCCACCATCACGAAGTGAAAGTGCGCCACGATGAAATAGGTCTCAGTGAGGTGGATGTCCATACCCAACGAGGCAAGAAACACCCCAGTCAGGCCACCGATCGTGAACAGGCCGAGGAACCCAAAGGAGTAGAGCATCGGCGTTTCAAATGTGATGGAGCCCTTCTGCATCGTGAAGGCCCAATTGAAGACTTTGATCGCCGATGGAACCGCCACCAGCATTGTGAGCAGTGAAAACACCAGGGCAGAGTAGTTCGAGATGCCCATGATGAACATATGGTGGGCCCATACGAAGAATCCAAACAGCGCAATCGCCACCGAACTGAAAGCAACCGCCGTATAGCCGAAGACGCGCTTGCGGCTGAAAGTTGATATGGTCTCCGAGATCACACCCATACCGGGCAAAATCATGATGTACACGGCCGGGTGTGAATAGAACCAGAACAGATGTTGGAAGAGAAGTGGATCTCCGCCCTTCGTCGGATCAAAGACACCGATCGAGAACACCCGCTCCAGCAGAACCAGGGTCAGCGTGATTGCGAGCACCGGCGTACCCAGCACCATCAGTAGCGAGGCCGCGTAATTCGACCATACGAAAAGCGGCAAGCGGAACCAGGTCATGCCCGGGCAGCGCATCCGGTGGATTGTCACGATGAAGTTCAGGCCGGTAAAAATGGAACTGAACCCGGCGACAAAGATGGCCATCGCCGCTGTAATGACGTGTGTGTTTAGGTAATGCGTGGAAAGCGGCGTGGTGAAGGTCCAACCGGTGTCCACACCGCCCAGCACGAGAGCCGCAAGGATAAGAATCCCGCCAACAACGTAGAGGTACCAACTCAGCAGATTGATCTTCGGGAAGGCCAGGTCCTTTGCTCCGACCATGATCGGAATCAGAAAGTTCCCGATGGTCGCCGGTACTGACGGCACCAGGAACAGGAAGACCATGATGATGCCATGCATCGTAAAGAACTTGTTGTAGGTGTCGGCAGCGACCAAGTCAGGCTGCGGCGTCAGAAGTTCCAGGCGAATGAGACCCGCAAACGCTCCTCCGATGAAGAAGAAGAATGTGATCGAGATCAGGTACAAGATCGCGATGCGCTTGTGGTCGCCGGTCAAGAGCCAGCTCAGCAGACCCTGCTCGTTGTTCAGGTAGCTGCGTTTCGGCAGCCGGGCCGTGGCCTGATCGGGCAAAGAAACGATGGTTGCTGCGCTGCTCATGGCTTCACCGACTCCTGGTTGGTACCAACTGCAGGCGTTGTAGGTGCCGCCTGGTTGGAGTCCGCTGTGACGAAGGTCTGCTGTATGCGGTAGTTGGATTGCAATTGTTTGATGTACTCGACAAGATCGATGAGGCCGTCCTCACTGATCTGCCCTTGATAGGTCGGCATGATCGGTGAGAAGCCCGCTGTAACGTGCTGAGACGGACTCAGGATCGCATCGCGCAGATACGCGTCGTTCACCACCACCTGACTGCCGTCCGTGAGGGTCAATTTGGATCCATAAACACCCGCGAGATTCGGGCCGCGGGCCGCTGCGGTGCCGTTGTGACACGCGTTGCAACCCATGGAGGCGAACAGCCGTTCGCCGTTCTGCGCCAAACTCATACCGGATGTCGATTCGTCGAGCCACTTCTTATAATCGGCCGGTGTCATGGCGGTGACCTCGCCGATCATTCCGGCGTGCTGCGTACCGCAGTATTGCGTGCAAAAGAGGTGATAGGTTCCCGGCTCCGTCGCCTGGAACCACACAGTCGAATAGCGGCCCGGGATAACCTCGCGCTTCACACGGAAATCCGGAATGGAGAAGCTGTGAAACACGTCCTGCGAGATCATTGTCAGCTGAATCGGCTGCCCCACAGGAATATGCAGCGCATCGATCTCGTGTTGCCCGCCCGGATGCTCTGCCTTCCACATCCATTGCTTGCCGACGATGTAAATATTCATCGAGTTCGGCGGTGGATTATAGATGCGGAAATAGAGCAGGCCGCCCCATACAAAGACAATGAGAAACAGACCGAGGGGGATAATCGTCCACGTCGCCTCGAGAATCGTCGAGCCTTCGATCTGCGTGGCCACCGGATGCTTGTCGCGGCGATAGCGAACTGAAAAGTACAGGATGAGGAACGTGACTAAAACCAGCCCGACGAGCGAGATCGCCACAAGAAAGAAGTACAGCTCGTCCATATAGGGCGCAATGGTGGACGCTTCGGCCGGAAACAGGGCCGAGTTATGCAGCCACTTGATCAGAAATTGCCACAGGACTGAACTAATACCCATCGTTTGCCTTATCCGTTCCGCCAGTTATCGTCATGCCAATCCGGCACTCTGCCCAGTTTGCGGCTAAGTTCCTTGTCTCGCCGAAACATGAGAAACATAAAGCTTCCCAGGCTCGCGACCGTCACCATGCCACCCAGCTGAACAACTCGCGCGACGATCAGCGAGTGCTTGTCGATCTGCGGATCGTAGCGGTAGCAATACGTGAAAATGTTCGCGACCGGAGAGCCGATCTTGTTGCCCGAAGCATCGATCAGCCCCAGAAGCATATCTTTGGGTGAGTACTCCACCCCGAGGTAATACTGCGCGACGCGGCCCTGCGGAGTAGCAATCTCGATCGAGCTGGCATGCGCGAACTGCGTCAGCTTGCCATCCGGGCCCGGCACACGGATGTAGCCGAAGCCGATGGCCTTCGTCAGTGCCTGAATGCTCCGTTCCTGCCCTACAAGGAAGTGCCAGCCATTCGCGGTTTCCGGATGACCGTAGCGGCGCAGATAAAAGTCCTTGCGGCGCGCGGCAAGCTGCGAGCTTTCCGTCGGATCGATGCTGAAGACAACGATCTGGAAGTCCTTGCCGGGGACAAGATGCACCATCTCCAGCGCACCGGTTATGCCGTCCAGCTCCTCGGAGCAAAGCATCGGGCAGTTGTAATACACCGCCGAAAGCAATACTGGATGCTTTCCATCGAAGTATTGCCCCAGCTTGACCGGATTGCCGTGGTCGTCCGTAAACGTGGCGTCGAGAGGCAACTGCGCGTTGAGATGCTGCTGAATGGTTGCGCTTTGCAGAACCTTCGGCAATTGATCGCCGACGTTCTCTCCTTCGGTCTTGTCACCGTAACTGGAGACCTGTCCCAGCGCGCACAACGGCAGTATCAGTCCGAGCGCCAATGAAAGCACAACGCAGCCCGCACACCGGCGAGCGGTTCGGCGAGAGCGGGTTGTGTGTCGCGGCATCAAAACAGTGATCTTCCTGAATTCTATTCGTGGTGCGCTTCGGCCCGCGCGAACTCGTTCCGCTGTTCGCGGGTCTCAATCGTATCCAGCTCGTAGCTCGTACGTGCAAAGCCGTCAGTGAGAGGTGCCTGGATGGTGGGAGCGGTTTCCCCTGCCATCAATGGTCCGGCTTGCGCCGTAGCCGACGCCTTTGGCAAACCTTGCTGCACGATCAACTGCATCGCGCGGGCAATCGGAATACGGATCGTCCCGGCCGGCAAATCCTTTGAGGTGCTGTAGTAGTCCAGCAACAGATCCTCACGTGCATGGAGATCGGCAACGTCCTGTTCGCCATCATCGATCTCCAGCCTGGGCGTCGGAAAACTTTGCGTGATCTGGGCAAGCTGGCGCTGCTCCATCACTGCGTCCGAGGTGAGGTCTTCGCGCGGGGCGCCGCGGGGAGTTGCCCCCATGTCTCCCTGCCCGGCATGCCATTTGTTCACCGGTCCGTCCTGCTTAGCCAAGGCATAGTTGATTGCCTTGCCCATGAAGAAGCAGAAGATGAAGAAGATGACGAGAAAGCCGCCCAGGCCCGCGACAAACGTCACGATGCCGCCGACGTTGACGTCCTGCACCTCGTAACCGGGATGCTCCGGGTCATGCACCGCCGGCACCGGGTGGTCATGGTGCCCGGTTTGGCCGTGAGGATCGGGTCCTTGGTGTTCATTAGTGCGCATGTTCCGGCTCCAGAAGCTCTTCTGTGTGCGGGTCGTTGACGTGGATCAGCGGCCTTCGAGTAAGTTCGGTGAGATAGAAAACCAGCCAGAAGGCCACGACGGCCAGCGGCACCGTGATATAGGCCAGAATCCCGACGTTGCCAGTAATGTGCAGGTTTTCGGCGGCGTCTCTAAAGTTAGGCTCGATCAGCCAGAACATATCGATCAGGCGTGCGCCGATCATGAAGACGCAGAGCCAAATCATTTTCTTCCTGGATCGCTTGAAATCACGTGACAGCAAAATGCAGAACGGGATGATCCAGTGACACACAACGTCGAGAGTGCAGATCACCCACCAGCCACCGCGAATCCGATGCAGATACCACGGAATTTCGTCCGGCACATTGCCCGACCAGATAATCAGGAACTCGGCGAAGGTCAGATAGATATTCAGCATCACGAAGGCAAACGCCAGTTTGCCAAGGTCGTGCTGCTCCGTAATGCGAAACATCGACTTCATCGGCTCGTATCGCGAGAGCAGAATCAGCGTGAGAATTCCAAGCGCCAGCACCGCATAGCCCTGCGCTACCAAAAGCTGCAGACCATAGATCGATGAGTACCAGGTAACGTCCAGAGACTTGATGAAGACAATGACGAAGTCGGTCATCGCGATCACATAAAGCAGCAGCGACGGCCCTGACAGGTTCTCGAACATCGTCCGCCAGCGGTCGAAGCTTAGGAACGAACCCGCAGCGGGGTCCCGGTCGCTCTTCAGAGTCCAGCGGTTCAGCAGCGTAATCACGATAGCCATGAACCCCAACACGAGGATGGCCTGAACCCACGCGCTGACCGGGCATAGCATGTAGTGCTTCAGGTTGATGCAGAGCTCCTGCTCCTGAGTGATGATGCCGGCCTGAAAGGCGTTCCATGTCTGCGCCCGTGTGTGGAAGGCCGCCCACTGATACAGATGCTTCATCAGGAAAAGAATCGGGAGCATCATCAGCACCACGATCCAAATGGTGCGCGTCATCGCCTCCAGCGGCCGGCGCAGAACATGCCCCCACTTGCCACCCGAGAGGTACTGTACCAACAGCAGTGCCAGTGCTCCGCCCGTGAAGTTGAAGCAGGTCATCACGCCCATCAGGTACGAACGCAGAAGGTGATTGCGGCCCTCGGGCGTCCAAAGGAAAAAGGCCAACGAGAGCAACCCGAGCACCACGGCTACGATCAGCGCGATCGTGCGCCAGCGCAGAATAATGTCGGGCGCCGTCAACACCGACGGCATTTGCCGCGGAAGAGGATGGGCTACCTCACCGTGCGTCGGTCCGGCTCCAAAATGTTCGTGCTCAAATGCCATCGGTCATTCGCCTTCGAGGTTGCTGTCTCAATACTGGGTAACTTCCAGTGAATCGGTTGCTTCAAGAATCAATGTTTCTGTCCAGCCAATCTGCCCGGAGCTTCTGCGTTGGGAGGCGCGAGAGGCGGTCCCGACGAGTCACGTGCGCCCGACGACTGTCCCGCTGCATTTGTGCCGTGCGATTGCGCGCTCGGCGGGGCGGTCGTCGTTCCCAGTCCCGGAATTCCGTTGTCCTGTCCGTTCGGCGTGCCATAAATTGCCGTCGCAGGCATGCCCCATGGATCTGCAAAGCCGGGCGGCATTCCCTGGTCGTGCGCAATCTGATGCAGATCTTCGACATGCGCGCCCGCTGGAACGTCTGACTGCTTCGCGTTTTGACTCAGCTGCAACGCCCGAATGTAAGCCACGATCGCCCAGCGGTCCTGCGGAGCGATCTGCGCCGCATAGTCCGGCATCGCACCGTATCCGTTCGTAATCACATTGAAGAAGTGACCCAGTGGAGCATTGCGCAGGCGGTCGGTATGGAAGTCGCCGGCAGGCCGATATCCGCGCTGGACGATCATCCCGTCGCCGTTGCCCACTCGCGAATGACACGGCGTGCAATAGATGTTGTAGCGCTCCTGCCCACGCGCCATGGTGTCCGGTGTCAGGTCGATCGGCAGGCCATCCCCTTCCTTGCCATTGATGAGCCCTGTGTAAAAGTACGAATCCTCATCCCCCTGGTTGCGCGCCACCGTTCCCTCGACCTGCGGACGCACCGAGCGCCCGTCGGGATAAAAAGTCGTACCGCGCTGCGGGAAAAACTTTGGCTCATCCTGCATGTCCTGCCGACAGCCGGCGAGCACCAGCATGGCGGCCGTCGCCGCGATAACGATGGATGTCCGCACCGTTCTATCGAATCTCGAAGCTCGCATCTCGCGTCTCGTATCTCGCCTCTCAAGTCCCTGCATCAGTGGTCGACCTCCACAACAGAGACCGGGTTGAACTGCTCGAGGAAGGCACGCGTCTCAGGCAGCGAGAAGCGCGGGTCGTGGGCCTCGAGGCAGAGGAAGAACTTGTCCGTGGTCGCTCCGTCTCGGAAGTTCGGCGCGTTGAACAGGGGATGGTACAACTGCGGAAGCCCGTTCAGCGCAATCATGCCGAACGCCGCCGACAACCCCGAAAAGAGAATCGTCCACTCGTACCCCGGAATCACGAAGGCGGGCCAACTGAACAGGGGCATCGCGCGGATGTTCAGCGGATAGCCCCAGACGTTAATCCAGATCTCCATCCCGTATCCCGTGATCAAACCCATGATTCCGCCGATCAGACAGATCAGCGGAACGCGCGTCTTGTGAAAGCGCAGCGCCTCCGCCGCTTCCTCAACGGGATATGGGGTGTAGCACTCCATGCGGCGGAAACCTGCGCGATGCGCCATCTCGGTCGCGTGCACCAACTCGGCCGGAGTATTGAACTCCGCGAGCAAGCCATAGATTCCTTCACGCGGTGGCATCAGAGGGCCTCCTCAACGACACGGTCGGCGGGCTGTCCGCCGGGCCGGATCTTGGTCTGCGGCAGCATCATCCGGATCTCGTTCATCGGAATCATCGGAGCCAGCCGCGCAAAGAGCAGGAACAGGGTCGTGAAGAAACCCCACGTTCCGATAAACAGCATGTAGTCCCACTTCGTGGCGCGGAAGGTGCCCCAGCTCGAAGGCAGGTAGTCCCTGTACAGCGAGGTAACGACAATCACGAAGCGCTCGAACCACATGCCGATGTTCACCACGAAGCTCAGGAAGAACAAATATCCCGGACTGATGCGCAACCGGCGGCTCCATAACGTCGTCAACGGGATCGCGATGTTCGTCAGAATCAGCAGCCAATATGTCCAGCCCATGGGCCCGAACATACGGTTCCACATCATGAAGAACTCCCAGTGGGCTGCCGAGTACCAGCTCATGAAGATCTCCATGCCATAGCCGTACGCCACAATGGAACCCGTCGCCAGCATGACCTTCGCCATATTGTCCAAATGGCGCAGCGTCACCAGATCTTCAAGGTGGTAGAACTTGCGGATCGGAATCGCAAGCGTCAGCACCATCGCGAAGCCCGAGTAGATAGCGCCGGCGACGAAGTACGGCGGGAAGATTGTGGTGTGCCACCCTGCCATCGCCGCCACAGCGAAGTCGAAGCTGATGGTTGTGTGTACGGAGAGGACCAGGGGCGTCGAAAGGCCCGCTAGCAGCAGCGAAGCCGACTCATACCGGATCCAGTGCCGTGTCGATCCGCGCCAGCCCAGGGACAAGAGTCCATAGAAGTACTTCGCGATCGGCGCCTTCGCCCGATCGCGAAGCGTGCCGAAGTCCGGCACCATGCCGATATACCAGAAGACCACCGAAATCGTCGCGTAGGTCGAAACCGCGAACACGTCCCACGCCAGCGGTGAGCGGAACTGAGGCCACACATTCATCGAGTTCGGATAGGGCAGCAGCCAGTATCCGAGCCACGGACGTCCGATGTGCAAAAGTGGGAACATACCGGCGCAGCACACCGCAAAGATCGTCATCGCCTCGGCAAAGCGGTTGATCGAGTTGCGCCAGCCCTGCTTGAACAGCAGCAGAATCGCGGAGATCAGCGTGCCGGCGTGGCCGATGCCGATCCACCAGACAAAGTTGATAATGGCAAAGCCCCAGGCGTTGGGGATCGTAATGCCCCATATACCAACGCCCTTTAGCACCAGCCAGGTGACGGCAATCACGACTCCAAGCGCGACCGTCGCGGCAACAAATAGGCCGCCCCACCATCCCCACGGCGTGCTGCCCGTAAGCACGATGCCCGCAATCTTCTGCGTGACGCTTCTAAAGTTGTGCCCCGGCGCAATGACCGCATACTCGCCCGTGCGCGGGTCGATCATCGGATCGTGCACGGTCTCGGGATCGTGAATTGGACCTTGTGTCGCCATACTAAACAAGCTCCGGGTTGGGGTTGATGACGCCAGCCGTATAGGTCGTACGCGGGTGATAGTTCAAGTCCGCAAGCACCTCGTAGTCGCGTTCGGTCGCCTTCCGTTTCGTCACTCGCGAATTCGGATCATTCATGTTGCCGAACACAATCGCGTCCGTCGGGCAGGCCTGCTGGCACGCCGTCAGGATCTCGCCATCCTTGATTGCACGATTGTTCTTGTCCGCATCGATCTTGGCTTCCTGGATGCGCTGTACGCAGTAGCTGCACTTTTCCATCACACCGCGCGAACGCACCGTAACATCTGGATTGCGCATGAACTTCAGGCTCTCGGTGTCGTAGTCGGAGTACAACAGGAAGTTGAACCGCCGGACTTTATAAATGCAGTTGTTCGAGCAGTACCTCGTACCCACGCAACGGTTGTAAATCATCACGTTCAGGCCCTCAGGCGAGTGAATCGTTGCACCCACCGGGCAAACCTGCTCACATCCGGCCGATTCGCAGTGTTGGCAGAGCATCGGCTGGAAGAACGCCTGCGGCGCATGCAGGTCTCCCTCGAAGTACGTATCGATGCGGATCCACTGCATAATGCGGCCAATCTTCACCTGCTCGCGGCCCACCACGGCAATATTGTTCTCCGCGTAGCAGCTTACGATGCACGTGTTGCACCCAATGCAAGAGTTCAGGTCGATCGCCATTCCCCACTTGTTCTGCAACTGCAGCGTCGAGGGATCCTTATGGTCATACCTCCAATTGTCCGGCCAGAAGCTTTCCTCCTGCGGAACCTTCTCGCCCTGCGGGTTGTATCCGATCTTGTTGACCAGTGTTCCGCTCGCGCCGTTATGCGCATAGTCCGCGTCCTTCTGCGCCTCCGCGAACGTCGCATAGCGGATAATCGACCGCTCCTCCGCCTCGTGGCCTGCCAGCGAGTACACTCCCTGCTTGTCAAACTCCTTGCGCTCGAGATCATGTTGCGCAAAAGCACCGCGGTGCTCAATGTTGTGCACCTTGGTCACGCAGATGTCGTACGTGCCTTTGCCGCGCGTAATCTTCAACCCTGAATCCCACAGCGGATTCGTCGAAGTCCGAAGCAGGTAGGCATTCACACCCACGCCAGCGGCGACCCTTCCCGCCTCAGCCTGGCGTCCGCCACCCAGGTGCAACGTCACACAGCCGTTCGGATGTCCTGGAACCATCAGCACCGGCGCGATGATCTTGCGGCCGTGCAGCTCGAGCTCAATCGCCTCATTCTCCTCGACGCCGAGCTCGCCCATCGTGTCCAGGCTCATCAGCACTGCGTTGTCCCAGGAGAGATTCGTAATCTGCCTCGGAATCTCCTGCATCCACCCCAGATTCGCGTAGCGGCCGTCATAAAGCGACGTGTCGGGCAGGAACCTGATCTCCAGCGTTCCGTCCGCCGCCGGCGCAGGAGCAGGAGTGGCCGGGGCAGCAGAAGCAGTCGACGCCCCGCCAGTCTTCGGCGCGGAAACCGAAGCCGCCGTGAACGCCGTGTTCTCCACCCAGCCATCGTGGAGCGCCTTCTTCCACGCCTTGTCGAAACCGCCACCCGCGCCCGCCGAGCCAATGTAGGTCTTCGCATTCGCCATCACGACATCGTGCGCCGTCTGCGAAGGATTGATCAGAGTCTGCAGAACGTCATGCGCCGTCTTGCCGCCGTACAGCGGATCGATCATTGGTTGCACGATCGAGATCGTGCCATCCGCCGCACGTGCATCGGTCCAGCTTTCCAGATAATGCGCCTGGTTGATGTGCCAGTTCGAGTACGTTCCCGTCTCGTCCACATACATGCCCAGATGGACGGTGTTCGGGACCATGTTGAAGCCTGCGATGAAGTCGTAGTCCACCGGCGCGTTGTACAGCGGGTTGACGCCCAGCATCACCAGCCACTGCACCTTGCCGGCATTCATGTCGTCCACCAGCGACTTCAGGTCCGCGCCCTGCTCGGTCGGAATCGGAGCCAGCGGCGTTGTATAAATCACAGTCTTGCCGACCGCCCCAATCGAAGCGTTCAACGCGTGCGCCGCTGCATGGCACGTTGGAGACGACTGCGGCCCCGCAATCACCACCGCGCGACCATTCGACTTCTTCAGATCATCCAGCACTGACGATAGGAACTTCTGCGCCCCGGGATTCGTCAATGGGCCGCCCCCGCCGGCCAGCGCCGCCGCAAATGCGTCCACCTCGCTCGGCTTCAACGCCAGTCGATGGTCCGCCTTGAAGCCCGTTACCGACGGCGTCGTCTCGACGACATACAGTCGGTTCATCGCCTTGCCTTCTTCGTAGCGCCTGCGCTCCGCAAACGCCGCGGCCATCGGAACAAAGCCGGGGAAGGCAATGCCGGTCAGAAAATCCGCATCGAGCGAGAGAATAACGTCCGCATCGTCCAGCTTGTATTGCGTGTCGTAGTAATCGCCAAACGACGCCTTCGAAGCCGCGCGGGCCGCATCACCATTCACCGCGTCGTACTG
This sequence comes from Candidatus Aquilonibacter sp., assembly GCA_035504135.1. Lineage (GTDB taxonomy): Bacteria > Acidobacteriota > Terriglobia > Terriglobales > Acidobacteriaceae > Granulicella. The sequence goes on along the minus strand of DATJSM010000007.1, from coordinate 84,961 downwards.
AATCAGCTTCGCCTGTGGATACTTCCCCTGCACCTGCTTCCATTGCGCTGCCAGCGTCGGCGAGGTGATCGTCTCCGACAGGAAATACAATCCTTGCCCACCCTGGAGCTGTCCGGCGCCCTTGATGAACTGCTCTTGGAAATCGCCCCAGTCCGCCGCCTCGCCCCGTAAACGCACATGCTGCGAACGATCAGGATCGTACAGGCCCAGCAGCGTTCCCTGCGTGAACGCATCCGAACGGCCCTTCGACATCGGGTGTTCCGGATTGCCGTCCACCTTGATTGGACGGAACGCATCCGACTTGATCAGCACCGGAATTGCGCCCGTGGGAAACGGATGTGCGCTCGCAAAGTACATCGGACGGCCCAGGATCAGATCTTCCGGCTGCTTGACGTACGGATAGATCGGCTCATCAGGCTGCTTCGTACAACCCGCGAGTCCCGCCAACGCAAAGCTCGCGCCCATCACCTTGAGGAAGCCTCGCCGCGAAACACCGTCGACCCACTCGCCTGCGCCCGCCTGGCGAGGGAACTCCTCCTGCATCAGCTCCTGAAACTCCGGCGTCTCGGCGAGTTCGTCCAGGTTCTTCCAGAAGCGGCGACCAGTCTTGCCATCAAGCTTCGCTCTGACCTCGGCCAGGGTCATCTTCTTGCGCGGTGCCGCCGCGATCGCCGTTACAACCTGCGCGGCGCTCCCGCCTGCTGCCGCCGGGCTTCCGTTCTCTGGCACCGCGTGCGCGGCCATCGCCTCTTGATTCATCATCGTCTCGTTCATCGGTGGCATGTCTCGCAGCTGGAGAGCTCGTTGGCCGAGCGGATGTGGTACTGCTGCATCAGATAGTGACCCAGGTCAGTCTGGCTGGTGAACTTCTGATAATTCGCCGGCATCGTAATCACCGGAACATCGGACAGCGAGCCGGGCTCATTCTCAGGGTGCGGCTGCAGCTCCGCTCCCGAATGTTCCCGTCCCTGCCCCAGAGGCCTCAACCCTTCCGCCTGCGCCAGCTCGGGATTCTGTCCCGTGCCTGGATCCGTCGTCGTGCACGAAACGTCACCTGACGTTGGCCCAGGCTTGCCCGTCGCCGTACACCAAACCGGCCTCTCGCTCGAAGGCCCGGCCCATGCCATGTTGTAAATCTCCGCCGTCGGCCGCAGATTCCCCGCGGGGTTCCGATGACAGTTCAGGCACCACTCCATTTGCAGCGTGTTCTCTTCATACATCAGCGGCATGTCGTCCACGCGGCCGTGACAGCTTGCGCATCCGATGCCCTTGTTCACATGAATCTCGTGATTGAAATAAACAAAATCCGGAAGATCGTGCACGCGAATCCAGTGAATCGATTCCCCCGTCGCCCAGCTGTTGCGCACCGGCTCCAGCAGCTGCGCGTTCGTCCATATCTCCGAATGGCAGTTCATGCACGTCTTCGTCGGCGGAATGCCGGCGTACGAGCTGTCTTCAACAGAGGTGTGACAGTACTGACACTGCAGACCCAGTCCCTGAACGTGATGCTTGTGGCTGAACGGCACCGGCTGGTCCGGCCGCTGGCCCTGCCGCGTCACCCAGGGCGACCGTTGCAACTCGTTCAGCGTCACGCCGAGCGCGATGACGATCAGGCCCGTCAGCACCAGGCTCAATCGAACCAGTGCATTCGAACTGCGGTCAAAGACTTGCGCCATGAGTGCGTTCCTGCTCTCCGTCGGCCAACACCTTGGGCGTGGCTCGCTCTTACTGCAGTTACATGCTGCTCCCTCGTCCGCGATGGAACGACTTGCAGCAAATTAGCTGTTATCTGTCCGGTGGGGGAAACCAACGAGACCGATGCTTTTGAAAGCCAAAGTATAGCAGTGCATTTGTACGGCTTTGAAGAGGGTAGTCGTGCGGATGACCGATGTTCGATGCGATCAATGTTGATTGCAGGCTCTTCTCCTCGCATAACCGCAGAAAATCCTGCACCCGCTTGCGCCGAATCGGCGCTGCCTCGCACCTTATTCAACAACTGCGTCCACATCAGTCCGAATTCATGACACACTACTCGCCATGCCCCGTCCCCGCTCCGGCCGCACGCATAAACCCCCTTATGACACAGCCGCCGCCATCGCCGAACTCTCCGCCGCCGACCCAAAACTGCGCAAGCTCATCGAGCGCGCCGGCCCCTTCATCCTTCGCCTTCCCGTCGAACAGTCCCCCTTTGAAGCGCTCGCCGAATCCATCATCTATCAGCAACTCCACGGGAAAGCTGCCGCCACAATCCATGGCCGCCTGCTCGCCAGCTTCGAACCGGTTTGCGGAATCGGCAAGCATTTCTCCGCGCAACACCTGCTCGATTGCCCCAACGAACAGCTCCGCTCCGCCGGACTCTCGCACAACAAGTCCCTCGCACTTCGGGATCTCGCCGCCAAGACACTCGACGGAACCGTTCCGTCCTTAACCACTATTAAGAGGATGGCCGACGAAGACATCATCCAGCACCTGTCACAGGTTCGGGGCATCGGCCGCTGGACTGTCGAGATGCTATTGATCTTCCGCCTCGGCCGTCCCGATGTTCTTCCCGTCTCGGACTACGGCGTGCGCAAGGGCTTCGCGCTCACCTTCCTCGGGCTCAAACCCAACCAGAAAGTCACACCCCAACTTCTCGCCACCCCCCAGCAGATCGAGCGGCGCGCCAAAAAGTGGGCGCCTTGGCGCTCCGTTGCAAGCTGGTATATGTGGCGCGCCTGCGATCTTGCTGCGGGCAAGCTGGTCCAGCCCGAGTAGGCTTCGAATCATGTCGCCGACAGCTCGTCGCCGCCTCACATGCCTCATCATCATGCTCCTCCTGACGCCGCTCGGCCTGCTCTGTCGTTTCGTCCCGCTGGGACTTCCGCAGGTCATCGTCAAGTACGGCGGCTCGTTCCTGTGGGCAGCAATGGTCTATTGGCTGATCGCCCTCCTGTTCGTCCGCCTTTCGCCCGCTGCGCTCGGGGTCATCTCTCTCCTGGCCAGCACCGCGGTCGAATTTTTCAAAAACATTCACACCGCTGCCCTCGAGTCCTTCCGCGACACCTTCGCCGGGAAAGTACTGCTGGGCCGTTACTTCTCCTTCACCGACATTGCAATTTATTGGTTCGCCATAGCCTGTGCCGTGTGGATCGATCGCACTGCGCTTCGTCGCGCAGTAGAAGCAAGGGAATAAACTTTTCTCAATGCCTCGTCGATCCGCAGCGGCAAAGCCGGCCCGCCCCGTTCCCAGTCCCACGCGATTCGTCTGTGTCCACGGACACTTCTATCAGCCTCCGCGCGAAAACCCGTGGCTCGAAACCGTTGAGATGCAGGAGTCCGCCGCGCCCTATCACGACTGGAACGAGCGCATCACTTCCGAGTGCTACGCTCCCAACGGCGCCTCGCGCATCCAGAACAAGCAGAACAAGATCATCCGCATCATGAACAACTACTCGCGGATGAGCTTTAACTTCGGTGCCACTCTGCTCAGCTGGCTGGCGGAATTCGCTCCACGCACCTATCGCATGATCCTTGACGCCGACGCAGCCAGCATGGAGCGCTACTCCGGCCACGGCTCCGCCATCGCGCAGGTCTACAACCACATCATCATGCCGCTCGCCAACGACCGTGACGCACGCACGCAAATCCGCTGGGGCATCGCCGACTTCGAACATCGCTTCGGCCGCACACCCGAAGGCATGTGGCTCGCCGAAACCGCCGTCTCCCGCAGGGTGCTTGATCTCATGGCCCAGGAGGGCATCCGCTTCACCATCCTCGCGCCTCACCAGTGTGCCCGCATCCGCCCCCTGGCCGATTCATCTGCCTCCTCCAACGGCTCCGGTTCACACGACTCTCCCTGGATCGACACTCCGAACGCCACCGTCGATCCAACCCGTCCCTATCTGGTCAAACTCGACGAAGGCCGCTCGATCGCCGTGTTCTTCTACGACGGTCCGGCTTCGCGCGCCATTGCATTTGAAGGTCTCCTCAACTCCGGTGAAACCTTCGCCAATCGCCTTCTCAACATCTATCGTTCTGACAAATCTCCGGACGAACCGCAGCTTGCCCACGTGGCCACCGACGGCGAGAGCTACGGCCACCACCATCGTCACGGCGAGATGGCGCTCAGCTACGCCATGCACTGGATTGAGGAGAATCATCACGCCACGCTAACCAACTATGGCGAATTCCTCGAGCGCTTCCCGCCGCGATGGGAGGCGGAGGTCGTCGATGACAGCTCCTGGAGCTGCGCGCACGGTATCGAGCGCTGGCGCTCAAACTGCGGCTGCAACGGCGGCAGACCCGGATGGAACCAGGCTTGGCGCGGCCCTCTTCGCGAAGCGCTCGATATGTTGCGCGATCGTTCCGCTCCGCTCGCTGAAGAGGTGGCCAAGCCTCTGCTGAAGGATCTGTGGGCTGCCCGGGATGCCTACATCAACATCATCCTTAACCGCAGCCCCGAGAACATTGACCGGTTTCTCGAAGCTCAAACCACGCACAAGATGACGGAAGAGGAGCGCATCACTGTCATCGAACTGCTCGAGCTGGAGCGTTACACCCAGCTCATGTACACCAGCTGCGGCTGGTTCTTCGACGAGATCTCCGGCATCGAAACGGTGCAGATCATCGCCTACGCCGGCCGCGTCCTCCAGCTCGCCGCGAAACTGTTCGGCGAGCCCGGCCGCAAACTGGAAGAAGAGTTCCTCGCCATCCTGCTTCGCGCACAAAGCAACAGCGCCGAAATCGGCAACGGTGCCGAGGTCTACCGCCGCTTCGTCACTGCGCGCAAAGTCGATATGGAGCATGTCGGCGCGCACTACGCCATCAGCTCCATGTTTCGCAGCTACCCTGCCTTCGGTCAGCTCTTCTGCTATGACGTCCAGCGTCACAGCTACGATCTGCTCACCTCTGGCCACGGCCGCCTCGCGCTTGGCTGCGCCTCCGTTCGCTCACGCATCACAGAAGACACAGAAGAGATCTGCTTTGCCGTTCTTCATCTCGGCGATCAGAACCTTTCCGCTGCAGTCAAGCATTTCCTGCCCGAGGAGGCAGCCGGATGGGAAACCTTTGAGAAAAGTGCGCGCACAGCCGTCCGCCGCGCCGATCTTCCCGAGCTCATCCGCCTCATCGATCGCTTCTTTGGCGGAACAACGTATTCACTCACATCGCTCTTCGCCGACGAGCAACATCGCATCCTCACCAGCATCCTCAACCAAACCCTCGAGCAGGTCGAAACCTCGCTCATCCGCATCTATGAGGAGCACGCCACGCTCCTGCACTTCCTCGGCGAAAACAGCTTCGCCGCTCCTCCCGCACTCGCGCTCACCTCAACCTTCGCCATCAACGCCAGCCTCCGCCGCGCGGTCGAATCCGACAACTTCGACCCGGCCGAGGTCACGCGTCTGCTCCGCCGCGCCGAGCTCGACAACGTCGATCTCGACGTGCCGCTTCTCAGCTACACGGCGGATAAGCGAATGAAGCGGGCCATGGTGCGACTGGAAGAGGCGGTCGAGAGCCAGAATCTCACGGTGCTTCACGAGACCCTCACCCTCGCCGAAAGTCTCCAGTCCCTGCCCATGGACATCAACATCTGGCAGGCGCAGAACATCTGGAACGACGTGCTGCGACGCAGCGACAGCCAGTACTGGTCACGCGAGTGGCGGGAGCTCTTTCTCAAACTGGGCGCCGCCATGAACATCGACGTCCAGGCCCTTGTCACCGAAGAGAGCGTCCGCGCCTTTTAGGACCTCACGATCAATACGCTTTATTGAACGGAATTCATCCCATCCCGGCTAAATAAAGCCGCCCGCAAGCATCTCTAAGCCATTCTCGCGCCGTCCTTTGTTGCATGCGCGACTCGAACGCTGCTGGCCGATCCATCGCTACAGGCACCCTTGTGCTATGCGTCGGGCTTATGGCCGGGGAATGGTGCCTGTTCGTCTCCGGATTCAAACGCGAAGAAATGATCGTCGGCGCTTTGGCCGTCGCCGCTGCCGCACTCTTTCTGTGGCGCGCCTTCCAGGCCGCATCCGAGCGGCTCGATCTCCGCACTCGCGACGTCCTCGTCGCGATCCGCCTGCCATGGATGATGCTCTCCGACGCCTGGCTCGTCACCGTCATCCTCGCCAAAGATTTCCTTCACATCGAGCGCGCCGGCTCGTTTTACCGCGTCAAGGGTTTCCGCACCGCCATCCACGATCCACTTCTTGTAGCGCGCCGCGTTCTTGTCACTGTTTACACGACCTCAACTCCAAACTCCATCGTCATCGGAATCGACCCCACACAGAGCCGGATGCTCATTCATCAGCTCCGCCGCAGACCTTCCTCGCAACTCGAACGCGACCTGGGAGCGCAGTCATGAACTATCCCGCAAAGGAGGTGCAGCGATGAATCTCTGGCTTCTCGCAACCGCGCTTACCTCGATTGCATTGCTTCCCTGCGCCGCCATGTGCCTGCGCGGGTCGCCGGAGCGCCGCCTGGTCGGCCTGGAGATGACCAGCATGATCGTCACCATTGACATGGTCATGTTCGTGATCGGTTCGGGCCGGCTCCCATTCATCGACATGCCGCTCGCACTCGCCATCCTCTCCTTCGGCGGCGGCCTTGTCTTCACGCGCTTTCTGGGGAAGTACTTATGAGCGCCCACCAGATCACCACGTCCGTCCTGCTCGCGATCGTCGTCCTGCTTTGCTGGGTCGGTTCCCTCGGTATGCTCCGCATGCGCCAGCCCACCCAGGCCCTCCACTATCTCGCGTTGCCGGGGATGAGCACAGTTGTTCTTGCCGCCGCTGTTTTCATCGCTACAGGGAACTCGAACGCCGCGTGGAAAACCGTCTTCATCGCGGCAACCCTTCTCGCGATTAACTCCGTGGTCGCCCACGCGACGGCGCGGGCCTTCCGCCTACGCCAACTCGGACACTGGCAGCCGCGTGACGGCGATCCTATCGAGTTTGTCCGCGATACCCAGGAGCTCGAGCAATGATCTGGTTCGGTGCCGGAGTTCTCCTGCTCATTGCCGTCGCCGGGGCCGCGGTTGTGTGCACACGCGATGTCACAAACCAGGTGCTCGCGCTCGGCTTCTACGGCCTTCTGCTCGCACTGATGTTTTTCATCTTCCAAGCGCCTGACGTCGCACTGTCCCAAATCACCGTTGGCGCGGTGGCTCTTCCGCTGATGGTCATGCTGGCCATCGCTCGCATGAAATTCCGTGACCGATCGCGTTCGGCAGGAGATTCACGCAATGACTGACCGCGCACGCCACATCCTCTTTTTCTTCCCGGCCGCTGTTCTGTTCCTGCTCTACGCCTATGCCGCGCACAATCTGCCCTCGTGGGGCAGCTATCGCGGCCCCTATGGCGACGCCATCGCGCGTGTCGCCGTTTACGAGCGCCACGCCACCGACATCGTTAATGTCATCAACTACGACTACCGCGCCTTCGACACGCTCGGCGAAGAATTCATCCTCTTCACCGCAGTTCTTGGCGTCGCGATGCTGCTCCGTCACGAAGGAGATGCGCTCACCCGCCCGGCCGCGAAGCTCAGCGATGAAGCCGGTCTCAGCGCCGCCGTTCGTTCCGTCAATCTTCCCGCCCTACTCGTCACGACCGTCTTCGGTCTGTACATCGGCCTGCATGGCCAACTCACTCCGGGCGGCGGCTTCCAGGCGGGCGTCATCCTTGCCACCGGAGGCGTACTCATTTACGTCTGCGAAAACACCGCTGCCTTTCGCCGCATTACCTCGCACGCCGCCGTCGAAATCACTGAAGCCCTCGGAGCTGCCTCGTACGCCATCATTGGCATCATTCCGCTTCTCATGGGCCTTCCCTTCCTTTGCAACTTCATTCCGCTCGGCACCACTGGAGATGTCTTCTCCTCCGGTACCATCGCGCTCATCAGCGCCTGTGTCGGTGTCGAAGTAACCGCGGCATTCCTTCTCGTCGTCTTCATTTATCTGCAGGAGATCATCGCTGGCGCCCTTCCGGAGGACAACTAGATGCCCGCCATCCTTCACTTGCTTCCTTATCTCGTTGCGGCTTGGCTGCTGCTCTGTGGTCTTTACGGCATCGTCACCAGCAGACATCTTGTACATGCTGTCGTCTGCCTCGCAATACTGCAAAGCTCCACCTACGTTCTTCTCCTCGGCATTGGCTTCCGTCTTGGCGGCTCCGCGCCTATCTTCGCCGACATCTCCACCAGCAAGCTCGTGGTTGATCCTGTCGTTCAGGCGCTGATGCTCACGGACGTCGTCGTCGAAGCCGTAGTCGTCGCCTTACTGCTCGCCATGGTCGTCAAGGCACACGAAAAATCTGGCAGCGTCTCTCCCAACGATCTGCGGACAATGCGCGGATGAAGAGTTTCGCCAATCCACCGATCTCGCCCGCTCTCGTCGTCGCGGTCCCGCTTCTCGGTGCGGCACTCCTCGCGGCCGCGCGCAAGATTCTTAACCGAGTTGCGATCGACGCATTAGCCCTCCTCATCTCACTGGCGACGTTGTGTCTCTGCTCAACGCTCCTGGCAGGATCCATCCATCACGGCGCCAGCGTCTATTGGCTCGGCGGCTGGTGGCCCCGCGGCTCTATGGCGCTCGGGATTGGCATGGTCATCGAGCCCATCGGGGCGGGACTCGCCGTCCTCGCGTCGCTGCTCACATTTCTTGCCTTGCTCTTCTCCTGGCGATTCATCGACGATGGCAGCAAACATCTTCAGCCGCTGATGCTCATCTTCCTCGCCGCCATGTGCGGCTTCTCGCTCACCGGTGATCTCTTCAACATCTTCGTCTTCTTCGAGCTCATGAGCATCGCCGCCTTCGCACTCTGCGGTCTGAAGACTACTGAACCCGCGCCGCTGCAGGGCTCCTTCAACTTCGCCATCACCAACAGCGTTGCGGGCTTCATGATCCTCACCGGCATAGCGCTGGTCTACGCGGTCACCGGCGCGCTCAACATGGCGCAGATTGGACTTTCCCTCGGCTCCCGTCACGATCCGCTGGTGCTCTTTGCGTGGACACTCATCGCCTGCGGTTTCATGACTAAAGCCGCCATCGTTCCCTTCCATCTCTGGCTGCCGGACGCCCACGCTGTCGCACCAACCCCCGTCTGCGTCCTTTTCTCCGGCCTCATGGTTGAGCTCGGCCTCTACGCCGTCGCCCGCATTCACTACGCCATCTTCGATCAGACCACCGCCGCGCATCCGACCGCATTCCACAACATCCTCTTCGCCTTCGCGGCCGCAACCGTCCTGATAGGCGGCGTCATGTGCTATGCCGAACACCACCTCAAGCGGATGCTCGCCTTCTCCACCGTCTGCCACTCCGGACTGATGCTTGCCGCCCTGGCCTCCGGCGGTCCACTCGGCCTCGCCGCCATGCTTACGTATCTTCTCGCTCATGCTTTCGTAAAGAGCGCTCTATTCTTCATCAGCGGCGTCCTTCTGCACAATCGCCGCTCTATCACTGAGCGCGAACTCTTCGCCTCCGGCCGCCAGATGCCGCACGCAAAGCTTCTCGGCTCGCTCTGGATCTTCGGCGCTGTTGGGCTTGCAGCGGCGCCCCCGCTCGCTCTGCTGCTCGGTGAAGCCGGTGCCGAGAAGGCTGCCGATCTTCACAACCTTCACGGCGTTGCATTTGTCTTCATCTTCGGCGGAGCGCTCACCGCCGGCGCCGTCCTTCGCGTCGGCATGCACACCTTCTTCGGATGGGGCGACGGCACACTCAGCGATCGCGCCGCCGATATCGGGGAATTACCTGAGACCAAGCCGGAAAACCGCAGAATTCGGGCGTATCACATCATTCCGCCGGCGCTGTGCATATTGCTCGCCATCGCACTCTTTGCCGTACCCGGCTGGCTGCATACTCTTCGCAACGCGGCGGCCGCCATGGCCAATCAGCCGGCATATCTTCACACCACCTACACCGGCCAGAACGTTCCGCTCACCCAGCCGTCGTGGCTCCATGAGCTTCCCGGCGCGGCGGTTCGCGGCGGTGCTGCGCTTCTGCTCGGTCTCCTGCTTGCACTCTCATCGGTCTTCCGCAATCGACTGCCGCGCCCGCTCCGCACCGGCGCGTTCCTCGAGCACGGCTTCCGACCCTTGCGCATAATACAAAGCGGCCACCCGGGCGATTATGTCTTCTGGCTTGTAGTAGGCGTCTCTCTCTTCGGCGGCGCGAGCATGATCTTCCTGCGCTGATGGCTCGCCTCGCGTCACACTGCCGCCGCATTTGCGGTTCAACGTCACGAACTTCGCTTCGCCAGCAACGTTCCTCCTGCCGCCAGAACCAAGGCTGCCGCAGCCATGAACCATCCGCGATGGAGCATCATAAAAATCTCAGCGCTGCTACGCTTCGAACGATCGTCAAATCGCCCCCGTGCACTATGCACTCCCGGAACATACTCATAGAGATCGTTCGGCGCATTCGGATCACGCGGTTCGCCTTGAATCTGCTGCGACTTATATCCCGTCTTGCCTAGATACCGATCGAGCAGCCCCGGCACAATGCGCTGTCCCATAATTGCCGCCACCGTCGGCGCGCCAACCCAGTATTCACGCCTTGGCCGCTTCGCCAATCCCGCCGCCACCACAACCTTTGCCGCAAGATCCGGCTCATAGATCGGGGGCACCGGCTGAGGATCGTTGGGCAGGCGGTTCTTCACCCACTGAAACTGTGTCGTGTTCATCGCGGGCATATGGACCGCGGTAAGCTTTACCTCGCTGCCGTCGTGAATCAGTTCGCAGCGGAGCGAATCCGTAAATCCGTTGATCGCATGTTTCGCAGCGCAGTACGCCGACTGCAATGGAATGGACCGGTATGCGAGCGCCGAGCCAATCTGAACGATTGTTCCCTTGCCGCGCCCGTTATCGCGAGACATCATGCGCTTCAGCGCCGTCAGCGTCCCATACACAAACCCCAGGTACAGCACATCGGTAACGCGCTTGTAATCGGCTGCTTCCATCTCCTTCACCGGCGAAAAGACGCTGACCATCGCGTCGTTCACCCACACATCGATGGGCCCGAAGGTCTCTTCCACGCGGCTGGCGGCAGCTTCCACCTGCTCGGCAATCGAAACGTCCGTCGGCAGCACCAGCGCTTCCCCACCTAGCACCTCGCACTCCTGTCGGCACGCCTCCAACGCTTCCGGATTGCGTGCCAGCAATCCCAATCGCGCTCCCTTGCGCGCAAACCCATGCGCGATGGCGCGGCCCAATCCGGCCGACGCGCCCGTCACCACAACTACAGGACCAGATGCCATCGCCTACTCCTTCGCTCCATTCTTTGATTCCTTGACCGACTCACCGTTGGCGGCCGCCGCCGTCACCAACTCATGCAGAGCGTTCTGCACCGCAGCGTGGACCTCGTCGCGCATCGCCTCGCGAACCCCTTCCACCAGTTGCTTGGGATCGACCTCCGCATCCTCTTTCCGCTCGAGCACACGATCGACGACCTGCTCCACTGCCGGAATAAGATTCAGCTCCTTCACCACTTTTCGCGCAACCTTCTTTGCCGGCAAATTAATCAAATCCCCGACTTCGCTCGCCGCCTGTACCGGCGTCGCGCTGCTCCAGTCTTTGTCGAAGACCGCAACTATCTCCTTGGCAATTTTCGCGTCCTTAACAATCACTCCGATCTCGCGACGTGCCTCCAGCTCCAGCTTGCGCAGGCTCTGGCTGCCCAGAAAAACTGCTTTGCCGTCGCGCACCATCGCTCTCGCATGCAGCCTCATCGGCAGTTTCCGGGCGGGCAGTGTCCGTCCTTTGTTGCTTGTGCTTCCAATCACCCGCACGTCCACACCAGTCGATATCTTCTCGTTCAGCAGTTTCACGAATTCGTTGTCGCTGATCTTCATCTCGTACATCAGCAGCTGCTTCTTCGCGCCCTTGATGAACGCAATCAGCTGCTCCCGCGCATTCACCGGGCTCACGACAAACGCCGCACAGCCTGCCTCATACGGCATGCGTTTCGAATCGCACTCGAACAGCCGCACCGCTTCCCCCACCAGCTTTTTGTCCGTTGTGCTGATCGCAAAGGACCGGCTCATGCGGATGTCCAGGTGTGTGAAATTGAACGCGAGGAGTAACAACTCTTTCCCGTCGATGATGAGCATCTTGCCGTGATAGCGAACCAGATCGTCCGCCGTGCGAGTTACCGTGACCCCTCGCTCCAGCGACCTCATCTCAAATCGCCGCAGCACCTTGTCACCGCCCCGGTTGGTATAGGCCACCAAAGCCTGTACCGCTACGCCTCGTTCCACTGCCTCGAACAGCGCCTTCTCAATCTCCGGCCGGTCTAGCCGGAAGATCAGAATCTGGATCGTCTTTTTCGCCCTGCGAATGGCGGCAAGGATAGGTTCCAAGCCAGCGTCCGGCTGTACAAAAAGTTTCATCTCGTCCTTGCTGGGCACACTTCGTCCCTGTCGCTTCACAGGTGTGCTCTCTTGCTAGAAGATGCGGAAATGGCACGTTGGGGATGTTTTTCTTCCGCTTTCAGATAGCCTCTCCGCCTCCCAAAAGCTTCTAACTAAATGGCTTTTGGAACGACGAACTCCACTGAAGAAATCCGGAGACCCGCACGATGCTTCGCCTTGCACGCCACTTTGCTGCTCTTTCCGTCGCCTGTCTGGGCTTCACCGCAACCTCTCTCATCGCGCAGTCAGGGCCGCCCTCCAGCCCGCCACCCTCCGATGAGCCCGTCGTCAGTCAGCCAGCGCCCAGCCAGCCGTCCGCTGCGAAGCAGTCGCACAAGGACAACGACAAACCGATCAACCAATCCGCCATTCACAATGCCTCCATATGGCAGGACCCCGGCGACATCTCTTCCAAAGACATGTACTTCGGCGCCGGAGGCCAAGCCGGGCAGCCCGCTCCGCCCTTCACCTTCGTCAGTGAAGACATGAACGGCACCAACCCCAAGTTCAATGCCCGCGACGCCAACGGCACTCGGTGGCGCGTCAAGCTTGGCACAGAGGCTCGGCCCGAGGTCGTCGCCTCGCGTCTTCTGTGGGCCGTGGGCTACTACGTGAATGATGACTACAACCTCCACATCGCGACCGTTCAAGGCCTCCACATGAAGCGCGGTGACAAGCTCATCCACGACGGAGATCAGATCATCGACGCCCGCTTTGCGCGCAAGCCCGGCAAGGACACCAAGGTTGCCATCTGGGAATGGAAGACCTGCCCATTCCGGGATACCCGCGAGTTCAACGGCCTTCGTGTCATGATGGCCGTCCTCAACAACTGGGATCTCAAGGACGTCAACAACGCCGTCTACACCAACAAGAAGACCGGCCGCCAGATCTTTCTTGTAAGCGACATCGGCGCAACCTTCGCGACCAACACCCTCGAAACAAGCCGTGCCAAGGACAAAGGCAACGTCAACAGCTACGTCGACTCCAAGTTCATCACAAAAACAACGTCAACCACCGTAGACTTCGGCACCCCCGGCGCGCCAACCGGCGCGCTCCTGAAGAGTGGCGGCATACTCGCAGCGGATTATTTCCACCGCCGTGGCTTCGAGTGGATCGGAGACAACATACCGCGCGAAGATGCCCGCTGGATCGGCGACATGCTCGGCCAGCTCTCCCATCAGCAGCTCGTTGACGCGTTCCGCGCCGGCAACTTCCCGGCCGAATCGATCGACGAGTACGTCACTGTCTTGGAGAATAGAATCGCGCAACTGAAGGCGCTATAGCGTTGATGCCGGTTTGATCGGAGGAAAAGTGACACCCAAGTTCCGGCTTGCTCCTTTCTGCGCCATCTGGATTGCGGTCGCTCTTACCCTCGCATCCCCCTCCACGTGTGCCCTTGCATCCGGATCCGACCAGCAAAACTCCAAATCAAAATCGGAGCACCACAAAGAAGATCACAAGGTAATCGGGACTGCCGCGATTCACAATCCCGTTCTCTGGACTGACCCCGGCGACATCTCCAGCAAGAATCTCTTCTATGGCAGCGGCGGCCAGGACGGCCAACCTGCTCCGCCATTTAAATTCCTCGACATCGACAAACACGACTCCAATCCAAAGTTTGACGCCGAGGATGCGAATGGCCACAAGTGGCGAGTCAAACTCGGTGCCGAAGCTCGCCCGGAAGTTGTCGCCTCAAGGCTGCTTTGGGCTGTCGGTTACTTCACAGAGGACGACTACGTTCTCCCTGAAGCCACCATCCCCGGTCTCCATCTCGAACACACTGCGCACAGCGTCCGCGATAGCGACGTGGTTCTTGATGCGCGCTTCGCACGCAAGCCCGGCGATGAAAAGCGCATCGCATCCTGGAGCTGGAAGCAGAATCCCTTCACTGGCACACGCGAGTTCAACGGTCTGCGCGTGATGATGGCCGTCCTCAACAGCTGGGACCTCAAGGACGAAAACAACGCCGTCTACAAAGATAAGGACAACAACCGTCAGATATTTCTTGTCAGCGACATCGGCGCCACCTTCGGCACCAACGCCGTCCGCATTGAGAACAAAAACGGCAAGGGCAACGCCAAAGACTATGCCAAGTCCGACTTCATCACCCACGTCACTCCAACCACGGTCAGCTTCGCCACGCCCGCGCCTGCCACCAAGATGCTGCTTGAATCCGGAGGCACGCTCGCTCCACTCTACGTTCGCCGCGAGCGTTATCTTTGGATCGGCCGCGACATCCCACGCGCGGATGCTCGCTGGATTGGCTCACTTCTCGGCCAGTTGAGTCACGAGCAAATCGTCGACGCCTTCCGCGCCGGACACTTCGACGAGCACGAGATCGACACCTACGTCCCCATCGTCGAAAAGCGCATCGCGCAACTGAAGACTCTCTGACCCTCGCAAACCGCGCCGTTACGTCCGAACGCCAGCTGGCTGTGTGCCCTCCGGCTGATCGTTAAACTGAATATCGTGCAGCTCCTTGTACACGCCGCCCTTCTCCAGCAGCTCCTCGTGTGTCCCAAACTCCACAATCCGGCCGTCCTTGACCACGTAAATGCAGCTTGCCTTACGGATCGTCGACAGCCGATGCGCAATCACAATCGACGTCTTGTTCTCCATCAGCCGGTCCAGTGCGTCAAACACGAGCTGTTCGCTCGCCGCATCCAAACCCGAACTCGGCTCATCCAGAATCAAAATTGGGCTGTTCCGTATGATCGCGCGTGCGATGGCAATCCTCTGTCGTTGCCCGCCAGATAACGTCAATCCGCGCTCGCCCACCACCGTGTCATACTTCTGCGGCAGCTTGTCGATAAACTCCGCCGCATTCGCCGCCTGCGCCGCACGCACAATCTCAGAGTACGAAGCCTCCGGCCGGCCGTACGCGATGTTCTCCCACACCGTGCCACTGAAGAGCACGACATCTTGCAGCACAAAACTGATTTGCTCGCGCAACGATTTCTGCTTCAGCTGCCGCACATCGATCCCATCTACCTTCACCGCTCCCTTGCTCACGTCATAGAAGCGTGGAATCAGGTTCACCAGCGTCGTCTTTCCCGATCCAGTCGGTCCCACGATCGCTACCGTCGTTCCAGCCTTCACATGCAGATTCATGTCGCTGAGGATCGGCTCGTTTGACTTGTAGCAAAAGCTCACATCGTCAAAGTCGATATCGCCACGCAGGCGTGGAGCGTTGCGCGCATCCGGCGCATCTTTCATCTCGTCATCGACCTCGATCACCTCCTTGATCCGCTCATAACCCACATCCGCCTTTGAGTACGAATCCATGATTTTCGAGATGTCCTGCATTGGCTTGTACATGCTTTTGATGTAGCTCAAGAACACGGTGATTGTTCCCACCGTGATCCCTGCTGTCAGCGCACCCATACCCCCGTAATACAGCACCAGTGCCGTTCCGATCCCCGTGACAATCGTCACCAACGGCACCAGCCTTGCCTTCAGTTTGCGGGCCTTCAGCGCTGCCTCGACCGTCTCCAGGCTCTCGCCTTCCATCCGCTGGATCTCGTAGTTCTCGCGCGCAAACGCCTTCACCACGCGTATTGATCCCAGGACCTCTTGCACGACGGAGATCATCTTCCCCTGCTGCTTGCGCACCGCCCGCGTATATTTCTTCACCCGGCGTGTGTACACATACACAATCGTGAACAGGATCGGCACCACCGTCGTCGCAATCAGCGTCAGCCTCCAGCTCAGATAAAACAGCACGCCGATCATTCCGACGATCGTGGCAACATCCACCACAATGCTCAGAAGGCCCGACACGATAAACGTCTGGATCGCATCGATGTCGTCCGTCACTCGGCTGATCAGGTCGCCCGTCTTCGACTGGTCATGGTAAGCAAGCGACAGCTTCTGCACACGCGCATACAACGCGCGGCGCAGATCGTGGGTCACCCACTGCCCCACGGTCGTCGTCACCCACTTCTCCCCGTACGTGCACACCGCGTCGATCAATGCGATCACGATGGCGGCAATGCACGCCGCGAGCAGAATTTTGCTGTCGGTATATCCGATCTTGCTGTGAATCAGATGTGTCAGCCAGCCATGTTGCGCCTTGTGCGTGATGACATCATCCAGCACAATCTTCAGCGGCCAGGGCTGCAGTACATCGGCAAGGCTCTCTCCCGTAATCGCGAGCAAACCCAGCCACAACGCTCGCCGGTGCGGGCGCAGCAAACCCATCACGGTGATGGTGCTGCGCGGAGATCTGGCTTCCTTGGACACGTCTTCGGACACGTACCTCTTGGACGCCTCAAACTATCAGAAAAGACGCCCGTTCAGCCCGAACGCCGGAGAACCAACCCACACCTTGGTAACTACTTTGCCGAAATCATCGTCCGGGCCGGGGAGCTGCATCCGTTCTCTTATCAGCGGCCGTGGTCAGCTCGTCGTTCGACACTTCCTCGATTCGAGGCGTGCCCTTGCCTGAGGATTCATCACTCTCCACCGGCTGCGCGAGCAATTTCTCCAGTTCGAAGCCGGACTTCTTCGTGACCTCCCTCGCCTGGCCGAGCACATTTTCAATTCGCGTCAGCTCTCGCTCTGTGTCCCCGCCCTCAGCTGCCTCAACTAGCGACGGAAGCATCAT
Organism: Candidatus Aquilonibacter sp.; assembly: GCA_035504135.1. Taxonomy (GTDB): domain Bacteria; phylum Acidobacteriota; class Terriglobia; order Terriglobales; family Acidobacteriaceae; genus Granulicella. The sequence continues at coordinate 67,978 of DATJSM010000007.1, read as the reverse complement.
CCACATCAGCAGCTCATCCGTCGCCTCCTGATTGAAATAGGTCTTCCCGCCCGCTTCATTCACTCCCGTCAGCCATCGCACGTCCGCGTCACCCCAGAAGGTGCGCGAGCGCATAGTCTTCTCCAACGAATCGGCGCCGTACACGAGCAACGCCCGCACCCTGGCTGCCGCGCGCCAATTGTCCTCGCCCTCCAAACCGCTCGCTGAAAAGATCGCACCCAAAGCCTTTCGCAGCTGCAGCCGGTCAAACACCTCCTCCGGCCGCTGCACCGGCAAACTGCGCAGCAGCATCCATGCCATCGCCGGAGCCCAGGTCCGCTGCGTCGGCGCGCCCGGCTCCCAATTAGGCAGCATCAGCCGCACGCTACCCGGCCATACCGTCGAGAACCTGCGCTCCAGCAGCGGCAGCCGCAGGCCCGCGCTTACCATCGGCACCAGTCCCTCGCGAAACTCTTGCACAAATTCTTCCGCCGATTGCGCCTGCAAAATCTCCGCCGCTCGCCACGCAAAGCTGTCCACCGACTGCAGCCAGTCGCCCAGCCGCAGTTGCCCGGTCGCTGAGAGCTCTGGACGTCCCGCGGCCTCCTTCGTCCGGGCCACAGCGCCCGACGTCTCTCGGCCCGGCGCAGGGGTCACAAGCGTGCCTGGCAATGCGCCGCCCGCTTGCTTCGGATACGCCTGGTTCAGCAATTCGCGTCCCAGCTCCGCCACCACGCGCAGTGCGCCCGGATGCAGCGCATGCTCCAGCGCCTCATGCAGCGGCCGCAGTCGCAGCAGAGACAACGCTTCGTCCAGGTTGTACACACCTGCTCCGCTCAGCGAATCGCACAACCTGTCCCACGGATGTTCCGCCGTCGGCCGCAGCTCCTGCCAATCCAGCAGCACCGCATACTGATACCCGCGCAAATCGAACGTCATCCCATAGCGATGAATGTCTGTCGCGCGGCGCAGATACTCCAGTCCCCTCGCATGGTCGCGATAGCGCAGAATGACCGACTCATCCCACCCGATGTTCAAACCTTCCGCCAGGCTCCGCTGCCGCAGCTCTCCCGATCCCTTGTCCATCGACGCCGCCGAAATATGAATCGTCCCCTGCGTCGATCCGTAGCTGTTGTTGTAAAGCACAATCGAGCGCTCACCGCCATTGCGGTTCGAGTACGCAAACACGTTCTCATCCACCGTGCCGTATCCGGTCCAGAAGTCGTACAGCACAAAGTTCGCGCTCTCCGCGAAGATCCTCCGCCGCTTCAGCAGCGGCGCAATCTCATGCATGTGCCGGGCGATCAACCCTTCATTCGGCCACTCGTCCATCTTGGCCTGCTTGTACTCCATGCCATAGCGCTCGGTATAACCCTCCACCTGCCCATGCCCAAACATCGGCAGTCCCGGCAACGTCGCCAGCAGCGTCGCCACGCCAAAGCACTTGTCGCCTGAACCAAATTGGTCGATCGCCGTCCGCTCATCCGGATTCGACATGAAGTTCACATACCGCTTCAGAATGTCCGGATCAAACTCAATCGTCTTCTTCAGATAGCTTCGATACTTCGCATTCTCCTCGTCGCGCAGCATGTTCATGAACGCCGAGTTGTACACCCGATGCATCCCCAGCGTGCGCACAAAATATCCCTCAAGCAGCCAGAATGCCTCCGCCAGCAGCAGCGTCCCCGGCACCTCCGCCGCCACGCGATCTACCACCTCGCGCCAGAACTCATGCGGCATCAGCGCATCAAATTCTTCTTGGCTCATCGCATTCTCAGCGCGCGAAGGAATCGACCCTCCCGCGCCCGGCAACGGAAACCACAGCCTCTGCACATGCCGCTTCGCCAAAACCATCGCCGCGTCAAAGCGAATAATCGGAAACAACCGCGCCACATGCAGAATCGCCTGGATCACCTGCTCGCGCACATACGCCTGCGAGTAATCGATCTGCGCCGTGTCATTCCATGCAAACGTCGTCCCATCGTTGCCGTGATACACACACCGCGTCGCGCCGTTCGCGTGATGCCGCAGCCGGAACACCACCGCCGCATCCGTCTGGTCGTAGTAATGGTCCTCAATCTTGATTTCGACCCGCGAATCCGTCGACAGATCCGGCCCGTTAAAGCTGTAGCTCGGAAACGGGCTCTCCCACCGGTACAAAAACCACTCCGGGTGCTCGATCACCCAATCCGAATCGATCCCCATGTGGTTCGGCACCATATCGCTCGCCAGCCGAATCCCGAAGTGCGCCGCGCGATTGCGCAAGTGCTCATAGGCCCAATTTCCTCCCAAGTCTTCCGCAATGTCATACCGCTTCAGCGAGTACGCGCTCGCCACCGCGTCGTGATGCCCGCGCAGCCGCTTGATCGTACGCGACGCCACGCTGCGCTCCCACAATCCGATCAGCCACAGCGCTGTCATCCCGCGCTCAGCCAGAATCCGCAACTCCTCATCCGGAATATGATCCAGCCGGTGAATGTGCCGCCCATACTTCTTCGATAGCTGCTCGAGCCACACATAGGTGCTCTTCGCCACCATCACCACATTCGGCATCCACGCCTGGTCCGCCGAAAACGCCTCGTACTCATTCAGCGGAGCTTGGTAGTCCGCCGCATATCTCCGTCTTCGCTTGCCCTCGGCGTCGATGTACCACTGGTCCTCGAACCCGATGTACTCGTCGCCGACGAACCCTTCGCCGCCGCGGCCCGGTGGTCCATGCCTGTGCCAGTCCGGCCCCGGCGGATGAAACCGCAGCCAGATTGCCAGGTCCTCTTCGCGCACCGTATCGATCGCCAGCAGCAGCCGTTTCAAATCCGTATCCAGATACGGCGTCCAGTGCTCGCGAATGAAATCCAGCTGTCCCGTTAACGAATCCGGCGATGCCTTCATCGGCGCCTGCAATGCATCCAGCAGACTGCCCACCGCGGGCGCCAACTTCGGTCTTGTCTTGAAGTACTCCGGCAGCGTCTCCGTGGCCTTGCCGTAGATCGTCTGCTCCCGCAACGGCGCATCCGAATAAAGCTCACGAAACGCCTTGAACGCCGGATTGATATTCGCCAGCCACAACAGCAGCAGCTCCTCCATCGCGGCCTCGCGATTCGGCATCCCTTCAGTCGCCTTCGCCAGCCACTCCGCCGCAGTCAGCTTGCCGCGATACACCGGGGTATTCGGAAACTTCTCTGCAAAAATCCGCAGCAGCTTCTCCACCTGCTCGGAATCCGCGCGCTCCGTCATCCAGCGCACCGCCGCCGTCAGAACCTCCGGATCCTTCTCCTTGCGAAAACGCGCCACCAGCGCATGATTCAGCTCGTCGATCATCCCCATCGCATACAGCGCGCCGGCGTTGATCATTCGCTCCGGATCGTTCTCTGTCCCTCGCAGCTTATTGAGCGCCTGCGCCATCTTCCGCGCGGCCTGCACGTTCGCGAACACAACGTTGCCGGTGTAGCTGAACAGAAGATCGTCCAGCTCGAGCCGATCGCGAATCTCGCGGCTGATGTGAAATTCCATGCAGACAGTCTCTCAGGCAAAGGGCATCCGTCGGTAAACGCACGCGTCACAGCAAAACTATCTACTGTGAAGCAACCGCACTCCGATTAGATGCTCGCTCCGCGCTCCGCCAGGGCAACGCTTCAGACTACGCCTGCCTCAGTGGCCTGTCTTCTTCGTCCGGCGCGTTGGCTTCTTCGCCAGTGCCCGCTTGGCCGGCAGCTTCTTCGAAGCGCGCTTCGCTGCGCTTTTCTTTGCCGCCGCCTTGCCCGCCACCGCAGACGAAATCTTCGCCAGCTTCGCCGCATGGCTCTCCAGCAGCTTTTCCAGTTGTCGTATCAGCACCGGTGTCTGCATCGGCTTCACCAGCATGCGGTCCGCGCCCATCTCCATCCAGTCGTCCTGCTCCACGGGAAACGCCGTTAGCAGCGCCACCGCCGGATGATACGGCGCGGTCCGCGCTGCCTGGATCACCTCCCGGCCCGCGGCCTCCGACTCCATCCGCATATCCGTGATCACCATCTGGTATTCACGCGTCCGGATCTTCGACCGCCCCTCATGCGCCGACGTGGCCGTATCCACATCGAAACCCGAGATCTCCAGCACTGCCTTCATCGTCAGCAGCACAGCCACTTCATCGTCCACAAGCAATACGCGGCGCTTCGGCAACTCTCCTCCTCCAATCTGTCCACATGATTTTGTCACAAACGCTGTCCGCGCGGCCGTCAACCGTTTGCCGAATCCAATTCGGCTCGAATGGTAGCATCGGCTAATGCCCGCAGCATCTCCCAGGCCTGCATTCCGCCAGCCCGCCTGGCCGGCCGGAGCGGCGCTTGCCGTTCCATTGGCTGCTTTCCTCGGCTTGACTCTCCGTTACATCGTCAATATTCCTACCCTTGACGACTATGACTGCGGCCTCGAGTTCCTCCTCACGCTCATTCATCAGCCAAACGCCCGGTCCAAACTTCTCCTCCTGCTCTCCACCCAGCACAACGAGTACAAAAGCATCTTCGAGAGTGCAGTCTTCTGGCTCCAGTACGCCGCATTCGGAAAGCTCAACTTTCGCCTCTCCATGATCATCGGCGATCTGTTCCCCCTCATCGTCGGCATCGTGCTCTGGAAGCTCTTCACTCCGCGAATCCCCTCCTTCGGCCTCAAGCTGGCGTTGTTTGTGCCTGCAGCGCTGCTCTTCTTCCAGCTCAACTACGCCGAAGCACTGAACGCTCCCATGACTGCTCTTCAGCACATGCCCGCAGTCGCCTTCGCCTTCATCGCCATCCTCCTTCTGCACGACGATCGATCCGGCGCCTTCGCCGGCGCGATCGCAGCCTTCCTCATCGGCGTCTCCGCGTCCACCAACGTCTTTCTTGTCGTGCCCATCGGCATCGCCATCCTGATCTCCCGGAAGCGTTACGCGCGCTCTGCAATCTGGATTGGGGTCTTCTTACTCGCGCTTCTTATTTACCGCTTTCACTATCACAGTCCGCCATCCCACGTTGCTTACAAGCACAGCTCGTTTCTCGTCGCACTTCTGGTGCTCAAGCCGCTGTACACACTCGCTGTTCTGGGCGCAGCCGCTTGGCAATTCAGGTTTCCGGGAGCCTGCGTTCTGGGAGCAGCACTGGTCCTTTTCAATCTCTATCTGATTCGAAGTGGATACTTCCGGCGCCGTCCCGCTATCGGCTATTGCGAGCTTTTTCTGCTGCTCACCGCCATGGGCATCGCCCAGGTGCGCCTCGATTTTGGGCTGACGCTCAGCATCTCCTCGCGCTACCGCATCTACTCCGACCTCCTTCTAGTCTTCGCGTGGTTTTCCATCGCCGACCAGTTTGTCCTCGACGCCGACGGCACGCTGCGTGTCCCCTTGCGCCGAAACTGGATCTTCATCACGGCCATGTCCTTCGCAGTCCTCAATGCTGCCGTCTGCGATTACACCGGCAACAAATTCTTTCGCACCCGTTATCGCTATTGGACCGAAGGGGTCGCCGCTTACGAACATCCCCAATTCCCCGGATCCACCGAAGGCCCACTCCTTCCCGTGACCGGCCAGGATCAAGACCGCCAGCAGGCAGCTATTTACTGCCGCAAAATCTTCGCACAGGCGGTCGCCGCGGGAATCTACGCTCCGCCCCAATATCCTGCTCCTGCCTACCCAATCGTTCCGCAACGGCCATAGCCCGCCCCACTGTTACGACGCCGGCTCGGCCTCCTGCGCTGTTCTCGGATGCTCGCTCGCAAAGCGCCGCAGCAGTATCGGCATCGAGCCGCCCTGCACCACCACCGAAAACAGCACCACCAGGTAGGTCGCCGGTAGCACCCAGGCGCTCTTCGGCATCACCGGCAGCGAAAGCGCCAACGCCAGCGACAGTCCTCCATGCAGGCCGCCCCACGTGAGCACCACCACCGAGCTACGGAACCGCTGCCTGCAGACTCGCAGTATCAACAGGAGTGCCGCCACCATTGCCAGCCGCACACCCAGCGCAACAACCACCGCAATCGCCCCCGAACCGATCGCGGCGCGCCCCAGCGGGATCGCCAGCACCTCGAGCCCCAGCAACACAAACAGAACCGCGTTCTGCAGCTCGTCAATCGCCGTCCAGAAGCGTTCAATGCGGTCGAACGCAATGTGCCGCCGCGCTCGCCGTCTGGTGTTGAACGACCGCAGCGCGAGTCCCGCAATCACCGCCTCCAGTGGCGCCGAAAGACGCAGTCCCCCCGCCAGCGTGTACCCTCCGAGCGCCAGTGCCAGCGTCAACAGAATCTCCACCTGGTATCCATCCACTTCGCGCATCAGCCAGGAGGTCACCCACGCCGCGGCCACCCCTACCACCGCTGCTCCGCCCACCTCCAGCAACAGCATCCATGCAACGCGCCCGGGCGCCGCGGATCCCCCGTGCGCCACATCCAGCAGCATCAGAAACAGCACCGCTCCAATGCCGTCGTTGAACAACGACTCGCCCGCCAGCTGCGCCTGCAGCCTCGCGCTGATCCCCACTCGCCGCAGCATCTCCAGCACTGCAATCGGATCCGTCGGGGAGATCAGCGCGCCGAACATCATGCAGGGCAGCCAGGCCGAATTCATCCCCAGCAGGCGCAACGCGCCGAACATCAGCGCCGCTACCGCCGCCGCCGTCATCACCGTCCCGGCTACAGCCAGCGTCACCACCACCACCCGTTGCCGCCACAGTTCCTCAATGTCCAGCAGAAACGCTCCGGCAAACAGCAGCAGCGGAAGCATCCCATCCAGGATCAGCCGAGGAAAATCGATCTGCGTCACCACCCGCAGCGCCCACGCATGGATGCCTGGCGTCCATGCGCTCGCCGCCTCCAACGCCAGCGACGTCGCCACAGTCAGCAGCATTGTGCCGATGGTGATTGGAAACCGCATCCAGCGCATGCTTACCCAACCGAACACCGCCGCGATCGTCACCAGTACGCTGATCAGTTCCAGGGTCGTCATCGTGCGCTCGCAGCTCCGTTTGCCATGGTCGGTGACTCAATCGCAACAGGCAATTTCATTCGCCTTGCGAGTTTTTTTTGCGGCCCGCTCAACAGGCCGTTCCCGTTCCTATCCCCATGCAATCGCGCCTCGCCGAATGCTACACTTAAGTCTCGCTCGCACCCCTGCGCCGCCGAGTGCATCCAAAAATATTGAAACAAGCCGCCCAACCGGCGTGCCGGAGACCGCCCTATCCCGCCTCTCGATAAACGCTCGCAAAAGTCCTTCATCCGCACCAACGATCGCATCCGTGCACGCGAGATTCGCGTCATCGACGAGAACGGTGAACAACTCGGCGTCATGGCGCCCTTCGACGCGCTCAAGATCGCACGCGAGCGGTCCCTCGACTTGGTCGAGATCTCGCCCAACGCCAATCCTCCCGTCTGCAAGATCCAGGACTACGGAAAGTTCCTCTACGAGAAGGACAAGAGCGAGCGCGCCGCGCGCAAGAAGCAAAAAGTCATCACCATCAAGGAAGTCAAATTCTCCGTCACCGTCGACGAGCACGACTATCAGACCAAGAAGAACCAGGCCGTCCGCTTCCTCGGCGAAGGCGACAAAGTCAAAGCCAGCCTGCGCTTCAAAGGCCGCCAGATGGCGCACCGCGACCTCGGCTACAAGATCATCAATCGCCTCATCGGCGATATCGGTGAAGCCGGCATCGTCGAGTTCATGCCGCGCATGGAAGGCACCACCCTTCACGCCATCCTCGCGCCCAGCAAGAAAGCCGAGGCCGCACCGGCCAAGCCTAAGCCAGCTCCCGCTGCGGCGGCTTCCCCATCCACCGCCACGGCTTAGGGGTCGCAGTCCTGGAGAGCTTTGCGATAATCGTCCGCTTGAAGCCAATTTCCCCACAAATCTTCGTTTTCAACGATTCTTAGCGACATAAAAACGAATGTTCCACGCGGAACGTTCTGTTCCACGGCTTACGCCCAGTCGCGCAGCGCCGCCAGCGCCGCATTGAACCCGCACATCCCGTGCACGCCGCCGCCCGGCACCGTCGACGAGCTGCACAGATAAATCGCCCGGTTCGACGTTCTGTATCCCCGCAACGTCGGCCTCGCCACAAGCTGATCCAACGTCATCGCCCCGCCCGAAACATCCCCGCACTGCAGGTTTGGATTGGCCAGCTCCAGCGCCGTTGCATTCCAGCTCTTCCTCGCCAGCACACAATCCGCAAATCCCGGCGCAAACCGCTCGATTTGCGCCTCAATCACCGCCGTCCGGTCCTCATTCGATCCGCTCGGCACATGGCAGTAGGCCCACGCCGTGTGCTGTGCAGTTCCGTCCACCGCTGCCGGCGCCCGCTCCGGATCGAACAAACTCGGTTGCACCACCAGCACAAACGGCCGATCGTTCTGCCGCCCTGCAAAGGCATCCGCCTCCGATCGCACAATCTCCTCGAGCGCCCCTCCCACATGCACCGTCCCCGCGCGCAGACATTCTTGAGCCTTCCACGGAATCGGCTCCCGCAGCGCATAGTCCACTTTGAAAATTCCTGGCCCGCGCCGAAAGCTTCGCAGCCGCGCGCGAAAGCTCTCCGTCAACGCATCGCCGGCAATCTCCATCATCGAGTCGACCGACGTATCGAAGATCGTGATGTCCGCAGGATTCAGCTTTCCGATCTTCTGCAGGCTATGAACCTCGAAGTCGACCACAATCCTTCCGCCCAGCGATCGCAGATATGCGGCCAGCGCATGCGTGATCGAACCCGCCCCGCCCTCCGCCACCGGCCATCCGGTTCTATGGCCGGCGCTCGCCAGAACAATCGCCACCGCAGAGCTGCCCACATGCGTCAGCGGAATCACAGAATGCGCCGCCAAGCCTGCAAATAGCGCCCGCGTCCGCTTCTCATTGAATGCCGCCCGCGCCAGCATCCGCGCCGGGAGTCCCGCCACGACGCCAAACCCCACCATCGTATCCAGCCGCTGCGGCAGCCCCATCCACGGCGCCGTGATCGCCTCCACCAGCTGGTCCCAATCCCGCACCGAAGGCCCCAACAGCGCCCGCCACGCCCGGGCATCGTGCCGGCCGAGGTGCGCACACGTCTGCTCCAGATCATGCTCCAGCAGCACCGCCGTCCCATCGTCCAGCGGATGCGCCAGCGGCGCCGGCGGCTCAATCCACTTCAGTCCGTAATCCTCCAACGGCAATGATCGAAGGAACCGCGACGCCACTCCCAGCGGAAAACACGACGACCCGACATCATGCTTGAATCCCGGCAGCGTCAGCTCCGCCGTGGAGCACGCGCCACCGATCCGTTCGTTGCGCTCGAACACCGTTACCGCAACGCCGCACTCCGCCAGCGTTATGGCTGCCGCCAGGCCGTTTGGTCCCGATCCAACAATATTTGCGCTCAGCTTCGACATCTCTCTTTGGATGCACCTGTCCATCACGTCACTCGAAACTGTCCCCAGTCAACCCTTACCACCCCTGGAGAATCGCAGCAGAAATGTCCCGGACGTCGCAATCGCCACCGCGACCACCGTCGGAACCACCCAGCTGCCCAGTCCCGTTTGCGCGTGACGAGCAATTTCAACCTCGGCCCACATCAGATACGCAAACAGCCACGCAACCTCCAGCCGTAGCCAGCCCACCATCTCCATCGCGAGCTTCTCCTGCCGTGGCCGGTCCGGATCGTCCGTCTTCGCAGAAAGATTGAACCGCTGCGGCATCTGCCCCACAGCGAGCAGCACGAAATACACAAGAACACCGATCGCCTCAACGATGAGTAACTCTAGCTTCGGCCCGTACCCGTTCGGCACCCCGCTTGCCTTGAAATGCATGGGAATCACCGCCGGCATCCTTCGCCAGCCATTGATCAGCAGCACGACACTCATCGTCAGGCCCAGCAACGCCAGCGTCTCACGCCCTCGTCGCATTGCTTGCCTCCGCATGCTAACCCCAGCGTCTTAGATCCACTCCACCTGCACAGCCCGTTTGCCCAACCGCAGCGCTGGCCGCTCGCCGAGCTGTTCCTTCGCGCACACCACGCCTGAAAACTTCGCGCCATTAATCGACACCGCATTCTCTGCGATCTTCCGGTTCGCCTCACTCACCGACGCCGCCAAACCGGCCAGCTGCAGCAGCTTCGCCACCTTCACCTGCCCGTCCGCACCCATCAGCCCATCGCTCGCCAGCGCAATCTTGACCACCGGCAGATCATCCGCGACCGCCTTCTGCTGAAACTGCGTCGACCACCCCTGTGCCGCCTGCTCCGCAACCTGCACACTATGAAAGCCCGCCGTGATCGTCAACGCCAGTTCCTTCTTCATATCCATCGGATGCACCGCGCCGTCGGCCACGCGCTGCCGCATCACATCAATCTCCGACTGCCGCAGGTCCGTCAGAAACGTCCAGTACTTCCACATCAGCTCATCGGAGATCGACATCAGCTTGCCGTACATCTCCGCCGCCGGCTCCTTGATGCCGATCGCATTGTTCAGCGACTTCGACATCTTCTGCACGCCGTCCAGGCCCTCCAAGATCGGCGTCATCAGAATGATCTGCGGCTTCTGCCCGAAGTGCCGCTGCAAATCGCGCCCGCGCATCAGGTTGAACTTCTGATCCGTGCCGCCTAACTCGACATCGCACTCCAGCGCCACCGAGTCATATCCCTGCGCAATCGGATAGATCATCTCGTGCAGCGAGATCGGCTGCTCCTCCTGAAAGCGCTTGTGAAAGTCCTCGCGCTCCAGCATCTGGCTTACTGTGAACTGCGCGAGCAGCTTCACCATGTCGTAGTAACCCAGCTTGTCCAGCCACTCCGAGTTGAATCGCACCTCGGTCTTCACCGGATCGAGCAGCTTGAACACCTGCTCCGTATACGTCTGCGCGTTAACCATGATCTCTTCGCGCGTCAGCGGCTTCCGCGTCACATTCCGCCCCGTCGGGTCGCCGATCAGGGCCGTCGAGTCGCCGATCAGAAAGATCACCGTGTGTCCCAGCTGCTGGAAGTGCCGCAGCTTTCGCATCAGCACCGTGTGCCCAAGGTGCAGGTCCGGAGCCGTCGGATCGAATCCCGCCTTGATCCGCAGCGGTTTGCCCGTTTTCCGCGAGTCTTCCAGCCGGGCCCGCAGTGCATCGGGCGTCGCACTCTCGGCCGCGGGCACAAGTTCCGCCGCGCCCTTCGTAATCAGGTCAAGTTGCTCTTCAACAGGTGGAAACGCGTGCATAGAAACACTCTGGCTCTCAATCGACAGGTTTCCTCAAAGTATATGGGCCAAAGCCTCCTGACACATCCTGTCAGCGTCTCCTGCCTATACTTCTCCGCATGGACGCCGAGCGAGCCCGCGCCTTCCTGCTCACGCTCCCGCAAGTCGCGGAAACCCTGCAGTGGGGCGACAACCTCGTCTTCTGGGTCGGCGACAAATCCATCGGCGGCAAGATGTTCGCCGTCCTTGACCTCTCCGCCGGCTCCCACGGCGTCATCTCCTTCGCCGCCGGTCCTGAGCGCTTCGCCGAACTTGTCGAGCTGGAATACCTCAAGCCCGCGCCCTACCTTGCCCGTGCCCACTGGGTCGCCGCCGAGAGCTGGAACGCCCTTCGTCCCTCCCAGTGGCAGGCTGAGCTCCGCAACGCCCACGCCATCGTCTTCGCGAAGCTCACAAAGCGCACGCGCGACGCACTCCTCGATTTCCGATGGAAGAAGCGAAGCGGCCGCCGATGAGATTACCTACCCTTCCTCGCCGCTTACGCCGTTGCCGTCTGAACGGCGGGAGGGGTGCGGTGGCTCCGAACCATCACGCAATCAAATTCAACGGCCGCCATGCTCTCGTGATCTGAAACGACGAGGAAGAAGTCCACGACACTAAATCCCGCCTTTCCAAAAGCTTCCAGTGATTCTTGAAAGGTGGGACTCCCCACGTAGAGTGAGCGGAAGGAAACCTCGGTTTGTAATGCCGGAATCTGGTTGACGGTGCGTGGGCCGCCAGCGAGTACCTGCAGATCAAAACCCTGCGTGTCGATCTTAACGTACGTTGTCTTCAGGTCTGCCAGTTCTGTAGTTACGTCGTCTAAGGTTTTCACCTCAACCAGTACAGAAGTTCGGACAGCATTGCTATTCAAATCGTGATTCTCTCCTAACCGGGGCTGATCTTTCGAAGGAGCAAGAAAAGAATTGAAGACTGGCGTGTTCATTATATTCATCTCGAGCTTTCCCGGAGACGGTCCTAATGCAACAGGATGAATCTTCCATTTAGGATCGATCGCTGACTTGGCGATAAGTTTGTCGGCCAAGTCCGGATCCGGCTCGAAAGAATGAATTATTCCCGTGAAGCCCACATGTTGACGAAGAAACTCGTAATACTGCCCCTCATTCGCTCCTATGTCGAGGACCGTAGAGATTTGAAGACGCCCGAACATTTCCCGGAGCGTATCTGCCAAGGGTTTATCGTAGGTGCGCCATTTTGCAATGAGCTCGAGTCCCAATGCATTTGCTGCCAGCTCAACAACTCTTCGAATCAATTTCACTGTCCGTCCGCTGATACTGGAAAACATTGGGGATGGGCAAAGCGAGGCTCTACCCTTCTATTGTTGCACTCCGAAGGGAAAGACACTTTCGATCGCAGGTTCTTCGAAAGGCCAAGTTTAGACGACAGAACCGCCGCACGTAAAATGCCACTGCTTGGCCGTTCGACAGCCTCAAAGCTGAGGCGTTCTCGTTTCGGGATCGGGACGCAGCAACGGTGCGAAGCTCCGCCAGTACACACCCAGCAGGAACGCCTCCATCATCATCACGACAATCGCAAGGGCGTATCCGTGCGGCCACAGCAGCGCGTGATACAGCAGGATGTTGACGATCACCGGCGCCAGTAACGTCAGCGCCAGCGGGACAAATCGGCCCACCAGCAAAAGAATCCCGCCGATCAGTTCCAGGACGGCCACAAAGTTGATCCAGTGGTGTCCGGCCATCAGACCGAACCACGTCAGCGCATCGCCACTCGGCAAAGGCGTGTTGAAGAAGTGCAACAGCGTGTTCAGCCCAAAGATCAGGAAGATCAATCCTTCGATAATCCGGGCGCCCAGAACGACATATCGCATTTCATCTCCTCCGGCATTTTCTTCGTTGCTCGAAACCCAGTTGCTTGAACTATAGGCGAACTTGACCGCTCATCGCAGCAATATTGCCGGGCCTTCGCCTGCTTGCATCCTCTTCACCAAACCGATAGCTTCACCCCTATGGCATCCGCAACACCTCCGGGCCTCGTCATCTCGCTTGCGGGCAAGGTCGCGCTCGTCACCGGCGGCTCGCGAGGCATCGGAGCCGCGACGGTTCGCCTGCTCCGCCGCGCCGGAGCCCGTGTCGTCTTCAGCTATCGCACCGCCGAGGAGCAGGCCCGCGCCCTCGCAGAAGAATGCGGCGGCGAGGATTCGTGCCGCGCCATCCGGCAGGACCTCGCCACCATCGAAGACGGTCAGCGCCTCATCGCCGCAGCGATCGCTGTCTTCGATCGTCTCGACATCCTCGTCGTCAACCACGGCGTGTGGCCGCCGCACGATCAGCCGATCGCCACCATGCCGGATGCACAGTGGACTTCCACGCTCGGCATCAACCTTGCAAGCGTCTTCGGACTGATAAAGTCGGCGACTGCCCAAATGCTGGCGCAGCCGCTCGGCGACGGCCGCACCCGCGGTCACATCGTCCTCGTCGCCTCCACCGCCGCCCAGCGCGGCGAGGCCTTCCACGCCGACTACGCCGCCAGCAAAGGCGCTCTGCTCTCGCTCACCAAATCGCTCTCCTCCGAGCTTGCTCCCCAGGGCATCCTCTGCAACTGCGTGGCTCCCGGCTGGGTCCGCACGGACATGTCCGCTGGAACCCTCGGCGATCCAATCGCGTCCAAGAAGACGCTGGACCTCATTCCGCTCGGCCGCGCCGCCGACCCCGACGAGATCGCCGGACCGATTGTCTTTCTGTGCTCCCCGTGGGCCGGCTTCGTCTCCGGCGAGATATTCAACGTCAACGGCGGCGCCGTCCTGGTGGGATAAAACCGATGCAACCTACGAGACACACGATGCGAACAATCCCAGGCCACACACCGAAAGTCAACCCCACTGTCACGCTGTTGCGGCACAGAAGCTCGCACCTCGCATCTCGAATCTCGTATCTGGTCGCCGTCCTTCTGCTGGCCGTTCCCTGCATTCATCCGCAGGCCTCCGCCATCCCCAGCGCGCAGACGTCGGTCGACATCAATGACCCAAGCGCCGGCCGCAAGCTGCTGGACCAGATGATCGCGGCACTCGGGGGCCCTCTATGGCTCAACCGTGTCGATTACTCAAATGCCGGGCAGGCAGGCACCTTCTACAAAGGCACGGCAAACCCTTATCTCGTTCAGTTTGAGCGCTACATCCGGCTGCAGCCCTTCGCCGAACGCCAGATTATCGTCTCCAAACAAGGCGTCTTTATCCCGACCACTAAACGCGACGTCGCCGAGATCTGGACCGGCGACAAAGGTTACGAGGTCACCTATAAAGGCAAGAAAGACCTTCCGCAGAAGGACGTCGACGAGTTTTATCTTTACCAGCACCACTCACTGGATACCGTGGTCCTTGAGTGGCTCAAGCAACCGGGCGTCCTCATCACCTACGAAGGCACCGAGTTCATCGAGCGCAAAGTCGCCGACAAGGTCTCCATTTTGACCACGACAAACGATGGCGTGACGCTCGACCTCGACCAGACCAGCCACCTGCCGATCAGCCTCACCTTCCAGTGGCGTGACCCCACCTACCACGACTTCAACACCGAAGTGCAGGAGTACGACGACTACCATCCTATCCAGGGCATCATGACCCCGCTCACGCTGACGCGCTTCCATAACGGCGACATGACGACGCAGGTCTTCCTGAAGCAGGTTCACTACAACGTCCACTTCCCGGCCGACCTCTTCAACCCCGACCGTCCACTGAAGGAGAGCGCGAAGAAGTAGCGTTTCTGCAAACTTGATATCCTTTCCCTCGCCATGACTGATTCCTCAACGCCCAGCGAGGGCAGCCACTCCCATCCGCCTCACCGCACGATGGACATCGTCGAAATCATGTCCATCCTCCCGCACCGCTATCCTTTTCTGCTCATCGACCGCGTGCTCGAGATGGAGCGCAAAACCCGCATCGTGGCCATTAAAAATGTCACCGCCAACGAGCCGCAGTTCACCGGCCACTTCCCCGACTACCCCATCATGCCCGGCGTCATGACGATCGAAGCCATGGCCCAGGCCGGCGGCGCGCTCCTGCTCACCGAAATCCCCGATCGCGACGACAAGCTAATGGTCTTCACCGGCATCGAAGAAGCCCGCTTCCGTCGCCCCATCGTGCCCGGCGACCAGCTCCGCATCGAAGTCACCGTCGTCAACTGGCGTTCGCGCGCGGTCAAGATGCAGGGCGTCTGCACCGTCGACGGCAAGGTCGCCGCCGAAGCCACCATCACCTGCCAGCTCGTCCCCCGCCCCGGTAGAAAGAAACCCATTGAGCAATCCACTACCCAGGCTCCGCAATAACTCATGCCCATCCACCCCAGCTCGATCATCGCCGAAGGCGCCATCATCCCCGCCTCATGCACCGTCGGCCCGTTCTGCACCATCGGCCCCAACGTCAGGCTCGGCGAAAGCTGCGAGCTCATCTCCCACGTCGTCCTCGACGGCCAAACCACCATCGGCGACCGTGTCCGAATCTTTCCCTTCGCCTCGGTCGGCATCGCCCCGCAGGATCTCAAGTACAAGGGCGAGCCCACCGCGTGCGTCATCGGTGACGACACCGTCATCCGCGAATCGGTCACCATCTCACGCGGGACTGAAGGCGGTGGTGGTATAACCAGAGTCGGCGCCCACTGCCTCATCATGGCCTACACCCACATCGGCCACGACTCGCAGATCGGCAACCACTGCATCCTCGCCAACGGCACCACGCTCGCCGGCCACGTCACCATCGAGGACTACGTCACCACCAGCGCGATGGGGCCCGTGCATCAGTACTGCACGTTAGGTCAGTACGCTTACATTGGCGGCGGCACCACGATCACACAGGACGTGCTTCCCTACTCACTGACCTCCATCGAGCGCAACAACCACGCCTACGGCATCAACAAGGTCGGGCTCGAGCGCAAGGGTTTCGCGCCGGAAGAAATCAGACAGCTCCGCTCTGCTTACCGCATTCTGCAGAACTCAAAGCTCAACACCTCGGAAGCCCTCGCCGCCATCCGCGAAAAAATTGCTTCCGGTGAATTCGGCGAAAAGGTCGCCTACCTCGCCGACTTCATCGCCAAGAGCGAACGTGGTGTCATCAAGTAGAACAACCGGGTAATCTGTTGCACCATGAGAAAAGCTCCGGCTCTCCTCGCTCTCGCCCTTAGCACCATTCTCACTGTCCAGCTTACCGCCCAGGTTCAGACCGAAGTCCCGCCCGTCGTTCCCAACGCCAAGCCGGTCACCGTCGAACACATCAAGGTTCACGGAGCTTCGCTGGAAGGCAATCTAGAAGGCGACGCCGTCGACCGTGACGTCTTCGTCTTCCTTCCGTCCAGCTACGCCAAAGACAAACATCGCCGCTATCCCGTCGTTTACGCACTGCACGGCTACTCCATCGGAGCCGAACAGTGGACGCACGAGATCCACGTCCCGCAGACCATCGAAGGCGCCTTTGCGCAGGGCGCGCGCGAGATGATCGTCGTGCTCCCCGACTGCAAGACCCTCTACAACGGCTGCATGTACTCCAGCTCCGCCACCACCGGAGACTTCGAGCGCTTTATCTCCCACGATCTCGTCGCCTACATCGACGCCCATTACCGCACCATCGCCGAACGCACCAGCCGCGGGCTCGTCGGCCACTCCATGGGCGGCTACGGCGCAACGCGCATCGGCATGAAGCATCCTGACGTCTTCGGCAGCCTCTACATCATGAGCCCCTGCTGCCTCTCCGCTCGTCCCGTTAAGGCCGATGATCCGATGGAGAAAACGCTCGCCGCCGTAAAAACCCCCAAAGACTCCGAAAACCTTCCCTTCTTCGCCCGCGCGCAGCTCGCGAGTGCCGCCGCCTGGTCGCCCAACCCGAAGAACCCTCCGCTTTATCTCGACCTCCCGGTCAAGGATGGCGTCGTCCAGCCGGACATTGTCGCCAAGTGGGCCGCCAACGCTCCACTCGCCTTCATCGACCAGTACATCGACAACCTCAGGCAGTACCGCGCCATTGCCATCGATGTCGGCGACCAGGACGGCTTGCGCTTCGACACCATGAAGCTTCGCGACGTGCTGGACAGCTACGCCATCAAAAACTCCTTCCAGCTCTACCACGGCACACACACCAGCGCCGTCGCCGACCGCTTCCAGAACCACGTGCTCCCCTTCTTCAGTCAGAACCTCTGCTTCAAAGCCGGGTGCGCCGACAAGCCATGACCCCGCGCCTCGCGACTCGCATCTTCGGTCTATGTGCTCTGCTTACCCCTGCCACACGTGCATTCCCGCAGGCGCCGGCCAGCGAGCCCATCAACGTCTACGACGGCTTCGAGACTTCGACCCTCAGCAATCTATGGTCTACGGAGCGACTCGAACCCAACTCCTTCCGCATGGAATCGCAGATCGTCCGAGCCGGCCATCAGGCCATCGCCATCACCGTCCGCCCGCACGACAAGTTCGAAGCCGGCCGCAACGGCAACTCTGACAGCGAGCGCGATGAACTCCTCGAAGCGCGCCCCCTAACTGCGCGCCAGGGCGTCTCGTACGAATACTCCTTCAGCATGCTCTTCCCCGCCAGCTTCCCCATTGTCCCCACTCGACTCGTCATCGCGCAGTGGAAAGACTACTGTGGCGGCGAGAACAAACCCTGCGACGACGACAGCCCCGTCCTCGCACTCCGCTACATCTCCGGTGAGCTTCTCCTCACCCAGGACCTCGACCACCACCATGTCATCCTCTGGCGTCAGCGAGGCGAGTTCCGCAATCGCTGGCTCGACTTCCGCATCCGCGCGCGCTTCCAGCCCGACGATCAAGGCCGCGTCCAGTTCTGGTTCAACAACCAACCCATCCTCGACCACACCGGGCTCACGCTCAACCACCCCGGCCCTGCCAGCGGCTACTACGACCGTGGCTACATCTACTTCAAGATGGGCCTCTACCGCGACGTCATGCAGCAACCGATGACCGTTTATATCGACGAGTACCGCAAGCGCGATTTGCGCCCTGGCGAATTCTGAACCTCATCCACGAACCGTTTCACAAAGGCGCGCCAAGAATGTCTTCCACCCTGATCCGCCGTCCGGTCCTCGCCGTCGCTCTGCTCTTCACTCTCAACCTCTCCGCGCAAACGCCGCCGCCTATCCGCGTGGCTATCGTCGGCCTCGTCCACGGACACGTCGCCGGCTTCCTGCAGAATCTCCCCTCGCATCCCAACATCACGCTCGTCGGCATCTCTGAACCGGGTGCCGCGCTCCGCCAGCGCTACATCCAGCGCACGCACCTTCCCGCCAGCCTCTTCTTCCCCACTGAAGCCGCGATGCTGCGTGCCACGCATCCGCAGGCCATCCTCGTCTACACCTCAACTGCCGGACATCTCGCCGCCATTCAGCAGGCTGCGCCGCTACACATCGCTGCCATGGTCGAGAAGCCGCTCGCCACCACCTACGCCGACGCGCTCGCCATCCAGCGTTTGGCCCAGCGCTACCACGTCCCCATCCTCACCAACTACGAAACCACCTGGTACGCCTCGAACACCGCCGCTTACAACATATTCACGAGCGGCCGGATCGGCGACCTCCGCAAACTCGTCTTCCGCGACGGCCATCGCGGCCCTAAGGAGATCGGCGTCGGCCCGGAGTTCCTCAACTGGCTCACCGACCCGCAGCAGAACGGCGCGGGCGCGCTCTTTGACTTCGGCTGCTACGGCGTCGATCTGGCCACCTGGTTCATGCACGGCCAGCTCCCGCTCACCGTCACCGCCATCACGCTCCACATCAAACCCGATATCTACCCGCACGTCGACGACGACAGCACCATCCTCCTCACCTACCCACACGCGCAGGCCATTATTCAGGGGTCATGGAACTGGCCATTCGACATCAAGGACATGCAGGTTTACGGCGCGAAGGGCTACGTCGATACGGTCTACCTCGATAAAGACCACGGCGACACCATCCGCGTTCGCCTGCCGCACGACGCCACAAATCACACCCAGGCCGCGCCACCGCTCACCGCACCCTACGACAACTCACTCGACTACCTCGCTGCCGTCCTCAACGGCACCTTGCAGCCGCACGACGACCTCACCTCGCTCGACACCAACGTCACTGTCGTCCGCATCCTCGACGCCGCGCGGCGCTCCGCCCAAACCGGACGCACCATTGTCCTCATGGGAGAGGCTCACGCAGCGCATGAAGCAGCGTCGGCTACTTCGCCAGATGCTCCACGAAGAACTTCGCCATGATGTGGTTCGCCTCAATCGACTCCGGCAGCTCCGGGTGATACCAGAACGCATGCGGCAGCGCATCAAACACCACCAGCCGCGCATCCACACCCGCGCGCAGATACGCCCGATGCAGATTCACCGTGCTGCTCTCCAGCGCATCGCGCTCGGCCGTCACGAACAGCGTCGGCGGCATCCCATGCAGATCCGCATGCATCGGCGACAGCACTGGATCCTTCGGGTCCGTTGAGCCAACGTAGTATGCATCGTGGGGACTTCCATCAGGCGGCTCGAGATGCCCCCCGAATCCGCTCAGCGTATACAGCGACCACGTGTCGCCCATGCTAGCGAAATCACTCACCGTGCTGAAAATCCCCAGCGCCGCCGGCATGGGCAGTCCTAGCTGCTTCAACTTCACCGCAACCTCGGCCGTCAGCGTCGCGCCGGCAGACGTTCCGTAGATCACCACATGATCCGGCCTGTACCTCTTCAGCAACTCTTTGTACACCACCACCGCATCGTCCACGCCCGCCGGAAACGGATGCTCCGGAGCCAGCCGGTACAACACCGCGACGACCTTCATCCCTGTATAGCTCGCAATCGGAATCGACTCCGCATACGACCCCGAATCGCCATTGAACCCGCCGCCATGCAGATTGATCAGCACCTTGTCGCGATTGCCCGGCGACATCCCATCCGGCGTCACCACATGCACCGGCACTCCGGCAATCGTGCTCTCCTCAATCTTCACCGGACAGATCCTGCTCCACTCCGCGCGCGCCCTCGCCTCCCACGCATCCAGTCCCTTCCTTCGCTCCGCCAGCGACGGCACCGGCGCCTCATCCGGTACCCGATGGCTGATGAACGCCTGCGCCTGCGGGCTCAAATCCTTCGGCACCGGAACCACCCGCGTGACGTGCGCTGTGCCCTGCGCGTCGATGTAGCTCGTATCCCGCATCGCAGCATCCGCTGCCGTCGTCGGCTGCTTCGTCGCCTGTTGCGCTGTCAGCGGCGCCGGTCCCAAAAGTACAGCCACCGCCAAACCCATCACACACGCCGCACGCATCATCGATAAACCCTCCTCACTCAAGGCGTCCACCATAGCAGACCGATACACTCGTGCAACGCGCTGCCACCGATGCTTTACAGTGAGGAACGGATGGACACTCTCGGCCTCATCGCCGGCAACGGCCGCTTCCCGTTTCTTCTGCTCGATGCGGCACGCGCGCACAACCTCCGCGTCGTCGTCGTCGCCATCAAGGAAGAAACCTCGCCCGAGATGAACGAACGCGCCGCCGCCGATCCCGACATCAGCGTCCATTGGCTGTCATTGGGCGAGTTATCCAAACTCATCGAATCGTTCCACCACGCAGGCGTCACCCGCGCCGTCATGGCCGGCCAGGTTAAGCACAAACAGATCTTCTCCTCCATCCGGCCCGACTGGCGCCTCGCCAAACTCCTGCTCAACCTCCGCACGCGAAACACCGACATGCTCCTCGGCGCGATCGCAAAAGTCCTCGACGACGAAGGGATTACTCTCATCTCGTCGACATCCTTCCTCGAACCCATGCTCGCACCGGCCGGCGTTCTCACCGCGCGGGCACCCGACGCCACCGAACGCGCCGATATCGACTATGGCCTGCGCGCCGCTCGCGGCGTCGCCGCCTTCGATCTCGGCCAGACCGTCGTCATCGCCGCGCAGGCATGCGTTGCCGTCGAGGCCATGGAGGGCACCGACGCCGCAATCCTTCGCGCCGGCGATCTCATGCGCACCCTCCACGCCGACGATGATCCCCAAACTCCCGGCACAACCCTCGCCCGCCGTCTCACCGTCATCAAGGTCGCCAAACCCAATCAGGACCTCCGCTTCGACGTCCCAGTCGTCGGCCTGCCCACCATCGAAACCATGCGCCGCGCCGGCGCCACATGCCTCTGCGTCGAAGCCAGCCGCACGCTTCTGTTCGATCGCGAAGCGATGATCGCCGCGGCCGATGCAGCCGGAATCGCAGTGATAGCTGAAGAAATCCCGCAAAGCTAAATCCTGCGCCGTTGCGTCCTGGTGACAACTCCATTCGTCATCGCAGCATAAGATGTTATGCATCGGGCGCGCACCAGGGCCACGGAACCAGCGAACATCGCGCCCCAGGAGATTCACCGCATGTCAGTTTCCAGCAGGAACTTCAAAGCCGTTGTCCTGACCAGCTGCTTCGCTCTCGTCGTCGCCGGCATCAGCATGCTGGCTCTCGCCCGCGCACACGCCGCATCGCCCGCGCCGGATCTCGCTTCTGTCGGCAGCGAGGCGCCGAACTTCACGCTGCCCAACCAGGAGAATCAACCCATCTCGCTCTCGGATTACAAGGGCAAGTGGGTGGTTCTCTACTTCTATCCCAAGGACCAGACCTCCGGCTGCTCGCTCGAAGCCCACAACTTCCAGCGCGACATCGACAAGTATCACGCCCTCAATGCCGTCGTCCTTGGCGTCTCGCTGGACACGGTGGAGAGCCACAAGGCGTGGTGCGCCAAGGACGGCTTCTCCTTCAAGATGCTCGCCGACCCCGACCACAAGGTCGTCGACGAGTACGGTGTCCCCGTCATGGATCACAACGGCATGCACTTCGCCCAACGCGACACCTTCCTTATCTCGCCCGACGGCAAGATTGTGAAGGAGTGGCAGGTGAAGGACATCCAAAACCATTCCGCCGAGGTTCTGGCGGCCATCCGGGCGGACGGCAAATAAGTCCTTCGCCAACGTATTGGGTTTCGTACAAACGCAAAAACGCCCGGCTCTCGCGAGAGGTGCCGGGCGCTTTTGCTTGCCTGGGTTGGGTTACTTCTTCTTGGCGGCCTTCTTCGTCGCCTTCTTTGCGGACTTCTTCGCCGCCTTCTTTGCAGGGGACTTCTTTGCTGCCTTCTTAGCTGCTTTCTTAGTTGCCAAGGTCTTACCTCTCATAGATTGGTTTTTGTTGCTTGTGCTCCTGTTGCCGGCTGCCTTTTTCGAGGCAACCTTCCTACCGCGTTGAGCACCCTTCGACTTCTTCGCGGCAGAACCTTTAATCTTCTTTCCCGCAGCTTTCTTCGCCGCCTTCTTCACGGCCTTCTTTGCGGGAGCTTTCTTCGCAGCCTTCTTGACTGCCTTCTTGGCGGCCTTCTTCGCCGGCGCCTTCTTGGCGGCCTTCTTCGGAGCTGCCTTCTTCGCTGGAGCCTTCTTGGCCGGAGCTTTCTTCGCGGCGCTCGAGGCCGCCTTCTCGCTGGCGCGTTGCGGCGGGCGATACGGCTCTACCGGCGTCGACGGCATCGCGTAGACTTCAACCTCTTCCACATGCGTGCTTGTCCGGCCTGGACCTTCATAGTCCGCATCGTCCAGCGTCAGATCATCATCGCTGGAGAACGACTGCTCTTCCTCTTCCTCGTCTTCGACGTACTGTGAATCCTCGGCATCGAGATCGCGCTCGTCGTCATCTTCGGCAGCCGCGTACAGCTTGAAAGTCACGTCATCCTCGAACATCGTCGTTCTCCCTGACCGCTCTTTCCCCTGCTTCTACTTCGTCCGCGCTCTCACTCGCATGCACAACAAGAAGACACGCGGCCGTCGCGCGAATATTAGCAACAGGATTACGCTCTGCGCAACGAAATAGCAAGCACCTTTTTTGGTGCAGTGCCTCTTTCACCTATTTGGGATATCTCTATGACCCATTTCGGCACGTAATTTTTCCGTGCCGATGCACTTGGCTCGCGAAGCTCAGCGCCCCGCGGTCCGCTTCTTGTGCGCCGTCTCACCCGAGTGGGCCCGGCTCGCATGCGCCGCCTCAGCCTTGCCTTTGTCCCTGGACGCGCGGGTCTCATGCGCCGCCGTCCGGTGCCCGCGCGACGATCGCGTCCGCGTCGACGGCGCCAGACGCACCGGCTCCGCCACATACAACGTCCGCCCCGGCGTCAGACGGTTAGACGAAAGATGGTTCCATGCCCGCAGGTCTTCCACCGAAACGCCGAACCTGTCCGCGACTGTTACCAGCGTGTCACCGTGCCGCGCCCTGTACCGTTCCTGTGCCGGCTTCGTCGCCACCGGAATCACCAGCGCGTCGCCCGCCTTCGGAGGATCGCCCGCCGGAATCTCGTTCACGCTCGCAATCTCAGACGCGTGCGTGTGCATCTCGGTCGCAATGTCCTCGAGCGTCTCGCCGTCCTTCACCACATGGAAGCGCCAGCTCGCGCGGTCTTCCTCCGGAATCTCCTGCACGCGGTCCAGATACTCCTGCTTCGTCCCCGCCGGCAGATGCAGGTCATACGGAATATCCTTCGGCGTCGTCAGCCGCAGCAGTGCAGGATTCAGCGCGACAATCTCCTGCACGCTCGAGCCGGTCAGGTCCGCGACCAGCGGCATGCTCACCGCATACTCCGTCGTCACCGTGTCCGGGTGCACCGGAGCATCCGGCACCACATCCGTCAGCCCATACTGCTTCGGATTCTTCGCCATGATCACCGCGGCCAAAATGCCCGGCACGTAATTCTTCGTCTCCTCCGGCAACGCGTTATGGCGATAGAGCTGCCAGAAGTCCGCGTACCCCGTCCGCGCTACCGCGCGCTGCACATTGCCCGCGCCCCAGTCGTACGCCGCCATCGCAAGGTACCAGTCGCCGAACTGGTCGTACAGATACTTCATGTACTTCGCATACGCCACAGTCGACTTCTGCGGATCGAACCGCTCGTCGAAGTAGCCATTCCGCTCCAGCCCATACGCTCCCGCAAACGGCATGAACTGCCACATCCCGCCCGCGCCCGATCTCCGGTTCAGTGCCTGCGGCTGGAATCCCGACTCCGCCACCGCCTGGTAGATCAGATCCTGCGGCACGCCGTACTGCTTCAGCGTCTTCAGGATCATCTCCTTGTACTTGCCCGCCCGTTCCAGCGACGCCCGCAGATGCGCGTGCCCCGCCGGCGAGTTCGTAAAGTAATTGATGAACCCCGCCACATAGTCGTTCACCACCAGCGGAAGGTCGGACTTGGTGTTCTGCAGTTCTGCGTTGATCCGTCCCACCAGCGCCGGGTCCGGAGGGAACGTCACCTCGTTCATCGCCTCATCCAGCGGAGCCGGTTCCACCTTCGGCGAAAATCCATTCCCCTGCTTCAGCGCCACCAGCTCCAGCGAGTTAATGCGGTCCACCAGGTCCTCAAACTCGTCGGAAAGCTGCGGATCGGTCTTCAGATCGAACCCGCTCTCCAGCATCACATCCACGGCGTTGTTGAAGTCCGCGCGCGCCGCCTCCAGCCGGTTGGCGTTGTAGTTGGCCAGGCCTGAGTTGTAACTGTTCTCCGCCCGCCCGATCAGGGCCTGAATCTTCTGTGCCTTGGCGATCGCGTCCGCCTGCTGCTGGGGCGTCATCTCGGTCTGAACCGCCGGCGCCTCAGCCGCTGCCTGCGACTCGCTCACATCCGGCGTCATTTGCTTCGGTGTTTGTTTCTGCGCGCTCGCCGCGCAAACCATTCCCATCAGCAGCGCCGTCTTCAGCGCAACCCGCAGTCTCCGGCGAAGCTGCTGTTCATTCCAGTACGAAACCATCAACTTCCTATATTGTACTGACGAATATCGGGCGCAAATGCCACGCTAGCCGCTTAAGAACCCCTAAAGGGTCAGAAAAACGTCTTCGCCGCAAGCGCGATTTTTCTGTCACGGCGAAGCCAATTCGGCCTAGAATCCGCGTCATCCAGCTCCGTCATCCCGCTCCGTGGGGGCGACAATGCACGAGGACGTCTCTCTCTTTCGACTCTATCTACTTCGCGCCCTTTATCTGGGCAACTTCATCATGCTTGGGCTGTCGGTCTGGCCCGGCATTCTCACACATCGAGGTTGGGCCAATCCGCTCGAGGGCGTCGCCATCGCTGCCTGGGGCGCGCTGTCGCTGCTCTGTATCCTCGGCGTCCGCTATCCGCTGAAGATGCTTCCGCTGCTCTTCATGCAATTCACCTACAAGATCATTTGGGTACTCGCCGTCGCGCTGCCGCGCATTCAGAGCGGAGCTCCCACCTGGTACTTAAAGCCCATGCTCATCGGAGCCATCGTCGAACCGCTTCTGATTCCCTGGCCTTACGTGATCACCACGTACATCAGGAAGCCCGGCGACCGCTGGAGAAACCGCGCCGCCGCCGGATAGGGCGCGCAGGCCGGCCCCGCTACAATCTCCCTTGATGCCCACGCGCGTCCGCTCGTTTTCGAAGATCAATCTCGGCCTCGCCGTCGGCCCCGTGCGCTCAGCCGGTACGAAGGACGCGGGCTATCACGCGCTGACCACCCTCTACCAAACCGTCGCCCTCCATGACCTCGTCACCGTCACCGCGCGCCCGTCTGCCGAGACCTTAATTACGCTCACAGCCGACCACCCCGGCGTTCCTTCCACCCAACGCGGCGACGCCCACAACAATACCGCCTACCGCATCGTCGAAGGAGCCCTCCACCACCTCAACCTCACTGCCGAGGTCCACATCGACATCGCCAAGCGCCTCCCCGTACAGGGCGGCCTCGGCGCCGGCTCCGCAAATGCAGCCGCTGCCTTAATTGCCCTCGAGCGCGAACTCGATCTCGCTCTGCCCGGCCCGGTTCGCCAGGCCCTGGCTGCGCAGGTAGGTTCGGATGTCCCGCTCTTTCTTCTGGGCGGCTCCGTTCTCGGGCTCGGGCGCGGCGAAGAGGTCTATCCCCTTCCAGATCTTCCGGTTACGACCTGCGTTATTGCCATTCCCTCCGTCGGCGTCTCTACGGCCCTGGCCTTTCGCGCTCTTGACGCCCAAATGGCGGCAGAATCGTTGACCTCCGGCGCAAATCCAAGTAAACTGGAAC
This sequence comes from Candidatus Aquilonibacter sp., assembly GCA_035504135.1. GTDB lineage: Bacteria > Acidobacteriota > Terriglobia > Terriglobales > Acidobacteriaceae > Granulicella. The sequence goes on along the minus strand of DATJSM010000007.1, from coordinate 41,798 downwards.
AGTTGAGCCGTGCTCTGTCTGCCGCCTGGTCACCCAGCGGTGCCATCCTCGGAAGCAGTTCTGAGGGGATTCAAGAGGCGCAAGCCGTTGAATTCAAAGAGCCGAGCCCTTCCGGTATCGCTCGTCGATCGAGCGATCTGGCCGAGAGATCGGGGTCCCCAGACAACTTGTTGGCTGGGGTGATGAATCCTCTTCTCGCGCTTGTCCGCACCGGGATCGAAAACGACTTCGAAGAGGTCGTGTTTCACAAGCATCCCTCCTTGCGTTCAACCAAGCGTGATTTAGTGGGAAACTCCTCCGTCCCGGAAGGCAGCCGTGCGTTATATGCGGCACTCTCGGGCTCCGGTTCGGCGCTGTTCGGACTGTACCGGTCCACGGCAGACGCTCGCGCCGCTCAACAGCGTGTCCAGGGCTCCGGCACGCAGGCTCTCCTCACCGAGACCCTGCCCCGCTCGGACTACTGGCGCACGATGCTGGAGATTTAGGTCGTCGCGCTCTGAAGAGAACGCGCCGGTCAAAAATCGCTCGCTGAAGTTGCTCCTGTCACGTCACAATGACAGCAGGACTGGGCGATCGACTAACGGTAGGTCAAGTGCCTTTGACGCACTCAGTCCAGGTTCGAATCCTGGTCGCCCAACCAAAGGTCGTTCGCCGGCAATCAGCGTCCGGCAGAACAAGGGAAGCTTTCAGTTTTTCGCGGCACAACTGCCGCAAAAGATGTTTGGAACACCCCGTCGCGCAGAACTTTCGTCGCGCGGGAGCACGGGGTCCCGCAGCGCTTACGCTGTAGGACTCCGAGCAGTGCAAAGAAGTTTTCGGATGTGCAGCGAGATCGAACCACCCCGCGGCATCCGCAATGAGACCGAGGCACTGCCTGAGCAGGAACCAACTCGGCGAGAAACAGCGCCGAGCCCTCTCGAGCAGCACCAGGGAAGCAGCAACGAAACATCAATAGGTCAACCAGCCTGGAGGAGTTTCCAACGTGAGCGAACAAGACACGACTGCGGTCTCAATCCCGAATTCACCGAGCCTGTCCGGCTCATCGTCCGGCAATTCAGAGAACGGCTCCGGCTCCCCGGAGCCTTCTCGCACCCCCGGCGACGGCGCATCCAACAAACCTTCCACCACCCCAGCGCCCGCGCGCAAACCGTCGCGTCTCTCTGAAGACAAGCGCTTCAAGATCTTCACCGGCTCGGCCAATCGCCCGCTCACCGAAGAGATCTGCAAGTTCCTCGGCGTGCCCATGGGCGAAGCCAGGTTCCAGCGCTTCTCCGACGGCGAAATCCACTTCCAGCTGCTTGAAAACGTCCGCGGCGCCGACGTCTTCCTCGTCCAGCCCACCTGCTTCCCCACCGACCAGCACCTCATGGAGTTGCTCATCATGGAGGACGCACTTCGCCGCGCCTCCGCCGGCCGCATCACCGCCGTCGTTCCCTACTACGGCTACGCTCGCCAGGACCGCAAGGACCGCCCCCGCGTCGCGATTACCAGCAAGCTCGTCGCCGACCTGCTCGTCACCGCCGGCGCCAATCGCGCTCTCTTCGTCGACCTCCACGCCGCGCAAATCCAGGGCTTCTTCAACATCCCCGTCGACCACCTCTTCGCCTCACCCGTCCTCGTCAGCTACTTCTCGAACCTCGACCTCTCCAACCTCACCGTCGTCAGCCCCGACGCCGGCGGCGTGGAGCGCGCGCGCTTCTTCGCGAAAAAGCTCGAGGTCCCCCTCGCCATCGTCGACAAGCGCCGCACGGACATCAACGTCACCGAGGTCATGCACGTCATCGGCGACGTGCGCGGCCGCATCTGCCTCATCCTCGACGACATCGTCGACACCGCCGGCACGCTCGTCAAAACCGCCGAAGCTCTGCTCGAGCAGGGCGCCGAAAAGGTCTACGCCTGCGCATCGCACGCCGTGCTCTCTGGCCCCGCCGTCGAACGCATTGCCAGCTCGCCCATTGAGGAGTTGGTCGTCACCAACACCATCCCTCTGCGTGAAGACGCGCAGAAGGTCGCCAAGATCAAAGTCCTCTCCATCGCCGGCCTGCTGGGCCGCGCCATCGAGAGCATTCACATGGAGACGTCGGTTTCGACGCTCTTCAACTAACCCGCGGCTTCAGCCGCAAAGGGAGCGAGGCTCAACCTCGTGCCCGAAAGGAAAACAATGTCGAACAACAATGCCATCTCGACCGTCGCCGCCAAACAGCGCACCGGCAAGTTCAACAAGAACCACGCACGCCGCGTTCGCCGCGAAGGCCTCATTCCCGCCGTTGTCTACGGTGCGGGCGAGCCCTCCGTCGCCGTTGCGGTCGATCCCAAGATCATCACCCGCATCCTGCACTCCGACTCCGGCCACAACTCGATCTTCGATCTCGCGATCGAAGGCGCCGGCACCGGCAAGGCCATGATCGTCGACTGGCAGAACGAGCCCATCAAGGGCCACCTGCTCCACATCGACCTCAAGCGCATCGCCATGGACAAGAAGATGCAGGTCTCTGTTCCCGTTCAGCTCATCGGCATCGCCGCGGGCGTGAAGAACTCAGGCGGCATCCTGCTTCACGCGCTGCACGAGGTCGAGATCGAGTGCCTCCCTGGCGACATCCCGTCGCACATCGACGTCGATGTCTCCAACCTCGAGATGAACCAGTCGCTCCACGTCTCCGACCTTCCGCACTCCGACAAGATCGAGTACCTCGTCGATGAGGACGCGGTCGTCGCCAGCGTCACCTACGTCAAGGCCGAGGCGGAACCTGAAGCTGTTGCCGCGGCAACCGAGACCCCGGCTGAACCCGAGGTTGCCAAGAAGGGCAAGCAGGAGACCGCTGAAGGCGAAGCCAAGCCGGAGGCCAAGAAGTAAGGCAGATACGAGATGCGAGAAACGGGAAACGACAAGATGGCTCTTCGATTCTCGATTCTCGACTCTCGATTCTTGCGTGAAACGCGATGAAGCTCATCGTCGGTCTCGGCAACCCCGGCCTCGAATACCTGCTCACGCCGCACAACGCAGGGTTCATGGCCATCGATCGCATCGCCGCTGTCTGCGACGTTGCGGTCACCAACCGGCGAGCGAAGGCCCAGACCGCTCGCGCTCGGCTTGCAGGACACGATGTCCTGCTCGCCAAGCCCGAGACCTTCATGAACCTGAGCGGGCTTTCGGTCGTGGCCTTGCTCGATGAGTTCGAGCTCGAAGACGAGGACGTCATCGTCCTCTACGACGAGCTGGCATTTCCGCTGGGCACCGTTCGGCTCGCCGAACGTGGCTCGGCAAACGGGCACAACGGAGCGAAGTCCGTCTCCGCTGCGCTCGGCTCTGAAGAATGGATGCGCGTCCGCATCGGCGTCGGCAAACCGCCTGCCGAGACCGGACGCGAGATCAAAGCAGGCGGCACCGAATATCTGCTCGCGCCCATGCGCAACAAAGCAGATCTGGCGTCGCTCGAAGATGGCCTCGACATCGCCGTACGCGCCGTCGAGAAGTGGCTGACAGCAGGACCGTCCGCCGCCATGAACGAATTCAACCGGAGGATTTAGAAACGAGATGCGAGATTCGAGAAACGAGTTGATGATGTTCTTCGTTTCTCGCTTCTCGTATCTTCCTCCCACAACAGCCAAACTGACCTCAACCCATCGAGGCAGTGCGGGCAGAACCCGCAGAAAGAAGCACTATGAATCGCAGCTACGAAATCATGTTCATCGTCCGGCCCGACATCGAAGAGGCCGAGATCGATAAGATCGTCGAAACCTTCTCCGGCTACGTCACCAACGGTGGCGGCGCCGTCAAGCAGACCGAGAAGATGGGCCGCCGCCGCCTCGCCTACACCGTCCGCAAGTTCAACGACGGCTTCTACGTCCTGCTCATCGTCGACGCTCCCGCCTCGCTCATCGCCGAGATTGAACGCCGTCTCCGCGTCTCCGAGCAGGTGATCAAATTCATCACCGTCCGCACCGACGAGGAAGAGAAGCGCGTCGCCAAGATCAAGAAGCACCGCGACGCCCACGTCAAGCGCAGTGCCCAGCCCCAGCCCGGTTCGGAGTCCACTCCGGAGATCTCCGCCGCCGCCGAGCCCGAAGCCGATGCTCCCGCAGCCGAAGCCGCTCCCGAGCCCGCAACCACCGAGGCCTAAGGCTCACCCGGAACTAGAACCTAGAACCTCAACGACGATATCGACACTGGCCCAACGGCCCTTCGAAAGGAAACCAAAATGGCTGACGAGACTCAGAATGCAGCACCCGCAACTCCCGCTCCCGCAGGCGACCGTCCGCAGAGCGATCGTCCGCAAGGCGAGCGCTCGCAAGGCGGCCCTGGCGGCGACCGTGGTCCCCGCCCCGGCGGCCCGCGCGGTCCGCGTCCGCAAGGCGCTCCCGGCGCAGGCGGACAGGGCGGCCGCAAGTTCTTCCGCCGCAAGAAGGTTTGCAAGTTCACCGTCGAGAAGATCGACTCGATCTCCTACCGTGACGTCCGCCTTCTGCAGCAGTTCGTGTCCGACCGCGGCAAGATCATTCCCCGCCGCCTCACCGGCACCTCGGCTCCCTTCCAGCGCAAGCTGACGAAGGCCATCAAGCAGGCCCGGGCCATCGCCCTGCTGCCCTACGCCGCCAAGTACTAAGCGGGTTCACAAGATCGGAGATTTAAAAATGGAAGTCATCCTCAAAGAAGATGTCCTCAAGCTGGGCCACCGCGGCGACGTCATCAAGGTCGCCGACGGCTACGGCCGCAACTACCTCCTGCCCGAGAAGCTCGCCATCGAGGCCACCTCGGCCAACAAAGCCGTCATCGAGCAGATGAAGGCCTCCGCCCTGCGCAAGTCCGCCAAGGAGAAGGCCGGCGCCGAGGAGCTCTCGACCCGCCTCAACGAAGTCGTCCTCACCTTCGAGCGCAAGGCCGGCGAGCACGATCAGCTCTTCGGCTCCGTCACCGCCGCCGACATCGCGCACGAGCTCGAGGCCAAGGGCTACACCGTCGACCGCCGCAAGATCCACCTCGACGAGCCGCTCAAGACCGTCGGCGAGTTCCACGTCCCCATCCGCCTGCACCGCGAAGTCACTGCGCACGTTCAGGTCAACATCAAGTCCGACAAGCCCGAGGCTCCCGCCGCCGCGCCCGTCGCGACCGAAACCGAAGAGGCCAGCGAGGTTGAAGCCTAGGCTTCGAGCCTGCCTCAGAAACCAACGGCGCTCCCTCGGGGGCGCCGTTTTCATCGCTTTCGAACATTTACGAGCGCACTCCCCTGTACGAAATAACCCATTTTCCATCAAGACTTTGCAGTCATACTGTTTTGCAAAGTCTTGAAAAAAGAGACTTTATCGGAAGCCCGGATCAGAGGTCCACCGCTAACTCCTCTCGCTTGAAGACTTTGCGCAAACTGCCGGGGGAGGGGGTAGGTCTGCTCACTCGTATTTCAGCGTCGCCACCGGGTCAAGCCGCGCCGCCCTCTGCGCCGGCAGCGTCCCGAACGCCACGCCTACGATCACCGAAGTCGTCAGCGCGATCACCGCGCTCCACGGCGAGACGGGAATCTTGAAGCTGGTGAACAGCCTCAGGCTCAGCGGTAGCGCCACGCCGATGATCGTCCCAACCAGTCCTCCGCTGAGCGACAAAAAGATCGACTCGGTCAGGAACTGCATTCGTATCTCCCGCCGCGTCGCTCCCAGCGCCTTGCGGATGCCAATCTCCTTGATGCGCGACTGCACATTCGCCAGCATCGAGTTCATGATGCCGACACCCGAGACAATCAGCGTAATCGCCGAAGCCAACGTCAGCACGATCGTCAGCATCGTTGCAATCTGCCCCATCACGCGCAGCACCGCGGTCAGCGTGAAGGCGTTATAGACGCTGGTAGGCCGATGCCGCGACCGGATCACTGCCAGGATGTGCGCCGCAGCCGGTTCCACCTCTTGTGGATTCGCCACCGAGAAGAAGATCTGCTTCACCGTGTCTGTCCCGGTGAAATAGCGCGCCACCGGATACGGGATCAGGATGGTCTGATCGTTCACTTCGCTCTGCCCGAAGGTCTCGACGCCTTCCTCAAATACGCCGATCACCGTGAACGGAATTCCCTTTACCGAGATCGATTGGCCGATCGCGCCCTCGTAGCTGCCATACAGAGCCAGCGCCAGCGGCTTGATGAGCACGGCCACCTTCGCGTGCGTCGTTTCATCCTGGTCGTCAAAGAACCGCCCGGCCAGCACTTTAAGATTGCGTATCTCCTTGTACTGCGGGCTGACGCCGAGGAACATCGTGTCTCGTGTCACGCCATTGCCCATCGAGATGCGATCGTGATACTCCAGCATCGGCGAGCTGGCGACAATGCCCGGCACCTGCTCGATCACGGCATTCAGGTCGTCGATGGTCATATTGTCCGGCTGGGTGGTGTTGTCCGGACCGGCGATGTTGCCGCCCACATATTGCATCTCGATCATGTTCGGTCCGATCGATGCAATCATGTTCAGCGCATACTGGCGCCCTGTGAGTCCCAGCGTCGCCACAAGGATGATGGACGCGGACCCGATGACCATGCCCAGCATCGTGAGCAGGAACCTGCCCTTGCTGGCGCAGAAGCTGTCGATGGCAAGGCTTACCGTTTCGCGGAAGGCGACCGTAGTCCGCGCGCTGGCCAGCGTCCTATTAAAGGTCTCGACTGTGGTCGCCACTCAGAACGCCCTCCACGCTGGAGTTCAGTATCTCACTCGATTCGACGGCACTGAGGGTCTTGCGGATTCCTAAATACACAGCTTCCTTTGCCGGAAATCAAAGCGCGAAACCATCCGCAAGAACCCTCGATTCGATTCCGCTGCTCGGAGCATGTACAGTTTTCATGGCGTTGTTTCGCCGAGGAGATCGCCGGTCTATGTCCCAGATACCACAGAAATCCCTGATGTCACGCCGTACCTTTCTTGGTGACCTCACAGCCGGCGTCGCTGTGGGCATCGCCGGAAGCGCCCTCGCCAGCCCGGCCCGCAGTTACGCGCAGATCATGGGCTCGAACGACCGCGTGAACTTCGCCATCGCCGGCCTCAACGGCCGTGGGCGCGCCCATCTCTCAGCGTTGCACAATAACGCCGACCAGGCGCGGGTGACGCATTATTGCGACGTCGATGCGCACGTCCTCGCGCGTTTTGGCGACGAGGCGAAGAGTACTCTCGGCTACGCGCCCACCGCCAATCAGGACTTCCGCAAAGCGCTCGACTCGAAGGACGTTGACGCTATAACGATCGCCACGCCCGACCACTGGCACACGCCGATGGCGGTGCTGGGCCTGCGTGCCGGCAAGCACGTTTACGTGGAGAAGCCCTCCAGCCACAACCCGCGCGAGGGCGAGTTGCTGGTCGAAGCGCAGCGCAAGTACGGCAAGCTCGTGCAGGTCGGCGATCAGCAGCGCTCTTCGCCGCACACCATCCGCATCGTCCAGGACATTCACAACGGACGCATCGGGCGCGCGTACTACGCAAAGACCTGGTACAGCAACGCACGCAAGTCGATGGGGATCGGCAAACCAATACCGGTGCCCGAGTGGCTGGACTGGGACCTCTGGCAGGGGCCGGCGCCGCGCACTCACTACGTAGACAACGTGCATCCGTACAACTGGCACTGGCTCACGCGCTATGGCACCGGCGAGGCGCTGAACAACGGGACGCATGAGGTCGACATTGCGCGCTGGGCTCTGGGTGCGGAGATGCCCGAGCGCGTCACCGCTTCCGGCAAGCGCTATGCGTTCCACGATGACTGGCAATTCCCCGACACGATGGTGACGAACTTCGAATATCCCGACCAGATGATTTCGTGGGAGGGTCTTTCGGCGAACCACATGCGAACGTACGGCCGGGACCGCGGCATCCTGGTGCATGGAACAAATGGGTCGATCCTCATCGACCGCACCAGCTATGAGGTCTATGACCTCGACGGAAAGAAGACCGACGAGTTTCAAGTGACGAAGGACCGCGCATCGAGCAGCGACCTGTTGAGCCGCGACTCGATGACCGACGCGCACTTCGCCAATTTCATCGCCGGCATCCAGAAGGGTGAGCCGCTGCATTCGCCGATCCCGGTAGCGAACGTCAGCGTCACGATGCTACTGCTTTCAAACATTGCATGGCGCGTGCAGCGAGAGCTCAACCTCGATCAAGCGAATGGGCACATTCGCAATGACGCCGAAGCAATGAAACAGTGGGGACGCGAGTACCAGCCCGGCTGGGAAGTTCGGGTCTAGCGCAGCTACTGGACGCGCACGTTGAATCCGCGACCGTCATACGGAAGCGAAAGCACGCTGGCTTCTCCGCTGTGCTGCACAGTAATTGTGTTTGTCTGCCCTTCGACGGTTGCCCTGTTGTTTCGCGGCTGCCAACCATAGATCTCGAGCCGGATTGTCTTCCACCACGGTTGGTAACTCCCTTGCCGGGAGACCGTCACGGACAACCCATCGTCGTTGATTTCACAGCCGAAGTTCATGCGCAGGAAGTCGCCATGCTGATACGCATAGGTGTGCCCGTCATCGAGATAGAGTGAGCCGTGGCAGTCTGGGCCTGCGTAGACGCGTAGCGTCAGCGGTCCCTGCGGAACCTGGCTCGTGCTCTGCACCAGCGGAGCAATGGGCAGAATTGCACCTGCGCGAACGTAGACCGGCAGTGTACTCAGCTGAGGAAGCACGAACGCGGTCAGCGGCACGAGGTCTGCGCCGGACAGCGGCACGCCCTGAATCATTGGCTTGGCCGGGGGCGAAGCCGGCACGCGCTTTCCTGTCCAGTAGTCGTACCAGTCTGCTGTAGGAAACTCGACGACGTATCCGTCCGACTCCTCGGGATACGGTGACGGCGCGATAAGCAGATCATGGCCCAGCAGAAACTCATCGCCGGTGCTTGGATCAATGTCGATGGGATGCCCGTCGCTCGCGGCCTTCGGATAGTCGAGAAAAACCGGGCGCATCATCGGTAATCCCGTACGCGCGGACTCATCCGCGAGCGTGTAGAGATACGGCATCAGGCGATAGCGCTCCTCAATGAAGCGCCGGCGAATGTCCTCTTGTTCCGCTCCGCCCACCCACGGCTCCTGCGGAGCAGTGCCAGCCTCCGTGTGATCACGATCGATCGGTTGAAATGCGCCAATCTCGAGCCAGCGAGTCAGCAAATCTGTCGGAGGCGTTCCGGCGAAGCCGCCCACGTCTGCTCCGCTGAAGCTGAAGCCGCTGAGGCCGAGGTTCTTCAGCATGGGCGCGGTCATCCGCAGATGATTCCACGTGCTGGAGTCGTCGCCGGTCCACGTAGCCGCGTAACGCTGGCCGCCGGCAAACGTGGCTCGCGTCAGCACGAACGGCCGCTCGTCCGGCAATAACTTGCGCAGTCCGTCGAAGGTTGCGCGCGAGTTCTCCATGCCGTACACGTTGTGAATTTCGGCGTGCGTCGCGGTGCGCGGAGCGAAGTCATCGCTGTCGATTCGATGGACAACATCAAGGGGCATGGTCTTGTTCGGCGTATTGAAGACCGACGGTTCATTCATGTCGTTCCAGAAGCCGGCGACGCCGTCATGAACGAACTGCGTGTAGAGAGTTCCCCACCAATCGCGGCTCACGGTGCGGGTGAAATCCGGAAAGACGCTCGGCCCGGGCCACACGATGCCTGTGAACACCGAGCCATCTGGGTTGTGCACGAACTGGTCCTGCGCCATACCGCTGTCGTACGGAGCATAGCCTGCGTTGGGCAGCTTCGCGATGTGCAGGTCCGTAATGACGACGAGCTTGAAATTCATCTGCCCGAGGCGCTTCACCATGCCTGCGAAGTCAGGAAATGCGGTTGTATCGACGGTGAATGGGCGATTCTTCTCCTGAAAGCCGATGTCGAGATAGACGGCATCCGCCGGAATCTTGTCCGCGCGCAGACGCGTTGCAACGTCCATCAACTTCTGCTCCGGCGCATACGTGTAGCGCGACTGCTGGTAGCCCAACATCCAAAGCGGCGGCAAGGGAGGGCGGCCGGTGAGCCATGTGTACTGCTCGACGACATCGCGTGGCGTCGGACCGGCGAAGATGTAGTAATCGAGCGGTCCGGCAACAGCACCGAAGGAATAAACATCCGGTAAATCTTTGCCGAAGTCGAAGCTGCTGCGCCACGTATCGTCGAGAAAAATGCCCGCGGCCTCACCGGCTCGGAAGGTCATGAAGAACGGAATGGATTTGTAAAGCGGATCGGTGGATTCCTGAAAGCGATACGAATCGGTGTTCCAGAGATCAAACGCCTCGCCGCGGCGATCGAGGGGCCCGGTCTTGTCTCCCAGCGCGAAGTAGTGCTCGTCATGGGGCATTCTTTCAGATACGCGAAACGATTCGCCGCGAAAACATGACGGTCTCGCATCCTCGAGGATCACTCGGCCTGAGCTGTCGCGGACGGTGAGGTCGAGATTGTTGCGATTGAGCAGCGCACTGACCGAAGACGTCGTTGTAACTGTGATGGTCGCTGCATTGGAGTCAACCTTCGCGGGCGACTTTGCGCGATGGGCTTCCGGAACAACGGCCCAGGATGCATCCTCAGGAAGTTGCGGCGCAGCAGCGATGCGCACGCGAAGTATGTCGGGGCGCAGCACGTCGATCTCTTCAACGCCGTGCGCTGCAATGAGACGGACCCCGCTCGGCAGTGCCTCGAACCGCTGGGCCGGCCCGATGCCACAACCTTGCGATGGATCGCTCTGGACCGAGGGCGGCGCGGCGCGGGCAACCCCGCAGAGCACGACAAGAGCGGCCAGCGTTTTCACGACATTCGTGTCCCGTGCGAACATGCTTCCTTCCCAAGAGGCTAAAGAAAGGCTCCATTCGCTCGAATGGAGCCTGAGGTCCAAAGCGGACATGGATGCGATCCGTCGACCGCATCCACACCTGTTAGAAGTCGTACTTCAGCGACACCTCCGACAGCCGGCGGCCCAGCTTCTGCGGAGCTTCGCCGAAGCCCGTCGCAGGATTGTAGGTAGCTGTCGTTGGATTTGCATTGGCAGACGTATCGCTCAATTGCAGCGTGGTTTGCGACGCATAGCCGGTTCCGAAGCTGTTCAGTGGATGATTGAGGAAGTTGAACGCGGCATAGCGGAACCGGAGATGACGGTCGCCGCCGAGGCCGAAACTCTTCTCGACTGTGAGATCACTGTTGAAGAACGCTGGACCGTGGGCGTAGGGCTCGATGTATTGGCCATTCGTGCCTGTCGCGGGAAGAGCGAGGCATGCGCCGTTGAGGTATTGATGTGCGGTTAGACCGGACTTAGGATTGCACTTCAGCAGTGGCTGCAGATTGACGTCAGGCGTACCGAGAATGGTGGTGTTGCTGACGCCATACTGGTTGGCTCCGCTGCCGATGAGGCCCTGAACGTAGTAGCCGGGCGACGCGCTGACACCGGTCTGCATATTCGGGCCGCTGGAAACATTGGTAATTCCTGAGAGCATCCATCCGTTGATGAAACCGCCAAGCAGATGGTCGTCCGTGACCTTGCCGAACTGATAGGAATAGCTGAGGTTGAGGATCTGCGTGCGGTCGAAGTTCATTGGGCCGTAGTTGTTGTCGAGGTTGAAAGGGTCGATGCCTGCAGTCCAATTGAAGTCCGCTGAGGAGCCGAGGATGCCGAGCGCCTTGGAGAAGGTGTAGTTGGCGTTGAAGTTCAAGTGGCCAATCTGTTTGATCGCTTCCACCTGCAGCGCGTTGTAGTTGGCATACGTGTTGTGGTGCGGCACAAGAATCTGGCTGTAGTTGGGATACTGGCGCGCCGATTGATAGCTCTTGTCGCCGGGGTAGTTGTAGAGGCTGTCGAGGCTACCGGCCTGCTGGGGAGTGCAGCCGGTGGGATCGCAAGCCTCATAGCCTGCGGCTGCGTTAATCTTTGCCGCGGCTGCAGCGGTGAACAAGGTTCCAACAGGAAGGGCGTTCAAGTTGTCTAACACAACAGCTTGTGTTGTGCCGTTGTCCATCAGCGAGTTGGAGTTATTGCCGACGTACGACACCTGCAGAATCCACTTCCACGGCATCTGCTGCGCGATGCTCAGCGAGTAGTTGTTGGTTACCGGCTCTTTGTTGTCCGTCGGGTCAAGGCCGTACACGGTGGTCAGTGGGATCGATGTCTCGGTGCCACCGGCGTTGCCGTAGGTATTAGGATTGAGATGCAATGTGTTCACGCCTTCGAGCGTGTTGTCGCCGAAGCCCTCGAGATCGGTGTAGCGAACGTTCTCTGCCTGCGCGAACATGCTGGTCACGTCCACAACAGAATCGTGGAAGCGGTAGACACCGACGCCCCCGCGCACAACCGTTTTGCCATCCTTGAAGACGTCAAGGGCAAAGCCGAAGCGAGGCTCCCAGAAGATTGGCGTGTTGCCCACGCCGGAGTTGGGGATCGACTTGTTCAGCGCGTGCCATGTGAAACCAGGCAACGGATTTGTGGTTGGGTCTTTCGTCGTGTTGTAGAGCGCAGGATTCCAGATCGCCGCGCCGATGCCATGCGCATCCTGCCATGCGCCCTCATGGCTGACGCGAAGGCCATAGGTCACAATGAAGTTCGAAGTGAGGTGCCACGTGTCCTGCCCGTAGAAGTCGGTGTTCCAGAAGTAGAGGTTGGTGTAGGGGTTGAAGTTCTGCTGGTGCCAATCCTGAATTTGCCCTTCAAAGAAGTTGGCCAGCGCATTGCCGCTGTTGAAGTGAGGATTGCCGTAGGCAGGAGAGCCGTCGGGATACGTGCCGTTATAGTCGGCGAAATAGCTGCCCGCGGCGCCGTAATAGTAGTCCTGAATAATGCCGTTCGTAGAAGGATTCGTCGCAGTCTGGTTGTTGACCGTGCGCTGTGAGAAGATGCCGACCTTGACGGTGTGCTTGCCCCACACCTTGGTCAGGTTGTCACCGCCGTTGGGCTGCAGCTTCTTCAACTCAAGAGGGTTGTTCGAATAATCCGGCCACAGACCCAGCGGAAGGCCGCCATACGTCGTATAGGTGCCGAGCTGCGGATACTGTGTATCGCCGTTATCGAATGCACCGTTATAGGGATAGCTGATCGCCGTCTTCTGCAGCGCGGCGATGCGGCGCGCATCAAAGGACTGCACGAAAGAAGTAAGTGTCGCGTAGAGCTCGTTGGTCAGCGTCGGGGTGAAGACGATGACGTAGTTCGCTGCAGCGGAGTGCACCCAGATATCGTTGTTCACGCCATAGCCCGGCGTGTTCACTTCTCCCATCACGCTGGTTGGCTCGTAGTACGGAACCAGCGGTTGACCCGTACGTCCTTTCTCAAAGCTGTAGCGTACGAAAAAGAGATTGCGCGGACTGATCGCATAGTCCACGCGACCTGTGTACTGGCTCACATTGTTGTTGACCAGGTCTTCCTGGTCGTAGTTGTAGCCGTCCGTGCCGGTCTGCTGCCGCGTCGGCAATGGAAGTGTTCCGTTGACGAGCGCCATAGCGCCGGGATTCAGGAAGGATGCAATGTTGCCGTTCGTCAGCGCGGAACCGTCGTCGCCGACCGTTGGCGCCGTGTTGAACGTACCGTAGTTGCCGATCGGCGCCGCGCCGAAGTAATTAGCCAGCGACGCCTGGCTGAAGTCTCCGGTGCGCATGGCGGCGGTGGGCACAAGAGCATGAATGATGGCGCTGCCCGAGCTGTTATAAGCGTAAACATTGCGCTGCGCATCGTCCTCGGCGCCGGCGAAAAAAGTCAGCTTCTTAAGGCCGGGGATCGGTCCGCTGATCGTTCCTCCCGGATAGAGGAAGCGGTCATCCGGTCGAGCGAGTCCGTTGTATTTTGCCAGCCAGTCATTGGAGTTCAACACAGACGTTCGCGCGTAGGTATAGAGCGAACCGTGGTAGGTGGATGTGCCAGACTTCGTCGCACCTTGAATGACGACCGGACCGTTGGACTGGTCGGCTCCGAAGTTCGAGGTCTGGACCTGCACCTCGCTGACGAACGAGTCGTTGATGTTCTGCAGGTTGGCGCCGAAGTTGCCCGCGTCGGTCAGGTTGGCACCGTCGAGCTTCAGCGTGATACCCGCAACGGGCGCGCCGTTCGAGGCATAAGGCGTCGGCTGCCCGATCGTGACCTGCGAGAAGTCGGGCGCCTGGTTTGCAGGGCCAAGGTTGCGAATAGCAAAGCCGGGGAGAATCTTTTGCAGCTCCGTCGCATCCCGGCCAACCACCGAAAGCTTCTCGAGATCGTTGGCCGTGATGGTTGAACTGAGCTGTCCGTTGTCGAGCGGGATGCCGGCAACGGTCTCCGTCACCGTCACACTCTGGCTCTCTGCGCCGACGGCGAGATGAATATCGCTGACGGCTTTGTTGTCGCCGGGATCGAGATGGATGCCAGTCTGTGTGTAGGACGCGAATCCGCTATGCGTCACGGTGAGCTTGTAGTCGCCGTTGGGCACGCCCGAAAAGGTGAAAGAGCCGGCGCCGTTACTCGTGATAACGCGCTGTGCCGACGTTTGAAGACTCTGGAGCGTCACGGTCGCGCCGGGCACCACTGCGCCCGTTGTATCCTCCACCAGCCCGCTCAAAGCAGCAGTTCCAACTTGGGCTCTCGCTGCGCCAGCGATCCCGACCGCGACCAGTGCTATCAGACACAACATCATCCGGGAGATGCGGGCCGGCGCCGCTCGATGCGTCGTCTCGTTTGCCACGCGATGCCACAAAGTCTGCGTTCTCAATCTAGCCTCCGCTCCGCAGAGCGTTATCGCCCAACGGAATTTGTAGAACGGAGAGCTTTATAGAGAAGCCCGCCATCAACGGATAAGGTCCTTGCGGCAAACCTAACAAAATTAACCGTTAAGAATGCGCGGAACAGTTTTTGTTTTGAATCACTTGGTTCGTTTGCACCTCCGCAAGGCACCTGATGAATCCAAGGGCTATAATTGGCCCGGCGTGCCCGCAGGAGACAAGCTGGACGAGAATAACAGGACGGATGCTTCGTTCACGGAGGAGGAAAAGTTCGCCGTCAACGAGCAATTGGAGCGACTGGTTGCCAGCTCCTACTTCAGTCATAGCCGGCGCTTTCCTTCGTTCCTGCGCTTCGTGGTCGCGCAGACGCTCTCCGGCCATCCCGACTCTCTGAAGGAACGGACGCTGGGTGTCGCGGTCTTTGGCAAGGACGCAGACTATGACACCGCCAACGATCCGATCGTGCGGGTCACGGCCGCCGAGATCCGCAAGCGCATCGCCCAGTACTATCAGGATCCGAACCACGACCACGAGCTGCGCCTTACGTTGCCGCCGGGGTCCTATGTGCCGAAGTTCGATCCTCCACACAGCTCGCTAGGGGAGGTGATGACTGCTGCCGGAGCGCCGGACGAAGGAAGCGCCGCGGCCAACGGCGCCCGTTCCCACCATGACGTCCATGTCCTCGCGGCTCTAGCCGCAAAACACCGGCGCCTGACCTGGTTGTTGACGGGCATCCTCGTGCTGCTGATCGCGGTCGGCGGATTCGCCTGGTGGGAGAGTTCACGGCCTACCGCGCTGACCGAGTTTTGGGCGCCGGTTCTCAATTCGCCTGATCCGGTGCTGTTCTGCATCGCCGATCAGACGCAGTACACGGCGATAGCGCTGCGCGATGCCCAGGACCCATCGCGGCAGCAGGTGCTTCATGACAATCTGACCGCGGTCGTTATCGACGACCTGAGTCCGACAGTGAAGATTGCGGGGTTCCTGCAATCGAATCACAAGGAGTACAGCATGCGTGGCGAGGGCTCGACGACGCTGATGGATCTTCGCAGCGGTCCGACCGTGTTCATCGGCGCCTATGACAATCAGTGGACGCTGCGTTTGCTGAAACCCCTTCGATTTCATTTCGTCAACGACGAGTCGATGACCCACTTCGGCATCGTCGATACCGCGACGAAGACACCAACGTCCTGGATCGTCGACCGCACGCAGCAAATGGCAACCAACAACTATCGCGACTACGCCATCGTCGCCCGCTTCGCCGACAGCATTACGGGAAGACTCGCCGTGGTCGTGGCCGGGATTGGGCGCGGAGGAACGATTGCAGCGGGTGAGCTTGTTACCGATCCGGCTGCGCTCGCGCCTGTCCTGCGCGCCGCCGGCGACAAGCGCAACATCGAGCTCGTGCTCAGCACACCGATTATTGGCGGCGAGCCTGGGCCACCGCAGGTCATCGCATCGTACGCATGGTAAGCCGGTGTCGCGTGCCTCAAAGCTGGTTTCCGCCAAGCGCACCCGTGAGTTATGTTGTTTGCGGCAGCGTGAAGTAGAACGTCGCGCCGCGTTCGACATTGCCCTCGGCCCATATCGCGCCGCCGTGGCGCGCGATGATTCTCTGTACCGTCGCGAGGCCGATTCCTGTCCCGTGAAACTCGCTCTTGCTGTGTAGGCGGTGGAAAGGCTGGAACATCTCTCCGGTTCGCCTGGGATCGAAACCGGCTCCATCATCACGCACGAAGTAGACCGTGCTGTCGCTCATGATCTTGGCGCCGAATTCGATGCACGCCTTCGGATGGTGCGACGTGTACTTCCACGCATTGCGCAAAAGATTATCCACAACGATTCGCATCAGGCCGGCATCCGCCTCAACGGGTGGAAGGTCGGAAATGTTAAAATCGACATCCCTTCCGGGTTCTGAGCTCTTAAGGTCCGTGGCGATCTGGTGCGCCATTGTGGTCAGGTTGACCTCGTCCCGCTTGACCGCGGATGTTGAAGCCCGCGAGAAATTCAGCAGATCATCAATGAGCGCGGCCATGTTCTTCGTGGAATCCTGCAGGCGCTGGAGCATCTCCCGGCTGGTTGGATCGAGCCGGTCGGCGTTGGTTGCGAGCAGATAGGCGAGGCCGGCGATTGAATCCAGCGGACCGCGGAGGTCGTGCGCGACTGTGTATGAAAAGGCTTCCAACTCGCGGTTCGCGGAGCGCAGTTCTACGGTTCTCTCCTCGACTCGCTGCTCGAGCTCATCTCGCGAACGGCGCAGTGCAGCATCACGCTCTTGAATCTGTTCCAGCATCTCATTGAATGCCTTGGTGAGAACAGCCATCTCGACGTTGTCGGACGATTGTGCCGCACGCGCCGAGTAGTCGCGTTCGCGGGAGATGGAGCGCACAGTTTCGGCGAGGGACGTGATCGGCTGGGCGACCGTGCGGCGCGAGGCGGAGCTGATGCCGATAGCCGCAACCATACAGAACAGCAGGATCAGGACAGCGATCAGCAGATAGTGACGCGCGCGCTGTTCTATTTCAGTCAGCGGAGCCGCGATGTAGATGACTCCCAATGAAACCTTCTGGTAGACGATGCGGTGTGCAAGCACCAAGTGTCTGCCTTCCAGCCAGTGATGCTCCGTTTCAGGAAGCGGCAGTACGTGGCGTGTGATCAGCGCTGTTTCCCGAGACGGCCCATACGTTGCGAAGACTGAACCGTCTTCCGTCGTGAGAACGGCGGCAGCAACGCCCGGCGATCGGCTCAGCCCACGCAGTGTCGCCTCCGCACTGGCGGGATCATCGAAGGTGAGCGCCGCTACGCTGTTTGCGCCAATGATCTGCGCCTCCGCCGACAGGTTGCTGATGAGGTTCTGGCGGAACGAGAGCATGTCATAGGAGAAGAACGCAAGCACGGCGAGAACAAGGACCGATCCGCTGACGAGCAGATTCATCCGGGTGATCCTGCCGGAGATGGTGCGCGCCGATCGCTGCCGGGTCATGGCGCACCTCCCTGCTCCGCCCGTCCCTTCACGTCTACCGCGACCTTCAGCAGCTCCGAGCTCATCACCAAATGGCTGCGATTGACTGCGTCGAGGTTCACCGAGAAGCGGACGCGATTCTGGATAATCTGAAATTGGATCATCCCGCCGCGCGCGAGAAAGTCGGGCAGATCGCTGACGGTCAGCAACGGCTTGTCGGCGGCGCCGCGCAACAGCACATCGCTTCGTTCGCGCTCCGATGCATCAATGAAAAGAACAGCGCAGCCTGTCTCTTCCTCGGGGCGAGAAATTTCGCGAACGGTTAATGTGCGCCCATCGATGGCTTCGTTCGCAATGGTCCTTTCGACGCCCGCGGCAAACGAGTGCGTGGCCGCCACGCAAATCTGAAAAGGGCCACGATCCACGCCAGACGGCCAGCGCACGAATTTCCCGAAATCGAACAGATAGACGGCCTCCACATCCGCTTGCGTGGGCAGCGTGGAGGGTGCATTGACAGGCTGTATGGCGCCGACCGGCCCGACGGTCATCACGCTGGCCAAGAGCAACACCACGTTGGGCAGGCGATGCGTCATTGAACCCTACCAGGTCCATCCGAGGCCGCCGTAGACCCCGCGTCGAATTTCCACGACGTTCGAGGCATCTCCGGGGAACTCGGCATGGCGCGGCTGAAGAAGATTGCGACCGGTTGCGGAAAGCTGAAGATGTTCTTTCACCTGGTAGTCAATGTTCAGGTCCGCCGTCTGATAGCTGGCGATGTTCTGAGCGGGCAGCGAGCCCACGAACCGATAGTCTGGAACGATCTCAAACCCTTTAAAGGGCGTGAACACGCCTTGTACGCTCGCCTGGTTCTGCGGACTCGATCCTTCATAACTGGAAGCGTAAGACGTCTGACTGAACCCAGGCTTGGAATGTAGCGCAATGTGCAGATACGAGTAACTGCCGCGAAGCTGAAACCAGTTCGTCAGCTCCCAGTCAGGCGCTATCTCGATCCCGTTGGAGATGCCGCGTAATCCATTCGCGAACGGCTCGGTAATGAGCTCGTGAGTGTACGGTGCCGTCGGAAAGGAGAGGGTGACAGTTCCATAGCTCTCAACGTTGTCATATTGGTTATGAAATGTGGCAACGTCCACGTACAGATTGCGCCGCAACAACTGGCGATAGCCGCCCTCCCAGCCGATCAGCACCTCAGGCTGAAACGTCGGGTCTCCGGCGACCTGAACGAACAGATTATATTGCGGCGAATAACCAACCAGACTAAGGTCGCGATCCACCCGGCCGGGCGTCCGCAGTGCGCGCGAGACCGCACCCCAGAGCGTGATGTGCTGCTTCGGCGTCCACAGAAGACGGCCCGTCGGTTGCCATCCCCATCCACTGTAGTTGTTGTCTTCCAACTTTGTCCCAGCCGTGAACGAAAGACGATTGGGAACAATTTGAAATGTGTCCTGCGCGAACAACGAATAGACGTAGTTGTTGATCTGATGCGGCGTGAAATTCACCGTCGCCTGGGTTTGAACAATGTTGCTCGGGCTCTCACGCAGGCCGGCGCCGAGAACGATGTTGTTCCTGCGAAGGCTGGCGATGTTGTAGATGAAATCGAGATCGATCGTGTCGCGCGTCTCGGTAAACTGCGACGTCCCGCGGTTGGTGCGGTCAAAGTACCCCTGCAGATAGAAGCTGGAACCGTGGGAAACTCGACGGTCCCAGCGCAGCATAAGGTCTCCGCCCGAGACGAGTTGCTGTCCATCGACTGTCAGCTGAGCCGGTGGCGTGTACTCGCCGATCTGGTTCTGGTCTCCGCTTGCGCCGCGGTACATCATGAAGAAGGCGGCTACATCATCCTTCGCGGTTGGTTGCCAGTCGGCTCGAAAACCGCCCCGCTCCTGGTGCCAGTGGTCGTACGGATCGCCGCCGGGATTATCTTCGGGCCCGCGATTGAACCCTTTAGCGAAGATACGGTACTGCAGATTGGAGCCGGCGCTTGCTCCCCAACGAACCTCTCCGTCAAAACGGTTGACCGGCCCCCCTCCCGTTGCCTGAATCAACCCACCCTGCGTGTCGTGTGCCTTCTTCGTAATGATGTTGATGACGCCATTGACGGCATTCGCGCCCCAGATCGTTCCACCGGGCCCGCGAATCACCTCGATGCGATCGATGTCATCGAGCACAAGGTCCTGAACGTCCCAATACACACCCTCGAATAGCGGCGTGTAGACGCTTCGTCCGTCAATGAGGACGAGCAGGCCCTTGGAGAACTGGCTGTTGAAGCCGCGAACACCGACCGCCCATTGGTCGCTCTGCTCGCGCGCCACATCCACTCCGGGGACGAGCCGGAGCAGTTCGGGAATGCTCGTCGCACCGGAACGTCGAATATCATCCTGCGTCAGCACGAAGACGGCAGCCGGAGTCTGCCAAACCTCTTCAGGCAACTTCGCGACCGTCGTCACCTCGACATCGCCAAGCTGCGCGAGCGAAAGCTGTTTCAGTTGATTCTCGGACTGTTGTGGCCGCTGGTCGAACGTATTAGTCGCCAGTGCACGAGACCACGCCGCCGTGGCGAGCAGCATCCCGGCAATACACATGCAAGGGCCGCAGCTGCGTCGCACGCTTCCGGCGTTTCCAGCACAATTCCGTCTCCACCGCACCCTAGTGCACCGCCTTGCCCAGCGTCTGCGTCACCATTTCGACGAGCCGCGCCGGATCGCCCTTGCGTATGAATCCGTCCACGAACGGCCCAATATCGTCCGGCATCATCAATGCATCCGAGAGCACAAGGATCGGCGCCTGCGCATACTTTGCACGCACAACCTTCGCCACCTCAGGTGCGGTCATGCTGGCGTTCAAGTGATAGTCCAACAGCACCAAGTCCACCGGCGCGCCATTGGGCAACTCGACCTCCGCCTGGGTCGCCAGCGCCGGCACCGGATCGAACCCGGCGGCCTGAATAATCCAGCCGTAGATTCTCAGATGCGAAGGATCATCATCGATGATGAGTACTGCCGGCTTGTTCATGTGTTTGGGTCCCGGTTTACTCTTGAGAAGCGCGCCGAACCTGCGATGTTTAGGCTCCCCGCCACACTATAAGGGATGTGTTGCATCGATTGATATGAACTTAAAGAGTCATTCCCGACGATGCGAATAGGAACCTGTTGGTTGCCTTTCCTGGCGAAAATTTTGGAGTGAATCGTATGCCATCGCCTCTCTATTCGATTGTTGGCGGCCGGCCGGCGGATACAGGCGGCACGCGCTTTCGTGCAATCAATCCTGCTGACGGGGAGCCTCTGGAACCCGAGTTCGTCAGCGCCGAACTTCAGGATGTCTCTCGAGCAGCAGAGCTCGCTGCATCCGCCGCTCCCGCGCTTGCTGATGCAACACCTCACGACCGCGCCGCGTTTCTGCGCGCCATGGCAGACGAACTGACCGCGGACGGTGCTGCCATTGTCGAGCGTGCACGGCTTGAGACGGGACTGCCGAAGACTCGTCTGGACGGAGAGCTTGCGCGCACCACAGGCCAGCTTCGTCTTTTCGCCGACGTCGTTGAAGAAGGCTCCTGGGTGGACGCTCGCATCGACGAAGCATTGCCCGAGCGCAAGCCAATTGCACGACCGGACATCCGTTCCATGCTTCGGCCCATCGGACCGGTTGCAGTATTCGGCGCAAGCAATTTCCCGCTCGCGTTTTCGGTCGCGGGCGGCGATACCGCGTCGGCGCTGGCCGCTGGCAACCCTGTCGTCGTCAAAGCGCATCCGGCGCATCCAGGCACCAGTCATCTCACGGCACTCGCGGTGCTCCGAGCAGTGGAGGCGCGCAACCTGCCCGCCAGAACCTTCAGCCTTCTGTTCGATCATGGCGTCGAGGTGGGCGCCGCGTTAGTGCAACAGCCGCCGATCAAAGCCGTCGCTTTCACCGGCTCCGCCCAAGGCGGGCAAGCATTGATGCAGCTCGCCGCCTCACGCCCTGAGCCGATTCCCTGTTACGCGGAGATGGGCAGCACGAATCCGATCTTCGTTCTTCCGGGAGCGCTTCACGAACGCGGGGCCGATCTGGCAAATGGCTTACAAATATCCTTCACGCTTGGCTCGGGACAATTCTGCACCAAACCCGGACTCGTCTTTCTGCCAGAGCGCGATGCCGACACATTTGTCGAAACATTGCGAAGAGGAGTGTGCGCTCTCGGTGCGCACGGCATGCTTACACCGGAGATTGCGAAGCGATACAACGTTGCCATCGCGCAGCGACGCCAGGAGGGCGCGGCGGAGTGGGTCGCTGGATTCGAAGGCGCGCCGGCGGCCAACGGAGCGAACGCCGGTGCGGCTGTTTTCAGTGTCCCGCTAGCAACCTTCATCTCGAACCACAACCTCGAAGAGGAGATCTTCGGGCCAACCACGCTGCTCGTTCATTACGGTGACTCGCGCGATCTTATCGAAGTGGCGCAGCGGCTTCACGGCCATCTCACCGCGACGATTCACGGAACCGAAGAAGATCTTCGCGCCGCCGCTGAACTCGTCCGCGTGCTTGAGACAAAGGTTGGGCGCATCCTCTTCAACGGCTATCCAACAGGCGTTGAAGTCTGCCATGCGATGGTGCACGGAGGTCCCTTTCCTGCAACATCGGATATTCGCACGACCTCGGTTGGCACGCGCGCGATTCTGCGCTTCGCACGGCCGGTGTGCTATCAGGACTTTCCGGATGCAGCGCTTCCCGCCGAGCTCCAACGCAACAACCCGCTCGGCATTCAACGCATGATCAACGGCAAATTCACCGGCGAATAAACGCCGATTTATGCAACCCGGTTCTCCAAGACACCGATACCGTCGATCGAGATCGAGATGAGATCGCCATGCGCAAGGGTGAACTCATCGCCCGGCACAATGCCAGTGCCGGTCATCAGGTACGCCCCATCCGGAAAGCAGTTGTCGCGACACAGGTAACTTGCAAGCTCCTTTGGTTCGCGCTTCAATTCAGCAAGGGTAGTGCTTCCCTTGAATTCGCTGACTCCGTCGCGAGTGATGTCTATCTCGATCCTCGTGCTCTTCGCAAGCGGCTCACGACTCAACAGCACACAGGGGCCCAGCGCGCAGCTCCCGTCATACACTTTGGCCTGCGGAAGATAGAGCGGGTTCTCGCCCTCGATATCGCGTGAGCTCATGTCATTGCCGATGGTGTAGCCGATGATCTCTCCGCGCGGATTGAGCAGCAGCGTCAACTCGGGCTCGGGAACAGACCAGGTCGCGTCTGAACGAATGCGCACGCTTGCTCCCGGATGGACGACCCGGCGAGCAGTCGCCTTGAAGAACAGTTCCGGCCGCGTCGCCGAGTAGACACGATCGTAAAAACTTCCGCCGCCGGCGTCCTTCGACTCTTCCATGCGCGCGCTGCGACTGCGGAAGTAGGTAACGCCCGCCGCCCAAACTTCCTGCGATCCAATCGGCGCAAGGAGATCTTCGATACGCGGAGCAGGAATGGCATCAGTACTCATCCTATGCCGCACGTGCTCGTGCGGATCCTCGCTGCTCACCATCGGGTCCCAGGTTGTATCTACGGTGTGGAAGTCACCGCCGTCGTCGGCGATCAACCCGTGAATCGTGCGATAGATCTTCATCACTGCCTGTTCTCCCTGACAGCGCCGCGCGCGAGTTGTTCTGCGATCGCGTCGGCGTCATACACACAGCCTCCCCACACGCCTCCGCTTGCCTGCACGAGCGCCGCCCACAATCGCGTATCAGCCGGCAATGCCGGGTGGGGTGCAAGATCTTCGCGCGGTGTGCGCGCTTCGAGTCGCCGTGTACCTTCCTCAGCTCCGAAACGCTCCTCTGCATGGCCCACCAGATTCACCGTCCCATGCAGCGCGTTGCGGTCAATCACAATCTCGATCCAATCTCCATCGCGCACGCGCCCCAGCGGTCCTCCGGCCAGCGCCTCCGGTGAGATGTGCCCGATGCACGCTCCAGTTGAGACACCACTGAATCGCGCATCGGTCAGCACCGCGACGTGCTTGCAGTACGGCAGAGCCTTTAGCGCGGAAGTGATTTGATAGATCTCCTGCATCCCCGCGCCGAGCGGACCGCCGCAGACCAGCACCAGCACGTCCCCGTGACCGACTTCGCCACGCTTGATCGCCGCAATCGCGCCCGCTTCCGTCACGAACACCTTCGCCGGACCCTCGTGCTGATAGCAATTTTCCGCATCAATCAGCGACGGATCAATCGCCGTGCATTTCATCACACTGCCCTGCGGCGCAAGATTGCCCAGTGGAAAACATACAGTCGATGTCAGGCCACGCTGGCGTGCACGATCCGGCGAAAGAATCACATCGTCTGAATCCACTCCATCAACCTCGCAAAGACGTCGTCTGAGCGCGGCACGCCGCTCGCTCTGCTCCCACCAATCCAGGTTCTGCCCCAAAGTTTCGCCACTAACTGTTCTCACACTTGTGTCGAGCAGGCCGGCGCGGCGCAGATGCATCATCACCTCCGGCACGCCACCGGCGAGAAAGACCTGCACCGTGGCAAAGTTGCGCGGCCCGTTGGGCAGAGCGTCAACGATCCTCGGCACCTCGCGATTGGCGCTCTCCCAGTCTTGTCGCGTTGGGCGCCGCAGGTCCGCCGCGTGCGCAATCGCCGGCACATGCAGCAGCAAGTTCGTCGATCCACCAAATGCCGCGTACACCACCATCGCATTGCGCAAGGCCGCGTCGGTCAGCACCTCGCGGGTGCCAATCCCAAGTTGTACCAGCCGCAGCAGCGCGCGAGCGGAACGCTTCGCCGCTTCCAGCCAAACCGGCTGGCCCGAAGGCGCAAGAGCCGTGTGCGGCAGTGCCAAGCCGAGCGCCTCGCCCACCACCTGAGACGTCGCTGCGGTGCCGAGAAACTGACACCCGCCGCCCGGGCTCGCACAAGCCCGGCAGCCGACCTCGGCAGCGTACTCCTGCGTAATCTCGCCCTGCGAAAACCGTGCGCCGATCGTCTGCACTCGTCCCGCATCTTCCCCCTCATCCGGCAGCAATGTGACTCCGCCCGGCACCAGCACGCTGGGCAGCGCGCCACTCGACGCCAGCGCCATCATCATCGCCGGCAGCCCCTTGTCGCAGGTGGCAATGCCCAACACCCCGCGCCGCTGTGGCAGCGAGCGCATCAGCCGGCGCAGCACCATCGCCGCATCGTTGCGATACGGCAGCGAATCGAGCATCCCTTCCGTTCCCTGCGTGCGTCCGTCGCAAGGATCCGTGCACGCGCCGGCAAACGGCATCGCATGCAGGCCGCGCAACTCGCGCGCGGCTTCGGCAACCAGCAGCCCAATCTCCCAATGACCGGTGTGAAACCCGAGCGCGATCGGCGTTCCATCGGCCGCACGCAGTCCACCATGCGTGCTCAGGATGAGAAACTCGGGATCCAACAACCGCGCCGGTTCCCAACCCATCCCGGCGTCCTGCGACAGACCAAACAGATTTCCGGATGGTTGCGTGAGCAGCATCTCCGGCGTAACCGGAAGCGAGCCCTCCGGTCCCTTCGCGTGCGTTCGCAGATCAGCGAAGAGCGAGGCATCGCTTTCGAGAACATCGCGTGCTCCGAGAGGCTCAGGCATGGACAGGCTCCTCCAGCGAGCCTCCCGCCGATGCCTCCGGCAACCACACAATCAGCAACGAGGAGACAACCAGAAAGGCCGACATCATCAGATATCCGGCGCGCTCACTTCCCGTCGCGGCGCGCAACCATCCGACGACATCCACTCCGGCGAAAGCTCCCAGCGCTCCCGCGCTATTGACCAGCGCCATCACCTCGCCCACATAGTTCTTCGGAATGCGCTCTGGCATGATTGCGAAGAATGGACCGTAGGGCGCATACATTCCACCCGCGGCAACCAGCAGGCAAAGATACGCCCACACAAAGCCATGCGGCGCCAGGAGAAATGAACCCGTCAGCGCTAATCCAGACAGCAGCAGGAACGGCCACACCATCTCGCGCCGCCGCCGTGTGCGATCCGATATCTGCGACACAACCAGCATCAACGCAATCGCCACCAGATACGGCGCCGCGGAGACAAGTCCCGTGCGCCCCATCGTGAGCGAAGCTCCCTGGCGCACAATCGTAGGCAGCCACAACACGAATCCGTACACGCCGAAGCTCCAGCAAAAGTACTGAATCGCGAGAACGATGACATCCTTGCGTAACAACGCTGCGGCCAGCGTCGCGGTCGTTGCATGCGCGGACGCAGGTAATTCCGCCTGCTCCACGGCGAGTTGCGCTGTGACGCTCTCCGCCTCTTTCTTCGGCATCCAACGGGCATCGGTCGGATGTTCGCGGACGAACAGCCCCCACACGATCGCCCAGATGACGGAGGGTACGCCCTCGAGAATGAACGTCCGCTGCCAACCGAACCGCTCGATCAGAAATCCCGTAATCGCAGACATCCAGAGCACCGTAACCGGATTGCCCAGCATCAGCAGCGTGTTGGCCCGGGAGCGGTCCGCCCGCGTGAACCAACGCGTCAGTACAAGCAACAGTGCCGGAAAGATAATGCTCTCGGCCACGCCGAGCAGCAGCCGATCGATGGCCAGCAACCAGAACTGGCGCAGCACGCCAGTCAGCGCCGCGAGCATTCCCCACAAGACCAGGGCCACCGCAATCAGCCGCGTGCAACTGAACCTGCGCGCCGCAATAATTCCCGGAACCTGAAAGAGAAAATAGCCCAGAAAGAACAGTGCACCGAGCAGCGAGTTCTTTGCGCCGGTTATGCCGAGCGTCTTGGCCATGCCGGCCGCCGCGCCAAACCCATAATTTGCGCGGTCCACATAGGCCAGGCTGTACGTGATGAAGACTGCCAGCAGCAGCCAGCGCCGTCGCCCCCACTGCGTCTTGAAGTTCGGCAACTCAGCCGCGTACGCGGCGTTCGTCATCGTCGCTCGAGTTCGAAAAGCAGCACACACGCAAGGGAAGTATACGCAGCAGCCCCTCGATGCGGCTTACGCGAATTTCGTCGCCACGTAATGCGAAATGCTGCGTTACTGTAGTGAACAAGCCTTCTACCTTGTTTGCGAGCCCGCCGCTCGCTGCTGCCTTGCAATGCACGATGAGACGCGAAAGGACGGCGCCATCGATGGGCTTGTCGAGACGTGATTTTCTTCTGAAAGTCGGCCACGCCGGCGGCTACAGCGCAGCGTTTCTGACGATGCAGGGTCTCGGTCTGCTGCAACCGAGTCGCGCAGACGCAGCTCCGCTCGCGGTGCCGGGCTCCGGCAAAGGTGTGCGCGTAATTGTGCTTGGCGCGGGCATTGCCGGCCTCGTCGCCGCTTATGAACTGCGGGCCCTCGGCTACAACTGCATGGTGCTCGAAGCCCGCAATCGTCCCGGCGGACGCAATTGGACCGTACGCAACGGCGATAGCGTCGAGTTCACCGACGGCACAACGCAGCGCTGCGAATGGAGCGACGGCCAGTACCAGAACTTCGGCCCGGCACGCCTTCCATCGAGCCACCCCACTATTCTCGGCTACTGCCGCAAGCTTGGCATCGAGATGCAGGTGGAAGTGAACATGAGCCGCTCAGCATTTTTGCAGAACGACGAGGCCAACGGCGGCAAACCTGTTGTCATGCGACAGGCCGAAAACGACACGCGCGGCTACGTCAGTGAGCTGCTTGCGAAATGCGTGCAGCAGGGCGCGCTCGATCAGGAGCTCACAGCGGACGATCGTGACCGAATGCTTTCCTTCCTTCGTATTTATGGCCCGCTCGATGAGGCCGGCAAATATGCAGGCAGCGACCGCGCCGGATTCCTCAGACCACCTTCCGTAGAAGACCCAGGCGTGCTCAGCAAACCCGTCGATCTGCACACGCTGCTCTGCGAAGACTTTTGGCAGGGCATGCTATTCGACGAAGCCTTCGACATGCAGGCGACCATGTTCCAGCCCGTCGGCGGCATGGACCGCATCCCTTACGCATTCGCAAAGTCACTCGGCAGCATCGTTCTCTACGACGCGCCTGTGACCGAGATTCGCAAGTCCAGCTCCGGCGTGCGCGTCACCTACACCCACAAGAACTCGTCGGCCACCGTTGACGCCGAATATTGCATCTGCACACTTCCGCTCGTTCTGCTTCGCAAGATCCCCAACGATCTCAGCGCGCCCTACAAGAAGGTCGTCGACGAGTGCAGCTATGCCGCCGCGTATAAGGTGGCATGGGAGAGCCGCCGCTTCTGGGAGCAGGACTACAACATCTATGGCGGTCTCGAGTTCTGCAACTTCGGTCTGAGCCCGATCTGGCTGCCCTCCGGCGGAATGTTTTCCGACCGCGGCGTGCTCGTCAGCGGCTATGGCTTCGATACAACACACGACTTCGCCGCCCTCAGCTTCGCAGACAAACTCGCGGCCAGCCGTAAATCCGTTGAGCGGCTGCACCCGGGCCACGGCAAAGAGATCGAAAAGCCCGTCTACGTCAACTGGGGTTTAATCCCATTCAACCAAGGCGCCTGGATCAACAGCTACGGTCCCTTGCAGGACGAGGAATCGAATGACACGCCCGCCCTGCATAACGGGCGAACGCCATATGGCCACCCGTTTAATCGAATCGGATACCAGACCCTGCTCGAACCTGATGGTCCCATCTACTTCGCCGGCGACCACGTCAGTCACATCGTCGGCTGGCAGGAGGGCGCTGCGCTCAGCGGTCGGCGAGCCGTGAGTCTGATCTCCGACCGCGTTAAATCTGCACGCCTCGCCCGTCAATTGCCGGCAGAAGCTTAGTCGTAGAACGCTCTTGTGAATCGTGGCGGACGAACTCCGTCGGCCATCGCGGACTGCGATGGCGCGGGAGCTGCGACCGGCGGCGCATCCATTACCTCTTTGAATGCCGTGCGGAACTTCGCCATCTCCTCCGGTGTTCCAACCGTGATGCGCACTGCGTTGGGCCACACCGGCCACGTGCGCCCGATGAAGATATTCTTCTGCTGCATCGCAGCCATCACGCTGCGCCCGTCGCGTCCCGTGTCGATCATGAAACAGTTCGACTGCGACTCGCCGATCACCTTGTAGCCTTTCTGCCGCAGCCACGCAATGGTCTCCCGCCGCGTATCGCCGATGATCTTCTTCCTCGTTGGCACAACCTCCGCGTCAAGCAACGATGCGTTCGCGGGCCCCGTCCCTAGGATCGGCATAAAATTCTCCCCAAACATTCTCAGCTTCGCCAGCAGATCCGGCCGCGCCAGCGCAAGTCCACACCGCAATCCCGCCATACCGTAGACCTTCGAGAACGTTCGCAGCACCACGATATCTTTGTCCGCCGCCACAAGATCCAGCACATCCGGCGCGTCCGCGAAGTGGATGTACGCCTCATCCACCAGCAGCACTGAACCCCTGGGCTTGTTGCCCAAAGCCCAGACGATGTTCTGCTTGCTCGTCAGCGTCCCCGTCGGATTATTCGGATTGCAGATATAGATCACGCCGGCGTTTGGATCCGCCGAGACCATCGTCTTCACATCATGCGCATACTCCCCGGTGAGCGGAATTTTATGAATCGGAGCTCCCGCCGCCCCTGCCGCCATCATGCCCCACTCGTACGACGGATCGGCAATCACCAGGCTTCGCGAAGGCGACGTGAAAGCCAGCACCGTGTAAAACAACGGCTCCGAAGAACCGGCATACACGGCGACATGGTCCGGCTTCAGATGATGCTGCGAGGCAAACGTTTCGATGAGCTTATCCGCCTCGCCGTACAGGTCATATCGTCCGCCGGCCGGCGTCAGCGCAGCAATGCGTTCGCGTGCCGCCTGGCATGGCCCCAGCGGGTTCTCATTCGCGTTGATCAGTACGGCTCCTGCCGGCATTGAAGGAAAGATGAGGCTGGGAGGCACCGGACGCCCATCGGCCGCTGTCCTCATCTGCGCGGCGCGCGCGAAGTGCGCCTCGGTTAAGATCGGAGTCGCGGCTGCGGCTAGCGCGTAGCGCAGAAAGCTGCGCCGGCTGCTTATGGTGAATTCAGAGTTTTCGGAACGTTGCCTCATGGAAAGCTCCTCTCCCGCATATCAGCGGACGTCTCTATCTTGCGAAGCGGGCCCGGCACGCCGTCGAGAAGATACAAAAGCCCCGCGGAGAACGCGAGCGGCGAAAATCCACGTACGGTCTATACCGATGAGCGTAGTTATGCCATCTCGATGCCAGAATAATACCGCTGCTCACATAGAACAGCGGCACTATATCGCTTGCCATACTCCGATGGAGGCCGTTACTGCGCAGTGCCTTCCGCGGCCGGTATGGCAGCACCGAAGTGATGCCGCACATCGGCGCCGCTCACCCAGAAAATCACATCTTCGGCAATGTTGGTCGCATGGTCGCCCACCCGCTCCAGGTTGCGCGAGATCACCAGCGCATTCAGTGCCTCCGGCGTCCGTTCCGGATGCTGCTGGATCAGGCCGCCCAGCGTGCGAAAAGCATCGCGATTCAGCTCGTCCACCTGGTCATCCAGCAGGAGCACAGACTGCGCCATCTCCGTGTCTGCCTCAATGAATGACTGCAGCGCCTTGCGAATCATCGCAGTCGCGAGCTGCGCCAGCTTCGGAATATCGACCGGCAGGTCCTGCCCCGCCATCGTTCCCAGGTCCTTCACCCGGTTCGCAATGTTCACCGCCTGGTCGCCCACACGCTCCAGGTCCGCATTGATGCGAATCACCGCGAGAATGAAGCGCAAATCTACCGCCATCGGCTGCTCCATCGCCAGCAGATCGAGCGCCAGCTGATCGATCTCATGCTCCATCCGATTAACCGCCGGTTCCGACAGCGAGACCAACTCACACAAATCCATATCGCGCGAGGAGTAGGCTTCGGTCGCCCGCTGAATCGCCTGCTCCACAAGCCCGGCCATCACCAGCAGCCGTTCCTTCAACTCGTCGAGCTTCTGCTGAAATTTGATACGCATCAGCCAAACCTCCCCGTGATGTAATCCTCCGTCCGCTTGTCGGAGGGGTTGGTAAAGAGCTTGTCCGTCGCGTCAAACTCAACCAGCCGGCCCATCAGAAAAAATCCCGTCCGCTCCGCCACCCGCGCGGCCTGCTGCATATTGTGCGTCACGATGACGATCGTGTACTGGCTCTTTAGTTCAAAGATCAGGTCTTCAATCTTAGCCGTCGAAACCGGATCGAGTGCGCTCGCCGGCTCATCCATCAGCAACACCTCCGGATCGACCGCCAGCGCACGCGCAATACAGAGCCGCTGCTGCTGTCCGCCGGACAAGCTCGCGCCGGACTTCTTCTTCAGGTCGTCTTTGACTTCGTCCCACAGAGCCGCCTGCTTAAGCGAGCGCTCCACGACCTCATCGAGTACGCGACGCTTGCGATATCCGTTCAGCTTCAGCCCGCTTGCAACGTTGTCATAGATCGTCATTGAGGGAAACGGATTCGGCCGCTGAAACACCATCCCCACGCGGCGTCGGATCTCCACCGGCGACGCATCATGATAGACATCGAGCTCGCCCATGCGCACCGAGCCCTCTGCGCGCGCGATGGGATTGGTCTCATGCATCCGGTTCAGACAGCGCACAAAGGTCGATTTGCCGCAGCCCGAAGGGCCGATCAGCGCCGTGCACTGGTTCGCCCGGATGTGCAGGCTCACATCCTTCAGCGTGTGCACCGGACCGTACCACGCGTTCAAATTCTCAACGCGAATGTCGACACCCACTCAGTGTCCTCCCTTAATCGTGCCGCGACTCGCGTACAACCGTACCAGCGTTACCGACAGCATAATCAGAACAATCAGCACCAGCGCGGCCGCCCACGCCAGTCTGTGCCACTCGTCATATGGGGAGAGCGCGTAAACGTAAATCTGCAGCGGTAGCGCGGCCATCGGCTGCGTCAGTTTAAAGCTCCAAAAGTTATTGCCGAACGCCGTGAACAGCAGTGGCGCCGTTTCGCCCGCGACGCGCGCAAACGCCAGCATGCATCCCGTGATGATGCCCGGCGTCGCCGTGCGCAGACTGACTGAAAGGATCGTTCGCCACTTCGGAATTCCCAGCCCCAGCGCGGCCTCGCGTAACATATGCGGCACCGTCGCCAGCATCTCTTCCGTCGTGCGCGCAATCGTCGGTACCATCATGATGGCCAGCGCCACACCACCAGCCAGCGCCGAAAACTTGTAATGCACCACGATCAGCCCATACGCTGCGATGCCCATCACGATGGACGGTACGCCATTCAACACATCTGCCGTGAAGCGAACGGCCGTTCCCATCCAGCCTCCGCGGCCATACTCGGCCAGGTACACGCCAGCGGCGATTCCCAGCGGCACACCAATCACGCTCGCTACTGCGAGGATGATTCCCGAACCAACGATACAGTTCGCCATGCCGCCGCCCGGCTCTCCCACCGGCGCAGGGATATGCGTGAAGAATGCAAGGTTCAGCGAGCTCGCGCCCTTGTAGATCAGGTACCCGAGAATTGCGACCAGCGGCACCAGCACAATCATTGTGCTCAGGATCGCCAGCCCCGTCACAAGATGATTCGTGAGCGAACGGCGTATACGAATGGCCCGCTCAAGATGCGCCGACCGCTCCGGCAATGCTCTTGTCATGCGACCCTCGCCGACTGCCCGCGTGTCACCGCCCATACCAGCATCCGCGCAATCGCATTCACCACAATTGTCACCAGGAACAGCGCCAAACCGATCTCGATCAGGGCGCTCACGTAGAGGTCGCCCGTGGCCTCCGTAAACTCATTCGCAATCACGCTGGCCAGCGTGTATGCCGGGCTGAACAGATTCTTGAGGATGTCGGGGTGGTTGCCGATCACCATTGTGACGGCAATCGTCTCGCCCAGTGCGCGTCCCAGCCCGAGAATCACCGCGCCTACAATGCCAATCCGCGCATTGCGCAACACGCCGATGCGCAGCATCTCCCAGCGCGTGGCGCCCAGCGCCAGTGCAGCCTCGCGCTGATGAATGGGCACCGCCTTCATCACGTCGCGGCTGATCGAGCAGATGATTGGAAAGATCATGATCGCGAGCACCACGCTCGCCGTAAACATGCCGACGCCGAAGTTCGGCTCCGCAAACAACCCCGTCCAACCCAGGTATTTCTCCATCACCGGTCCAGCCTGATCACGAACAATCGGCACCAGGACCACCAGTGCCCAAAGACCATACACCACGCTCGGAATCGCAGCCAGCAGCTCCGTCAGGAATGCAATCGGCCCCCGCAGCCGCGGAGGACAGATGTCGATCACGAAGAAGGCCACGCACAAAGCGAGCGGCACCGCCATCAGCAGTGCCAGGAACGACGAAACTACCGTCCCGTAAATAAACGGCAGCGCCCCGAAGCTTCCATTCACCGGGTCCCAGTTCGATCCCTTGAAGAACTTCCATCCAAAAGCATGGATCGACATCTGCGAGTCATGGATCAGCACCCACAGAATCAGCGCCACGATGACGAAGATGCTCAGGGCGGCCATCAGCATCAACCCGCCGAAGCTGCCGTCGGCCCACCGTCCCGAGCTGCGCGCCTGCAGAAAACGCCGGATCTCGGAGGGCGGGGGCGTTACAGGGTTCGGCTGTTCAGAGGATGCCGGCGCCGATGAAACCACAGGCGGCGGCAGGCTGACTGGGCTGGATTGCGTCATAAGGGTTCGTGCCCTTTAGAGGGTAGGGGCAGATTGTGAAAGGACTGTAAATGCGCCATCGCCAAGAAGCCGCCGGACACACCCATCCGGCGGCTTTTCAGCCTGTTAGTAGGTGATTTCCTTGATGGTCTTGCGTTCCATCGCAACCACCGACGCCGGTAATGGAGCGTAACTCATGCTGCTTGCCTCGGCCTCGCCGTGGTCCAGCATCCAGTTAAGAAAACCGACCATCGCCTGACCCTTGGCATGATCGTTCCAGTGCTGCGGAATCAGCAGCCACGTGAATGACGAGATTGGATAGGCATCGGCTCCGGGCGCGTTTGTAATCGATACGCGATAGTCCGCCGGCATGTTCTTCGCCGCGCCCGCTGCCGCTGCCGTCACGCCCGCGGTGGAGGCCTTCAGGTATTTGCCCGCTGCATTCCGCACCAGTCCGAACGTCATATGGTTCTGCAACGCATAGATCAGCTCCACGTATCCGAAGGTGTTCGGCGTGCTCCGCACCATACCTGCCACGCCTTCATTGCCCTTTTGCCCTATACCAATCGGCCACTTCACCGAGGTTCCCTTACCAACCTCTTGCCGGAACAGCGGCACCACCTTCGACAGAAAATCGGTGAAGATGTAGTTCGTTCCCGATCCATCCGAGCGGTACACCGGCAGGATGCGATTGTGCGGCAGCTTAACGCCCGGGTTGTCGTGCTCGATGTTGCCGTCGTCCCAATACTGAATCTTGCCCAGATAAATGCCGGCGATCACCTCCGGCGCAAAGTGCAGGTCCTGGCTCACGCCCGGAATGTTGTACACCGGAACCACCGCGCCCAGCACAGTCGGAAGGTGAATGATCTTCACGCCGTTTTTTGCGGCCTCTGCCAGTTGCTGGTCCGTCATCGGGCCGTCTGAAGCGCCAAAGTCCACGGTCTTCTCCGTCACCTGGCGAATGCCGGCGCCCGATCCCACCGACTGATAGTTGATGTGCACACTCGGATGCTGCTGCGCATACTCGCTGAACCAGCGCGAATAGATCGGGTTGGGGAAGGTCGCCCCCGCGCCGTTGATGTCCTGAGCCCACGCGCCGGTCGTCAGGAATGCGATCACGGTAGCAGCTACAAATTTCAATCTCACCTTGAATCCTCCAGTCGTGCGGCGCTCAAATCTCAAAGCGCCGGTTATAGTTCCTCTGCCCTTGGGCCGTCATACCCTAGGACGCCATCTTGCGGCAGAGTGTCCAGCCTGCTGCAAGAAGGCCTTCCTTACGGAATGTAGTAGCGCATCTGCCAGTGCAGCATGCTGTCGTTAGTCGAAGGAGCCGCAGGCGTCGTCGAGCTTCCTACGCCGGACCACAAACCCCGCTTCAGATAGCTGTATGTAAACGAGTACTGCAGCCGCCCATACCGGGGATCGTTCACCGCCCGATAAATGAACCCGAACATCGGCTCCTGAATATACCGTGTCGGAGACGCACAGCTCGAAGCCGAGATGGACCCGCCCGAACCGGCGCTTGGCGTCGTTCCGGGAGCGCCGGCAGCGTTGTAGCAGCCGCCATCATTCAGGTTCTGCGGACCGTAGCCGATCAGCGAGCCCACCGCATTCGTGTACACCGTCCGCTGCGCATACTCGCCGCCGTAGTAGCCGAAGATGTCGAACTTCTTCGCCGGGTGCGTCTCAATACCGAACAGGCCGTGGTAGTTGCGGATTGGCTCCAGCGTCTCATCCGGACGAAGCGTCGCATCCGCGAGCTGCGCCGAACCGTACCGGCCAACACCCTGGCCCGCCATCAGCTGCAAACCCACGCTGAGGTACTTGTCCGGAGTCACCCGAACGCTGCCGAACACGCCGCCCGTCGGGCTAGTGTGGCTCTCATATGTTGAGCCATATGCATAGACAGGAGCCGAGGCCGTTCCGGTCACGCCGGTCACGGGCAGATAGTAATCGCGCAGGAAGCGCGCCAGGCCGCCGATCTCAGCATGAACCCTCGGTGCGTCGAGGGCTCCCTTGATCACGATATCCGGCAGAACATTGTTCGCGTACGTGGTCAGCGACCCACCCGAAGTGCCGATATTGCCCGCCGCGTTGTACAAGCCGCCATTCTGCCCCGGTCCGCCGAAGAAGTAGTCGACCGGAACCGATCCCGACGCCGTAAAGCCCGTGATCTGTGCCTGCTCCAGCGAAAGGGCCGCAGTAAATGCGCCTGTCTCGAAGTCGCCGAAGCGCTGCTGGAAGCGTATCTCCGGCTGCCGCGTCCAGTTGAAGCCGACCATGTACTGCGGATCGATGGTCTGCGGCAGAACCTCGGTCCGCGCATCCGTACCCACCTTGTCCTCAGTCACCAGCGACCACATCTGGCCGCCTGTCACAGCAAAGCCGCTCTTTGTCTCCGCCTTACCCCATATCTGGCGCTGCCGCAAAACATAGCTGTTCGACTGATTGTTGTTCGAGCTCGTGCCTGTGCCCAGAAAGTCCATCTCGTCGTAGCCGCTCAGCGTAAAGTTGCCCGCATCCGCCTGGAAGAGCGCGCCGATGCGGCTCTGACGTCCGGAGAAGTTCAACTCCGTGGCTTGATACTCCGTCGCGCTATTGAACGGAATGCTGTTGAACGGCGTATTGATTCCGGAATTCAGCGTGTGTTGACGCCAGACACCTTCAAACGCGAAGAAGGCGACCGGTGTGATCGTCACGCCCTTGTAGTGCAGCTGAGCCGGGTGCTCGATCTCGTCCTTCATGTCGGCCTGGTTCTTGATTACCGTCTCCTGCAGGCCGGCGCTCGTCGTCTTCACGTCGTTCACTGTGCTTTCCAGCGCCCGCGCCTGGCTCTGCGCTGAGCTGGCTGCCTGCGCTGCCTGGTTGGCTGCAGTCATCGCAGCCTCGGCCTGGCTCTGTGCCGTGCTTGCCACCTGCTGCGCCTGCGTCACCTGCTGGTCACGGTTCGTCAGCAGAGACTTCAGTTGGTCGATCTGGTCCTGCTGCGCCTTCAATTGCTCCTGCAGCTCGCGAATCTCGCGCTCGGTCGGGGTCTCTTTGTGTTCTTTGGTCTTATGCGATGTCTGGGCGAAGATGCCTCGAGCCGGGATACTCCCGGAAACAAGCGCGGCAACGAGCAGCGCTGTCCAAATTCTTGCTGATCTCATGAATCCCCTGACGGGCGCGGCTAAGGTACACGCAGCGCGCTTGCTTGTCGGCGCTGCAGGCTTCCTTGCACATTGTCCGTTGCCTCCCACTCTCGCAAGCCGGTGTAAACACACGGAGAATGAACTGCGAACGGACGGTAAAAACACGCGGGATTCAGGATGATTAAGCGGGACGACGGCGAACCGCGTCCTGGCAAGCTCGCGTCGCGCTCAACCCATGGCTTTCGTCATGGAGTGAGCGGCAGCGGAAGATTCTCTTCGGGCATCGACGCATTCGCCCCCGCGGCGCTGGGCAGCGTGAAATAAAAGCTGCTGCCGCGGCCCAGCTCGCTCTCCACCCAGATTCGTCCTCGCTGCGCCTCTACGAGGTGTTTCGCAATCGCCAACCCCAGCCCGGTCCCACCCGATTCCCGCGATCTCGCCTTATCGGCGCGATAAAAACGCTCGAACAAACGTCCCAGGTGCTCCCACGCGATTCCTCCGCCGAAATCGCGAACGCAAAACCGAACCTCCTGCGGCTGGAGAGGACTTATCTCTACCGTCAGCTGCACGCGCGCTGCGCTCGAGCCGCGTCCATAGTTCAGCGCATTCTCAATAAGGTTTCCCAAAATCTGGACGACGGCATCCGAGTCGGCCAGCGCCTCGCCTTCAGTCAATACATCGACCTCGAGCGTCCCGCCTTTCTCTTTCACAACCCCGGCCACCGCCGCCTCGGTCTCGCGCACCAGCGCCGTCACCGCCACCGGCCGCGGGTCCAGCTTCTGTTCGCCCGACTCCACGCGGGCCAGCGCCAGCAGATCATCGGTCAGCCGCGACATTCGCCTCGCGCTCTTCAAGATCGCTTCCAGGAACTCATGTTCCGAGGCCGCCGGCAGCGGAGAGCCTTCACCATCCAGCAACATCTCCGCATATCCCTGAATGCTCGTCAGCGGTGTGCGTAGCTCATGCGATACATTCGCAACGAACTCTGTCTGAGCGCGCTCCACCTGCTCGATGCGGGTCGTGTCGCGTAACACAACCACCGCGCCGCCCTCCGGCATCGGAGACACACTGACCGAGAACACTCTTCCCGGCAGCAACGAAACCTGCCTGCGCTCCGAGTACTCCCTCGTCTCCAACGCCACATGCACGCAGTCCAGCACCTCCGGCGCGCGAATCGTCTGCACCAGTGAGTGTCCCGCGCGCACCGAGCCGAACGAGTCCACCACCAGCCGCTGCATCGCCTTGTTCGCCCAGATGATGCGCCCCGCCGCATCCACCGAGGTCACCGCGTCCTGCATCGAGTCCAACAGCGCCTCAAGCTTCTCGCGCCGCTCCGCGCTCATCGCAAAACTTCGCTGAATCTCATCGCTCGCCGAGCGGATCGTGGCCGCCAGCCTGTCGTTCTCGCTCAGCGCCGGCTCCAGTTCGATCTCCCGCCCCTCCGCCAGCGCATTGACCGCTGCTTCCAGAACCGCATCATCCTGCCGCGAAAGCCTGTACGCACTCGCCGCGAGCAACAGCGAAACGATTACTCCTGCACATACCGCGACCCATACACCATGCGCCAGAAGCAACGCCGCACTCAGCAAAGCGGCTGCCACGATGACCCGCACGACGATCTGGAAAAAGAGATTCCGTTTCATGCCTCTACCACAAAGAACTGCTGCACCCCCGGTGCAACACAAACAGCTCTCACCACCATTAAATGCTCTTCACGAACATGAGGTAAATGAATGCGTCTTTCCGTGCCCGTCTTTGTTCCCCATTAATTCTCTGACGGTTGTTCGACATGGTCGATAACGAGAGTCTGGATCGGACCCCGGCCGCGCTTGATAGTGAGCCCGAGACGGCTGACGACGCCGAGAGTCGCAGCGACCGGGTCGTGGTTGTCAGGGTCGGTCGGCGGCAGATAAAAGTCGTACGAACCGGCAACGCCCGTTTGGTCCAGAACCGGAAGCCGAAGCCACCGGCTTAGCGTTTGCGCAAGGTATCCAACGGTGGTGTTAGTGCCCACTGCTTCCCCATCGAAAATGTTGTTTGTCTTCCACACGATGATGGCCCGAGGATCAGCAGTCGGATCTTTTGGCGGCTCGAGTTCAAGCGACTTGCGGCCACGAGTTAGGATGTAAACCTCGCCTTGCTTCGACTCGAAGTGAAACTTGAATCCGAACCGGTCGCGCAGCAGACTCTGGAGCATGAGGCGCTGATCAGACTCAGGTTCCGCATTTCGTACCTTGATCGCCCGTGAAGACGATGAATCCGGGGGGACGGCGTTAACCTCAAACCACTGCGAATCGACCCATCCCGGCCCTCCGGTGATCTGATACTTCTGGAGGTTGAAAGCATAGTGAATCAGCATCATGACGGTCCCACCGAAGAACACTCGCCCTCCAGGTTCACCGTAGAATCCCGCCTTGCGAAAAGGAGCAGCCGGATCGGGCGGCCTAACGGTGGCAGCTTCGAACGTCGGGGAGTTCTCCGGGATGTCCCCGGTCTGGCCAGATGCAACGCGAGAGCTGGCAAGCGCACAAACGAGAACAGGGAAAAATGCAGCTCGAAATACAGTCCGATTCATCGACAGAAATAGTACATCGGCCGGGTTCGCTTCCGGAGATGCAACAAGCCCGCGATTTGCCATCCCTGCCGACGGTGCGGCATAGTGGCGCGGAGTGCAAATACCACCAGCCATCGCATGAACAAGCTCTTCCCCAGCGCCGATGCCGCGCTCGCGGACATCGTCCGCGACGGCATGCTTGTGGCCGTCGGAGGCTTCGGCCTTTGCGGTATCCCCGAAGCTCTCATCGCCGCTCTCAAAGCATCCGGCGTTCGCAACCTCACCGTCGCTTCCAACAACGCCGGCGTCGACGGCTGGGGACTCGGCGTGCTTCTCGAGTCCCGCCAGATCCGCAAGATGATTTCCTCTTACGTCGGTGAAAACGCCGAGTTCGAGCGCCAGTTCCTCGCTGGCGAGGTCGAAGTCGAGTTCGCCCCGCAAGGTACGCTCGCCGAACGCATGCGCGCCGGAGGCGCCGGCATCCCCGGCTTCTACACCCGCACCGGCGTCGGCACCGACGTCGCGAAAGGCAAAGAGGTGCGCGAGTTCGACGGCCACCAGTATCTCCTCGAACGCGCCATCAACGCCGATCTCGCCCTCGTCAAGGCGTGGAAAGCCGATACCCACGGAAACCTCGTCTATCGCCGCACCGCACGCAACTTCAACCCCAACGCCGCCACCTGCGGCCGTATCACCGTCGCCGAGGCCGAGGTCATCGTCCAGCCCGGAGAGCTCGATCCCGACCAGATTCACACGCCCGGCATCTTCGTGCAGAGACTCGTCCACAATCCCCACCCCGAAAAACGCATCGAGCGGCGCACGACCAGAAAGGA
The DNA here is from genome assembly GCA_035504135.1 of Candidatus Aquilonibacter sp. Taxonomy (GTDB): domain Bacteria; phylum Acidobacteriota; class Terriglobia; order Terriglobales; family Acidobacteriaceae; genus Granulicella. Next base: position 2,076 of record DATJSM010000007.1, on the reverse strand, counting down.
GAACGCCTGATGCCCATTCAAGGATGGACACGAAACCAGATGGCCGAGCGCGCCGCCCGCGAGCTCCAGGACGGCTTCTACGTCAACCTCGGCATCGGCATGCCCACCCTCTGCGCCGGCTGCATTCCGGCCGGTATGACCGTCGTCTTCCAGTCCGAAAATGGGCTGCTGGGCATGGGGCCCTACCCGCTCGATTCCGAAGTCGACGCCGACCTCATCAACGCCGGCAAGGAGACGGTCACCTTCCTGCCCGGCGCGTCGATCTTCTCCTCCGCAGACTCCTTCGCGATGATCCGCGGCGGCCACATCGATCTCGCGATGCTCGGCGGCATGGAGGTCTCCCAGGACGGCGATCTGGCCAACTGGATGGTCCCCGGCAAGATGATCAAGGGAATGGGCGGGGCGATGGACCTCGTCAGCGGCGCCAGGCGAGTCGTCGTGATGATGGAGCACCTGACTCGCGAGGGCACCTCGAAGGTCCGCCGCGAGTGCACGCTGCCGCTGACCGGCCGCGGGGTCGTGGACCGGCTGATCACCGATCTCGCGGTCTTCGACTTCCCGCCCGGCGGGGGGATGGTGCTCGTCGAGTGTCAGGACGGCGTCACGCTCGAGGAGGTTCGCGCCGCCACCGAGGCGAGCTTCACCGCCTGACGGGGCCTGCTCGCTCTGCCTAACGGTGTCTTAAGCGCACGTTGACCGTTCGGCGGCTACCCTGCTTCGGCTGCCGCGCCGGCACGGAGAGTCGGACGCGCGCGCGACACCGGAAATGGCCTCGATGACACCGACAGCCGCGGCGCTGCCCGAGAGCGTACGCACGCGCTCGCGGGTCTGGCCGCTGCGTCGCGAGCACGGAGCCCTTGCGGGGATCCTGGTGCTGAGCGGGCTGCTCGAGTTCGTCAAGCTCGCGCAGAACGGCTACGCCAACATCTACTACTCGGCCGCGGTCAAGTCGATGTTGCGGTCGCTGCACAACTTCTTCTTCGTGTCGGCCGATCCCAACGGCCTGATCACCGTCGACAAGCCGCCGCTCGCGCTCTGGCTCGAGGCGCTCAGCGCGAAGGTCTTCGGCTTCCACCCGCTCAGCCTGCTGATCCCCGAGGGGATCTGCGCGGTCGTCGCGGTCGCGGTGATCTACTGGGTCGTCGCTCCGCGCTTCGGCGTCACCGCGGGGCTGATCAGCGCGTTCACCCTCGCCGTCTTCCCCTCGTTCGTCGCGGTCTCGCGCGACAACGGCGTCGACCCGCTGCTGATCCTGCTGATGCTCTGCGCCTGCTGGGCGGGCCTGACGGCGATCGAGACCGGCCGCCTCTGGCGTCTGCTGCTGTGCGCGCTGATCGTTGGCCTGGCCTTCAACACGAAGGCGCTGGCGGCGCTCCTGTGCGTCCCCGGGATCGGCGTCGCCTACCTCATCTGCGCGCCGGTCTCGCTGCGCCGGCGCGTGCTGCAGCTGACGGTCGCCGGGGTGGCGATGGTCGTGGTCTGCGCGTCGTGGTCGGCGGCCGTCGACCTCACGCCGGCCTCGCAGCGGCCGTTCGTAGGATCGACGTTCAAGAACACCGAGACGCAGCTGATCTTCGGCTACAACGGCTTCGGCCGCGTCGGCGGCCAGCAGGGGGGGCCGAACGACACGCACAGGACGCCGGCGGCGGCGCAGCCGCCGCTCGTACGCCCGGGAATCGACACGCGGTTGAGCGTCAGCGCGATCGACACCGCCTACATCCACGCGCGCTCCCACGCCCACCGCGCGCCTCGCTCCGCGACGCCGACGATGCCGACGCAGCCGACGGCGACGGGGTCCAGCCCGGCTCACCACGGGCGGCCGCGAGCCGGGGTCGTGCCGTTCGCGAGCTCGACGCTGAGCCCGGTGCGGATCTTCGGCAAGGGCCTGGGAGACCAGGCCGGCTGGGATGTCCCGCTGGCGGTGCTCGGCGCGATCGCGCTGCTCGTCGTCCTCGTCCGCCGGCGACGCGACCGCGCCTTCGCGGCGCTGCTCGTGCTCGGCGGGTGGTTCCTGATCGAGATGCTGACGCTCGACTTCTCGAAGGGGATCGTGCACCCCTACTACTCCTCGGCGCT
>DATJSM010000006.1:0-50283 GCA_035504135.1 Candidatus Aquilonibacter sp. | reverse complement strand
CGACGAACAGCACTCCACCAACGAAATTGCCTAGCGTCACAGGTATCTGATTCCACAGCCACCACGCACGGGCCGAAAGAGGAGCACCCATCCACATTCCCGCCGGAATCACAAACATATTCACAACCGAGTGCTCGAAACCCAGCGAGAAGAAGGTAAAGATCGGAAGCCAGCAGGCTGCAATCTTGCCCAGCGTCGACCGCGACGTAAGTCCCATCACCACTCCCATGCAAACCATCCAATTGCACAGCATGGCCTTCACCACGGAGAGCTCCATCCCCGTCATCCCGAGCTTCTGATAGCCCAGCGTCTTGGCCTGCGCCGCCGCTACGATTAGCGCTCCCGCTCCCGCCACTGGCACGCGATGGAACTGAGTCTGCACCTCAGCATACATCCACGCATACAGCAGGCTGCCCAGCAGATTCCCCACAAACACCCACGCCAGATTGGTCACCATCTTCGCCAGACCGACCTTGCGCGCGAGGAACGCGGCCGGCAGCATGGCGAAGCTCCCAGTCACAAGTTCAAGGCCCAGGACAATGATCATCGCGAAGCCGACCGGAAAGAGCATCGCGCCAACGATGGGGGGCAATCCCTGCGATGTAGCCGTGAACGCGACGGTCGTTGCAAATCCGAGCAAAGCTCCGGAAAGAGCTCCGCGCATCAGCAGCTGGCCTACGGGCAACTGCGATTTCGTCTCCGCCGCATCCAAAAAGCTCCTTGCAACCTCTGTAGGCCTGATGTAATCCATCTGACGTCACCTCATCCTGATTGAGTTGTGGAGCGCAGACACGTTCGCACTCGGGCTAGTTACCCGTTTCGAACTTTTGTTGTCTGGGTTGCTCAGCGGAGAGCAGATGAGATCACTCTGGATCAAACAGCAGACACAGCGCGGTGTCTTTGGGAGCTGTTGTTCACCTGAGCAATAACATACTGCCCGCGCCAATTTCAACTGGTATTAAGATTTGGCCGCCGGCAGCTTGGCGCTTTTTAAACTCCGCACGAACAACAGGACCCCGGTTAACTCTTGTTTTCAGACGCCAGCCACATTATCCTTCACTCAAGGCAACTCACCACGAACCATAGTGGTTGCGCGTTGCACGGCACCTTGCTGTGCCACTCTTCACACGCGGTCGTCCCCGCCCGACGCCGAACGTTCCAATCAGCGCTCCATCATTGCTCCAGGACGAGCCACATTGCCGCGCACGATGCGTTGGCCTCTGCTGTTAGCGCCTCTTAGCTACAGCGGAATCGCGATGGCGTCTTCGCCTGGAGGAATCGGAAGCATGGCAACGTCCCTCAGTCTGGTCCCAAAAGAGCTACAGGACACCTTCACGCTCGAACAAAAGGAGTACCTCGAAGGCTTTCTCCTCGCGGCCGCCAAACGCGGCAACACCTTCTTCACCGGACACACGCCCGACGGATTGCTCACTGCGGACCCGTCCTCCGGCGCCGCGAATCTCGCTGCCCAAACCTACTTCGGCACTCCGGTCGAAGACCTGTGCAAGGAAGAGCGCTGGAAGTTCGAAGAAGACCCCCTTGAAATCTGGGAGAAGCTGCTCGCACACGCCGGCGAAAACCGCTTCCCTGAGGACGGCGACGTCTTTCGCTTCAAGTTCCACGGCCTCTTCTATGTGGCGCCCGCGCAGGACTCCTTCATGCTGCGCCTGCGCACGCCCGGCAGTATTCTCACCTCGCACCAGATGCGCGGCCTCTCCGAGATGGCCGAAGACTGGGGGGCACGCGAAGCCCACATCACGACGCGCAGCAACATCCAGATCCGCCAATTCCAGCCCAAAGACATCCTGCGCGTTCTCATGAAAGTCCAAAGCCTCGGCATGAGCTCGCGCGGCTCCGGCGCAGACAACATCCGCAACATCACCGCAACTCCAACCAGCGGACTTGATCCTCACGAGCTCTTCGACGTCGCTCCGCTCGCCCAGGCACTGAACTTCTACATCCTCAACTCGCGAGATCTCTACGGTCTCCCTCGCAAGTTCAACGTCGCCTTTGACAGCGGCGCCGCCATCAGCGTCGTTGCCGACACGAACGACATCGCCTTAATCGCCACCCGCGTCCCCGAAGGCCGCAGCGTGCCTGCTGGTATCTACTTCCGCGTGCAACTCTGCGGCATCACCGGTCATCGCCAGTTCGCCGCGGACTGCGGCCTTCTGCTCACGCCCGACCAGACCGTCGCCGTCGCCGCCGCCATGATTCGCGTCTTCAACGACAACGGCGACCGCACCGATCGCAAGAAGGCGCGCCTCAAATACCTCATCGATCGCTGGGGCGTGGACAGGTTTCTCGAAGAGACCGAAAAGCGTCTCGCCTTCCCTTTACTGCGTCTGCCCATCTCGGAGTGCGACCCCCACATGCCCGTCGATCCCCGCGGCCATCTCGGCATCCACGCGCAAAAGCATCCCGGCCTTCACTACATCGGCGTCGCCGTCCCCGTCGGCCGCCTCACCGTCGCCCAGATGCGCTCCGTCGCCGATATCGCCGATCGCTTCGGTTCCGGAGAGATCCGCCTGACCGTCTGGCAAAATCTCATCCTGCCGAACATTCCCACTGACAAGATCGAAACCGTGCAACAGGCGCTCGCCGCCGCTGGTCTCTCCGACTCCGCCGGCACCTTCGCCGCGGCCACCATCGCCTGCACCGGCAACAAGGGCTGCCGCTTCTCAGCGACCGATACAAAGGCCCACGCGCTTCAACTCTCTCACCATCTCGACAGCCTCTTCAAGATCGACCAGCCGCTCAACCTCCACGTCACCGGCTGCCCACACTCCTGCGCGCAACACTACATCGGAGACATCGGCCTTCTCGGCACAAAGGTTGGCGGCGAAGAAGGCTACCAGGTACTGGTCGGCGGCGGCAGTGACAACCGCCAGGGCCTCGGTCGGGAACTCATCTCCACAATCCGCTTTCCCGATCTCGTCCCGGTCATGGAAAACCTCTTCAACGCCTACACAAAACACCGCTACCCTCGGGAGTCCTTCCTCCAGTACACGCGCCGTCACGGCATCGACCAACTGAAACAACAGGCCGCCACCAAGGAGCAGGCATGAGTGCGCCGCCGCAACTCGTTCCGCACATTCCCGAAGACGCGCCGTTCAATCCCGCGCAGCGCGCTTGGCTAAACGGCTTCCTCGCCGGACTTTACTCCTACGCTCCTGCCGAGGCTTCCAGTCAACAGCGTCTGCGCCTTGCTGTGCTCTACGCCTCGCAGACTGGCACCGCCGAAGGTCTCGCGCGCAAGCTCGCCAAGGAGCTTCGCTCGAAGAACTACGAGGTCGCCCTCGATTCCCTCGAAGGCTACGTCCCCGCCACGCTCGCTGCCGAGACCCACGCGCTCTTTATCGTCTCCACCTACGGCGAAGGCGACCCTCCGGACACAGCGCAAGCGTTCTTTCAGCAGCTCTGCGTTGAGCGCTTTCCTCTGCTCGGCAACCTTTCCTACTCTCTCTTCGCGTTGGGTGACACGCACTACGAACACTTCTGCCAGTTCGGACGCGATCTCGACGCAAAGCTCCAGTCCCTCGGAGGAACATCCTTCCTCGACCGCGCCGAGTCCGATGTTGACGTCGACGCCCCGTTCGCCGCCTGGAAAAGCACGCTCGACCTCCGTCTTCGCGAACTCACCCCGCAGTCACCACCTGACGTTGCGCCCGCCATCACCCTCACAACCGATAGCGCCCCCGCGCCGAACCCAGCGCAAACAGCCGCGTCTCGATCGACACCAACTCGTGACAATCCGTATCTAGCGCCCATCGCCGAAAAACGCGCCCTCACTCACCCCAGCTCCTCCAAAACGACCATTCACGTGGAATTCGACATCGCGGAATCATCCATCCATTACGAAGCCGGCGATGCCTGCGGCATCGTTCCGGAAAATTCGCCTCACCTCGTCGAAGCCGTCCTCAACCTTCTTCCCTTCACTGGCGAAGAACTTGTCGAGATTCCCAAAGGAGGCAACGTCACGTTGACTGAAGCGCTGCGCTATCACCTCGCACTGACGCGTCTCACGCGCAAGATGGTCGCGCACTACGCGGACCTCGCACAGTGCAATCGCCTCCGCGCATTGCTCGCGCCAGAAAAACAGGTTGAACTCGACCAGTACCTTCACGGGCGTGACCTCATCGATCTCCTCGAGCAATGCCCTGGCGCCATTCAGTCACCCGAATCATTGATCCAGATGCTACTCCGCCTTACTCCACGCCTCTATTCCATCTCTTCAAGTCCTGTCGCACACCCCGGCCGCATCTCAACGACCGTCTCTGTCGTCCGCTATCACAAGCACAACCGCAATCGCGGCGGCGTCTGTTCCACCCTTCTGGCCGATCGCGTCGACATCGGCGACCGCCTTCCGCTCTATATCCAGCCCAACAAGAAGTTCCGCTTGCCCGTCGATTCCACCGCTCCCATCATCATGATCGGTCCTGGCACTGGCATTGCCCCGTTCCGCGCCTTTCTCCATGAACGCCGCGCCACTGGAGCCACTGGCCGCAACTGGCTTTTCTTCGGCGAACGCAGCGCCGCCACGGACTTCCTCTATCGCGAAGAGCTCGAAGCGATGCGCTCCGACGGCCACCTCACGCAGCTCGACACCGCCTTCTCGCGCGATCAGGAGCAGAAGATCTACGTTCAGGACCTGATGATGCAGCAAGCTCGGACTCTTTGGTCATGGCTGCAGGACGGCGCCTTCGTCTACGTCTGCGGCGATGGATCACACATGGCAAAAGATGTCGATAAGACCCTTCACCGCATCGCCGAGCAGCAAGGCGGTATGTCCCAGGACAACGCCGAGACCTACATTCACACCATCAAAGAGCAGCATCGTTATCAGAAGGACGTCTACTGAGGACGACCCGTCCGGCACTCGCCCCGCGGAAGAGTCGACGAGGTCATCGTTGATGCTTCGCCGACAAGGAGTCGACGTCAACCCAGCCCAAGAGATGATGTGCCGCGCCAGTCCGCGGATCATACTTGCGATCTATAAGCAGAATGTGAGCGAAAAGAAGCTGTTCGAAAGAAGTTTTGCGATTGGGACCCTTCGGGACCCTCGAGGAGGGCAAGAAGGAAAGAACTCGGCCATAAACCAACGAATTCTGTTGTTTATGGCGGGGACGACGGGGCTCGAACCCGCGACCTCTGCCGTGACAGGGCAGCGCTCTAACCAACTGAGCTACGTCCCCAGCTTGTTTCGCAACAACTGGGATGAAGTCTTGTAGAGAACCATCGACGGCTCGCGTCTACCGCTTCACTGCCTCGCGCCAGTCTCGCCGCTGGAATCAGGAACCCAGCCGAAACCGTCATCGTGGCAACAGACTGAGTCTACCAGATCGGGCGACGATTGGCACTTGCCCGGGGATTTCCTAATCTCATCCGAAAACACTATCCCCTGGATCCGCGGATCAGCGCTTCGACGTCTCCGCCGGCTTCACCACGATCGTCTCCTGCATTTCGATAAGTCCGGTTCCCGCCAGCTCCTTCAATTTATCTAAAAGCTGTTCCACCTTCTCCGGCGTCTCGATGAACTCCACCTTCAGCGGGAGGCGGTCGGAGATCTCCACGAAGCTGCTCGAATGAAGATGATGGTCCGCGCCGAAGCCCGCAACGCCCTTCAACACCGTCGCGCCCGACACTTTGTTGAAGAACAGATAATCCAGAATCGCCGAATACACCGACACGCCATGGCGCGTCGAGCCATCGCTGAGATAGATCGAAACCTTCAGAGCTTTGCCGGCAGACAACATATACCTCCTTGTGAGATGTGAAATGCGCAAGCGGCGCGTTGCTGACTCGCCGCTAAGGAATCATCTTTGCGAGCGTCAGTCCGCACCACGCGGCCACCAGCCCCAGAATCACGCTCAGGCACAGGTACAACCCTGCAACCAGAAACGCTCCGAGCTGAAGGTTCGAAAGAATCTCCCATTCAAACGTCGAGAAGGTGCTGTACGCTCCGACAAAACCAACCGGAATCAGATAGCGCCACGCCGGCGTCAATTCCACATGCCTGCCAAGGTACTCCAGTGAGAAGCCGATGATAAGGCAGGCTGTGATGTTGATGATGAACGTCCCATACGGGAATCGCGTTCCCATGCGGCTCGCCACGGCCGATCCAACCCAGAACCGGGTTATCGACCCCAGCGCTCCACCCAGTGCGACCATAAGATATCTCTGCACGTTTCATATCTCCTCTCGTTTCAGTCCCGTGCACACACAGACGTTCAGGAGCATCTGCTCCTCGCGTCCACTCAGTTGTTCATGGGAACTCAAGCGAGTGACTCCACGACAGAGCTCCCTGTCAGGAGTCATCAGCACTCCGTCTCGGAGCGCGGTTCAAGGCGGATTCCATCGCCGCTATCAGCAGAACACAGAATCTTCGGCCGGACAAGCCACCCCGTCAGGCACCTTTATCCGATTCAACCTGAGAAGCTTTGAAGGTTGGTGGGCAGAGAGGGACTCGAACCCCCGACATCCTGCTTGTAAGGATGATGCTCTAGAAAATTCGGCTGGTGCTCTAGCCCATCTTCCGGCAAAATCCGCAGGCCCACAAAACGAAACCGATAACTCTCGGTTGAAATGAGTGAAGCTCGTTTGACTCTAGCGGAAACGAATTCAAAGTCAACAGGCAACCGTGCAACTTTAGTGTCATTCTTGATTCTTCTGTGGATATCGAGCAAGAAAAGCGGCATCCGAAGATGCCGCCGCGTTGAAGTGTAATGGAGCGCACATTTATGCAGGGATTGCCCGTCGCATCAAAGGCTGCGCGGGCTGAAAGTATGTCGGCTCGATGGCATTGAGAGCGACCATCTTCGCGTCCATACGAATGTGTGAGTAGTGATTCATCATGCGCCGCGAGACGTGTCCCGCAACCGCCATGACGGTCTGATCCGGTGCGCCGGTTTCGAGTAGCCGCGTGATCGCCTGGTGGCGGAGATCATGCGGGCGAAGCCAAGGAACGCCAGCCTCCTCGCGCAGCGCCACGAACTGCTTGCGCAGCCAGGAGCGCGACGCGGGGCGCGTCGGATCGTACTGGTAGATGACCTCCCTGCCCTCACGCTTCACGCGGTTCGTGCGCAGCGGAAAGACATAGTGGTCACGGTTGACGGCGCCAAGACGCGCCGCTCGGCGAAGGATGCGTTCTGCCTGCTTCGCCGCCGTCGCATTGAGCGGAATGCGTCGGCCGCGATCGTTATTCTTCACTCGATCAGAAGGGATGAGAATCTCTGGCGGACTGGCGAGCAGATTGAAGTGCTCAATCTGCAGCAGCCGCAGTTCGCATCCACTCGCCGTCGTGTTGTTGGTGAGGCTGGCGACGAGATAGGCGAGCTCGTACTCCGGCCGCGTGCTCGCTATCTCGAACAGCCGCCGCTCTTCCTCCGCCGTCATCACGCGCCGCGGCGTCCAGCGCGGCATGCGCATCGGGTGATAGTAGGGTTTGATCGCCTGCCACAGACCCGCGTATTCGAGGATCTGCGCAAGCACATTGAGTTCGTGGTTGATGGCGCTGGGCCCAGCGACGCGCTTCCAAAGCTTGTCGGCATTGGATTGCCGCATACGCTGATACTCGCGCAGATGCCCAGGCTTGATTTCATTGAGCGGCAAACCGAAGAAAAAGCGGTTCAGCGCCTGGATGTAGGTGAGGTGAGCTTCTGTGGTGCGCGGAAGCACGTAGGGTCGCTTCCATTCAGTCCATCGCTCTGCCGCGACTGGGAACAACATGGTACTGATAGCCCGATCGATATTCATAATTCTCTGGTTTATCGCCTCGCATGCCGGACAATCGCGATGGTCCAGCGTGTGTTGACGAGTAATATCCCATATTCTCCTTCTCTTCGCTATGGTCTTTGTGCGTACAAAATCTGGGAGCACATCCTGTTGTGTCATCCGACCCTCTTGGGTTCTGCGGGGCCCGTCTTATGTGGAACAATGTTGAACAAAGTACCACAAAGTAGGCTGAGGACAAATGGGCTGTTAGTGTGAGCGCGTGAAGGCGCTTCGGGAGACAAGCATTGGGGTTCGGCTCACTAAGGCCGAGAAGAAGAGGCTATTGGACTACACGCAGCCGCGCGGCATCATCGCCGCCAGTTATGCCCGGCAGGCATTGTTAGAGAAACTTGCTCGGGACGAGGCTGCAGCTACGAACGAGGCTGCGACTCCTCCAAAAACTCAATGAGCTCGGCGAGTGTATGGTGCGCCTTTTTTATATCGGTGAGCCGACCTTTGCGCGGTGCGCGCGCGAGGTACGTGATGGCGCGGCCGCGCAGGTACCCGGCATATTCTTCGGGCGTCATCCAAGCCTTGAGAGCCTCCCACGGCTGCACCGTCATGTCCTTATAGTGCGAGCCTGCTACCTGCGTATCCTTTGCCGCCATTCACCAAAGCCCCTTGAACGCACCGGCGCACGCTAGCCGCTGCATCTCTTTCTCGAACCTCTCCCCATGCGCACGGTAGGGCCACAGCTTCAGGTGAGCCATCTCATGCAGCAGGGTCATCCTCACAATCCGCCAGTCAATCGCGCAAGCCGGATTGATGCGGACCGTGAACTCACCATTGCTCTCGACAAGGGCGTCACCGTGTGCGCCATCAACTGGCGCATAAAGAACGTCTGCATCCGATGGCAGACAGCCGCCGAAGAATCGACGGTTGAAATCGCGATACCAGCGCCGGAGCTGCCGGTCCGACAGAACCGCCGCGGACATCCCTCACCTCGCCTTGCCGCAGTAGAACTGGCCGCCGTAGCTGAAGCTGCCAGTCCCAGAGTCCGCGATGATCGTGTACATATTGAACTGCCCGTCCCGCATCAGCTCCACGATGCCGAAGCCGTTGAGATGTGGGTTGACCCGATTACGCGCATACGCCGGCTTCACCGTCCCCATCGTCGGCAATGTCCAGCCGATCCACTTGCGCCGCGCGTTCGCGGCCGCTACCTTCGCGATGCTCGAGGCTGTGTGGACGTGGCCCATCACGATGCATTGGCAGTACGCCTCCACAAGCTTGTTCGCGACATACTTTCCACTTCCTACCTGATCGCCGTGGATGACGCCGAGGTTGCCGAGCTCGCTCATCTCGCCAAGCTTGAAGATCTCGTACCCACGGCGCTCCAGGCCGAGATGTTCCTCAAGGTCGACCATCCCCTCGAGCTCAGGCGACGCATCGTAGAGGTCCTGCACGAAACGCTCATGGTTGCCGTAGTGCCAGCGCTTCACGGCCCCCTTCGGCAACCTCGCATCCACGTCATCCAGCAGCACCGCGAAGGCGTCAAGGTTCGCGCGCAGCGCACCCTTGCCCTTGAGGCCGGGCTTGTCTTGATTGTGGTGCGAGATCTCGTCCAGGCTGAGCTGGTCGCCCATCCACGTCACGCCGTCGACGCGGCTGCGCTCCATAAAATTCAGCAGCGCCCGCCACAGTCCCCTGTGGTAATCGGGGAAGTGCATGTCGGGCAGGAGCAGATGTGTTTCCGGCTGCGTTCGCTTCGCCATGAACACCTATTTGTGAAATAGAGAGAATGCCCATGCACCGGCTTTTATGAGACCTAACGCGCCGGCGATCATTAGCACGAATCCCTCGATGCGGCGGATTCGGCTTTCGTGGCCATCCACGACCCTCTCCAGTCGCGGCAGACGGCCTGTCGGCTTTTCTACGGCGATGTCTGAGCTCCCCAGCAGTTCGGTGCGCAACTCGCCGAGCTGCCGAAGAATGGCGTCCAGTTTTTCAGTTTCGTGCGGAGCCATCCCCACCCCTGAGCCCTTGAAAGTTGGCCGGTTCGTCTTGAACCGGCTCCCCAAGTCACACTGATCGCCTCAGTGGGGACTCGCTAAGACTCCGCCGTTCGCTCTCAGCTCACAGTCGGTACACCGTCTTTCGCGACGTGGAAATCTAACGCTGGTTTGCGTTAGAGCTTGATGCCGAGCGCGTCGAAGTCGGCGACGATCGTCTTCTCGCCGGACTTGAAGTCCGAGACAACCTGCTTCACCAGACCGACAGTTGTCTCGCTCAGCGTGATCGCGCCGGGCACATCGCCCTCGGCCGCGTCGGAAGCAGCGCCCTGAGCTGCGCCAACCGCCTTCACAACGTCATTGAAGACGGCGAGAGAAGCCGCCAGAACCGGCCCGCTCAGCGAGTTGTACAGCGCCCGCGCCTTGCCGGCGAAGGTGACAACCTCGGCCAGAAAATCTCCGACCTTCTTACCGGCCGTCTGAATGTCCGTGATAACGCTCATATCGAAACCCCTCCTGTGGGTTTGGTGCTACGAACTTCTGCGCTGTGTAAGAAGCGTCAGACCAGCCGCGTTCGCCCCGATGGCCATTGTGTTGAGGTCATGCCATCCGAACCGCGAGGCTGCGGCGCAAGCCAGCAATCCAATCACTACGAGCGCGAGTGCAGTCACCTGCGTCTCGCCTGGCTTGACAACCGTCACCGTTCCCGCATCCTGATCGCTCACAGGACGTTTATGCCGGAAGGTTGAGAATTATGGCCAAAACGGGCACTTAGAAAAAGCTGTAGCTCCGTCCCTTGGGATAGAGGATCGGCGATAGTTGCCCTGCCACAAGCGGCGCGATGATGCCGAGGTTGTTCGGTCCCGAGGGATGCAGGTCCAGGTTGTCCGCGCCATACGCCGTGTTGAAGAAGCCGGTCGTATCCATCCAATGAACGAGGGATGGGTTGCTGCATGCGGCGATGCCCGCCTGTAGAGCTGAAGCCTGCGACCCATTGAACGGACGCATTACCACGATCGGCACATTTGGATAGGCCGAAAGCAAGTCGTTCAGCACCGTAGTCAGCGCCGAGGTTACGGACGATCCCGACGCGCTGCTGTCGTTCGTTCCTTCGTTCAGGACGATCATCTTCGTGTTGCTCGGCGGCGTCCGCGCGACGCCCGACATGATGTAGTTGTAGCTGGACGAGAGCACCGGCACGTTCCCGCTTCCCGTCACCGTCAGGCCGCTTGCCCCGAAGCCAATAACACCAACCTCGACGCCGAGAAGCTGGCGCTGCGCGTAGGCCCAACTCATCATCGCGTCATTGCGGTCAGTGTCATTGGTTGCGGTGTAATTGACCGTCCGCACGCCCTCGGTGATCGAGTCGCCGAAGAACAGCACCGTGCCGCCCGGTGCAGGGTTGGGCGCGAGCACGCTGGCTCCGGAAGCGATCGAAAGTCCGGTAAAGATGACAGCGGTCGCGCTCGGCGAGTTCCATCGATTCATGGTCTCGCTCGTGCTTTTGATGACCACTTCGAGCAGGTGATACGGGAGCGCCGACGTTGCGGTCGGCATCGTCGGAATGATCGTCGCCGCAACGTTCGCCTCGGTGAACGGAGTCCCCGCGCTATAGCCGTCGATGCGGTAGTAAATCTCCGAAGCTGGGCTGCCCAGGTTGCTCACGTTGAAGTTGAGCTGGACTGTCGAGCCGGTGAAAAGAATCGAGAAGTACGCGCCCGCGTTGATGCTGAGCGCCTGCGACGAGTTCACGCTCCAGTTCCCCGGTGAATAGAGGAAGGCCGCATTGTTCGGAGCGATCGTCGAGTAGGCAGACGGCGCCGAGATGGTCAGATTGTCGATCGACTTCGCATAGGTTCCGCTGTTGTAGAGACCGGCGTAGCCCGCGGCCGTGATGGAGGTATCTGTCTGCGTCGCGTTCCAGCTTCCCGGCTCCCCGCTCGTCTTCAGCCACACCTTCGCGGAGATGGTCGATCCTTGAACCTGCGCGCGGATCGCATAGGTCGCTCCGATCGTTTCGGTGAGCGTGACGTTCGTCGAATTGATTGACGTGTAGGCCCCGGAGACGCGCTTCCAGATGGTGAGGCTGAGCGTCGTGGAGTTCGTGAACTGATAGGTGACGAGGTATCCGTTGCCATAGCCGGAGTCCACGCGCAGCAGCACGCCAATGAATCGGCCGTCGCCGGCGAGAACCTGTTCGTCATACACCTGCATGTCAGCAACGGTGGCCATGTTGCTGTACAGCGCGGCATCGCCGTCCACGTCCTCCGTATCGCCGAAGCTGTTGCCGCTGACCGGCCCGACCGTGCCCACCTGCCAGTTGCCGGAGACGTCGTACCATCCGGGCGCGATGGCTCCCGTCGTGTCCGAGTCGAAGTTGTCGCTCTGCGGCAGGCTCGCGCTGCCAGGATTGAAGGTTCCGGTGGAATCGTTCGCGTTTCCGTCCAGATGATAGAGATCGAGGAGGCTGGTTTCGTCGCCGACATAGGGCGAAGATGGCGGCGTGAAGTTGGCCGTGTACTTCGCATAGTTGAATACGGCCACCTCATCGATCGAGCCGCCCCACGAGAAGCCTGTTGCCGTAAAACGGCCGATATACCCCGACGTGGCCGTGAGGGCCGTGGGCGTTCCGGTGAGCGTGGTGGACCCGGCGACGCCGTCAACATAGACCTTGAGCGTCCCGCTCCCGTACACAACGGCGCAGTGGTGCCAGTTGCCATCATTGATCGTGATGCCCGAGTCGAGCGTCGCGCCGTCGTAGGTCGTGCCGTCGCTCGAGAGCGCGCTATTGCCCGAAACGGAAGCACCGAAGTGGCCGTTCGACAGTAGCCCCATCCAATCCACCGGAACTTCGGTGGACGTCGAGCCGGCGAATACTGCGACCTGCGTCGAGCCGCTGACCGTCGTCTTCAGCCACGCCTCGATCGTGAAGGCGCTGGTCCCGTAGCTGAACGTCCCGCTCGGCAGCGAAACGTAATTCGAGTCGCCGAGGCCGCCGATGGCGTTGCTGAACTTGCCCGTCGAGAACGTCGGCGACCCCACGAGGGTGCCGTTATGCGAAGCGAACGCCGGGAGGCTGAGCGCAAAAAGAGCTGCAAGCGCAAGCGCCGCGCGCGAGAAACGAGTCCGCATTTAGTAGCCTCCCAGGATCGGCGCAACGCCAGTGGATGCGAAGACGATGACGGTCGTCGCGGACGTGCTCACTGCAGGAGGCGAGCCACCCGACCAAACCAGAGACCCACTCGACACGGGGAGCGTTGAGGTGAAGCCAGCCGGATGGATGATGAGCGTGAGCTTGCGCAGAGTCCCGGCTGAACCAGCATCGGAAACGCTAAATGTGCAGTTAGCCGAAAGGGTGACGTTATACGCAATGTCGCCGGAAGTGGAGAAGCTAAGCGCCTGCGTTCCGCTGCACGTCGGAGAGGTGTCCGGCGTACTTCCGCCGCTAACCGGCGCGCAATTGTTCGCATCTCCGTGAGAGGTGATGCCAGTTGGCACGCTGCCGGTGCTGCACTGATTCGGCGTGTGATCGAAGTTCGTCGCCGTCGCCGCGGTACCGGAGATGCTATTGGTCAGTGTGCCGAGCGCCGTAATCTGCGACAGTGTGACGCTACCACTCGCCGTGCCAACCGATACCCATGCGCCGCCCTTGCATCCATAAAAGGCGAGCGTCGATCCGCTGGTATCCGCATAGAGCGAGGTCGAACTGCATCCGCCGCTGGGTGCGCCGGAGCCCGTCGTATACGTGAACGCCGCAGCCGTGGGAACCGTGGACGGCGGCACGTACTGATCGAGAGCCCACGAGGCGCCGGAAATCGAGACGTTCGTGAGGAGCTGCGCCTTGCCGGCGAAACTGTCGGTGACAAGCACCGAGTACAGAACGCCATTGCCGCCATTCGAGAGAGTCGAGCTGGGAACGGTACACCCGCTCCCGATCGCTCCTCCGGTCACCGAGCACTGCGTAACATATCCGCCCGACGACGAAGGGAGCCGCAACCCGCCGCCGGAGACCGCCACCGGCCCCTGCGAAGAAATCGTTACGGTGCCGTTGACCGGATTCCCGTTGATTTCCAAGCCGCCCGACGCCGCAGTGACGGTTGTCGTCTGCGCCGCGGCCGCGCCACAAAAAGAGATTAGGAAGACGAGAAAGGCTACGCTTCGCTTCATAGCCGCGTTATCTGACGGCGACGCGATTTCGCGCTAATCTTCAGGCTCGAAGGCGTGGTGATGCACCGCGAGCGCGCAGAGCGCGTCGTGCAGGCTCATCCCTCGCTTGAGTCCGTACCGCGCATGATGATCGGCGAGGCTGTCCGGAATGGCCACTCCAGCGTGTAGGCTCGGCAGAACCGTAAGCCGCGTATCCTTGCGGGCAGCGCGGAGCTGGTGCGCGTTCATCACACAGAATGTAAGGGCGTACCCGTCGACGATCATCGGCCATTCGCCGCTCGACGCGTAATCCATCGCCACCGGCATGCCGTCGATGACGGGCCCAAACACCCACCGCCGCTTGTGATCCAGATGCATTAGGAGCCCTCGATTCTGTAGTTATGGATCAGCAGCCGCTCGCCGCGCCCGACGAGGTAATAGTTCTGCTCGTCGTAACTCGTCTCATCCGTCGTGACCTTGACGCGCTCGCCGGCGCCAGGATCGAAGCTGCCTACCTCGTAAGGACGCTGCCACTTCCCATCGATCCATACCGGATGGTGCGGAGAGATGCGATACCCGTTGACGAGATACCACGACTGCGCGATCGCACGCCGCACGCCGATGACCCGCTTCCACCCATCTGCGTCGCCAGTTCGGCCGAGGATCTGATCGCCCTCAACCACCGTGCTCACCGGCACCTCGCCGCGGCCCTTCACGATGACGAGCTCTCTGCCATCGGGACAAATACCCTGCTCTCCGCCAGAGCCGCCTACCGTGCCGCCAGAGTCGCTTGTGTTTGGCGTTGTGACCGTAATTGGCGTGCCCTGGTAATAGCCGTCAGCGGCCGCCAGCAACGCGTTCGCCAGATTGATGGCCGTATCCGGAATCGCCGGCGGATCGCCCGCCACGGAGTGCATCGTCATGTCCGAAAGCCGCAGTCGCGGATAGATGTAGTACGTCGTCGCCGGCTGGAGATTGGTCCACGTGAGCTCCTGCGCCGCGAGCGTTACCGTCGAGGTATCTGTCCGCGAAAGAGTTTGCGTCGGAAACGAGAGCGTGACAGTGCACAAGCCACTGGTAGAGCTGTAGGAGTTCGTCGTCACGCTCTCCGCGATCGACTGGTTTGGAGCCAGGCCGAGCGCGTTCAGATAGCTGGTGCTGGACTGCAGCGAGAAACTGGCCGCATTGATGCTCTCAACATCGTTCGGCGCGGCCGAGAGCGCTTTGATGAGGTAGACGCCGGAGCGGATGGTCGAATCGCTCCATGTCGTCCCGCTGCCAGCCCACAGCAGCGTCGCTGCCTGCCAGTTTGTGTTCGTCGGATCGTCGTTATACCGAATCTCATAGGTTGAGGCTCCACTTGGCGCCGTCCACGAGAAGTTGGTCTGCGTAACCTGATAGTTCCCAGTGAAGCTTGTGACGTCGCCCGGCGCCTGTCCGCTTCCCTGCACAGTGATCGTCACGGTCGGCGCCGACGCGAACGGAGCGGCCATTCCCTGCCCATCGATCCCAACCGCGCGAATCGTCAGGATTGTTCCGGTTGGATAGGTCAGCGTCGCCGTCGTTCCCTTGGTCACCGTAAGCACAAGGGAAGGTGAGGAAATCGGCTGATTCGCCTCGTTTCTGCTCACCCACAACTGCACCGCCGTAGTGTTCGGCCCGTTCTGCCATCCGAGCGCAATGATCGAGGCGACGCCGCCATTCGCCGCGGACGCCATCACGTACTGCTCGGTTGCCGTCAGGCTCGACACCGCAGCATCCGAATCGGGAACTCCGAGCGTTCCCTCGATGATCGGCGTGTCGTCCGAATAGATGCTGGGATCGTATTCCAGCGTGTCCAGCGTGACGGAGAAGTCGCCCTTGCGCTTGATGTTCGTCACCGTAAACAGCTTGGCCGGAAACGCGCCTGCGCTCTGGCCATATACCCACGGACAGTCTTCCGTGGGCGTCTGCAGGAATGGCTCGGCTGGCGTGATGACGGTCCCATTCACGGCCGAGACGGGCTGCGTGTCGATAACGTCCTGGTCGTAGAAGGTGACGGTCTGCCCGACGCCGAATCCAGCAATACTCTCGACGGTGACCGTATTCGCTCCCGTCGCCTGCACCGCGCCGACAGCGCCGGCAGCATTCTCGATCGTGACGATGCGGCCGCTCGGAATGTTGGCCGCGAACTGCACCAGATTGCCCGTAATGCTCGAGATGGTCCCAGTCCCGCGCGTCACCAGCGGATGCACGATGCTGACCGTCCAGCCGGCACCGGCCGCGAAGGTGAGGCTGTCAACGTCGATATTCAGCGCCGTAGTCGTCGAGCCAGCCTGAATCCGCCCGCCATTCGCCCACTGCGCAACGTCATCCTGAATTCCGATAACGTCGCCCACCTGGCAAGCCACAGACTCAATGCCCACGCCGATGCTGCGCTGCAACAGCAGCGTATCCGTGGACAGCAGCTTACGGTAGCACCAGTGCCACGCCTGCGCACGGTTGGTGCATCCGAGAAGCTGCAGTCTGGTCGGCTTCTGCTCTACACCCGCTTGAATGTCGCCCGGCAGCATGACCGCGCAAGGCTCGTCCGTGCGATAGGTGCGCGCCGCGTCCGCAAACGTCGCCTCAATCCGATTCGCTCGATCGTCCAGCGAGACCCATGTGTCCTTGATGGAGTCCTTCAGCACGTTCGCCGAAGTGAAGATCTGCGCCGGAACCGTCACGGCCTGATCGATGATGATTGTGTATATCTGCCCACGCTGCACCAGCATGGCGTAACCGAGCGACGCCACCTTCTGCGCCTGCTTCCAGAGGTTAGTCCCGTTCTGGTCGAAGACCCCATTGAAGCTGGCGCGCGGAATCGTCCCACCGAAGCCATCGGAAACCGGCTCATCGCAGTAGGCGGCCCACTCCGCGAACGCTGGGACATCGATGCAGTCCGGATCGATGCCGCCGCCATACATCGAATTCACGAGCATGTCGTACAGCACAACCGCCGGGTTGCTCAGCTCATAGCTGGCGAGCT
The DNA here is from genome assembly GCA_035504135.1 of Candidatus Aquilonibacter sp. Taxonomy (GTDB): domain Bacteria; phylum Acidobacteriota; class Terriglobia; order Terriglobales; family Acidobacteriaceae; genus Granulicella. The sequence continues at coordinate 33,405 of DATJSM010000006.1, read as the reverse complement.
CCGCCGGCAGCGCCGTGTCAATGCCGTATTCGCACTGCGCCGTTATTTGAATGTTCGCGCCGGAAAGCTGGTCCGTGGCCAGTGCGCGGATGCCAACCAGCACCTCATTCGGATAGGCGAGGTCCTGATACTGCACTTCGCCAATCGAGTGAATCCATACCTGATCGCCGGTGCGGCTGTTGTCCGCCTCGCGCGGCTGAATCGCGTCGCCGGAGAACGCTGAGCCGTACTTCGTGACCCGCACGTCATACTTGGCTGGCGGCAGATTGTAGATGTTCGTCTGGTGATAGAGCGTTCCCTGATTCGCATCCGAGAAGATGATCCACCCACCGTACCAGCTATTGACGACTTGCTGATTCAGGTTCGGGTCGCACGGCTGCCACTCGCCGGTGAGCGTGATGCTGCCCTGATAGCTCGAGCCGTCCGGGTTGTAGTAGGTGACGGTCTGCGTCCCAGTCCACGGATCGCCAGGTGTGTGCGCCGTAGGCGACATATTGTTGTCATAGGCATAGACGCAGCCGCTCGAGTACTGCCCGGTATTCGGCACCACCACCCATCCCGGATAGCTCTCGACCTGCCCGTCATCGCTGAAGCGCACGACATCCGTCGTGTCAGTCGGATTTGGAACGATCGGCGTCTGCCAGTTGCCCGAACCTTCGATCGCATACTCGATCTTGTAGGCGATCGAGAGGGACCGCAGCGAGCCGTCGTCATTGGAGTAGAAGACTCCATCCGGAAACTGGATGACGACCTGCAAACCCTGTGTCTGCGTCCCGGTTCCATTGATGACGACCGGCGCGCCCACAGTGCCGTCGATATCGGTAATCCCGTCAGCGATGACTCGCGCGTTCTGCGGATAGCCGTTGACGATGTTGTTGAAGTACGGAATCGGCGTCTGGTTGTTGGTGCCGTACCGCACCATGTAGGTGGCATCGTTATAGTTCTGAATCGAGTTGCCGTTGATGGAGACATCCGAGACGCTGATCGCCGGTCCCCACCCCAGCGAGAGCAGCACGTTCAGATAGTTACTTTCACCCTCCGCCTCGACGTAGCTGGCGATGATGTTGCCGCCGCTGAGAAAGCTCCCGTATCCCTTCGGAATCGGCGTGCCGCCACTGGCCACCGTCTTCGGGCCCGTCGGATCGAACGCAGCCGAATCCGGTCCGCCCGCGGCGTGCGGTCCCATGAACGCGTTGATGAGCATGTTGCCGCCAAGGGCAACTGCTGCCCCGAGGACACTGTTCATTGTGGCGTAAGAGATGTTGATGCCGAACGTCGAGTAGAGTCCGTCCGCAGCGGCTACACCAATCCCGCCGATGCCGGCTGTGATCGCCGCAGCCGCAACCATCACAGCAATCTCGGCGAACATCTTCCCAAAGCTTCCGCCGCCCACGTTCGGCATCGCGACGATCTGCGCACCATCCGAAACGGTGAAGCCCTCGAGCATCTCGGCCGGGACAACAAAACCATCGACTACGGCGGCATATCGCTCAGTGCGAACCTCCGCCGCCCGCAGAATCTCGGCGAGCGTCATGCCCGCGTGCCACTCCACCTCGCGCGTCTTGCGCGAAATTTGCGGCTGAAAGGGATTGTCGATGCGATGGAGAAGGATCAATCCGGGCGCCCTCGATAGCGGTAGAAGCCGACAATGCGCCGGCGGTAAGCGGGCGAGTCGAAGCGCTCCACACACACGCCCACGCTCTCCCTCGCGTGCAGCATGCGACAGCTATCGAGAATCAGGCCAACATGCCACTCCCACCGCGAGTCAGTAGAGCGCAGCAGGATTCCGTCGCCGGGCTTCACCTCCTGCGGATCGAGCGGCTGCCACTCGTCATGAAGCGCAAAGCGGAGCAGCGCCGGATTCGAGGGATAGTCGGTCGGCTCGTGACCCATCCTCCGCAACACGCACTGCAGCAATCCCCAGCAGTCGTATGCCTCGGGCCCGCGCGCGCCGTCGACAAATGGCTTACCGATCAAATCGGCAACGTACTTTGCGGGAAGACTCAAGAGATAAGCTCCATGACTTTGCGATATGCATCATCGAAATAGGCGAATGGACCGAACTCACGCGGCAACGGCGTGAGCAGCCAGAACGATCCGTAGGCAAATGCAATCCACCAGTCCTTCCACGCCCACAAGTCCGTATCGACGCAGGAGAACTCCGGCGTCATACCTGGCCCGCAATCGTCGCGCCGTTGGTCCCGATACCCGGATACCCGCCATAGCGCTGCTGATTCCCATGCGTAATGCAGCCATTTGCCCCATCGAAGGACAGGTCACACGTAACCAGCGCGCCGCTGTAGCCGCACTGCGAGCTCTTGTACTGCCATTTGCAGGTGCCTTGGTAATAAAGAAACTTCGGAAAGAGCATCCGCAGTGGACTCGCGGCCGAGAGCGTGAACGTCACCCACGCCGGCGAAGTCGTCGTCTTGAGGATCGTCGTTTGCAGCGCGATCTCCGGCTCGCCGGAAGGGTTGTCGGTGTTGAGGACATAGATCGTCGCCGACGCGCCCACGCCACCCTGATACTGCACGATCGCGCCCTCGACGAGCCGCGACACGTTCGACACCTTGAGCGTTGCTTGCCCCAGAGATCCTGTCGTCCCGTTCTCCGCGCCAGTCAGTTCAAACGCGAGAGGCTGGTACGTCTGCGGACCTGCGCCGTCGCCGGCGTCGAAGGTCACAGCATCGGTATTGCGCACGAAGCGCAAGTGCTCTCCCTGCCAATTGAAGTCCACCAACAGCAGCCAGGGAGTGGTGCTGGCAAGCTTGTATTTATCGAGCGCGGCGGCGGCGGAGAGAGCGGCTGGCATCAGACCTCCGTCACTTCAAAGCTCACGTTGTACGTCTTCTGCCCGTTCGCGATTCCGGCATCCGAAATCTGCAATCCCTCCGTGAAGCGCACCGCGTTCAGCAGCGGATTCAAGCCAGGCATGCGTCCGTTCGGCTGCGCAGAACCGATAAGCGCCATCCCAACGGAATCCACCGTGAAGACTGCCTGCCCAGCTCCTACATCCGTGCTCGAACCGTTGGAACTCGTAATCTGAACGTTCAGCGATGCCTCAATCGTCGCCTGTGTGGCCCCGCCGGCCGAAGGCTGCACAGTGAACGTATCGCTGATCGCGAGATACCCGCTCGGCGTCGGAGCGTTTGTATACTCGCGCCCATTCAGACTCACGGTCCCGTCTTCATAAACGACCGTTACGCCGAAGTAGAAAGTCGCCGTGAGGCCAGCCGCCAGCGTCGTAACGCCATCAAGCCAGCCTTCAATCTGATAAACGTCGCCAGCCGTCACATTGAGCGGCTGTGAGCACAAGAGACGCGTGACAAGCGAACTACCGTGCGCCGCTATTGAGCCCGCTACTGAGTTGAACTGGATGGCTGTACTGCCGTCGTGGGCTTGCGTGGACGGCAGGCACGAAAAGAGTGCGCCGGCGCCGATGCCCGCAGGGTCCACGCTCCAGCCCTGCAGTTGCCCGGTGCTCTGGTCCAAGAGCTCGAAGCTCCCATTGGGCAGTAGGTTCGGCAGGTAGAACGCGCCAGCTCCGCCTTGCACAGTCTGCGACTCAAAGACATCGAGAGCGCGGACATCTTCGGCCGAGAGGAACTTGTACGAAACGCCGAACGTGCGCCGCAGCCTTGTAAACCGCGGCCGCGTCGCCACATACCCGGATTCCATCGGGTCCTTCAGCGTTCCATCCTCGATCTTCCGTGTGCTCTGGAAGCTCGGGGCGCGGCTCAGCGATGGGAAGATGGGATAGGGCACGAAGCGGTTATGCCGTCAGTGGCGGGGACCGCGCCAGTTTCGCCACACGTAGAGCACCCAGAGCGAGACGCCGGCAGCGATGGCATACAGAAAGGCCCGATAGGCCGCGTCCACGATCATCTTCGCTGTATCCATACCGCGAAGGTTGGCCGGAATCAGGAATCAGCGCAAACTGAGAGCGTGGGATTCATCAATGTAACGGTCGATGCATCGAAGGCGGTCGCAGCGCTATCCGAGGCGCAGACGAAAGACATTCCATACGCGACCGCCGTCACGCTGACGCGACTGGCGCGAGCGTCAAGCGTCGCAGAGCAGTTCCGCGAGGCTCAGGTCTTCCATCTTCGCAATCGGTGGACTCAGGACAATACGAAGTTTCGAGCCGCCGAGAAGACACGATGGCCCATTACGTCCTATGTGGTCGCGGACACGTCAAACGAGACCGCACCAAACTACCTCGCGCTGCAGGAAGAGGGCGGCGAGAAGATTCCATACAGCGGCAAGGAAATCGCAGTTCCGACGAAATACCTGCGAGCTATCGCGCCAGCGACGATTCCAGGGCCGCTACGCCCGCGCAACCTCCTGCCCGCAAATACTGGCATCGGCGTAGTCACTCGCGGCCGGTTCGAGGGTCCGGTCACGGGAACACGTGCGAAGTTCAACCAGCGGGTCGGAGCCCGCAAGTTGAAGAAGCTTGGCAGTGTTCAATATGTGGCGTTCAAGCAATACGATCGGCGCGGAACGCTCTGCATCTTCGTGCGCGTTGACGGCAAGCGAGACGCGGAGCCATGGTACATCCTGACGACCAGGGCAAACGTCAAAGCGGTTCTCGGGCTAGACGTGGAGACTGCCACCATTGTCGAGGAAAATTTCGACACGTTCTGGAATGACGCGTGGGCATCGATACGGGGCTAGCCGCGCCGCCGCTTCACTGGGTACCAAATGCCAACCACACCTTACCCGGCTGGCATATCCTCCAGCCATCTTCCGTTCCCGTCTCGATAACCTCGCGGCGGAACTCCGGCCACTCGCCAAATAGCGCATGAGAAACCAGCCAAATAGTAAGCCGTACTCGATCGCGAATCCTAACCATGCGCGCATCCTGCCGCGCACCACTCTCGCACGGCAAGTAACCGACTTAAGTGCTTGACTCGCGCGGTGACATTCGGCAGACTGTGGCCCTATGGGTCGCCGCCAATCTCAACCAGAGCCTCCTCCGGAACGGGAAAGTGGCATGGCGAGTTTCTTCATACTTATTGCCATCGTGGTCGGTGCCGTTTTTATCGGAATGTCGGGCGTCATGGATGGATGCAACACCGGCGGACATTATGACGGCGGGGTGGGTAGCAGCCACCGGGGTGGCCATTACGACAACCCCTCCACAGACAATCACTATCAGAGGCGGAAGTAGGCACTGGCGATGCTAAAAATAATTGGCGGTATCTTCGCGGTTTTTGTGGTGCTAATGGTGATAGGGATGAGTATTCCCGGCGATCGGGAGTCGCATGGCTCTACGCCATACAGCGTGGACGCAAAGTCTGGCGCGCCGGAAAACTGGCATTACTCAGACGACTTCGACGAAATACACAGTCGCCGCGTCGCATATGCCTGCACCACCTCGGAGGAGGGGTATGAATGGTGCTTCCGAAGGACAAATGGACGCCTCGATACGTACATCACAGCACCCGGATCGTCGGGGGCAGCCTTCTACTGCTATGAGGATCACTGCTCCACGACGGTCAGATTTGGAACTGCTGCGCCTATTCAAGTATCTGGAGTCAATACAGACAACGGCGACCCGCGCACGATGTTTCTTCTATCTACGAGCACTCTGATTGCGCGTACGCGCTCGGCTGACACTGTCCTCATGCAACCGCCGCTCTTTCAGCGGGACACAATTCTCCACTTTCACGTATCGGGACTAAACCTAGAAAAGCTCCGCTAGCCCGTCGCCAATCCTCCAAGCCCGCTGAGCGCCTGCGCAAAACTGCCGCCGCGGTCCAAGTCTTCAAGAAGAATCTGGATCACCTGCGGCCGCAGCATATCCGTCATTGCGCTCCCATCCTGTGGTGATTGCTGCGATGCGGTTCCCTGCGCCGGCGAACTCGTCTGGTTGATGATCTGTACCGTCACCCCGCCGCCGCTCTTTGCGCCAGCGGCCGCTGGTAGCTTCGCTGCCATGCCTGGCATAATGGCGCCCAGTAGGCTCTTTCCCAATGATGGGTTTTGGCCTGTGGCGGCCGCGCCGCGTGCGCCGAACAGTCCGCCCTGATTTGGCACCGCATGCCCAAGTGCAGTCTGCACCAGTGGCTGAAGAAACTGCTGGTAGGTGTCCTTCAGCGCCATCGATTGCAGCGACTTCGCGAAGTCCTTCCACGCATCCTTGCCCTTGCCGAGATTCTCGAAGAGCTGCTCCAGCGCGTCGTTGAGCTGTGTGCGGATTTCGGAAGCAACCTCGCTGATCGGACTCTTGAGTTCAGAGATCCTCTCCTGAAGCTCTGCTACCTTGGCTGCCGCATTATTGTCCCCATCGGCCGCCAACTTTTCATACGCCTCCAGTACGGGCTGAAGAGCTTCGGCCTCCTCGCGGTCGAGTGCGATCTTCCGCTGCTGCGCATCGACCGCCGAGATTTGCCCGCGCGCCTCCGCATCGTCGACGGTTGTCCGATTCGCCCCATACACCGCCGACGCCTGCTGATACATCTCGTCTGCGGAGCTTGCTGATATCTGATCCTCATTGTGCTGCTCTAAGGAGTCCGCCGTAGGCAGGTCGCCCGGACGCTCTAATGCAATCTTCTGACGCTCTCCGCCCTCGCCATAATAGGCGTCGTGCATTTGTTTGATGCGAGCCGACGCGCCGGTTCCGTAGGCCCTCTCCGCATCCGCGTTGAGCGCATCAGTGGCTTGCTGCTTCTGCTTGGCCACCTCCGCCAACTCAGTCTTTAGCTGCGTAGCGTTGATAACCTCCTTCGCGCCGAGTTCCACCGCTTGGGCTTGGAGCGCGACAATCTTTGCCTGCAACTCGGCAACCTCGGCATCCCGGCTCACCGCTTCCGCGCCGCTGAGTTTATGCGATTGCAGATGGCTTATCTGCGCCTGAATGTCGTTCTGCTGCTTCGCGTTGGAAGCCTTTTCCGCCTCGATGGATTTCTGCTGCGCATCAGCTTTCTGCTTATAGAAATCGGTATCGCTAATCAACTCGCGCTTATGCTCATCATCCAGGGCTGCCAGACGCTCGTCGCTCGCGGCCTTCTGTCGGGACGCCTCGAGCTTGTCGTTTGCGTCAGCCAACTGGCGACGCGCCGCCGCCAGCTTATTCTCTGCCGCCCGCATCTTGGCAGCGGCGCCCGTAAGATCCCCTGTGCCACCATACCCATGCCCGCTTCCAGTGCCAGGGTCAATCGTAGGCGACGGCTTCGGTGCCGCCGGGCCACCGAAAGCGATGTCGTGGAACTCCTGCGCCTTCTTTTGTAGGTCCTTCGCGGCTTGGATGTCGCGGCGGCCGATCGCGGTGAGCGGACCAGCCTCCGCGGCCGCAAATAGAAACTCAGCCGCGCTCGCCGTGCTGTATATCGCTTCGGCGGCGAATGCCATTCCTTTCGCGACCCTCGATCCCCAGTCGGCGAGATTCTGCCTGGCGTCCGTACTGCCGGATATCACGCTCATCATCTGATTGAGGCCGGGAATCAACCCCTCTGTGAAAGCGAGACTCGCACCCAGTATCCGCTGCTTCAAATCTTCGAGCCTCTGGTTCGTGGCCTCCAAGGTCTCAGCTTGCGCATTGTCAAGATAGACGCCGGCCGCTTTCGCCTTCTCCGTAAACTCGTCCCAATGGTTTCCGACCTCTACGAGAGTCGCAATCTGATCGGCGCCGGCCCGCTGACCGAGGACACCCGAGGCAAGCTCCGTCCGACGTACTGGACTACTCGTTTGACCAAGAAGCTGCGCTAGGCGCCGGAACGCGACCTCTGGCCCGTTGACGTCGCTGGCGAGCTGCTTCGCGTCGAGTCCGAGGCTTTTTATATACGCGGAGGCCTGGACATTTCCCTGAGTCGCCTGCGCGATGGTGCGATCCATCCGCGAGACGGCCTTCGTCATCGTATCGAAATCGCCGCCTGTAACCGCAGCCGCGTAGTGCAACGTCGATAACGTCCCGATCGCCAGGCCGGTCGACTTGCTCGCGCGCTCTATCTGCTCGCCAAACTCCAGTGAGGTTGTGACGAGATCCTTTAGTCCATCGACAATCTCGTGAGCGCCGAAATAGATGCCCATGTATTCAATGGACCGCTTGATGCGCTCGCCCAACTCGCCAAATCCCTCACCGGTGCCACTGAGCTGCGAACGCAGGCTGGCCACTTGCGACTTCAGCGCCGCAATCTGCTCGTTCATGGAGGCAAATGCTCGACCGGTATTATCTTCTGCGTTGATGCTCACCACGACGCTGCTAGAACGAGCCATTACCCCTCCGCCTGCGCGATCAGGTCCGCGCCCACCTTGCCGCCCGTCGCCGCGTGGGCGAGCTTGAGCATCTCCAGATTTGGACCCGGCGCGCTCTTCGCCTTCTCGATTGCCTCACGCACCTTGCGCTTGTGCTCGCGGTCCGCCTTGGTTGTCTCGCCCAGCAATTTCGCCGGCGTCACCTTATCCGGGTCGCACCCCGCAGCCGTGAGCTGATAGCTCAGCGCCCATGCCGCGTTACGCATGTCGCGCTTCTGCCGCGCCGCGTAGCCATCATGCATCGCGCGCCATTCGGCCAGCGTCATCCCCCAGAACACGTCCGGCGCGAGCCCCATCAGGCCCAGCGCCGTCTCCAGAATTAGTCGCCAGTCCCACGGCTGCGCCTTCTTTTTGCGCTTGCGCTTCCGCTCCGGCTCGAGGCCTTTGCCGCGGATGCCGAAGCTCGGCGCTATCGCGTCCATGGCCGCAACCTGCGCGTCCACCTTTTGATCCTTGAAGAGCTTGCGAAGAATATCCTCCGGCGTCTCAATCCTCGGCCGCTTCGCGCGATCGCTCGCCAGCAGCGCGTACAGCGCAATACCGAGATCCGCTTCGGGAATCTGTGCCGCCACGCGCCGCTCGGTGCCATCCTCCATCGGCATCAGTGTGCCCGCGAATCGCTCCGTGAGCCAGGTCGCCCAATCGTCGCCCACCTCATCCCACAGCACCGCGACGCATCGCATATCGCAAGCAAACTCGCGGACCTCTCCGCCAATCTTGTACGGCACGCGCCCGATCACCGGATTCATCTCGTCATCTCCGAAAAAATGGGTGGCACCTCAACCCCAAAGGTGCCACCCTCCCCTTGCATCTCTTCCCGCGGCGTCCAAGGCAGCCGTTTCCGCTTCGGGCCTTAGCTATCCTCGGACCGCCGCAGAACCTTAGCTGCCGGCTTCGGTCACCGTGCCCTGCGTCAGAGCGCCGCGTCCGGAAACTGTCAGGTCGACCGTCTGCACACCGCTGTTCGGCGCACCGAGCTTGAATCCGGTGATGACGCAGTTGCCGCTGAACTGCAACCCGCCAGTCACATCCTGCGGACGGAACGCGATCGTGATCGTAGTCCCAGCCGAATATGCCGCGAACAGGTTGGTCGCATCCGGACCGCTCTGCATCAGCATCGCCTTGAACGTGCCGGTGAAGTCCTTCAGGCCGGACAACTTGTCCTTCCAGCCCACGGTCGAATGGTCGCTGGCGTCGAGATCGTCCGCCTTCGAGTCGAGCTCGATGTCGGTGATGTTCGCCCAGATCGTCTCCGTGGCCGGAGGGATGGTGTAGTAAAGCTGCCCCTCGTAGCCACGAATTTTTGTTACAGCAGGTGCCGGCATGCCTTACCCCCTCGTTGTCGCGTCGCCGCGCTTGGTTGCAAATTGAAGTACAAAAGTCATCTCGATCCCGAGGACATCGCGGCCCGCAGGCTGGAACACTGCCACGTTGCCACGTTCCTCGACACTCTCGACAATTCCGCCGAGATTGGCGCCGTCACCCGTCAGCGCCTGAACCGCAAACACGTAGAACGGGTCGAGCGCGGAGTCATCGAGGCTCGCCTGCCCGCCCTCCTGCACCGCGGCGTCGACGATGCCACGCACCGTTACGGTCAACTCGTTATGCACCGAGAAGCGATCGGCCAGTTCGCCATTCTCGTCCGTCTTCTGATCGCCAGGCGTCACGTCATAGCAGGGCAAATCGTCCGGTCCAACCTGCTCCAGCCTCGAGCGAAACACCCCGCCGGTCGCAGGAGTGCCATCGGCGCCGAGCGCCGCCACTATGGCCAGCAGTGCGAGTTCACGAACCGACTTGCTCACAGCTTCCTCATCTTCAGTTCAACCATCGCGCCGTCCTGCACTGGGCTCGACGATTGCACTGCGTAATTCACGCCATCCACCGCGACTTGATCCTTCGGCTTCGGCATGGGATTGAAAGCGACCGCCGACAGCAGCGCAGTCAGCTCCGTATTGCTAACCGAGAGATGATCAAACTCCGCATCCTTGCCCGGTGCATCGAAGATGCAGAACGCGCTATTACCGGCGAAGGCGATGCAATTCCAGTCCGCAAAGAACACCGCCGTATCGTTCTGCCCGATAGCCACACCACGGATGTACCGGGATTCGGCCAATTCGCGCTAATCACGCAACCTCCGCTTGTGTGGCCGGAGGCATCGCTGTCGATAGGTACTTCTTCGTGAGGCGCAGACCATACGCCTGCACCTCTGGATTCAGGTTGGCGATGTGACCGCCGTTCCAGCAGAAGCCGACCTGCGCGACGCTCTGCGGCTGGAATCGCTGCAGCATCCGGTTCAGCGCATAAATACCAGCGCGCATCGCGGTCTCCAAATCGTCAAAGCTTTCCGGCGTCGTGCATGGTGGAGCGTTGACTAGCATCACCTGCATCGGCCCATAGCTACACGCGGCCGCTGGCCCATACAGCGCCAGCAGATGCGCCTGGCTCGGATCTCGCGAGTACTCGCCGCCCACGTCGTATGCCGGCTCATGTCGCGGCGTGCAGTCCGCACCAAAGCTCGACTCATTGCCAGTGATGGCCCACAAGAGCTGCCATCCTTCGATGTGTGACGGGAGCGGCCCAACCGTGCCGCCCAACTTGCGACACACGTCCGCGATCTCCTGGCGGGAGAACTTCGTGACCATAACGCCTCGCTTCAGTGCCGTGTTTTAGAAGGGGATGTCTTCGTCGGTGATGCCGGCGTGCTCATATGACCGGCCGCGCTGGTGCTCGACATCATCCTCGCGATGCGAGTGCTGCGCTCCGTCCCGCTTGAAGTTGAGGAGCTGCAGGTGCATGACGACAATCTCCGTCGCGTACCGCTTCTCGCCATCCTTCTCCCAGGAGCGCGTTTGCAGCCGACCCTCGATGAATACCTGCGAGCCCTTGGCTGCGTAGTCGCGGACGATCTCGGCGGTACGCCCAAAGGCGACGCAGCGATGCCACTCCGTGCGCTCCTGCCGGTTCCCCGCCTTATCCTTGACGAACTCCGAGGTCGCCAGCGACAGGTTCGCCACCAAAGCGCCGCTCGGCAGTGTCCGGATCTCGGGGTCGCGCCCAATGTTGCCGAGAACAATGACCTTGTTCACACCCTTTGCCATCTGCTAATCCACCAAATCTGCAGCCGCACCATCGACTGCGGTTTTCCACTCTTGCGTGTCCGCCGCGCCCTGCGTGATCGCCTCAGAGAACTGCTCAACCTCGAGGCGATCCGCATGAAAGCGCGGATGATTCTCGACGCCGCCCCAATCGCACTCCACGCCAGCGGCCGCGCCGCAGTATGAACAGTTCGATTGGAGCGGGTCGAATGGCATTCTTTAGGCCGGCAGGTAGTCCTGTCCGCCCAACACCGCCACCACAGAAACATCGGCCGTATCCGTGTTCGCCGCCGACAGGTCCGGGGTGAACTGGATGCGAACGAACTCCTGCGCGCCGGCGAAGTCCACCGGGAACCGCACCACACCGCGCTGCGTCGAGCCTCCGGCAGCGCCAGTGTCCACAACCGCCTTCGCGAAGGTCGCAAGCGTGTTCACGTTCTCCGTGAAGCCAGAGTCGTCCGCCGTCTGCACAACCGCGCTCAGCGAGATCGTGTTGCCCGCGCCAAGAACTGCCTTGTAGTGCGCGATAAACGAAGCCGACAGGGGATAGCTGAGCGCCGCGCGATCGATCGCCAGGCCGTTCACCTCTGTGTTATCGCCGGCACCCCCGGCGGTGAGGGACACGTCATCCGATGCCGCAGCGGCTCCGATGAACGCGTCGATATTGTGAGTCATTGCGAAGTTCGACATGCTGGTGTCCTCACCTCAGAGAATTCAAATGCGTTTGAGCGAGGCGGGCGCGTTTACGCCGCGCCCCGCTTCAGCTTCCGGCCCGCTTAGGCCGAGGCTTGGTTGTAGTAGGCGACTCCGTTCAGGACCGCGATGCTCTCTTGGTGACGCATGCCGAGGTCATGCTCGATGAGCACCCGCATGACCGTCTGATCCTGCGAGAAGGCCGAGACGAGCTGGCCGGTGCCGGGATCGACATACGAGGCCTCGGTGGAGAACTCGATACCGATCTGCGGAGCATCACCGATGGTCACGTCCGCGAAGTCGGCGAAGTAGAGCTCCGTCGAATTCGCCACACCGTTCACCGTCAGAGTCTCCGGGATCTGCGTGGTCACGCGGTACGGATAGCCCATGAACTTGCCTTGAGCCATCTCCTCGCGGAACACCGGATAACCGAGTCCGTTGAGCAGGTTCTCGAGGAAGTACTCCGTCGAAACCGACATGATGATGCCGGGCCGCAGGAAGCGAACGTTGGCCTTACGGAGCGCCAGCTTGAGCTTGCCGATGTCCGCCTGCACCGCCTGGACGAGAGCGCCTCCAGTGAGACCGGTGACGTTCGTCGCGGTGATGACGTTCGCCGGAAGAGCCCAGTACCGCAGACCCTTCGGGCTGTACTGCGACCCCTGCGAGCGAATGAAGGAGACATCCTCCGTGTTCGCCAGCGAGATCATCAGGTCATCACGCACCGCAGCATCGGCAGACTCGCCGCCCGAACGCCGCAACAGGTCGTTCGAGATAGGCACGAGAGCCGCCAGCTTCTTCGCCGAGAGCTTGAGCTGGCCGAACTTGCCCTTTGTCGCCGTGATGTCCTGGTTTTCGCCGATGTACCCGCCGGAGGCACCACCGATGAGCCGGTTTTGAGTGTACGTTCCGTCGAGAGGCACGGTCGTGGGGTTCAGCGAGCGAACGACTGCGCGCGGACGCAGTAGTTCGATGATCTCCGCCGAATACGATCCCTGCAGCGCGTAGCCTCCATCGGCCGCCGAGCTCGCCGCCGCCGCAAACGAACGGGCGACCAGCTCATCCTTCAAAACCTCGCGTGCGAACTTCTCGGCTCGGCCGAAGTCGCCGCGGGATGCCGCCAGGGCGCGAAGCGAACGGGCAACCACAATGCCCTTATCGCGCTTGTCGGCAACGTCGCGCACAACCTCGATCGCAGGCTGCGTCGCCGGTGCGGCGGAACGAACCTCTGCAACCTTGGACGCCTCACGCTGAGTCTTCAAAATCTCAGCCCGCACAGAGTCAACCGTGACTCCGTTGTTGATGGCCTTTTCGGCCGCCTCACGTGTGAAGTGGTCGCCATGCTCGCGCTGAAGCGCGTTGATTTCGCTCACGCGCTCCCGCTCGGCACGTGCGGCCTCTTCCTTCGCTGCCTTGAGCTGTTCCTCGTTCATACGCTCCTCAGTTGCGGCTTGCGCCGGTTTGCTTACTTCATTCGCGCCACGGTTTCCATCGCCGTAATCGCAATCCTCGGTTGTGCAGTCGGAATGGTTACCGTCCGCGCATGCGGCACATTCGCAGCCGCAATCGTCATCGTCGTCACCCTCATCGGCGTCCCGCTCGTTCAGGCAGCGGACCGGAAACCTCGGGCCACCGCGATCCTCGAGCGATCGCCCGATACCCACCGTGATGTCCGCGGGCACAGTGACGAGCGAAGCCTCCACTGGTGTCCAATTCGTCCATCTCACCGTGTCAGGCTTGCCGTTTTTGCCTTCAGTGAACTGGTAGTCATGCGGGATATACCCGATGCTGGCATCCACGAGGATCTTGTCTCGCGCGTCTACCAGCTTTTCCTGGGCAAACGGAGAGTTGCCAAACCGCTGAGTGACGTAGAGCTTTTTATCCTTGACCCCGAAGTCCTCGATTCGTCCCGTCTGGAGGTTACGGTCGTGATTGAATAGCCCGGGAATGCCTTGGTTGAGGCGAGACTTGTCGATAGACGAAGGCGAATGGTCGAGGATCTCGATTCCATACCAGCGCTCGACAGGAGCCTCGGAAGAAACCGAGAAGGTGACTATGCGGTTCTCGAAATCAACGCTCTCCACCTTTGCGTCGCGGTATTGAACCGGTAGCGATTCGAGACGCTTTTGCAGTTTCTTGTTCACAACGCGGTTGTGCCAGAGAAACGAAAAACCCGGCAAACTTCGCCGGGTTAGTCGTCTTATCTTGGAGCGCAGGCTTATCCCTTTTTCTTCGCAGCCTTCTTTTGCTGAGCCTGCTTGCCGGTCGAGTTGCCGTCTTTCGCCTCGTCGACATCGGCCGCAGCGTCCTCATCGCCGGCCGCGACGCCCTTGCCCGCCTGATCTCCCGCGAGATCGGTGCCAAGCATAACGGGATTGCGCAAGCCGAAACGCTCTTGCAAGTCTTCGACGTACTTCTGCTCGCGTGCGCGCTCGTCCATCACCTCTTCAAAATCGAGGCCCTGCGAGCCCAGCTCGCTTGAATATGTGCTCAGCCCGTTGCCAAGACGTAGGACCGTAGCGTTCGCATCCTTCTGCGGGTCCACCCAATCCCACCCGCGCGGATGCCACTTGATCTGGTTGCAAACCGCATCGATATCCGCCGTGCCGATTTGCACTCGTCCCGATAGGACCGCAGACTTTAGCCACGAACGGAAGACCGGCCGGTGAAAGTTCTCAATCACCCATCGCTGCCGCCGCCGCCAGGCGTCGCGCTCCATGAGAAGTCCCGCCCGGATCGACGAGAAGTTGATGTCCGACAGGTCGTCGTACAAAGAAACGTAGGCGACATCGAGACCTGTGGCGATGTCGCGCTTTACCTCTTTGATGAAGGGTTGCAGCGCGGCTGTCGGAAACTCTGACTTGAATGTCGTGATGTCTTCGCCGTCGTACAGCGTATGGAAACTTCCCGGCTCTGCGTCGATATCATCTCCATCGGTCCGCCGGCCGTCACGCCAGAGCTCACCGGAGCGGCCATCATGCTCGTCGACCTCGGTGAGAGGTAGCTCGCCCTCTGGCGCGGGCTTGCGGATGAAGCCCATAACGGAAGCCGCCAGGCGCGTCGCGACCGTCGCAGCTTCGTAGGTTCCGCGAAGCTGAAACATCAACCCCATCACCGGAGTTGCCCAGGGGATGCCGCGCGTCTGACGCGCCGAATCGGGACGATACAGATGAAGCACTGATTCCGCCGGTATGCGGTAGCGGTTCGCCGGCCCGTTGCCGATCTCCGAAGGGTGCCCGGAATAGAGCCAGTAGGCCATCGGCCGCTGGAACTTATCAATCTCCACGCCCATCCGCACTTCGCGAATTCCATCCCACTTCACGAAATAGGTGGGGTCGAGCTGGTCGGCGTCAAGAAACTGCAGCGAGAATCCCCATGGATTGTCTGCCACGTTCTTCAGAAACAGACTTTCTCCGTCCATCGGCGTCGTGCGCATCACCAACTCTTCGAGTTCGTGAAACGTGTACTTGCCGTCCATCGTGCAATTGCCTTTCGCACTCCAAGCCTTCCACTCGTCGGCAATTTGCTTGTTCAGGTCGGCGTTCAGGCTGCCGCCGCGCTGCAGCTTTACCTTCGGCTGCATACGAACACCGTGCTGTCCGATGACGTTCGTCACGCAGAGGTCGAGAAACCGCTGCATCGTGGCGTCATTATCCGCGAGCTGGCGGGAGCGGAAACGCAGCGGCCGGAGCGCCTGAAACACTTTCTGATCGCGCGACAGCGGACTCATCGCCCAGTCCATTGTCTGACGCGTAATCTTCGCCGCATTGAAGCCGCGAATAGCGAGCTCCGAGGCCGGAACAGTGCGCTTTTGCGGACGCGAAGGAGATTCAAGATTGAGCAGCGTCAAATTAGCCACGAATAAAGCTCCTTAACGTACGCGAAGGAACGCGTTCACCCCGGCGGATGCGGATTTCCCTCACTCGGCGCGCGTAAATGCCGCGCAGCTTCTCGAGTTCGGCGAACGTATAGCGCTGCAACTCGCGGCCGGCGCCGTTCGGCCCATGAATCATGTATCGCTGTGCGTCGCCGGATAGCACTTTGCCCGCGAGAAGATCCTTGATGGCGGCTAGAATCTTCTCGTCCATCTCGCGATCGTCATAGCCTTGGCCATTGGTCTGCTGCAGGTTTGGAAGGATGCGCAGGACACCCTCATCAACAGTCCAGCGGTTTCCGTTGCCGTCAGTGATGTAGGCCTGCCAGCGATAGAATCCCTTCATCCACTGCGCGGTAGTCGCAGCCGGAATCGTGACGACGAAGCGGTCACCATCGGCAGTTACCTGATCGCCGCTCACGTCATACGAAACGGTGCGACTCACAAGAGCATAGGCAAGCGAAAACCCGCCACTTGCGGGGTAGTCGAGAAAGTAGCGCTGCCAACTAACAGTGTCGCCAGCGCGAATTTCTGACGGCTCTTGCCTCGGTTCACAAAGAATAGCGGACGTTCCCACAGTTCACGCTTACCCTTCCGCGGACGATTGCCGCAACTATCCGCGCCAACCGCCCATCCATCCGCCGCCGCGGCGACGGTTCAGGCTGCGCTCTTGGAGACGCAGATTGCGGCGCTGTTCAGCCTCTACCCTTTCGCGCTCCTGCTCTTGCTGCTCCTCATACGCGACAAGCTTGCCCTTCGGCTCCTCCGGCGGCAGCTCCGGCCGCGGCGTCCTCGCGACGGTCCGCTTCTGCAGGCTGCGCTTCAACGCCGGGAAGTCCGCTCGAATACGCTCAAGTGCCGCCATCGCATAGACGCGAGTGTCCAGAGCTTCATTCCGTTCGCGGCGCTTCTGCCAGACCTTCACCCTCTGACCGCCCCGCTGCACGGTAATGAGTTGCTCTGCGGCAATCTGCGCAAAAAACTCTTTGTCGAACATCGTCGGATTATCGGGAAAGTGACAGTAGCCCGGACCTTCCTCCTCAATCTTCAGCCGCGCATAGAACGATTCCTTCGCGGCATCGACGCCAACCATGTACAACACCGTCTTCGATTCGTCGACCCGCCGCGGCCGCGCGAGGATCGGATGCGCCCCAGAACGCCCCTTGCAGGCGTATATCTTCCGCCCGCGTCGCGTACGAGTGAAGGCGTACACGGCCTTCGTCTGGTCACCGGAGTCCACCATCGCGCACCGAATTCGCAGGTGAATTCCGCTCTCGTGCACATAGGTTCGATTCAGCCATTTGTCAACGTCGCCCCACACCTTCGGCCGGGATGGATCGCCCTCGAAGATCCGATGCTCCAACGCCCACGACTCCTCGCCGGCGCCCCAGCCGATAGCCGTCGCTTCTATACGATCCTTCTGTACGTCGAGACCGGCGGTAATTACGAGGACACCGGCCGGAGCTTCGGCCTCGTATGCGTGTACGCGGCTCGCAAAGACGTCCTGCTCGATCCGGTCGCCCTTGAGTTCCCATGTCTCCGCCAACACTGAATTGACGAAGGTCTGTAGAAGAAACGGGTCGTTGCCAGCGTTGATGAACTTGCGGATGATCTCGGGCCATGTGACCCACGGCGAATAGAGCTGGTTGAGATGAAAGCCAGCCGTCTTCCCATCGACGCTCTTCGCCTGGGCAATCCACTTGCCGTGCCGAACCATGTCTGGCTTATCGCTCTCAAGTATCTCGCAGCCATTCACACAGACGTAATAGCAGGAGTCCGGATCGTGCTCAACCGTTCCGTCTTGCGCCCTCCGCTTCGACCATTTCAGATTCGCCCACTTGAACGTCTGGGGCTCTCCACAGTGTGGACACGGAACGAAGTACTGACGCTTATCGCTCTTCTCGTACTCGGAATCGATGCGCGAGGCACCTTTCACGGATGGTGTGGAGGTGTAGACGATCAGCCTGTTCCAGAACGTCGAGGTGCGTTCCTCCATCAGCTTGCCAGGATCGCCTTCGGCACCGGCCGAGGCCTCCCACTTGTCGACCTCATCACCCTGCACGACGCGCCGCGATCGAGATGCTAGTCCCGCCGGAGAGTTTGCACCGGCGAGCGCCAGGCCGCCGCCCGGAAATTCCTTATTGAGCAAGGTGTTTCCAGAATGGCGAGAGCGCGGGTCGCCGAAGAGCGGACGCAGCACCGGCGTGTCGCGGATAGCTGGCGCCAGCCGCTCCTTCGAGAAATTCTCGGCCGCCTCGAGCGTCGGCTGCACCATCAGAATCGGCGACGGGTCATGGTGGACGTAGTACCAAAGCATGTTCAGCAGCCCGGCAGTCTTGCCGAGCTGCGCGCCCCACATGGCCACGATGCGCTCGATGGTCGGGTCCGACCCGGCATCCATGAAGCCGCGTTGATACTCCGCCGTCGCCGTGTCCCACTTGCCCGCCTGCGCGGACGACTCCCGCGGCAGATATGCATAGCGGTCGGCCCACTCAGACACGGTGAGCTGCGGCGGAGGCTCTAGTAAGGCGAGGCCTGTTCCGAGAGCCTCATCCAGCGCCTCTAGACTCTCGGCGGTCGAGGCGTAATCAATCATCCTCACCGCCGGCGTCTGCAGACGCGTTCGGGCGCAGGGCCATCAGGCGGCGACAAAGCGCGTCCGCTTCCCGCTGGAGGATCTCTTGAATGCGCTTCCGATCCTTGACGCCATAGAGGTGCCCGGTCAGCTTCGCAGGCATCGACAGGATTGAAGTGCGCAGAGCGCTGGATACCCGAGCCATTGCCGCCTTCGCGTCGGCGATCGCTACAACCTGGCCCCGCTCGCGCGCCAGCTTTATCTCCAGCAAGTCGGCTTCTTTCTTTACCTTGCGGAGAACGGCTTCGTCGTATGTCTCCTCGTCGCGCGAGGGCACCGAGACGCCCATACTTCCACGACTTCCAGCAAGCTCAATGCGATATTGGACATACCACTCTCGCACCGCTGGCCACGAGAAGCGGCGCCCGCGTCCGTCTCCGGAACATGGCAAGTCATTGTCTTTTATATAGTTGCGAACCATCCGGGCCGAGACACCCAGGAGCTCCGCTACATCCTCTAACTCGAGAGCCGAGTAGGTGGATGGAGTTTCAACAGAAGGCATATCCGGTCTCTATCGCGGAAGTGGAAATGACCGCCAAAAAATCTGGCGCTAGAACGAACGCGCAGTGGCGCGTCACCCGCGGATTGCGAAAGCTGGCGGAGTACCTTTAGACTTTAGCGCCCTTAGCGAGATTGTCAGCCGCCCACATCGGTTGAAGATTTGGAAGAGCCCAAGCGCGTAGAAGCTGGGCCTTGTCGAACAGATCGAACGCGGCGAGGGGCACAACGTGGTCGATATGTATCCGCCCAGCCAAAAACTCCTGCCAATTCATTCCTTCGGTAAACCGCTGCTCCAGATGCTCCCTGAGATCGCTGATGGAATATCCGAGTAGGTTCTCGACTGCCTTGGATTGCCCACCCCTCCTGATTGCATCGCGCATTAGATCGCACAGCTTGGCGCCGGGCTTTTTCCGTTTATGTTGGCGACGCATGCGCTCGCGGAGGTTGAATTCCGGATCAATTCGATAGCGGATGCGATACCTCTCTCCCACGGATAGCCCTTGCGCTAGCCATGGCTTTGCGCGTACCAAATCGTCTTTAGCCGCAACGCGTGCAGCTTCTTGTGCTTCTTTTTGTGCGCACCGTTGATGTCTCCGCTCAGCGCGAATGCCATACTTGCTGCCGCGCTTCTGTGCCTCTTTGATTCGACTATTGCGCCGCTCCTGTAGCCGCTGCTCCGGAGTTTGACGTGCGCGCCTTCTCCGCATTCGCTCTCCGGCTAGACTGCGAAAATAATCAGAGTTTCTTGCTTGGCGCTCTCGCCACTTGACGACGCAGCACGCCTTGCACGTCAGTCCCTTACTCGGAAACGCATCTCTTGGTAGAGCGAGTCCACACCCCTTGCAGCCTTTTTCCCGGGTCACCCTTCGGTTATGCGGGTAACCCTGGGTTACGCGCTAATCTGATGGATACAGCTGTTCGCGGGTGTGCTACATTGACACAAGATCAATAGCCGCTGCGCACGGTTGGGTGGGTTGTCAGATTATCGGCGAGCCACTGCTGGATATGGTCTGGATGGTAACGAACGGACCGACCCACTTTGATATATGGTGGCCCGATCCGTTCAACCCTCCACCTACGCAGGGCTCCCTCGTTCACACCTAAAATCAGCGACACCGCGCGAGTATCAAGCAACTTTTGGGATATATCAAGGTCTCGGCGGTTACTCATCCTGTCTCCCGGCGATCTCCTGAAGATGCTCCAGCGTGAGGATGAAATCACCCGCAAAGGTCGGGATAGCGACACTCCCATATTGCGCCAACTGCTCTCCAATTCGGCTAGCGTACGTGTCTATATAGTCAGCAACCTCTTCCTGAATGCGAACCTCGCTGTCGGCTATGCCCTTATCAATCCGATGAATTATCTCCCGCATGTCCATCTCGTTCACTATTGTCTCGCGGGAGGCTTCCCCACGCCAAGATATAGCTGTCGGCTCAGGACGCCCCTCTGCACAAGTGGCTCCAAATATACGACCAATATCCAGTAAAGAAGTTCTTTGTTCACGTCTTTGCCCGCCTCATAAAGTGTTCTAGTTTGCAAGCCTCGCGGGTCACGGCCACACCGGCTCACTGACGGTCACAATGTACGCTCCACAGTTGAACGTCACCGTCGCGCCGCCCTTGCCATCCGGCACCGAGCTCACCACCGGGCAATCGCTACTCGCCCTCACCGGCTGCTCCACACACCTGCCCGCAATACACAGCGCCAGCAGGAAGCCAGCCGCGGCCCACAGCGCCATGCACACCCAGCGCCTCATGTCGTCAGCCATCCCCGCAGCTTCGACTCCGCCATGCCCAGCGGCACGATGCGCGGCCTGCTCACCACCCGCCAAGTCAGCACACCCAGCTTGGCGTCGTAGTGGTATCCGATCGATACCCCATCCTTCGACGCCACTCCCTGCACCGAGCCATCCGTACCAGGCGCAGCCAGCGCCACACCGTACTTCGCCTTCAGCTCCGCACTCTTGGCTGCGAACTCATCAGGCGTCAACTTGACCGTTACCATCGCGTTGTTTCCCTTTCACCTATTCGTTCAGTGAATAGCGATATGTAGGTGGCAGGCCAGCGCAGGCGCCGCAAAGCAGGAGAAAACCTGCCAGCCATAACGCCCACTCAGGAATATCGAGACCCGGATACATCGCACCTCACTCACTGTCAGCTTCGCGCTCCGCGTGATACAGCGGCGGCGCATCGCTGGGATTGATGAATGGCGGCCAGATACACGGCACACCAGCACACACACCACACTTCCGACACTTGACGCTCAGCGGATCGCGCACTCAGCCGACTACCTTTCTCGGTACAACCTTCTTTGGCTTGTGCGTTTCGTCGTGACACTCGTGGCAAAGCCACTTCAGATTCGCCAGCCGATCATCCCTATGCGCTCCACCCATCCCTCTGAGCCGCCTATGATGTGCATGCCCGGCTTTCGTCAGAACCGGCAAATACACTCCGTCCGCAGCGCCGTGAACGTCATGTAGCGGCGCAAAATCGCCGCAGTCCTCGCACATGCCGCGCTCACGCTCAAAGCACTCCTGGCGACGCCGTTCCCACGCTTCGCCAGTCAGCACTTCGCGGCCGTCATCACGCCGGACCGTCTTCGTCTCAACCGGCTTCCGCTTGAACCCCGTTCGCCGCAATGGCGTATAGCTGCGCAGCATCAGTCGTTCGCGCCAGGGCAACGCTGCACGTACTTGCGCGCCGCGTTCTCATCCCACGCCGGAAAATGCTGCGCGCCGGCGCACCACACCACAAACTGATCCTGCTTCGTGAACTGCGTATACTCGCCCACCACAACGTCATGCCGGTTGCGATAGATCTCGTGCACCCGAAACCCTCCGCCGCCAACCTGGAAGTATCCGGTGCCGAGCGCCAGCGTAAGCAAAAACGCTTTCATCGAATTGCCTCAAATGTGTAGGGTTGCGGGATGGAACTCTCGGCCGTTGCCGCTCTCTTGAGCGTTGGCTAGCACGATGAGCCCGGTTGCAGCTCCATCCCGCAAGGCGTTGTTACGCTGCGGCCATATTTGCGGGCAATTTCGCCCGCTTGCGCTTCGGCTGCCACACCGCGACACACACATTCGCCGGCGGCGAGTTCTTTTCGAGCTCCGCGTCAATGTGCGCGATCTCTCGCGTCAGCTCGGTTATCCGGTTGACGCGAGCATCCCGCTCCGCGATGAGTTGTTTCCAGTCGAGTCCGCTAAATCCGAGTACGCGCGTCTGCATGCCTGCACACTGCGCCGATACTCAAAATCACAGCAAAAGTAACGTTACTGAGTCGTTACGATCGATGATTTATCGTCTTCTCCGGCCAAGTGTACGGATCAGCATAGTCTTCATCCGCAATTTCGACCACAGGAACGCCGTTATACGTTGCGACGAACACGCTCGGATGCGGAATCATTACGTGGGTCTCGTAGCGAAGGTAGACTTCAAGCTGTGACTGCATCCCCTGCAGCTTTTCTATAAGCTCGGCGACGGTCATTTCTCCACCTCGAGACTCTCCGGTTTACTATGGCCAGGTTCGCACTTGTCCGTTGAATGCATCCACACCCCACAACTCTTGCAATCTGGTTGCCGTTCTGACTTCACAACAGACCCGCAAAACCAGCAGTGCCATTCCCTCACCGTCTCAGGCTGCTTCTCCATCTCTCACCTCATCACTCATCAGACTAAACAAACTCGGCATCTCTTTCTCCTGCTCTGCCGCCTTCAGGTACGCGCAGCCGTCCAGGAAGTACGCCGGATTCAACTCCACGCCCATCCCGCGCCGATTCTTCAGCAACGCGCGATACGGAACCGTCATCAACCCACCGAACGGGTCGAACACCAGCTCACCCTCCATCGAGAACTGCTCAATCACCCGGTCCACGATATCGAACTGCAGCGGACACAGGTGCATTTCCTTGCCCTTGGCGTGCTGCGCTCCGTTCAGCGTGCGCATCCGCGTCACATCGCTCCAAACCTCGTCATTGTGGCTCTGCGGCTGCAACAGCATGAACGTGACCGGCAGAATCCCCTTTGCCTCCAGCGCCTCGCCCAGCTTCACATGCTGCTCAAAGCTGTACACCTCGTTCAAGCTGTAGTCGCGGAACATCTTGAAGATCTGCGCGTGGTCCAAACCCTCCAGCTCCGCCGGCGTCAGCAGCCGCTCACCGCTGCTTCGCGTAAAGCCATGCGCGTCAATCTGCCAGCGCGAGCGCGAGTACTTCGACTTCTGCTTCACCACCGGATTGTCGGCGTAGCTATTGCTCGTGTCCGAAGGTGGTTTGCGGAACAGCAGCAGGTATTCTGGCATGCCGCAACCCATCTTCGTGCCATCCTTGCACTGCTCCGTCCATCCCAGCCGATAGGTCTGGTTGTTCTCCCGAACGACGTCTGTCACGATCGTCTTCATGCCCATGTACGCGAAGCCGTGCTTCGTATAGTGCTCGATGCAGCGCGCGTGGAACGGATAGACCGTCTGGAAGCCCAGCCCCGTCATCCCGCCCGGCACAATCCGGTCCTTCACGTGAATCGCCGCAATGCGACCGGGCTTCATCACCTTCAGCAGATTCGGCGTCAGAAAGTCCATCTGCTCAAAGAAATGCTCGTTCGAGTCGGTATGGCCGAAGTCGTTATAGCTCGGCGTGTACTCATACTGCGTGCTGAACGGAATCGACGTGACCAGCAGGTCCACGCTGTTCTCTTCCATCCGCGCCGTCTCTTCCACGCAATCGTTATTCACAGCCGTCCAGCCGCGGCCGCTCACCTCCACGCGCTCCACGCCCAGGCTGCGCTCCAGTGCGCTCGCCATCGCTTCCTTCGCCAGTCCGTACTCCCGAATGATCTCGCTCATCTTCCTGCTCGTCTCCTCGTGTTTGGCCCACTTGGCCTGCAGCAACTCCAGCACCTTGCGCTCGCTCTCGGCGTGGATGATGTGAATCTCCACCTCCTCGGTCTGCAGAAAGCGGTAGATGCGGTGAATCGCCTGGATAAAGTCGTTGAATTTGAAGCCAATGCCGACAAAGATCGCTTTGTGGCAATGGCGCTGGAAGTTGCACCCGCTGCCCGCGATGACCGGCTTCGCCGCAAGGTATTGAATCTTGCCATCGCTGAAGTCGAGAATCGCCTGCTCGCGCTCGTCAAGGTCTTGGCTGCCGTACACACTGACAGACGCCGGGATCGCTTGCTCAATCGCCGCGCGTTCTGCCTCGAGGTCGTGCCACAGCAGAAAGCTGTCCGCCGGCGACGCCGCCAGAATCTCCTGCATCTTCGCCACGCGCGCTGCCAGCGTATCGCGCTTCTCCCGCGCCGCGTCCACCACGCCCAGCGACGCTGAGCGCATCAGAGCCACCTGCCCGCTCGTCTCAATCTGCGCCTGCGAGTGGTCGACTGCGACCTCGTGATAGATCACCTTCATCGGCGGCAGCGCATAGCCCTCGTCGGAGTAGCCAAGATCGCTCGGCTGTTGCAGGAACAGCGCCCAGCTCGCCACCCACAGCCAGAACTCGCGCTCTTTATGCGGATGGATGGTCAGTTCGTCGGCTTTCTCGCTGTTGCGCTTGAAGAAGCGCGTCTTCGCCTCGCCCACATCCATAATGCCGAGAAACGCCGAGTACGCGAGGATCTCGATGTAGTCGTTCGGGCTCGGCGTCGCCGTGGCCACGAAGCGGTACGGAACCGGCTCAAACAGCCGCATGAACTCGCGGAACGTCTTCGTCCCACCGAATCCGCGCAGCACGCTCGCCTCGTCGAGACTGGCAACCGTGAACTGCGCGGGGTCCAGCTTCCCATCGCGGACCGTCTCGTAGTTCGTCAGATAGATGCCCGTCTCGCCACACTCCGCAATCGATCGCACGAACGTCACCGGCACGCCAAGCTTCTCCGCGTCGCGGCGGAATTCCTGGCGCACACCGAGCGGCAGCACGATCAATCCGCGGCCGCCAACCTTTTCGAGCGTCAGCCGCACCGCCTCAATCTGCATGAACGTTTTGCCCAGCCCGAACTTCGCGAAGATCGCCCGCCGTCCGCCGCGCACCGCCCACAACACCGTGTCGCGCTGGTGCGGTTTCAGCAGTGGATGCACGGCCGAGGCCTCGATGCCCACCCCGAGGTCCGCTGCCACACACTTCTTCGCCGCCAGAAACTCTCTGTACATCTGAATCATCCCAACTCCTCCACCGTCCGAATGCGCTGCCCGATCCATCGCACGACGGGCACAGCCTTTGAATTGCCGAGCGCCTTGTATCGAGGCCCGTCCGCCGCTGGCTTCTTTCGGAACGGCACGAGCGTGTAGTCGTCGGGGAAGCCCTGCAGCCGCTCACACTCGCGCGGCGTGAGACGGCGCACAGCCATGGAGTGCGCCACCATTCCAGGCACTCCTCCACCACTCCGCGACGCCGAGAATGCAATCGGCACGAGCGGCGTACCGCGCCCTGTCCCATCCTCGCTCGCATCGAATCCGTCGGCGCGTAAGGCGTGAGCCACGTCAGGGAAACCCCCAACGGGCACGAATAGGGGATGCCCCCCGTTGATGTGCTGATCCTCAAGGCCCATCTTGTCGCCGAAGTGAGCGTTGAGTGTGGAAGCGACGTCTGCTGGCCACTTCTCGGCGATCAGGCCGCCGTCACAGTCGAAGTCTGTTCCGAGCCCACCGCCTGCAGAGCTGCGCGAAGGGATGCTGGGAGCGACTTGCCGCGCTTCTCGGCGCGGCGGAGGATTCCCCGACAGGCTGTGGCGCTCAAAAAGTACCGCTGCGGCACATCGCCAGTCTCCAAGATGTCCGACAAGGAAGACGCGACGGCGGCGCTGGGGTACTCCAAAGTGCTGAGCGTCAAGGATTCTCCAGGCGCACTGATACCCGAATTGGCCCAGCAGCCCGAGGAAGATTCCAAACGCCCGTCCTCCGTC
Organism: Candidatus Aquilonibacter sp.; assembly: GCA_035504135.1. Classification (GTDB taxonomy): domain Bacteria; phylum Acidobacteriota; class Terriglobia; order Terriglobales; family Acidobacteriaceae; genus Granulicella. The sequence goes on along the minus strand of DATJSM010000006.1, from coordinate 7,462 downwards.
AGCCGACAGGACGCCGGGCACGTTCTCCCAAACCACCCAACGGGGCCGAAGCCGGCCAGCCAGTCGAGCAAACTCGACCGTGAGCGCACCACGCTCTCCATTGATTCCGGCTCGCAGTCCGGCGACGCTGAAGTCCTGGCAGGGAGTTCCGCCGACGAGAAGATCGATAGCTGCATAATCACCCGGTTGAATCGTGGTGAAGTCACCGTGGTTCGGGACTTCGGGGTAGTGGTGCTTCAGCACCGCCGATGGGAACGGCGCAATCTCGGCAAGGAATTCTGGTGTCCAACCCCAGCGGATGCCATGCGACCGTGGCGCTCTCGATTCCGCTGCAAACACTGCCGTACCTCACGCCGCCTCCATCTGTGCAAACAAGCATCCCTGATCCAGCTCTGGCACTACGCGCGGAGCATCGAACAGCGGCTCCTCGCTCTCATCCGGAGGATTCTGCGTCAGATACTCAATTCGTGCCCAAACCTCGTCGGTGTCGAAGTCCGCCATCGAATCAATCCAGCTCAGCAACCCCGTCCGCTCGGCATCCGCGTTCAGGCCGAGCACGTCGCAGCAGTTGTCGAAGCTCAGCAGGTAGCCTTCTCGGTCCAGCCTCGCGTCCGGCGCGCCGCGGCGAATCCAGTCCCGCGCCATCACCGCCCGGTCCCACGGCTCGCCGAACAGCCGCAGCATCCAGTCGCCTGCCGTCTGCGGAATCCGCGTCTCCCACTCGGCGTCGACGTAGGGACAAGGCACGTTCTCAACCTGCCCAACCTCGATGATCGCCGTCCGGATCAGCCGCATCGCCAGTTGCATGACGGGCGTGTAATTCCACTCCCGCCGCGCCGGTTGCCACTTCGATACGTTCAGTCCCGCCATAATCCCACCCCGTCAGCTAGCTCCGTCAGTTCGCGACAGATGACATACTCACAGTCGTCTTCGGGTCCGTTATGACTGCAGTGGATGATTCGCCTCGCCCACAAGAGCACGTGCACGATCCGCATGCGGTCGACCTTCTTATCTCGAACTTCCGCCATCACGCCACCGCCGCTTCTGCCGGCTCATTCGCCAACCGCTGCCGCACCCAGTTCGGAGCCTCCGCCTCGTACCGCGGAGAGCCGCGCGATCGCACCACGCGCCAGTACGCCAGAACATCCTCGTCCTGCTTCGCCAGCAGCTTCTTCGTCTGCTCCGCGCTCGGCGCCGCCGCGGTCCGCATGCCCACCTGCGCTTCCGCCCGCTTCAGCGCCTTCGGCTTCCCAAACGCATCCAGCGGGCCGAGCTCGTACCCCGGCAGACTCGCAATCCACTTGCGCGGCCGCTCCGCCAGGTTCACATCGCTCGCGCCGCGGTTACGCAGCATGGCCTCGAATCGCTCGATCGTGATGCCGGGCAGCGATCGCAACAGGTCCGCGAGGTGGGCATTGTCGCCGCCGTTCCACGCCGGATCGTTGCCCGTCCAGGCGCGAAAGGCTGCGAAGAGAGCGTCTTTGCAGGTGCCGTGCAGCGGATGTGCTTCGCTCTTCGCCTTGGCCGGTTTTGGTGCGGGCGCGGCGTCAGCCGTGCCAGTCTTTTCATCAACACCTACACCAACGCCTACACCAACACCAACACCAACATGGTCAGAAACTTTTTCAACGTCTCCAGAACTTTCTAAAACTTTTTGAAAAGTTCTAGAACTCTTCGGAATGTTCTGGAATCCATGTGCGAGGTCGTCAGAGTTGCGGCGCTGCTCATTCTCCAGCCGGATCTTCTCGACATAGGCCGCGCGGTACGCCTCATGCTCCCGCTCTGGCGGTGCTGGCGTCTGTCGGTCAGCAACGGAGCGGTACTGCCCCAGCATCTTCGCCGGTATCTCCCACTGGGCCCAGGTTGAGCCGTCTGGCGCACGGTAGACGAACAGCAGGAAGTTATCGTGGAACTCCCGCATCCACTTGGTGAGCTGCTCGCGTGTCGGCTTCGTGCGAAACGAGCCATAGACCTCGCTCAGCAGCCATTCCATGCTCATCTTGAATCGCCCGAAGCTGTTCGAGGCTGCCAGCAGGCGTGGAAAGTGGAGCTGCGCTTCATCGCTGCACGCGCGAAGCCGGTCTCCGTGAAGTAGCCCTTGAGGATCAATCAACATTTAGGCCGCCCACTCTCTGTCTTGTTCGTACTCAATGCGGGAGCCGCGCATCATCTCCGTCAGCTCGCCCTTTAGCCACTCCTGATCGCAGCGCGCCAGATTCAAATCCTGCAGGTGCTCGCGCAGGAATCTCCGCACTGTGGCTGTCGAATAGATGCCGCCGTAAGGCTTCATTCGACCGCGCATCGTCCATCGGTTCACGGTCGCCGCGTGCACACCGAGAGCCACCGCCAGCTCACTCACCGTGAATCCGTCATGGCTGACGCGGCAGGAGTGCCCGAGCTTGCACAACTTCAACTTCACCGCGTTATGCGTGCGACCCAGGCGCTGCGCGATCGCGGAGACGGGATGCTCGCCGGCCATATCGAGCAGCAGAGTGAGCTCCGCACTCGACCACGGCTTACGCTCCGCCTCAAAGCGCAGGCCGAGAATCCGGCAGCGCCACTTCACCGACTCCGTAGGGATGTTTGTCAGCTTCCGGAACGCTGCCAGCTTCTCACTGAGCGCCTGGCGTGTTTTCTGCGCATACGCTTCGCGCAGCAACGCGTCGCGCTCCGGCGTAAAGCTGTATTTCTGCCGCGTTGGATGGTTGCGGCATATCGGACAAAGACGGTCCTTCGGCGACGCGATCCGCTTTCCGCAGCCGTCGCACTCCACGGCATTCTTTGGGATACCTTTCGGCACTGCTCTTCTCCATCTGCGTTGAGTAAAGGTCTGCGACGGGCTCCCACTCCGCCCGTCGCAATTCGGGTGAATCAAATTTTCATCGGCATGACAACGTACTCGAAGCTCTCGCCTTCGACCGGAGAGCACGAGATCCATAGCGGCTGCCGGCTGGAAGTGTCGGCAAAGCGAAGCGCCACGTCGCCATCGAGCCGCGTCAGAACGTCCAGCAGATAGTTCGCGTTGAACCGCGCCTTGAACGGCTCAAAGCTATCCGCAGACGCCGCCGAAACATCGTCATCGATCTCGCCAGCCTGCTCCGAGGCCGACTGAAAGTGAATCGACTCCGGATGGATGGTGAGTGTGACCGCGAAACTCCGCTGCTCCGCGAAGCTGACGCAGCGCCGCAGTGATCCGACCATCTCCGCTGCATTCACCCGCACAATCACCGCCGACTGCGACGGCATGACGCCGCGGTAGTTCGGAAACCGCTTCACCAGCTTGCGTCCGCCGATCTCGATCGATCCGGTCGAGTCGCCAAACGAGGCGTAGACGTTCTCTCCGCCATCGCGCAGCTCAATCTTCGCGGCGCCGTCGCCGACGAGCTTGCGCAAGGCATTCACCATCGGGAGCGAGAGAAGTACGTCGTCCAGCTTCCCGTCCGTGTGAACCGAGTAGCGCGTGAGACGGTGGCCATCGACCGAAACCATGCTCAGCTTGCCGTCGCGGACCTCGAGTAGCGCACCGGGAACGCCGCCGTTCTTCGTGTCGTCCTCCGGGACCGCGAAGGTGAAGTCAAGCATCCGCGCGAATTGCTCCGGCTTGAGAGCAAGCGCAGCCTCTCCAGCCAAAGCACCGACGCTCGGAAACGACTTCGGGTCGAGAATCGGAAGCCTGGTGCGCGCCTTGCCGCAGGTCAGCGAGGCGCGGCGATCGTCAACAGCCGAGAGCTTCACGCTGTCGCCGGCCAGCAGCTTGGAGAACTTCTCGAGCGTGAGCGCAGGCAGAAGCAATGGCTCTCCTGGCTGACCGGCCGCCGCGAGGCGGACCCGGATGTAAAGCGTCAAGTCGGTGGCCGTGAACTCCAGAAACTCCGCGTCTTTCTGCTGCACACGGATGGTTCCGAGCACTGGAATGGTCGTCTTGCGCTCCACGGCGGGCGAGACGGTGGCGACGGCTTTCTGTAACGAACGAAGAGGAACCGCGATAGTCATCTAAGCTGCTTTCTCCTTTGTCGCCTTCAGGCACAGCGCGCAGTCGGATGCGTTGTGGTCCGGCGGGTTGAATAACGCCAATTCATATGCGTGAAGGCAGGTTGGGCAGAGCTCGCCGCCTCGCTTCTCACACAACTCGCTGCGCCGATACGATTTGCGGCACGTTCGGCATTCCTCTCTTGGTTCAGTCATCGATCGCCTCATTGAAGTGCTCGTACTTCCATCCATCTCTTCGGTTGCACGTCACCGCGACAAACCGATATTCCGGATACATCTCCGCCGCGACTTTCACCTTCACGCGCGCGTCGTCCTCCCAGAAACCCTTCACCTCGTGGAACTCGATGAAGCCTTCCGGCGTGACCACGCAGAAGTCCGGCTCGTAAAACGTCCTGTCCGCCAGGCGCAGCTTCAGCGGCTCAAATCGCCACCGCGCAACCTCTTGCGGCTTCGTGCGCGTGCCGATCTCCAGCAGTTCGGCGTAGCGCGTCTCCAGTTGATTCATGCGGCCCGGCTGATGCTGTACGCGACGGGCGCGGCCCCTTACTCGCAAGCACCCTCCTCGTCGTCAACGTGCGGACGCCCGCACACCGCGTCCCACGGCATCGCCGTAACAGCCATGCAGATGCACAGATAGGGAAAGTTGACGTGCCGCTCACGCGTCGCGAGCACCAGCCCTGCGACGGCCAACACAACCGCCAGCCACACCCGAACCGCTAAAACGACTCCCCGCACTGCGCACCTCCATGTTTTGCAGCCAGATCTGCTGTCCTCGCGGCCGTCGCGCTCCGCGCCTTTGCCGCTGCCATCTGCTCAGACTTCTGCTTCATCCACGACACCTCGCGCGTGCGCTTCTCGACCATGTGATCGAGCGCCAGAGTGTCGCATTGCGCCTGCAGCTTCTTCACGCAAACTGCGACATCCTCGTGTTCGAGGACTTCCGCCGTAAGCGAGAGAAAGACGCCATCGCTCGCGTAATCGATATGCTGCGACGGCCGCTTGAACTGCGAACTGACTGTGATCGTCGTCACGCGCATACGTCATCCCTCCGCCGGCGCGTGTGCCGCACCGTCGCCGTGCACCGGCCCATCATCCGCAGCCGGTAGCACTGCATCTGCGCCTCAAAGTCGGAGCCGAGGTACTTCCATTCCTTCTTTGCCGCGGACCACGCGTAATAACTGCAAACCGGCATCACTCGTACCTCCCTGCGCGGCTCGTCCCTTTCGGGATGGCGTAGCGTCGTCTGCTGTGAAACACCGCATACATGTCGAGTGCGGCTCCGTGGTTGCGGGTGCGCAGCTTCTGCATTCCAGACTCGAAGAGCTGCCGCGCCCGCTCGCGCGTCACGCCAAGCTCCCGCCCAATCTGCTCAAAGGTCATGGCTGGCTTCGACACCATCACGCCACCTCCTGCATCGCTTCGCGCTTGCCTTCCACCTCGGCGGCGTCATACACGCGCAGCACCTCAATCGGCTCGCCACAGCGCTTGTACTTCGCCGCGAGCTCCGGATGCTCGGCGTCGAGAGCACGGCTATCCCACGTCAACCGGCCGCTCTGAATGCTCTTGTTGAGCTTCACGCCCTGCGATGGGACGGCGACGTGGGTGCGATCGCCCAGCAGCGCCTTGATGCCGGTGCGCAGTGTGCTGCGAGTCGCCTCCAGCTCCTCGATCAACGCATCCGTCTCTTTGAGTCCGCCCACGAGGCGAACCAGGTCTGGATGATCGTCGGGGATATAGTTCGGCTTCGTCTTCGGCTTCGCCGGCAGCGCCTCGGCATTGCGGCAACCGCGCCGGTAAACGCACTTCTCGCAGCGCTGATCGTTGAAGTCCGCGAGCTTGGCCGGAATCTGCCCCGCCTGCACCTGCTTCCAGAACCGCTCCTCGGCGGAGTTCAGCACGGCAATCAACTTTTCGTCGCGCTCGTACCGGAAGCTGAGAAAGCGAAAGGTGTACGGCTCGAGGACCGCGAAATAACCCCACTTCCATCCCGTCACCGCCAGGCCGTGCTGCACCTGCAGGACGTAGTGCGGCGGCATCCCCTCTTCGAGCATGTTCTGAAACACATGCTCGTTCGCCGTCTTGCACTCGAGGTATCCCGGGCCCTCCGCCTCGTCCACCGTCTCGATGCAGCGGTCGACGTTGACGCGCATCCACGGACGGTCCTTTGAGACCCGCGTTGGCATCTTGCGGACCTTCAGCCCGGTCCGCTCGACGAACATCTGCGCAATGATGGGCTCCAGCTTGTGGCCACGCTCGAACAGGCCGAGCTCGCGCTCGGTGTGCTGATAGTCGGGTGCCACGCCAGACTTATCGAGGAACAGAGCGCGCGGGCAGCCGTAGCCTTCCTGCAACACGCCAGCCGCATCCGATCCGCCGATACCAAGACGCCGCTCCTCGAGCCACGCCTGCGTTCCAGAGAGAGCAGAGTTCATGCCGCCCCGCTCTCTGGCGCGGCCACAACCTCGCCCTGCGGCTTGCATGCCTCGCATACAAAACGCCGGCTGCTGGCGTCCATCACGGCCTGACCGGCGACAACACGGCCTTTGTGGAGAACGATGGTTGCCGGCTTGAGGCACGCGCAGCACTTCCGCGGCGTCTCGTTCCCGCTGAGTGGACGGCTGAAGAGAAGAATGGAGCGAGGATTTAAACGCTTCACGCTGCCACCTCGTTCTGCATCGCCATCGCGACACCGGGATTCACCGGCTCCAGCAGCCGGTACTCAAACAACCCTTTCGCCACATGCCGCCGCTCCACGCGGTAGCCAAGCTTGCGCAGGTTGCGGAGTTGCGCCTGGACGCTGTTTTCCGGGAAGCCGACGCGCGGATGAGCCTTACGCAACTCCGCCGTCAGCTTTTGAATCGTGCGCCACTTCCCGTCCAACGCGTGCTCGCGGATGCAATCGATCTGCGTCGCCAGCCGCGTGCGATCGCGAGGCTCGACGTATTCCGGCCCATCAAACGGAGCAGGCTGGGGCGCGGGCGATGGGGGCGCCTCGATCCTGCGCCGCGTCGGAAGCGAGGCGAACGGACCGTCCAGTTCGCCTTCGGGCACAAAGTCGAAGAGGTTCATTCGGACACCTCCACGAACTTGCCGCCGCGCAGCATGTAGAAGGTGTCGGCCTTGATTCGCTTCCCATCAACACGCTTCGTCTGCACGTCGATGCGGCGCCACTCGTAGCCGCGCTGTTCCCACTCGGCGAGCGTCAGCCAGCAGCCCTTGGCACCACTCGCTTTACCCTCAATGCCGAGAGATACAGCGCAACCCTCTTCGCCGGTGTTGGTGGCCGCGCTCCGGTAGCCGGTGTTGGTGGCCGCGCTCTGGTAGCCGGTGTTGGTGGCCGCGCTCTGGTAGCCGGTGTTGGTGGCCGCGCTCTGGTCGCCGGTGTTGGTGGCCGCGCTCCGGTTGCCGGTGTTGGTGGCCGCGCTCCGGTAGCCGGTGTTGGTGGCCGCGCTCTGGTAGCCGGTGTTGGTGG
>DATJSM010000005.1:0-171331 GCA_035504135.1 Candidatus Aquilonibacter sp. | reverse complement strand
CAAAGAGGTCGGCGACACAGCGACCGTCGTAACTCCGACCGGCAAGCGCGAACTCGAGATCCTGAAACTTACGACCATCCACGACGCGACCGAGTAAAACCTAAATTTTTCTGGCATGTTGAGCTCCTCTTGCTTGGAGGTCTCGAACGATGACGCCACTCTTCATAGCCCTGATCGTCGGATTTATTTTATTCCGCGCTCTGGGCTTCGTTGTGCCGTGGTTCGCCGATTGGCAGCATGCCCTGCGCGCAGCGCTGGGACTCATGTTCCTGCTGACCGCCTCGGCGCACTGGGGGAAGCGCAGGCCGTATCTCGTCCGGATGGTCCCAAGGAACATCGGTCACGCCGAGTTCTTCGTCACACTCACCGGATTCGCCGAGATCGCCATTGCGATCGGCCTTCAGATTCCGCGCCTGGCGGCCTGGATCGCACTCGCGGCGATTGCCATGCTCTGCGCTCTCTTCCCGGCAAATGTAAAGGCCGCACGCGAACACCTCATTTTGCTCCACAGACCCGTGCCTCAGGTCGGACCTCGTTTGCTGACGCAGCTGGTCTTCGTTGCGTCACTGGCGGCCTCTGTTTGCCCACGATAAGCGGCGCAACCCCGTTCACACGGTTTTATTCGCGATAAACTCGTAAGTGGCAAAATGACCTGGACCAGTGCATTCGGAAAGGGCAGCGGCTGGCTGCTGCAGAAGATCGTCAACGGGCTCGCGCTCTCGAAGATCTCGCCGAATACTCTCACCTTCGTCGGCCTGGTGATCAACGTGGTCGCCGCGTTTTTCTTCGGCTATGGCCGCGCGGACAACTACGTTCGCATGTTCTTCTACGCGGGGCTGGTGATCATCGGCGCGGGTCTCTTCGACATGGTCGACGGCCGCGTGGCGCGGCAGACGAACCAAGTCTCGGTCTTCGGCGCGTTCTTCGATTCGGTGCTGGACCGTTACTCCGATGTTGCGCTCTTCTTCGGCCTGCTCGTCTTCTACGCGCGCGGCAACCGCTACTTCTACGTCTTCCTCGTTGCGTTCGTCATGACTGCCTCGCTGATGGTCAGCTACACACGTGCGCGCGCCGAGGCGCTCATCGGCTCCTGCAAGGTTGGCTTCATGGAGCGGCCCGAGCGCATCGTGCTGATCATTCTCGGGGCGCTGTTCGAGCGCTGGGACGCGATGCCGGCCGCGCTCTGGGTGCTGGCCGTGTTCTCCACCATCACGGTCGTTCACCGCATTCGCTATACGTATCTCGAGACGGAGCGCCGCAAGCTCGCGGGCATCGCGACGTCCTGAGCTTCGGCATTCCTCAGCGGCGTCCCGTACACTCTCAGATGCGATGAGTAGGCCGCTCCGCAGTCCCGGCAAACCTGTTCTCCTGATCCACGGCGGCGCCTGGGCGATGCCGGATGACGCGGTCGCGCCGCACGAGCATGGCGTCTCGAACGCACTCGCTGCCGGATGGGCCGTGCTTGCGAAAGGCGGCTCGGCGATGGACGCCATCGAAGCCGCGATCACCGTCATGGAGGACGATGACACCTTCGACGCCGGGCGAGGATCGTTCCTTACGCGCGACGGCCGGGTTCAGCTGGATGCGCTGATGATGGACGGCGCCACTCTTCGCGCGGGCGGTGTTGCCTGCGTCGAGCGGCTGCGCAATCCCATCCGGGCAGCGCGGCTGGTGCTCGACAAGTCGCCGCATGTGTACTTCGTCGGCGTCGGAGCCGAGCGCTTCGCCACCCAGCACGGCATGCGGCTGGTCGACAACACGGAGCTGATCATTCCCCGCGAGCGGGATCGCCTCATGCGCTTCCAGCAGGCCGAGCTCGCCGGCACGCCCGACACCACCTTCAGCGGAACACCTGTCGATCCTGCCCTCGCCCAGACCGCGCTGGACGCCGAAGTCGAACGATCGCTCCCCGAAGAGCTTCGCGTCGACGACCCGACGCTGCATTCGCACGACACCGTCGGCGCCGTTGCGCTGGATGCGAACGGCAATCTGGCCGCAGGCACGTCCACGGGCGGCACGCTCTCGAAGGCTCCCGGCCGCGTCGGCGACAGCTCGCTGATCGGCTGCGGATGCTATGCCGACAACGCCTCCGCCGCGGTCTCGCTCACCGGCTGGGGCGAGCCCATCATGAAGCTCGTGCTGGGCAAGTGGGCGGTCGACCGCGTCGCCGCAGGAAGCACACCGCAGCAGGCTGCCTCCGCCGCCATCGACTACCTTTTCACCCGTCTCGGCGGCCATGGCGGCATCATCCTGCTGGGGCCGGACGGCTCCATCGGCCTGGCGCACAACACCCCGCGCATGGCGTGGGGGGTGGCCTCGCCTGCAGGCGTGGAGTATGGCATCACACGCAACGAGTGATCCGCATCTCATCTCGACAGGAGGCACCATGCGCAAACTTATCGTCTGGGGCAGCGTTGCCGCAGGAGCCGTCGCGGCTTACCTGATGTACAAACGCGGCACGCCCATCATGACCATCGCAAAGAAGACGGTTCTCAATCCGGTTGGGTCGCTCGTCACAGAGCTCAAGAACGCGTAGGAGGCGCACAATAGCTGGTAAGCGTTCCGGCTCCTGCTGCCGGCGACGCATGCGCAAGCCGTGAGCACAGCCGAACTCTTTCACGATCCCGATCATCCGTCCGAGCCAGAATCGTTCCGGCGTCCGCTCACGCCCGAACAGGCTGACAAGCTGCCACGCATCCATCGCCTTCTGCTGAAGCACTACGGCCAGCCGCCGGCGCGCACACCGTGGGATCCGCTGACGCAGTTCATCTATTCACTGCTCAGTTCACGCACGAAAACGGCGCAGTCCGAACAGGTGATGCGCGACCTTGCGCGAGCCTTTCCAGGCGCCGGTCCCGGCAACTGGGAGCCCGTGCGCGACGGCTCCGTTGCCGAGATCGAACGCGCGATCGCCGTCGTCACCTTTCCTGAACAGAAAGCGCTGCGCCTCAAGACCGCGCTCGAGCAGATCAGCGCGCGCACCGGCGCGCTTTCGCTCGACTTCCTGCACCGCTATCGCACCGATAAAATCCGCGCCTGGCTCGAACAGTTTGAGGGCGTCGGTCCGCAGGTCTCCGCTGCGATCGTAAACTTCTCCACGCTGCGCCGCCGGGCATTGTCCGTTGACGCCAACCACCTGCGCGTCGTGCAACGCCTCTGCGTCGTTCCGCGCGCGGATGCCGCCACAACCGAAGAGCGCCTGATGCGTCTCGTTCCGGAGACCTGGGATGCTGCGATGTTGGACGAACACCACGCACTGATCAAGCTCCACGCACAGACGCTCTGCACCTTCGACAATCCGCGCTGCAACGGCTGCCCTCTGCTTGAAATCTGTCCCACGGGCCAGCGCAACCTCAGCGAGCTTCAGCTCACACCGCAGCCATGAAGGGCAGCGGGACTATACTTTACGCCCTATGACGTTGTACCTCTTCGTAGCACTCCTTGCTGTCATGCCATCGATTGCCTCAGTTAAGCGGCATCTTGCGAGTCTCGCGTATCAGGAACAAAAATTCGAACTAGCCGATCCGCCTGCGGCGCGAACACTGGCAACAATTGGCGATTTGATCGTCCGCGCCAACTATCTCGATCAGCCTGGGCACGAGGCTGTCTTCAAATTTTGGAGAGATGGAAAACCAATTTACAGCCTCACGATCAACGACATTTACAACCCGAATGGCTGGTTCACGGTCTCTCCGAATCGCATGCGATTCGCACTCAGTTGGAGCGATGGCGGCGCTATAGGAGGTTTTCACCACGCGCATTTTCGAACTGACAGCATCAGGTCAGATTGTCGAGCGGACGAAGGCCATTCGTAACGTAATCCTAGCGTTCCAAGCGCATCATTCCTGTCCCACGCGAGGTAATAACTACAGCTCGGTACGTTGGCTTAGCAATGATGAACTTCTAGTTGAAGCGAGTGTCTACGATACAAGCGATTGTGCTGACATGGGATATACCGATCGATACTTGGTTTCGGTCAATGACGGCCCGGATCGAACAAGTAGTGCACGTGTCAATGAATTAGCCGCCAGGGCTAAAAACCCTCTCGCACAATGGCGCTCTGCTCGATCTTCTCGAGCAGCTCAGCGACGCTTGCATAGACCTCGACGCATCCGGCCTCCATCAGCTCCGCATGCGTCCATCCACCGGTCTCAACACCGATGGTGCGCACGCCGGCCTTGCCAGCGGCCTCGGCGTCGTACGGCGTGTCGCCCAGCGCGATGCAATCCTTCGCTTCCAGCCCCAGCCGCTTCAGCGTCGCTGAAAACACGTCAGGGTGCGGCTTGGCGCGATCGACATCATCGGCCGACGTCGCCTCATCCAGCATGTCTTCCACCTGCATGATGCGCTTGTAGTCCTCGATATCCTTCTTCTTCGCCGAGCTCGCCAGCGCAAACCGGATGCCGCGCCGCTTCAGCTCGCCGGCAAACTCGCGCGCCTTCGGCAACGCCTTCACCCTGGATAGAAAATCCTCGCGAAAGATCCATTCGCGATAGCGTTTGAGCGGATCTTCCACGGCGTTGCGCTTCCACCACGGCACAAATACCGGGATCAGCTCATCGCCGCCCTTGCCAATCTGCCGCCGCACGGTCTCGCGGTCCAGCATGATATTCATCTCGGCAAAGGCCTTCTGCCACGCCTCCGCATGCAGCCAGTTGCTGTCCACCAGCGTTCCATCGATATCGCACAACACTGCCTTCACCATGCCAACCCCACATTCGCCTTGTGACCTAAGATGCGCCTGGCGGATGCCAGCCATCTCGCATTTGCGATGTGGGTTTGCAACAATCAGAGTTGATGCAGACACTCGATCAGCTCACCGCGTCGTTTTCCATCCCGGGCGTGCTCTCCTTCGACGAGCACAATGGGCTCCTCCGCACCAGCATCACCACACCCGCTTGCAGCGGCGAACTGTATCTGCACGGAGCGCACATCACGGCCTGGCAGCCCATTGGACAGGAGCCGGCCCTCTTTCTGTCGGAGAGATCTTCCTTCGCTCCAGACAAGGCCATTCGCGGCGGCATCCCCATCATCTTCCCGTGGTTTGGAGCACGCACTGCAACCGCAGAAAGCCCGCGAACCGACGGCCCATCGCACGGCTTCGCACGTATTCAGCCATGGAAGCTCGACTTCGCCGCCTATGCCGCCGATGAGTTGCATCTTTCTCTCTCGCTCGAACCCACCGAGCTCAGCCGCTCGCTCGGATACGACAACTTCCTGCTCGCCTATCAGGTCACCTTCGGCAAACAACTAAAGCTGCGGCTTTCGGTTGCCAACGACAGCGGCAAGCTTATGCAAGTTGAAGAGGCGCTGCACACCTACCTGCGCGTCGCCGATGTCGAGCAGGTCCGCGTGCACGGCCTCTTTGAAGCCGAGTATCTGGATAAGACGGAGAACTTCGCGCGCAGGACACAGACGGATCCCGTGCTCACTCTGAGCGGCGTCACCGATCGCCCGTACCTCAACACCACATCGCCCATCGTCGTCGACGACCCCCTATTGCACCGCCGCATCACCGTCACAAAATCAAACTCCAACACCACGGTCATCTGGAACCCATGGGAAAACGCCGGCCTCGCGGACATGCCGTCCGACGGCTGGCGCCACATGCTCTGCGTTGAATCCGCCAACGCCTCCGACGACGCGCTCACGCTTCGCACTCGTGAAGCACACGCGATGGAAACGACACTCTCCATTGAGGCGCTGGGCTGATGGCGCGGCTCATCCTCGCCTCCGCCTCGCCGCGCCGGCGCGAACTTCTCATGCAGATCGGGCTGCAGTTTGACGTTATCCCGGCGCACATCGACGAGACCCGGCGCGCCAACGAAGCTCCCTCCGCTTACGTGCAGCGCCTCGCGCTCGAAAAGGCTCAAGCCATCCACCAACTGCACCCCAACGACTTCATCCTCGGCGCGGACACGACCGTGGAGATCGATGGTCAAGCGCTCGAAAAGCCCGCTGTCTTTCCGGATGCGCGCGCCGACGCCGAGCGCATGTTGCGCTTCCTCTCCAACCGCACCCACCACGTTCACACCGGCGTCGCGATTCTTTCGCCGAAGGCATCGCGCTCGCATCTCGAAACCACCGCCGTGACCTTCGGCGCAATCGGCGAAGTCGAGCTCGCGCACTATCTGGACAGCGGCGAACCGTACGACAAGGCCGGAGCCTACGGCATCCAGGGTTACGCCGCTCGCTGGATCCCGCGCATCGACGGCGACTACTTCAACGTCATGGGCCTTCCGCTCGCCGCGGTCATGCAGCTTCTGCATGAGCTCGGATACAACGACTGACTACGCCTGCAACATCGCCGCCAGCAACGCCGTCCGCTCGACCAGATGCGACGCAACGACAAACTCTCCCGGCGAGTGCGCTCCGCCGCCGATAGCACCCATGCCGTCCAGCGTCGGCACTCCAATCGCGGCCGTGAAATTGCCGTCCGATCCGCCGCCGGTCGATGCCTCCTGCAGCTCCAGTCCAATCTCGGCTGCCAGAATTTGGGCGCGTTGAAACAGGGCCACCGTGCCGGCGCTGCGCTCCATCGGCGGACGATTGATTCCACCCTCCACACGCAGCGTGCACGCGGCATCCTTCGTTCGCAGAGTGCGAAACATCTCCTCCACTCGCGCGGCGTCTTCCATCGTCACGACACGTGCGTCCACTTCAGCTTTGCAATGCGCCGCAATCACGTTGGACCGCGTTCCACCGGCAATAACACCGACATTCACCGTGCGCCCTTTGCTCAGGTCCGTCCATCCCGAGACCTCAACAGCGAGCCGCGCCATCTCCAGCACCGCTGAGTGTCCGCTCGCAAAGTCGACACCTGCATGCGCCGCCACGCCTTCCACCGTGAGCTCGAAATGGCCCACACCCTTGCGCGCTGTCTTGTACGCGACGCCCTGCGCCGGCTCCAGCACAAACACCGCCTCGGACTCCCGTGCCAGCCGCTCCGTATGCGGCCGCGAAACCTCGCTGCCGACCTCCTCATCCGGATTCAGCAACACCGTCACCGGACGCGTCATCGCCTTCAATTCGCGCAACGCGGCGACCGCCTCGAGCGCCATTACGACACCGGCTTTCATGTCGACCACGCCCGGCCCCATCAGCCGCACGCCGTCCTCCGCCTCCACCTCACGCCACGGCATCGTCTTCAACGTGCCCATCGGGTAAACGGTGTCCAGATGCCCTAACACCAGGACCGGCTTGCCTTGCGCGCGCGCGCCAAACCGCAGCTCCAGCACGTCGCCATACGTCCCGCCCGGATGCCGCCGCACCTCCGCGCCCAGTTCGCGCGCCCAGTCCGCGACACGGTCGGCAGCGCGATTCACCGCCTCGGGATTGTCACTCGGCGATTCGATCTCGACCAGCTCTCGCAGTCGCGCTCGCAGACGCGGCTCTGCGGCGCTCACCTGATCCACGAAGTTCTTCATTGGCACCCGGACATTCTACGTGTGCCACGGCTTCACCCGTTTCCGAAGCTACTGCGGCGCGGGCACCATCACCGCGCCCGGGTCCACCTTCGGAATCCCGAAGTGCCCGCTGAGGTGCACCAGGTCCATGGGCCGCAGCAGCCCGGAGACGCGAATCACATTCATGTCCTTGCGGCCGCGAATCAGCACCGTCACGTGGTCGATCTCGCCGCCTCGCCAGTGAAACCAGATGTCGGCGATGGGCTTCACCGGCGACGCCGAATCGCGCGCCGACACATTCGCCTCCACCAGGTGCTTCCATCCCGCCGCGTGAAAGGCCTGGTCCAGCGCATGCATCTGCTCGGGGATATAGAACGCCGGGTCCGGATACTGATAGTGCTCGAACGTGATGCTGTTGAATCCGGCAACGCGGTCGCCGCCCAGCATCGCATCCAGCATCTCGCGGTCGAAGGTGATCGTCGTCGCCGCCGCACGCTGCGAACACAAGGACGCAATCGCCTCATTCACCCCCGGCGGTTCCTGCGCCGCAACTGAAACAGCTCCGAACGCGGCACAAGCAAGCACAGCCAGCGCAAAACGACGCAACCTCATCCTGATCCCTCGCTGCTGGTTCAGACGCGATCTACATAGGAAAGTTCTGCCAAAGGCGCCAGGAAAGTTCTGCCACAGGCACCGGGGAAGTTCTGCCAAGGGCCGGAAATTCTTTGTCGTTGTGGCTTACTGCGGCGGATTCGGAGCGAAGTACCCCTTCTTCGCCCTTACGCTGTATCGCGAATCCAGCGCCTGCAGATAGATCGTCCGGAAGCTGCCATCCTGCTTGAAGTCCGCCGGCACGTACACCAGCGAGTACTGGCTGCGCAGCGCCTCTTCGATATTGTGAAAACCAACTGCAAGCTGCTCCTCCGAGCTGGGGAAGAACGCCTGGCCGCCCGTGGCATCGGCGATGGCCTTCAGCACATCGTCGCCCTTGTCCTTGCTGGGGCCGTAGTTCGTGCTGATGGTGTAAACAATCGTCTCCGCGCGCTGGCACATTTTGATCGCGTCGCTCTCGTACGCCCGGCTGTAGTCGTCATCGCCGTCCGAGACCAGCACAATCGCCTTGCGCACCGCGTTCGTCTGCCGCAGCGTCAGCATCTGGTCGCGGCAGGTCTTGTACAGCGAATCGAACAGCGCCGTTCCGCCGCCGGGACGCAGCTTGCGAATGCCCGTGTCCAGCAGATCGATGCGGTTGGTGAAGTCCTGCGACAGCTCCGTCTGCACATCGAAGCCCTCGACAAAGGCGCGGTCCTGCTCCGGACGCAGCACCTGCATAAAGAAGTCCGTCGCCGCCTCCTGCTCAAACTGGAAGCGCTGGCGAATCGAGGTGGACGTGTCCAGCATGACGCCCACACGCAGCGGAAGATTCGTCTGTTGTTTGAAGCTCACCACACGTTGCGGCGGCCGCCCGTCGTCCAGCAGCCCGAAATCCTGCTGATCCAGTCCGGTAACGAACTGCCCCCTGCGGTTCGTCACCGTGAAGATCAGATCGACCTCGCGCGAGAAGAGCTGCAGCGTCTCGGTAGGCTGCTCCTCGCGGGGCTGCAATGTGGGCGTAGACTGCCCATCCGTCGCCGCGCTGTTTGTCGCAGGCGGTTTCGTCTGCGTTTGCTGCGAAGCCTGGTCCGTCGAGGCCGGCGGAAGTGCCGGAGGCGTCTGCGCCTCGAGACCAAGAGTTCCTAGGAGAAGGCCGAGTCCCGCGACCGCCACGAAGCCGGCCAACGGAACGAGCCGAACGGGCGTCGTCACAATTTTCATCTTACCAATGGACGGCCCCCAGCGGCCTTCCGGGAGCAGCTCGGCTGATTCTGCCGCCTTTCGCCGCCGTGCTGCCGGACCGCCTCATCGGCTCTAATAAGGACTGTGCCACTCGAAGCACCCATCCCCGGCCAGCTCGCCGAGCGCGGCGGTGCCTCCCTGCAATGGGAAGCTCTGCGCGACCGACTCGCCGCCGCCACCCGCTCCGAGCTCGGCCGTAACTGCATCCTCGCTCTCGAGCCCTCCGCCGATCCCGCGTGGATCGGCCGCCAGCAGCAGCGCACCGGCGAGATGCGCCATCTCGTGGCAGCCGGCGCCGCCTTCGACTTCCGGGGCCTCATCGATCCCGCCGCCTTCCTCGACCAGGCACGCATCGAAGGCTCCGCCCTCGACCCCGCCGATCTGCTCTCGCTCCTCGCGCACGCCGAGCGCGTTGAGGCCTGGCGGCAGCTCATCCTCGCGCCGCCCGCCGGCCTGAAGAGTAACTGGCCGGCCGTCGAATCCCTCTCCGCTCCGCTGCTGGAGCATAACCTCGCCAACCTGCTGCGCGCCCTTCGCGGCAAGATCGAACCTGACGGCTCACTCGCCGACGACGCCTCGCCCGAGCTTGCCCGCATCCGCCGGACCCTCGCCCGCCAGCACCGCATCATCGAAGAAAGCCTACGCAAAGCCCTCGCGCAGCTCAGCGAAGGCGGCTCTACGCAGAGCGACCTCATTACCGTGCGCGGCGAGCGCTTCGTCATCCCGGTCAAAGCCGAGTTCAAGCGCAGAGTCCGCGGCATCCTCCACGGTTCCAGCTCCAGCGGCCAGACCGTCTATCTCGAGCCCATGGAGACCGTCGAGCAGAACAACGAGCTCGCCCGGTTGCTCGATGACGAGCAGGCCGAGATCCATCGCATCCTCGTCGCGATGACACGCGCCGTCGCCGTCGAGGCCACTGCGCTCACACTTGGCGCCGAAATCCTTCGCGAGCTCGACGCCCACCAGTCGATCGCCGTCTTCGCGCACGATCTCGAATGTGTGCGTCCCGTCTTCGCGAACGACCCCGAAGCCAACATCGCAGACAGCGAAGACGCTGAACAAAATACCTCGGCGAACTCATTCGAGCTCATCGCCGCGCGCCATCCGCTGCTCGAACTCCGTCTGCGCGAAGAACACGGCCACATCGTCCCGCTAACGCTCACGCTCGCCGAAGGCCAACGCCAGATCATCATCAGCGGACCGAACACCGGCGGCAAATCGGTCTCGCTCAAGACCGTTGGCCTGCTCTGCATCATGGCGCAGGCCGGTGTCCCCATTCCGGCCGAACGCGCTCGGCTGCCCATCTTTACCGGCGTCTTCACCGACATCGGCGATGCACAATCCATCGAGCAAAACCTCTCCACCTTCTCCGCGCACATTCGCAACATCGAAGGCATCATCGAAAAAATTCGAGAGAAAACAGCCGAACATGCCGATGAACAATCGCTCGTTCTCATCGACGAGCTCGGTTCCGCGACGGATCCCGACGAAGGTTCGGCGCTCGCCGTCGCTGTCGCCCAGCACTTTCTCGAGCAGCGCGTGACCAGCATCATCACCACCCATCTCACCGCGCTGAAGGTTTATGCTGCGCGCCACAGCGGCGCGCTGAATGCCGCGGTCGGCTTTGACGAAACGACCCTCACGCCGACGTATGAACTGCGCCTCGGCATTCCCGGAGCCTCCGCCGGCATCAATATTGCCTCGCGCCTCGGCCTGGATCCGGCTATCGTCAACAACGCGCGCTCGCAACTCACGACCCAGCAGGCCGATATCAGCAGCTTCCTCGATGAACTCCATGCGCAGTTGGCGGCAACAACGACGGAACGCGCCGACCTCGCCGCAACCCAGCGCAAGCTCGACATGGAGCGCATGAAGCTGCAGCAGGAAGGCCGCGCAGAACAGCAGGCGACGACCAAAGAATTGGCCCGCAAGCTCGAATCTCTTATCCGCGACTTCGAATCGCAGCTTCGTGACACCGTCAAATCGATCGACGACAAAAAGATCGCGCAGAAGCTCGCTCGCGACTCCGCCCTTCGCATCGCGCAGCTTCGCCGCGAGTTCTCCGCGCAGTTCCAGACGACGGTCGCCGAACACAACGCGGCGTTCGGCGGAGCGTCCAACGCTGAAAGCAGCCGCCCGTCGCAAGCGAAGGACAATACACCGCGCGTCGGCGACCTGGTCCGGCTGCGCTCGCTCAATCGCGAAGGCCGCGTCGTCCGTCTCATCGACGCCAACTCGCTGGAGGTCAGCTTCGGCGCTATGAAGTCCCGCGTCCCGCGCAGCGACATCGCCGAGGTCACGCCCGTCCGCGAGCCGCCCGCGGAAGCCCTGCGCCGCCACCAGGGCATCACTGTCTCAACGTCCAACGACGACGACACGCTCAGCTCCGAGATCAATGTCATCGGCCGCACCGCCGATGAAGCCGAGGCTGACGTCTCACGCTTCGTCGAGCGCGCCTTCCTCGCCGGCCTGCCGCGCATCCGCATCGTGCACGGCGTCGGCATGGGCATCCTTCGCCGCACGCTGCGAGATTTTCTGCGCAAGCACCCGCACGTTGTCTCCGTCACCGAGCCGCCCTACAACGAAGGCGGACAGGGCGCGACGATCGTCGAACTCCGTCAGTAGAGTCTCTGGTTCATCGCCCCGTGGCGCGCGTGGTTTCGGTCCGCTGTCGCCGCTCCGCCACAGCCTTCGCGCGCGCCCACGGCCGAACCGCTTCGAAGTAGACGCCGCACGCGCTCACCACAATCCGGTTCGGCCCCACCATCATCACCGCGTCGCCCGGAATCTCGGTGCTCGCCGGCAGCACCGCGGCATCCGGATGCTGCAAATCCACTTCGGTCACCGCGTCGGTCCGAATCCCAAGCTGCTCAAAGCTCGCCGGCCGCTCCGGTCCCGTGTTCTCCTTGCTGAACTCCGCGCCGCTCACCTGACGCGTAAAGACGTCCGTCAGCGGCACCACTCCGCCGCGCCACCGCATCTCGTTCTGCGAATACGTCAGCGTCGACCCAATCAGCGACTGCGCGTCCTGCCGCGTCCAGCACCCCGAGTTGGTGGTCGGGAGTATCCGCTCGATGCGCCAGCTCCCGCGCAGCGATGCCGGAAGCGGGTCGGCAACCGCCGCTTGAGGCGGCGCCAAAAACGATGCAACCAGAAAGGCAGCCATGCAATAAACCCTGCCAAGTGAAGCAGACACAATCTTTCTCCTCATCCAATGTTCTTCTTCTTACGAGCAGCCTTCACCCAGATTTGATGCTGCAAAAATCCAACATGCTGCCAAAACGCCATCCGTTACCATTCGCTGCACGGATTCGCCGTTCGCTGCAATATCAGCGACTTAGGACAAACGACGGCTTATCCTGCTAGTTGACGAGGCATCTTAAGCCTCAGATGTGTTTCTGGGACCGGCACTTACCCCGTAATCCGGACCACCCAAGCGTAGCGGAAACATTCCGTATTGAACTCCTCTCAGGAGAGACGAACAAAATGGCAAAAGCGGTGAAGCTCCTCGAAAAAGGTGTGGTGCTCGGAGCACGCGCGAGCTGGACAGTGTTTGAAAAGCTGAATTCGATCAGCCCCAACAAGAGTTTCACCCCGAAGTGGTCCGATAAGCCGCTTCTCAAGAGCTACCAGAAGGAGAAGCCGCCCCTCGGCTGGCCGCGCACCACTGACTCCCTCTGCCCCAAGTGCGTCCCCGAGATCCGCCAGCAGATCGTCGACGGCAAGCTGCCGCACGAGATCCTGCTCAACGAGAAGGTCGGCGAGATCAAGGCGCAGATCATCGAGCGCGACGGCAAGATCCTCATGGTCAAGGACTGCCCCATCCACGGCCACTTCGAGGATGTCATGTCCATCGACCCGCCGATGATGCGCCACCTCGAAGAGGTCTTCCCCGGCCGCGATATCCGCGCCCACAACGACGAGAAGCTGCACAACCACGGGACGTCCACGGTCACGCACGGCCGTGGCTCGGTGCTCACCATCGATCTCACCAACCGCTGCAACATGATGTGCGACCCCTGCTTCATGGACGCCAACCAGGTCGGCTTCGTTCACGAGCTCACTTGGGATGAGATCAAGACCATGCTCGACAACGCGGTGCAGATCAAGCCGCGCCGTCAGATGTCGGTCCAGTTCTCCGGCGGCGAGCCTACGCTGTCGCCGTACTTCCTTGACGCCGTCGCCTACGCCCGCAAGGTTGGATACAACTCCGTGCAGGCCGCGACCAACGGTATCGAGTTCGCGAAGTCCAAGGAGTTCGCCAAGGCTGCCGCCGAGGCCGGTCTTCGCTACGCTTACCTGCAGTTCGACGGCATCGGCAACGCCGCCAACTCGCACCGCAAGGTCGGCAACGCGTTCGACGTGAAGCTGCAGGCCATCCACAACCTGCACGAAGCCGGCGTCGACATCGTCCCCGTCACGACCATCGTCAACGGCATCAACAACGAGCAGGTCGGCCGCATCATTCAGTTCGCGCTCGACAACCCGAAGAAGATCAACTTCCTCTCGTTCCAGCCGGTCTCGTTCACCGGCCGCGACGAGGCCGTCTCCGACGAGCGCCGCGCCGCTCAGCGTTACACCCTCTCGCACCTCGCGCATGACATCCGTGATCAAACGGGTCTCGGCGAATCCACGCGCGACTGGTTCCCCATCAGCTTCATGTCCACCTTCTCCGACTGGGCCGACCTCGTGCACGGGCCGAACCACGACTGGGGTCAGCTCTCCTGCGGTTGCCACCCGAACTGCGGCATCGGCATGGCGCTGATGATCGACAAGGAGACCAAGGAAGCCGCTCCGGTCACCGCGTTCCTCAACGCCGATCGCCTCGCCAAGGACATCGCCAAGGTCAACGACGCCGCCCGCGGCAAGTTCCTCACCATCCTTGGCGCGTCACTCGCCCTCATTCGCAACTACGAGCCGAAGAACGCTCCCACGCACTTCAGCATCTTCTCGCTGCTCACCAAGTTCGATAAGTGCTTCGGCGCCACTGGCCGCGACTACGGCAAGGTCACCGGCGACCGCACCATCGAGGACATCAAGAAGCGCCGCGCTGACCGCTGGAACTTCCTCTTCATCGCCGGCATGTGGTTCCAGGACCTCTTCAACTACGACTTCCGCCGCACCGAGCAGTGCATCATCCCGTACGCCACGCAGGAAGGCGAAATCAGCTTCTGCGCGTACAACACGGGCGTGGGCTGGCGCAACATCATCGAGAAGATGCACATGACTGCCACGCTCACCAAGTGGTACGACGAGCATGGCCGTCACGAGATCTTCGCCGGCGGCAAGAAGGTCGGGCTTGAGAAGCAGGACAAGTACGACCTGGTCCTCAACGAAGAGCACGTCAACGCCGCCGCCAACGACACGTTCGAGAAGTCCGGCATCGCCAAGAACGCGCGCGAAGAAAAGATTCGCGCCCGCGACGCGAAGATCAAGCAGGACGCCGAGAACGCCCGCATGGCCAAGCTCTACCGCAAGGAAATTCTCAAGGAGCCCGAGATCGCCGGCTTCGTCTCCCTCGGCGAAATCAAGCCCGTCTCCGCCCCCGCACCCGCGGCGAAGGAAGAAGACCTCGTCGCCGGGGACTAAGCATTGCATGCAGCCGACGCGCTGCGCGCAAGAGCAACAACAAAGGCCGCCTTCGGGTGGCCTTTGTGTTTCTAATCCAGACGCGGCAGAATGATCGCACATGAAGCGCAACGACATCATCAGCCACCATGACATGTGCGGTAGAGAATCCATGTCACTGCAGCGCGGCATGAATTTCCGAACCGCTGGGGCTCATGCCGTGGTCTTATCCTCCTTACGTCCGGGTGCTCCGTACGATGATCACTTGGAAGAGAATGGGCGCGTCCTGATCTATGAAGGACACGACGAACCCCGCTCTAAGGATTGCCCGAATCCGAAAGCCGTCGATCAGCCGCTAGAGACAAAGTGGGGACGTCTGACTCAGAACGGCTTGTTTCACGAAGCAGCGCAGGAATTCAAGAGGGGTAACCGAGAAGCTCTTCGTGTTCGTGTTTACGAAAAGATAAAGGCCGGTATTTGGGCCTATAACGGCGTGTTCGCGCTCGAAGATAGCTGGATGGAAACAGCTGGTGGTCGATGTGTCTTCAAGTTCAAGCTCAAGTTGCTTGAGAATCTAGAGGAGGATGTCGAATTCAGCGCATCAAGCATCAACGAAGATCATG
Source organism: Candidatus Aquilonibacter sp. (assembly GCA_035504135.1). Taxonomy (GTDB): domain Bacteria; phylum Acidobacteriota; class Terriglobia; order Terriglobales; family Acidobacteriaceae; genus Granulicella. The sequence continues at coordinate 155,898 of DATJSM010000005.1, read as the reverse complement.
CTCGTCTCATTCCAGCTGCGATAAAGCTTACTGTTTGGAAGAGAGATCTCGGTCAGTGTGTTCTCTGTGGTTCGAAAGAGAACCTGCATTTCGACCACATTCTTCCCTACTCTAAGGGCGGCGCTTCGACGACTGAGAAAAACATTCAACTTCTTTGTATGAAACATAACTTGCGGAAGCACGCGAATATTGAATAGCTGGCGGATTAGCTCCGGACGTGGCGCGCCACTCCTCGATTTGCATCTTTTGACCCTACAAATTCCATCGCGTACATTGGCCCGCATGAGATTCCGCGCCCTTCTCGCGTCTCTTCTCTTCGCATCGTCCTCGATTCTCGCCGGCCAGCAGCGGCCCGCCATCACTGGCATCGCCTTCATGCGCGTCTACACCGACGATGTCCCCGCCGCCGAGCACTTCTATGGCGCAACGATGGGCTACACCGAGAAGCACTTCGGCGACACCATAGTCTTCCCCATCAATAAGCATCAGTGGATTGAAGTCGCGCCGTCGAAGAAACGCGACGGAGAGTCGTACACGGAGGCGATTGCATTTACGGTGAGCGATGTAACCGCGATGAAGCATTACCTCGAAGCGAAAGGCGTGCATGAACTCGATGGCCCACAGGCGGGTGAACTAAGCGTTCACGATCCTGAAGGCAACCTTGTCATCTTCGTCGAGAGGGGACCATCGGGTCCTGCGCAGAAACTCGCAGCTGACACACCACTCTCCACCCGCGCCCCATCGCACCACATCATCCACGTCGGCTTCATCGTGCACGACCGCGGCAAGGAAGACGCCTTCTGGAAGACCATCCTCGGCTTCCGGCCCTACTGGTACGGCACCATGCATCCGCCCAATCTCGACTGGGTCAGCATGCAGGTGCCCAACGGCACCGACTGGATCGAGTACATGATGATGCCCAACCAGCAGCCCAATAAACACGACTTCGGCATGAGCGATCACTTCTCGCTCGGCGTCGCACGAATGCAGACTGTGCTGCACGACCTCCAAGCCAACGGCTGCGAAGAGAAGATGTGCACCGCGATTCAAGCGGGCAAAGACGGCAAGATTCAGCTCAATCTCTTCGACCCCGACCAGACGCGCGTCGAGTACATGGAGTTCGTGCCGGTTATGAAGCCCTGCTGCTCGCCCTTCACCGGCCCGCAACCCAATCCTTCGGAGGAGTAGCTACTGCATCGGCATAGTATTCTGCGGGCTCAGCGTTATCGCGGTTCTGTACATGCTTCACGCCGATCGGAAGGTCCCGACCTCGTTGCAATCGAGCAATTCCCACCAGTGGGGAGTCTAATAGCGTATGGGCAGAGTGCTGATCGGACTCGGTGTGCTGCTGGTGGTCTTGGGTATCGTCGTGCTTGGCTTGGAGCGCGTCGGGATCCGGCCAGGGCATCTGCCCGGCGACTTCGCCTATCGCGGACGCAACGTGCAGATGTGGTTCCCGCTGGGGACCTGCATCGTCCTCAGCATCCTGCTGTCCCTTGCGATGTACCTGTTCTCAAAACTTCATCGCTGACGGCCGCCGATCAAATATCACTCAACGCCTTTGCTTCGATCCGACGATCCCTGCGCCAGAGTGGCGAAGAGAAAAAGGATTTGCGCCGTCTCAGATCTTCGGCAGAACCTCAGTCGCGACCGCCTTCTCCGCGGCTTCATTGTCCTGCTTGCTTCCGTTGGGGATATTGATGGAGAGCAGCAGCAGATGATGTTTGCCGATTGTGTAGAGATATGCGGTCGAGCCGGCGGCGGAGGTGACGAAGAAGGCGTCTTCGCCGACACCGCTAACGTTGGCGAGATGCCCGCTATGCTGCATTTGCGCGCGTGTAACGTTGAAGTTGTCGCGCGATTTGAGGCTCAAATAGACGCGGTTTTCGCCTTTGGCGTCGCGCCAGGTGCAGTCGGGTGAATCTTTGGGGCCACCGGGCTGGCCTGGGACGACGGATTCGCCAACCACCGCCTTTATCTGGTCTGGAGTCAGTAACGTGCATGGGGACTGCGCCGCCGCTAAGGTGGTGAAGACGACTGCGGCGGCGAAGGCGAGGGCCGATCGGATCATCATCGTCGTGGGCTCCGGGCGATTAGATGCAGGATCAACGGTTGTACCTCGTGGATCGAGGAAGGTGCTCATAAAGGTGGACTTAGAAGAGGTAGGAGAGGGTCCACGGAAGTTGTGTTGTGCCGAGGGGTGGTCTGGGATAATCTTCCGGCGGTTTCGCAGATGCGAGGTGCACATGAAAGCTTTTGCACGCGTTCTTGCGGTGATCCTAGTGTTGAGTTGTACATCGCTTGCCCAGACGGCCCAGACGACTCAGCCGGCCCAGACAGCTCAGACGACTCAGCCGGCTCAGGCGGCAACGACCGAGGCTTCCCAGCCGGAGACTGCTTCCGCCGCGCCTGTGTTTGGGCCGGGAATGACGCTGTTCGTCGAGCCGATGGATGGGTTTGGGCAGCGTGTGGCTTACTCGATTACCAAGAAGAAGGTTCCGGTGGTGCTGGTGAATGACCGCGAGAAGGCCGACTTCGTGCTGTCCGGCAGCGCGCACGTGCATCAGCGGAACTTCTTTACGGGGTTTGTGCTGAGCACGAACGGCAGGGGAAGCATTTTGATCAACGATGCGCATACGGGGCATCAGGAGTTCGCCTACATTATCAAGCGGGTGGATTCGAATACGACGGCGGACGAAACCTATCAGAGCTGGGCCGATGCCTGCGCGAAACATCTGAAGAAGGCGCTGGAGAAGGAAGCCAAGGCGAAGGAAGTTGCTGCGGCGAAGGAAGTTGCTGAGGCGAAGGAAGTTGCTGCGGCGAAGTGACCTACCCCCCTCCCCCCCGGCAAAAGCGTGCAAAGTCTTCATCCCATTTGAGTTAGTGGTGGACTTTGCAATGCGATGTAGGTAAAATGTCTGGAATCAAGACTTTGAAGGTAAAGTCTTGCATTCAGGGGGTTTAAAGGGTGGGGGGCACTTTTTTTCTGGTGGGATTTGAGGGTCAGAGTTTGGGGAGGATCTGGGTGGCGAGGGCCTTTTCGGCGGCCTGGACCTGCTGCTGGGTGCTGTCGGGTGGGGTGACGGTGAGGAGCAGGAGGTGGGTTTTGGTGAGGACGTAGAGGGCTGAGGAAGACTCGTCGGGGGAGACGAAGAAGGCGTCGTCGCCGAGGCCGGTGACGGGGGTGACCTGGCCGCCGTTCTTCTCGATCTGCTTGCGGAAGGTGTGGAAGTCGGCGGCGGGGCGGAGGGCGATGTAGACGCGGTCGTCGCCGTTGGCGTCGCCCCAGGTGCATTCGTCGGAGCCCTTGGCGACGCCCGGCTGGCCGGGCTCGACCGGCGAGTTGAGGACGGCTTTGATCTGGTCGGGCGTGAGGAGGGTGCAGGGGTCTAGCGGAGTTTGCGCGTGTGCGGCGGGGATGAGGACGGCTGCGGCGGCGAGCAGGAGAGTGGTGCGGATCATGGTGGGCTCCGCAGAGGTTAGACGGGCGATCCCGGCCTAAAAGGGCGGGTCCTTACGCTTCTCAGTGAATACGGATTCGGAAAGTAGGTCGCCCACCGATGGAATCTTGTTGTAACGACGTTGATATGCGGCTACTATCCCATTGCTCTCAAATTACATGCTGAGGTTCACGTGAAACAGTCTTGCATTGCTGTGGTTCTGTTTGCGTTTGGTGTCGGTGTTTCTTTCTCGCAACAAGCGCCCTCTCAACCGTCGCCACCGGACGGCACAAACGCACAATCGAATCTGCCTCAGCCACGCATCTTTGTGACCGAGAGTGATTCGTGGCAGATGGCCGGCGGCAGCGGCGGAAATGCTTCGGCGTTTGGCGGCGGGTTCTCCGGTGGCGCGAGTCCTCAAACAGCTGAGGTCATTAAGACGTTTGGGCAGCGATGCCCTGGCGTGGTCGTGAACGATGTCCCCTCGGCTAGCAACTACGTGGTCAGACTGGAGCACGAGGGTGGCAAGGGGCTGTTGCGGAAGAAGGACAAAGTAGCCGTGTTTGTGAAGAAGACCGGCGACTCTATCTTCAGCGAGTCCACACTTTCAGTCGGGGGTTCCGTTCAAGGCGCGTGCGCTGCGATCGAGGCCCACTGGCAAAAGAATGCTGCGGACCTGATGGCGCCGGTTGCCGCGCCCATCGCGTCGTCTCCAGCTTCAGCCGTCGCGGGACCTGTAGTGGCGAATCTAACTGTCGAATCGAACATTCCCGGTGCAGATATCGAAATTGATGGAAACTTTGTGGGGAGCACACCTTCAACTGTGTCGATTCCCTCGGGACAGCACAAGATCACCGTCAAAAAGAAAGGCTATGCCGAGTGGAGTCGCACGATGAATGTGTCGGGTAGTGCCGTGCACTTGAGCGCGGACCTCGACGTTGCGCCTAACCCATAGCGTGTCCGCCAATGAAGGAGTGCTATTCAGTCGTTGCGCTTCGCCCGACTCTGCTTTCGGCAGAGCGGAGCGCATTCGATGAGTGGACGGCTCGCCGGTATCCCATTCATTGCGTTTTCCACGATGAATGGCACCTGATTACGCTTTGTGCTGATCGACTTTCTTGTGCAGGGCGCCGGCCAACACGGAATGGTCCTTAACGTTGGTCGTTAGTATGGCGCAGTCGGTGGGACAGCGCAGGGCAAAGTATGCGTCGCCTAGAGCACGGCAAGCTGTATCGCTTACCTCGCGCTTCGGTGTGTTTTTCAGCAAATGTAATGTCTGTCTGCGTTTGTTATCTTCAGGTCTCGACTTTCCTTCGATGGCCTTGAGAAGTGCTTCTAGATCCTTTGGCCTCTGTCGTAACTTAGCCGCCAAGCAACATGAGTCTTCTAAACTGCACCCTTGGGGATCGATCTCGATTAGCTTTGTGGATTCGTTGAATCTTGGCGCCGTTTCGGCAAAGCATGTCAGATTGTCTGCGGTCTCGGTCGTCAGCTTTCTGCGTTCTTTCCATCCTCGATCTATACGCCTTCGAAGCGAGAACCTGAATGCGTCTGCCATTGCGGCGTCTGTTTCGGATCGAGTTTGGGCGAGCGAAAGCTGACTGCCAACTAACAATTCGGCGCCAACCTGCATGGCCTCCAGGGCGGTGCCTTGTAGATAAGGCTTCATGAAGATCCGCTGTATAGCTCGCAGGGTCGTCGAAAAAGAGGCTGTTTCTGAGAGTTTATTATGCGCCCAGATGAAGTGTTTCAACGCTCCGAGTTGCATCTCTTTTATCGCATACACTGGCAGAACTGAGCGCTTATAACTGCGTATGCTCGCTCGTGCACTCTTTCGTCGGGCCTCTGCTTTGAAAAGGGCCTCAACTAGGACAGTCGTATCTAGGAAGCAACAATCACTGCTCATCTTCAGGAACTGGGCCGAATAAGTCGCTAAGGGTGTCTGGTTCAGGGCTTAGGTCTACCGACTCGAGATCGTCCAGAAGCGACATCGCCGTGTCGAAATGCATGAGCGGCTTCCGCTTTACTTCTGAAAGTACCGCCTTCAGCGCAGCGATCTGGCGACGAGAAACGGTCTCAGTATCTTTGTTCTTTAGACCCCATAAGCAGCCATTGACGACGGCTCCGAATCCATCGCCTATGGATCTCAGAGCGAAGAGTTGCCGCAGGGTTACGCGGACCTGAATCAACTTGCTATCGATCGAGAGGAAATCGTTGGGGTCGAATCCGAGCGTCTCGCCTAGGGAGCTTATGCATTCGCCCGTGAGTTGGATTGCTTGGAAGAGTGTTGCGTCACTGACTTCGGCGAAGGGATACAGTTCGTTCGGTCCGAGGACAACATATTTCCCCTCCTGCCTGCCCGATCGCTCGTGAACAACGGCTCGGTGTTCGCTCTGACGCTCGATCTCAGTCGCGCCGGTGCTTCTGGACGAACCTGTTTCTTCTCGATAGTCACTAATAACGATTGGGCTTGGCATTCAGAGTCCCTCCCAATAGCGCCTGATAGCACGGTGCGCTTGCTTGGTCCACTCACCCGCATCAAAGCTTTCATATTCCACCAGACCGATAGTGTAGAAATCCGTATCGCTGACGACAGTGGGCTTTTCCTCTTTGAAAGCGCGTACGTATGCAGCCGCGTTCCAAGGAATCGCAACCGAAATCTTCCGGTCTTCAACCTTCAACACGGCAAATATACCGCTTGTTTCTGTTTCTACCCTCGTTCCATGCACAAAACCAGTCTCTTTTGAACCGTCAAGAAACCGCGATGAATATGCACCTGCCGATGGCCTCGCGAACGTCATCGCTTCGCTTGCCGATCCGAACTTCTTCGCTGAGATGATCCTGAAGCCGGCGCGCGTGAACGTCTGGACGTTCAAGTGGCGGACGACCGTCTTACAAAACGAGTTGGCGGATGAGATAACTTCCCTAACTGCGCTTGGGCCTCGACTCGCCAACCGACACGTTCCGACTTGGACGGACATCTGAATTGTCTCTGCTTCAAACACCTGCTGGTTTGGTTGAACTTCGCTAAGCGCAAGCCCGGGGAACGCTACCGTCATTTCCGTCCACAGCGCGCCGGCAACGTCCCATATTCGGAATGCGTCTGCGTATCGCAACTCAAGCACGGCGGTCTCAATTTCAAGCTCGTCGACCAGCGACATTAGGATTTCCCTCTGGGAGCGTCCATCATACACGCATCAATAAACGGCACAATATCATTGGAGTAACGTTCCGTTTTCTCCGTTAGCCTTCGGTTCTTCGGGTGGGATGACGGTGGCGCTGGCGACCTTGTCGTCGGCTTCGAGGTTGAGGAGGCGGACGCCGGAGGTGGAGCGGCCGGCGGCGCGGACGCTCTTGGTGTCGATGCGGATGATTTTGCCGAACTGGCTGATGACCATCATCTCGGTGGTGTCGTCGACGAGCTGGATGCTGACGACTTTGCCGACCTTGGAGTTGGCCTTCATGTTGATGACGCCCTTGCCGCCGCGCGACTGGAGGCGGTAGGCGTCGACGTCGGTGCGCTTGCCGTAGCCGTTTTCCGAGACGGTGAGGATGAGGCAGGGGGTGAGGCCGAGCTTTTCGTCGAGCTTCTGGAGCTTGGCGGCGGCTTCGGGGCTGAGCTCGGGCGCGGCGGCGGTGTCGTCGGCGGCGGCGAGGGAGAGTGGAGCGGCGGCGGCGGAGTCGATGGCTTCGTCGATGGCCTTTTCAACCTGGGCGGTGAGACCGGCGGCGGCAGCGCGGGCGAGGCGCTGCTTGTTGCGGGCCTCGTTGGACGGAGTGACGGCGGCGCCGATGACGTAGTCGCCCTTCTTGAGCGAGATGCCGCGGTTGCCGAAGGCGGGGCGGCCCATGGGGCGGAGGTCGCGCTCGTCGAAGCGGATGGCCATGCCGTCATGGGTGGCGAGGAAGATGACCTGCTCGCCGTCGGTCATGCGGGCGGTGACGAGCTCGTCGTCCTTGTCGATGCCGATGGCGATGATGCCGCGTGCCATCACGTTGGAGAAGTCCTTGAGTGCGGTCTTCTTGACGGTGCCGTTGCGGGTGGCGAAGAGGACGTAGCGATTCTCTTCGGTGAGGTCGCGCGTGGGGAGGATGGTGACGACCTTTTCGCCGGGCTGGAGATCGACGAGCGAGGCCATGGCCTTGCCCTTTCCGGCGGCGCCGACGTCGGGGATCTCATAGACCTTGAGCCAGTAGACGCGGCCGGTGTTGGTGAAGCAGAGCAGGAAGGCGTGCGTGGAGTCGATGATGAGCTGCGAGACGAAGTCTTCCTCGCGAGTCTTCATGCCCATGCGGCCGGTGCCGCCGCGGCGCTGCTGGCGATAGGTGGAGATGGGCGTGCGCTTGAGGTAGCCAGTGTTGGAGACGGTGACGGCGACCTGCTCGTCGGCGATGAGGTCCTCGAGGGTGAGCTCGGCGGACTCGTCGATGATGGCGGTGCGGCGGGCGTCGCCGTAGCGCTCGCGGATGTCTTCGAGCTCCTTGACGATGACGCGGCGGAGTTTTTTCTCGGAGGCGAGGATGGACTCGTACTCGGCGATGTTGTCGCGGACCTGCTTGAGCTCGTTGAGGAGCTCGTCGATGGAGAGCTGGGTGAGGCGGTAGAGCTGGAGCTCGAGGATGGCGTCGATCTGGCGGTAGCTGAGGATGAGCGTGCCGGCAGAGTTGTTGGCGAGCTGCGCGGAGACGCTGCCGCCGGCGAGGTCGATCGAATATTTGTCGGGGTTGAGCTTGACGCCCTTGAGCTCGGCGCCGCGGAGATTGATGGTGCGGTTGGAGAAGAACTGGAAGAGATTCTCGCGGGCGTCGGCGCGTGATGACGACTGGCGGATGATCTTGATGACGTTGTCGAGATGGTCGAGCGCGATCTGGTAGCCGAGCAGGATGTGCTCGCGCTCGCGGGCCTTGTTGAGCAGGAAGGCTGTGCGGCGGCGGACGACGTCGATGCGGTGATCGATGAAGGCGTGGATCGCCTCAGGGAGACCGAGTTCCTTCGGCTGGCCGTTGTGCACGGCGAGAAAGATCATCGAGAACGATTCCTGCATCTGGGTGTGCTTGTAGAGCTGGTTGAGGACGATCTCATGCTGCGCGCCGCGCTTGAGTTCGATGACGATGCGCATGCCGTCGCGGTCGGATTCGTCGCGCACGTCGGAGATGTCGTCGATGGTTTTGTCGTTGACGAGCTCGGCGATGCGCTTGATGAGGTTCGATTTGTTGACCTGGTAGGGGATCTCGGTTGCGACGATGGCCTGGCGGCCGCCGGAGATTTGCTCGAGGCCGCACTTGGCGCGCATGATGAAGCGGCCGCGGCCGGTCTTGTAGGTCTGCGCGAGATTGCCGCGTCCGTAGAGATAGCCGCCAGTGGGGAAGTCAGGACCCTTGACGTGGTCGAGGACGATCGCGAGGTCGGGGCGCGCGTCGGACTTCTCTTTCTGGATGAGCGCGATGGTCGCGTTGAGGACTTCCGTGAGATTGTGCGGCGGAATGTTGGTCGCCATGCCAACGGCGATGCCGGTGCCGCCGTTGACGATGAGGTTGGGGAAGCGCGCGGGGAGGACGGTGGGTTCGGTCGTCGAGTCGTCGTAGTTGGGCACCATGTCGACGGTGTCCATCTCAATATCGGCAAGGAGTTCTCCGGTGATGCGCATCATGCGCGCTTCTGTGTAGCGCATGGCGGCGGGCGGATCGCCGTCGACGGAGCCAAAGTTGCCCTGGCCGTCGACCAGCGGATAGCGCAGGCTGAAAGGCTGGGCGAGGCGGACGAGCGCGTCGTAGATGGCGGCGTCGCCGTGTGGGTGATAGTTACCCATGGCCTGCGAGACGGGCTTCGCAGACTTCATGTACTTCTTGTTGTACTGAAGGCCGAGCTCGTGCATCGAGTAGAGGACGCGGCGATGAACGGGCTTGAGGCCGTCGCGGGCATCGGGCAGGGCGCGGCCGATGATGACCGACATCGAGTAGTCGAGATACGACCGGCGCATCTCCTCCTCGATGTTGATGGGCAACATCTGCAGGGCTCCGGGACCGGTGGGCGCACCGGGGCCATCCGGATTGAACGGGCCACCGCCGCCGCCCGGCGGCGGGTTGTTGGAGTTGGCATCCTGCGGACTCGGTGGGTCGTTGGGATTGGAGCCGAGGGGGAGTTGGTTCTGATCGTCGGGCATTGTCACGCAAACTTTCTAAAGATCGTCACCTTCCATTATAGGCGCTTTGACGCTGTGGGGATGGCGGGTACCGGCGCGTGTACGCCGTTCAGAATCAATGTTTTACGGACAAGGAAAAGGGGCGCCCGAAGGCGCCCCGAAGGATAGTGAGAAGTTGCGTGTTGGTTAGAAGTAGAACTTCGCCGCCAGCTGAGTCTGACGGGAGGACGCTGCTCCTGTAATAAGGCCGAAGGTGCTGGCTCCGTACACGCCGCCGGGGTTGCTGAACTGGGTGTGGTTGAAGGCGTTGTCACTCTCCATGCGAAGCTGCAGCCTCCGGACACCGTCTGCCGAAAGGTTGAAGTTCTTCGCTACGACAAGGTTAGTGTTGTTGATGCCGGGTCCATGGAAGGGGTTGCGGCTGATGTTGCCGAAGGTTCCGATCGGTTCCGCAACGAAGCTGGAGGAACCCTGGAACCATGTGGTGCGACCGGCGCTATTGCGGAGCCGGACGTTGCTTCCGCGGACGAGGGGAGCTGTCTGTTCCGGAACGTCAGGGCAGGCATAGAAGACTGTGTAGTAACTGCACCACAGCGAACGCGAGCCAGCGCCACCGTACGAGATGTCATACGGGAAGCCGGTAGCAAGCGTCGTGATGCCCGAGAGCTCCCACCCTGAGAGGGCGAGGTTGATCGGGGAGAAGGTGCTGTGCCCGTGAAGAATGGGTGAGATATAAACGGGCGAGAAGACGAGCCGCTGCCTCGCGTCGTAAGCGGAGTTGCCGTAGTTCAGTGCCTGGTCGTACTGGTTGTAGCCGCGAACACTGCCGCCAAAACCCGAGTTCTCGAAAGAAGAACCGTTGTCTAGAGCATGGGAGAAGGTGTAGCTCAGCTGGAAGGTGAGACCGTGGGTGGTTGCCTTCGTGACGCTGGCCTGCAGACCGTTGTAGTTCGAGGAGGACTCGGAACCGACCTCACCGATTCCCGTGAAACCGGGGTAGCCGGTCGGCGCGTAGATAGAGCCGTAGGCCGTATTGTTGGGCCAGTAAAGTGCCTCGTAGTTTGCGTTGGTGACGCAGTTGACGCTTGCGCCAAGAACGGGCGAATACTCGTTGCCCGCAGCGCACGCTGCGTGGCCGGCAGCCGTCGTCGGATTGCCTTCGTAGGTGATCTGGTTGTGGTGTGCCATAGAGCCGACGTACGTCAGACGGGCAACGATTCGCGACGGGAACTCACGCTCGACTGAAAGCTGAATGTTCTCCGCGTAGGGTGCCCGGAAGGTGGAATCGTAGGTGCTGAGGTAGTAGATGGGATTCCACGCCGAGGGATCGACCGCCTGGCCCTTCACCGGGAAGACGTAGGGGAATGGATTGCTCACCGAAGTCTGGCCCTGCACGCAGGGTCCTCCAGTGCTCGGATCAGTGCCGCCGGGATAGCAGTTGGCGCCATATCCATTGTTTACGTCTGCAAACGGATTGGCGAACTGCGGAACGCCGATAGTTGTCGCACCAGAGGAGGTGATACCGAAGGGGGTCGATTCCAGAGTCTGCAGCGAGCTCTCTTCCTCGGTGCGGTCATAGTAGATACCGAAGCCGCCACGAATGGAGAACTTGCCAGGCGAGCCGGAGATGCGGCCCAGGTCTGGAGCCCACGCAAATCCGATACGAGGTCCGAACTCACTGAAGCGCGTATACGCTTTGCCGCTGTTGGTGCAGCCCGCATCACCCGGGTACGTTATACCCAGCGGCGCAGTCGGGAAGACCTTGGACTGCTCTCCGGGATTGAGGCACACGATGCCTTCGCCCGCGTACTGGTTGTTGTGCAGTGGAGTGTCGATGGAATACCCCAGACCGTAGTTGAACGTCAGGGTATTCGTCACCTTCCAGGCGTCCTGAGCGAAGATGTAGTTCAGGAACGCATCCGCCTGAATGGTGGCGCCGCTGCCCTGACTGTAGCCACCTGGAACGCCGAGCAGGAAGTCGACGGTGCCGTCACCAGAGGAGAAGTTGCTATTGTTGCCGCTGCTGCCGCTGTTGCTATCGAAGTTATAGTCGCCGCTATTGTTGGCATAGAACGGATTCGAGACGTTGAAGCGGCGTCCGTCGTAACCGAACTTCAGCGTGTGGTGTCCGATTGTCTTGGTAATGTTGTCGTCCAGCTGATAGACCTGATCGATGCGCGGCTGCGGGCCGTTGGTGCTGAAGCCCAGAGTGAAAGAGGTGTTGTTGCCTCCGACCGAGATCGTCGGCACATTCTCCGCAGCGGTATCCTGCGGATTAATGCTGAATCCGAGGCTGGAGGGCGAAACGGTGCCCTGGGGCTCAACCGCCTGGTAGTTGAAGCGAGTCCAGTGAATCGCAAAGTCGTTTACCGCCGTCGACCCGAACTGGTGCACATAGTCGAAGGTGTACTGCTGAATCGTCTCCAGATCCTGGTCTCCGAATCCGGGCAGCGTAGCACCGGTGAACGGAATGGTATCCGAGACATTGGACTTGAAGAAGATGCCCACACCGTAGAACTGATTGGCAGGATTCAGAGAATAATCCAATCGGCCTATGTATTGGTTCGACGACGTTCTTGTAGTCGAGTTAAAGACATAGCCGTAGGTCCCGCTGTTCGGTGTCGGAACATACTGGCTAAGCAGCTTGGCCGCGATCGGATTGAAGGTCGTAGTGGGAAAGTTGCCGTTGTACGCATAGGCGCACTGCGACCAGTACATTCCCGAAGAGCACTTTGTAAGTTGCGGAAGAATCGTCTGCGGAACCAAATCGCATCCCGAGAACTCGCCCCAGTCCGGTGTGCCGGGCAGAGGGTTGTCCGCTGTGCTGTTTTCGCAGCCGTTGGGCGTTACGACAGGAGCGGCCGAGAGCGCCGGACCGGCGATGTCGCTGAAGTTACCTGAGCGGTTCAGCGTCGATGGAAGGGCGTTGCTCGTATTGTCGGGAACTCGCTGGTGGATTCCCTGATAGGCGCCAAAGAAAAAGAGCTTGTCGCGAAACACCGGGCCGCCAATTGTGCCACCGAAGATATTCTGGTGGTACGGCGTCACGGGCACGTACGCGCCAGTGACACTCTTCTGGAAGAAGTTATTGGTGTTCAGGAACGTGTCGCGGTAGAACTCGAAGGCGTCGCCATGAAAGTGGTTGGTGCCCTGGATGATCGTGGCCGAAACGATGCCGCCCGAGTCGCGGTCGTACTCAGCGTTCAGCGGGCCTTCAATCAGGTTGAACTGATCAATCGCGTCCAGGTTGGGCGAGATGGCCAAAGTATTCAGCGCGATGTCGTTGCTGTCCGCGCCGTTGATCAGATACTCCGACTGCTGGGTCTGCGATCCGCTGACCGAAAAAGTTCCGAAGCGGTCGCTGGAGGCCTGAACGCCGGGCTCGATGAGTTCCAGTCCGGTAAAATTACGGCCGATCAGCGGGAGCTCCGTCATCTGAGTTCCGGTCACCACGTTGTTCAGCTGCATGTCGGTTGTGTTGACCTGGACCGCATCGGCGGCCACCTCCAGGGTCTCCGACGTGTTGCCCACCTCGAGCTTGGCGTTCTCGACGTACTCCTTGTCGATGGTCAGGATAATGCCCGTCGCCGTGAAGCTCTTGAAATTGGGAGAGGACACTGAGATGCTGTAGGTTCCGACCGGAAGCTGGGGGAAAAGATAGTCTCCGGAAGCGAGCGTTTTGGTGGTGTATTTCACCCCTGTTGCGATGTTCGTCGCGATGACGCTGGCGCCGGGGATGACCGCACCCGACGGATCGGTCACCGTACCTTTGATACGGCCGTTCACATCCGCCGCATGCGCCGTTCCGACCGAAATTCCGACCACTAATGCGAGCAGGAGCGAGAAAGCCACGTAACGCAGTCTCAGAAAACGCATAGTTCTCTCCAGATTTCTTAGAGCTGGGATGTCTTGCTTAATCACGGAAGTACGCACGTTTAGGGCCAAAGTCCGAGGGCTCGGATTTGACCGAAATTATCGGTATTCGAGGTTCTTTAAGAACCGGCTTCTATGAATTTTGGGAGAATCGGCTGCGGCATCTTCCGTGACGAGAATATGGTAGGACGGGACGGGTGGCCGGAATACGGCGACGAGGAACGGTTGCGGGGCTTCCGGGGTCGAGCCGGCTATGCAAGAAAAACACTTTCGAGAAAGAGGCGAGGAACCGGGAGCCGATGACTCCCGGTTCGCGTGCGAGGCCAGGCTTAGAAGTAAAACTTCGCTGCGAGCTGCGTTTGCCGGGCGGACGCGGCGGAGGAGATGGTGCCCGGGCTGCCCGAGAATGAGTTGGTGACGGTGGAGAAGGTGTTCGAGAGTGCCGCAGTTGGGTTGTTGAACTGCGTGTGGTTGAAAACGTTGTCGGATTCCATGCGCAGTTGCAGGCGGCGGACGCCGTCGGCCGAAAGATTGAAGTTCTTGGCTAGGATCAGGTTCGTGTTGTTGATTCCAGGACCGTGGTACTTGTTGCGGGAGACGTTGCCGAACTGTCCGATCGGCTCTTCTGTGAACGAGGCGGACGTGTTGGTGTACCAGACGGGAAGCCCGTTAAGGCGAGCAGCGGTCCGTGGGTTCGCGGTCTGGAGAGGGCCGACCTGCACCGGAATGTCCGGGCAAGCGTAGAAGCTGTTGGCGCTGGAGCACCAGAGCGAGTTGGAGCCGCTGAGAGTGAAGTCATACGGGAAACCCGTAGCCAGAGTGGTGATGCCGGAGATCTGCCATCCCGAAGCCGCGAGGTTGAGAGGGCTGTACCAGTTGGCGCTATGCAGGATTGGCGTAGTGTAGATCGGCGCGAAGACAAGACGCTGTCGCGCATCGTAGCTGGAATTTCCATAGTTGAGGCTGGGAAAGTACTGATTGTAGCCACGGCCATTGGTCCCGCCGAAGCCCGATCCTTCAAAGCTTGAGCCGTTGTCCAGCGCATGCGAGAAGGTATAGCTGAGCTGGAAGGTGAGCCCGTGAGTGTAGGCCTTGACGACGCTGGCCTGCAGCGCGTTGTAGCTGGAAGAGCCTTCGGAACTGTCCTCGCCGATGCTGGTAAAGCCGGTGAGCCCGGTATTGGGATCGATGGCACCCCACGCGGTGTTCTGCGGGAAGTTCTTCTGCTGATTCGTTGCATTCGTGCCTGCGATTGGCAGTGTGCCGTTGGCCGTGTAGGCGGAGCAGGTGGTGGTGGCTGCGAGGCACGCAGCGTGACCGGCCGCGGTTTCGTAGTTGCCTTCGAAGTCCACCTGGTTGCGGCGCGCCAGCGAACCTACGTAGCTCAGACGAGCGACTACCCGTGAGGCGAATTCGCGCTCTAGGGTGAGCTGGAAGTTCTCGGCGTACGGAGCCCGGAAGCCTGGAGCGTAGGTGCTCTTTGCGACCGGTTCCAGCTTGGCCCAGTTGATGGCTGCGCCGGGTGCCGGGAAGGTATACGGGAACTTATTTGTGTAGGTTGTACCGGAATTGATGTCTTCATACGGATTAACGAATGCGGGGGTTAGAGTCGTACCCGCCGGAGCGTAATCGTTGACTCCGGCCGAGGATAGACCGAAGGGGGGTGTCGTGAGGGTTTCAAGCGAGCTCTCCTCCTCGGTGCGATCGTAGTAGAAACCGAAACCGCCGCGGATGGCGAACTGATGAGAGGTGCCGGAGAGCCATCCCCAGTTGGTCGGCGACCATGCAAAACCCAGCCGTGGGGCGAGCTCGCCGAGGTGGAGAACTGCGCCACCGGCGCTGTTGCAGCCTTTATCGCCGGGGTAGTTGAGACCCTTTGGTGCAGTGGGGAAGACAGTCGATTGCTGGCCGCCGATGAGACAGAGAACAGCCTCACCCTGATACTGGTGCTGCTGCAATGGAGTATCGATCGAATAGCCGAGACCATAATCAAGCGTGAGGGTATTCGTGATCTTCCAGGAATCCTGCCCATAGAGATAATTCAGATAGGCCTGCGCCTGGATCGTCGCGCCGGAACCCTGACTGTACGTCCCCGGAATGCCGAGCAGGAAGTCGAGCGAGCTGTCGCCAGTGGTATACGGGCTGGTTGACGTGCTGTTGGAGAAGGAATAGCTGCCGTTGTTGCGCGCGCTGAACGGATTCGAGACGTTGAAACGCCGGCCGTCGTAACCAAACTTCAGGGCGTGCTGACGAACGACCTTCGAGATGTTGTCCCCGAGCTGGTAAACCTGATCGATGCGCGGCTGCGGTCCGTTGGTCGAGAAGCCCAGGGTGAAGAAGTTGCCGACCGCGATGGTTGGAAGGCCGGCGCCCGCGGTGTTCTGTGGATTGATCGAGAAGCCTGCGCTCGAGGGCTGTGTAGGGACCTGCGGAAGTACAGCCTGATAGTTGAAGCGCGTCCAGTGAGCCGCGAACTCGTTGACGAGAGTGGAATTGAATTGCTGCACATCATCGAGCGTGTACTGCTGGGTGTAGGAGGTGCTGACGTCACCGAACCCCGGCAGGGTTGCGCCCGTGAACGGCAATGTCTCCGGAGCACTCGAACGGTTGTAAACGCCGATAAGAGTCAGCTGGTTCTTCGGACTGATGGCATAGTCCATGCGCGCGAGATCCTGATTGGCCTTGGTCGTGACCACAGGATGAAAGATATAGCTATAGGGACTCGTCCCGCTGTTATTCGGCAGTGGAACGTAGGCCTGGGCCAGCTTGAGCGAAACGGGATTGAATGCGCTCGTCGGGATGACGCCGCCTAGAGCGGTGAGGCAACCGACGGTTGTCTTTGTAGCTCCCCACGTGTTCGTTCCATTGGGAATGCAGGCGGGGTTGAGAGCGGAAAGAGCGGTGAATGTTCCAGGAATCTTTTGTCCGCTGAAGACGTAGTTGAAATGGCTGGACTGCGGGGTGAGGTCCTCAGAGAAGTTTCCGTTCAGATTGTTCTGGGTGAAGACCGAAACGGTTCCGCCCGATTCGGGCACAACTTGACGCGTGCCCTGATAGGCATAGAACAGAAAGAGCTTGTCCCGGATGATGGGTCCGCCAATCGTGATTCCGAAGATGTTCTGGTGGTACTTGGCCACCGTATCCGTCCGCTGTCCGGCGGAGTTGAACGACTTCTGCAGGTAGTTGTTGGTGTTGAGGAAGGTGTCCCGGTAGAACTCGAAGACGTCGCCGTGGATATGATTGGTGCCTTGCTTGAGGGTCGCGCTGACGATACCACCGGAGTTGCGGTCATATTCGGCGTTGAGCGGACCTTCGATGAGGTTGAACTGATCGATAGCATCGAGGTTGGGCGTGTAGGTGAGTGTGTTTAGCGAAATATCATTCGTGTCAGCGCCATTGATCAGATACTCCGACTGCTGCGATTGCGAGCCGCTGGCAGAGTAGTTGCCAGTGAAGCGGTCGCTGGCGGCCTGCACGCCGGGCTCGATCAGCTCGAGGCCGGTGAAGGTGCGATTGATCAGCGGCAGCTCGACCATCTGCTTGGAGTTGACGATGTTGCCGAGCTGCATGTCGGTGGTGTTCACCTGGACCGCATCGGCGGCCACCTCCAGAGTCTCGCTGGTGTTGCCGACCTCGAGCTTCACAGTCTCGACATATTCCTGGTCGATGTTAATGATGATGCCGGTAGCGGTGAACGCCTTGAAGCCGGGCGCAACGACCGAGATGCTGTAAGTTCCGACCGGCAGCTGCGGAAACAGATAGGCGCCGTCAGCCTGTGTCTTGGTGTTGAACTTCACCCCGGTAGCCATATTGGTGGCGACCACCGCGACTCCGGGGACAACGGCACCGGAGGGATCGGTCACCGTTCCCTTGATGCGGCCATTGACCTCGATCGCATGGGCAGCGGCAACGGCGACGACAAGCACAAGCGCAAGGAGAAAAGACGACACTACGGACCTCAAGCGAAACTGGAACATGGGTCACTCCGTCGTGCAACTAAATTTTGGGGAACTTGGCTGATGGAACAAGCACGTTAGAGGCCAAAAGCCAAAATGTGCAATTTCCAGCCAAATTGGGATAGGTCGACTCAGCGCAGGGCTGAATTCTATGAATTTCGGGACGGGAGAATATGTAATTATTGCTTCGTTGTCCGACTTAAGCCCTGTGATTTCTGGTGTTTGCGGGGAGGATTGTCTCGGACCAAGACTGGTTTCAAGCTGGCGAACCGGGTCGTGCGCCGGGATGCGCGCTGGAGCTGGCGACTCGAAAAGCGGCACTTGCGGGGGCTGCTGCGGAATCGAGGAGTCGCGCAAGGCTGGGTGCTATTCTGCGAATTCCATGCGCTATGGCTGCTTTGGCCCACAACCAGGCGTTCCATGAGCAGACCGATTCTTCAGAGACCTCGATGAGATCGCTCTCGCGGAAGCTGACCTCCAGCGAAGGGCTAGCGGCCAAATGGCTCGTGCTGGGCTTTGTGCTCGCATGCATCGCGATGGTCAGCCGCGAGCGCAGCCTGTTTTTCCATGCGCAGTTCTACGCCGAGGACGGGAAGATCTGGTTTGCGCAGGCCTACAACGTCGGCTGGCTGCGGCCCCTTCTGCGGCCCGATGGCGGATATTTCAACACAGTTCAGCGACTGATTGCGGACCTCGCTTTGCTCGTTCCACTGCGCTGGGCGCCGCTGGCAATGGCGTTGGGCGGCCTGTTTCTGCAGGGGCTGCCGGTGCCGATTCTGCTATCGAGCCGTTGCCGTAACTGGGCGCCGCTGCCGTTTCGGATTCTCTTTGCGGCGATCTATGTAGGCATCCCGGATGCGCACGAGATTCATGTCGTCTGCACGAACTCGCAGTGGCACCTTGCGCTGGCGATGATCCTGCTCGCATTCGCTGCGGAGCCCAGGAGTGTCGCCGGGCGGCTGCTGGACTGTGCGGTCATTCTGGTGGGCGCGTTGAGCGGCCCGTTTGGGATTCTTCTGGCGCCTCTGCTCTTTGTCTTCTGGAGAGTGCGGCGGCAACGCTGGTCTCTCATCGCTCTGTGTGTTCTGTGCGCGGGCAGCCTGGTGCAGATGCTGGAGCTTGTGGCAAATCACGGACAGCGCAATCCGATGTACCTGGGAGCGTCGGCGAAGGTGCTGGTGCGGTTGCTGGGAGGCAATGCATTCATCGGCGCGCTGCTTGGTTCGCGCACATTTGGCCTCGAGCTTCCGTTTGTGTGCAGCCTGATCGCCTTGATTGTCGGGCTGGCGTTGATTGCGGCGTGCTTTCGGTCTGCGGGGCTGGAGTTCCGGCTGCTTGCGGTCTTCTGCTTCGCCATCTACGCGGCGGGGCTGAAGTCGCCCTATTTCATTTACTCGCCGCGCCCGCTGTGGCTTCAGCTTCTTCACACGCCCTCGCAGCGCTACTCATTTTTTCCGAACATCGCGTTGCTGTTTGCGATTCTGTGGCTGGTGCTGTACGGCCCGCCGTGGCTGCGCATCGCGAACACATTCCTGTTGGCTGTGTTGTGCATTGGCATCGTGCGCGACTGGAAGGTTCCCGCGATGCCGAACAGTTCATTTCCCGAGGAGGTGAAGGTGTTTCACGCAAGCGCTCCCGGAACGCGCATGGACTTCCCGCTTTACCCACCCGGATGGGAGATGGAGCTCATCAGGAAATAGTCTGGGATGGTTCGGCTGTCCGCGCTGCTCAACCGCAGATCGCCAGACCTCAATACCAAAACATGATGACGACCGCTTCCACTCCTCGAGACCCACACACCGATCGCCGCGGATGGCAGGCGTTCGCGGTCGTGTTGCCGTTTCTGCTGCTTTTCTGGGTAGACATGTGGCACCACACGATGTTCTTCGATGAGGTGAATGCATGGGCCATCAGCGCGGCCAGCCCGACGTTGGCGAAGATGTTTTATTACGTTCACTTCGAAGGTCATCCGTGGCTCTGGTATTTCATCCTCTGGTTTCCGTCGCGGCTGACGCATGATCCCGTGGCGATGAAGTGGGTGGAAGCGGCTCTTGGCACTGCCATCATCCTGATCGTCGGACTGCTGTCGCCATTCACGTGGAAGCAGCGCGCGCTCATCCTCTCGAGCTACTTCCTGGTGTGGGAGTACACGGTGATGTGCCGCATGTACTCGGTGATGCTGCTGCTGGTGCTGCTGTATGTTGTTCGCCGTGTGAGCCGGCCTGCGGGCGTGATCGGTTGCTGCGTGCTGCTGGGATTTGCGGGCAACACTGACATGACGGGCGTGCTGCTGACAAGCGCGCTGCTGCTTGAATACACCTACAGCGGCTGGCTGCGACTGCCGGCTGCGGAACGAAAAGCAACCTGGAAGAGGTGGGCTGCCGGATGGGCGGCTTATATTGCGCTGATCGCGCTGGCCGTTGGGACCCTCTGGCCGTCGAAGCAGATCAGTTGGCAGAGCTCCGGTCATCTCGGTGCCGATGCGCTGAGCCGCCATCGCATTACAAGCTCGATCGTGGACATGGTGGTTGGGCCGTGGTGGCCGATCGCGCCGGACTTCCCGCACCGCTTCTGGAGGACCACGGTCATCGATTCCCGGTGGCTTTATGTGCTGGTTCCGGTCGTGTTGTTCGCATACTGGAGAATCTGCCGGAAGAAGAAGAGCCTTGCGCTGCTGATGACGGCAACGCTGCTGTTTGGCGCGCTGTTCGCCGACGTCGTGTATCCCGGATCTCCGCGGCACTGGGGAATCGCCTTTATTTCGCTGCTGATTGGACTGTGGGTAGAGAGCTCGCAGGCAGCAGCGGCGCCCCATGGAAAAGCCGCGTGGTCCCGGTGGACGTATGCGCTGTTCGGCGTCAGTGCGCTGGCGGGCCTGTGTGCGCTGGCCGGCTCATGGCGGCATCCGCTTTCGAACGCTCGCGAGGCTGCCAAGTGGGTGGAGACCAATGAGCCCAACGAGGTGATCACCGGAATGCCTGATGTGAGCTTCGCGAGCCTGGCGGAGGAGATGCAGCGCCGCGTCTACTTCCCCGAGTGCGACTGCATGGACACCTTCAAGCTGTTCTCGCGATATCGCGAGGACATGCCAGAGTCAAAGATTCCTTTCGCGATCAACCGCGCGATGAACAGTCTGGGACGAAGCGAACTGCTGTTCTCTTTCTACCGGCCGTTCTCGGTGGATGAGCTTGCGCGCCTGAAGGCCGCGGGTTTGAACGCGCAACCGGTCGCATCCTTCCTGGGCGCGGACATGAAGACGGATAACTTTGTAATCTACAGAGTGACTCGGATCAACAACGCATAGGAGTTTGCACAGAGTGAGCCAGGCCCGCCGATCGATCCTTCAGCGCCGCGATCTCTGGACGTACGTTCTGCTGTTCGCTGTTTCCCTCGTGGTCTTTTTTCTTTGCAACAGCCGCATGCTCAATATCTACGACGAAGGAATCCTGTTGACCGGGACGATGCGCGTGATGCACGGCCAGGTGATCCACCGGGACTTCTATTACATCTACGGGCCGGCCCCCCTCTATCTGCTCGCGGGAGTCTTCAAGCTCTTCGGCTCCTCGGTGCTCGCGGAGCGCCTGGTGACGCTCATAGCCAATGCAGGCCTGATCACATCCTTGTATGCCCTGGAGCGGCGCCTCTGCGGAAGGATGACGGCCGCCGTCGCAACGTGTATTTGTGCGATCTGGATGATCGGCGTGGGCATTGAGCAGGTGCTTCAGGTTCCGCTGTTCGCCCTGACGATGCTTTGGTCGACATGGCTTGTGCTTCCGGTCTTTCAGGGTGATCTGCGCAGACGGCGTGCCGTTGCCGCAGGGCTTCTGGCGGGCTTTGGAACCTTGTGCCGTTATGACTACGGTGCCGGGTTGATCGCGTGCCACATTGTTCTGCTCCTTCTCGCGGTCTGGTGGAGAACTTCGGGCGCGCGGCGCAGCGTGGCGGCAACTGCTTCTACGCTGGGATCCTATCTGCTGGGAGCCGCCATTCTTCTGGTTCCCGCAGCGATCGCCTATCTGGCCGTAGCTCCGCTGCACGATCTGCTGTATGACATCGTGATCTATACAGCGAAGTATTACAGGATAGCTCGCGAACTTCCTTTTCCTACCATTCATGCCGGGTCCATGGACGAGTTCATTGCCTACGTGCTGCCGCCGGCGCTGGGTCTTTGCGCCTATCTCGCCGCCTTTTTCATGCTCGGCCGGCGCAGAAGCGAGGAGAAGCAGGCCATTCCGGACTGGGTTGGCTTTACGTTGGCGTTCACTTTGATCGCCACGTTAATGTATCTGAAGGCCGTCGTCCGCATCGGCGCTGGCTCCCTATATCTGAGCACAGTGCCCTGCGTGCTGGTGACTCTGGTTCTGTGGTCGCGACGGAAACGATTTTCCCCAGGCTATCGGGCAGGACTGGCAGTCATGCTTCTCCTGCTTCTTGTGGAAGGCGTCTTCGCTGTCCTGAATCAGAAGGTCCTGCAGCAGCGCCAGCGCGCCTCCACGCTGGCATGGATCGTTTCACCACGCAAGGAAGCTCCACTGCCTCCGCTGACGGGGTGGTGCAAAGATCCAAATCCGATCACTAGAGGCTTTTGTTACATCGTTGAGGATGACCGCATACGTGCCATTGAGTTTCTCGAGACGCAGACCCACCCCGGGGACACGATCTATGTCGGGCCGCCGCGCCATGATCGCATCTTCGCCAATGACAACGTCACCTACTTCGCAACGCAGCGCCTGCCCGCAACCAGATGGTCCCACTTCGACCCCTTCCTTCAGAACCGCGCCGACATTCAGCGCGAGATGATCGCCGACCTCGAACGAAACCGTCCGCCCTACATCGCGCTCGACAGCACCTTCGTTGGCTCGCATGAACCGAACGGAAGCTCCGTGAGCACGGGCGTACATCTGCTCGACGATTACATCGCGGCCAACTATCAACCGGTAAAGAAGTTCGGTGTCATCACGATCCTCGAGCGGCGATCGACAGAGGACATCTTGCCCGGAAAGCCCTGAACCGTCCAAAGTGTTCGCGTCTTATAAACTCATGTCGGAGAGTCGCTGCACAAGGCTCGCGAAGGAGTGCATGGGGTGCTACGCGGATTGAGTGCAGGACCAAATCCCAGCCACCCCGAACGCGGTACCGGCGCGGATCACGCACGCGTGCCAGAGGCTCACCGCTTCTGGACTAAGTGCGCTGTCTACGCGGCGATCTTTATCGCGCTGTTCGCCTGGTTCTTTCTGACCAGCAGCCGCGGTGTCTACATCTACGACGAGGGCCTGGAACTTACCGCTGCGATGCGGGTCGCGGCCGGCCAGGTAATCCATCGCGACTTTTATTACAACTATGGACCTGCCATGGTCTATCTGCTGGCGGGCCTGTTCAAAGTCTTCGGCCAGTCCGTCCTGATAGAACGGCTGTTGTGGACAGCCGATATCGCGGCGGGCGGCGTGGGAATCTTCATCCTGGCGCGGCGGCTCGCGGCGGCCTCAAGGTTCGGGGTTTCGAAGTTCAGGCCTGCCACCTGGGCGACAGCCGCGCTTCTGCTGTCGGTTTTATGGGGCGAGTCTCTGGGCCTCAAGACACTCTTTACCGTGTGGTCCACCTGGCTGCTGCTCCCGGTCTTCACCTGCACACTCCGCCGCAGGCGAGCACTTGCCGCAGGGATTGTGACTGGTGTCGCCACGCTGTTCCGTTATGACACCGGCGCAGGGCTGGCGGCCGTTCAGGTGCTCATCATCGCGTTGGCATGTTGGCTTGCACAGCCGGATGCGCGCCGCAGGATGCGGGCCACGGGCTCCGCACTATGGCCGTATCTTCTTGGCTTTGCGATCCCCGTGGCTCCGCTCTTCATCGCCTACGCAGCTGTCGGAGCGATCCACGATTTCCTCTACGACATCGTCCTCTATCCGGCGAAGTACTATCATGCGGCCCGCAATCTTCCCTTTCCCCGCATCCATCGGCAAAACTTTCAGGACAGCGTTGTTTACATCCTCCCCGTTCTTATCGCCTTTGGCTTGTATGCAGCCTTGCGCTGGTATCTGCCGCAACGGAGAGAAGATCGTCGGCGCATCCCTGAATGGGTCGGCGCCACCCTGGCCTTCGCCGCGGTGGGAACCGTGATGTATCTGAAAGGGCTGGTGCGCATCGGGGCCGGCCAGCTTTTTATGGCGCTTTCCCCATGCATCCTTCTGGCTCTCGTGCTCTGGATGCATCGCGGCATTTTCGCAACCGTCGAGCGAGCGCTCTTAGCTTTCGTCCTCCTTCTCTTCGCGGTCGCAGGTATCTTCCCCACGCTGCACGACCTCCAGAACGAGCATCGGCAGCGGTCCTCGATGCTGGCGTGGATTCTTGATCCGGCAGGGCAGAACCCGCGGCCTCCCTTCGACGCATGGTGCCGCGAACATAATGTCGTCAGCAAAGGATTCTGCTTCTTCCCGGACAACGATCATATTCAGGCGATCGAGTACATCGATCAGCACACCAGGCCCGGCGACACGCTTTACGTAGGTCTGCCACAGCATGCGCGCATCAACATCAATGACAACTTCACGTACTTCGCGACGCAGCGGCTGCCCGCAACCAAGTGGTCGCACTTCGATCCCTTTCTCCAGAACCGCGCCGATACGCAGCAGGAGATGATCGGAGAGCTCGAAAAGAACCGGCCGCCCTACGTCGTTCTGGACAGCGAATTCGAGGATGACCGTGAGCCCAACGGGAGTTCCGTGAACACCGGCGTGCACCTGCTGGACGACTACATCCGGCAGCACTATGGGTTTGCGGACCGGTTCGGCGAAATGACGATTCTAAAGCGCAAATAATAGCAAGGCCGGGGTGACTTCAGCCCCTAGGGTGGGTTCGCGTTTGTCGCACGATTCCTAGTCAGTTGAGCGCGGGTTCGGGAGGATGCGGGCTGCTGGGAAAGTGACGATCCTTCCATTGCAAAATCGGCTTTTCAAGCCAGTGCCATGAGAGATAGGCGATCACGATGGTCAGCAGTGTCGCAATAACCCCCTGCGAAAAGAGCGACATTCGCAAATGGGCCGTAATAACGGCCTTGCGAACAAAAGTGCCGGCGATGATATGCACGAGATACATGGTGTAACTGATCGTTCCGATAAAGACGAAAATGCGGGATCGCAAAATGCGCGCCACCCACCAGTCACTACCGGCGCGCAGCAGCAGCATGCCGATGAGACTGGCCACACCAATCGCAAAGATGGGCAGGCCGATCACCAGCACCAGAGGGGACATCCGAATCTCGCGGCCCAGAACCGGACGTATGGCGAACCAGATGGCGACCATACCCGCGACTGACCCCGCGCAGACGGACAACAGGAAGAAAAATGTCCTTCGCGGGAAGCCGTCGCGCCGCCAGCGTTCAAAGAGCAGGGCAAGGAAGGCTCCGTACAGCAGAGTATCGAAGCGGCTCACGAGGTTGAAGTACGCCATGAGCCCGCCGTCCATCCAGCGCAATAGCATGTCCACGAGGCAAACGCAGACCGCGACCCGCACGATTGTCGCTCGGCTGCACCGCAGAACAATGGGAGCCCAGAAAAGATAGAAGTACTCTTCAATACTCAGCGACCAGTACGTCATCGGCGCCGTGCCGAAATGCATCTCCGCGCCGTTCGACCCCACGTAGAGCAGCGAGTGTGCCTGGGCCAACAGCGGCGCAAAATGGGTAAGGTGAAATTTGGGATGCTCGAAAATTGAAAGGAAAAAGTCACGAGCGTACTTCGGCAGCGCCTGAAGAAAAAATACCTGCGAGACCGTGAAATTCAGCACGAGCCAATGTTGTCTTATAGCCATGACCAAGAGAAATGCAGTGGCCGCAAAGTAAGGCGGCAGAATCCGCAGAAATCTCCGGGAATAGAAGGTTCGAAAAGGAGTGCGTCGACTGCGCAGCCCCAGCAGGATCGTTGTGATCAGGTAGCCGGAAAGAACAAAAAAGATGTCGACACCCACCCAGCCAAACGACGGGACGCCATGCAGCTGATGAGAGAAGCCGGGATAGTGGCATCCAATCACCAAAAGAATGGCTACGGCTCGCAAACCATCAAGCTCGAGGATGCGGGCCATGCTCCCACCCCGTGCTGGGCTTGAGCCAGTGAGAGCCTGGGTGTCCGTTGCGGGCATCGAAATCCATGCTACACGGACAATCCTGCGATCCAGTGGCGCTGCGGGTTGGCGGCGGGTCCGCGAAAATCCAACTCCCGCTCGCCGTGTTCATTGGTCTCTATGCCTCTCAGAAGTCCAGGACAACTTTGGAATAGTTGGGATCCCGGAAGGTCGCATTCAACGCTTCCTGCAGCGGTGTGGCCCGAACGCCGAAGATGCCCGGCCAGTCAATCACCTCAAACACATCCGGCGTCACCAGCGCTTCCAGCTGGCGCGCCGTGAACGCCGGATTCTTGTTGAAGATCGCGTAGGTTTTCAGCAGCAGCCAGAACAGCCGATAGGGGATGCGTACGATGCGCGTCTTTGCCCCTGTGGCCTGCTTCACTGCGCGGATGAGATCGATGTAATCGATGCGCTCCTGCCCGGTGATGTTATAGCTTCCGGTGATCTCGTGCTCCAGCGACGAAGCAATCACGTCGCAGAAATCCCCGGCGTACAGTGGCTGGCGAAGATAACGGCCGCTGCCCGGTATCGGAAACACCGGTGTGCGCTGCATGAAGCGCGCCAGCCAGCCGACGTGCTTGCGGTCGAACCAGCCGAACATCAGCGTGGGTCGGAGCACCACCTGCTTGATGCCGGAATCGAGAACCAGCTTCTCCTGCGCCTTCTTGGTCTCGGTGTAGTCGTCGACGGCCATCGAGTTCACAACAGACGAGGAGATATTGACCACGTAGCTCACGTTGTTCCGCAGCGCCGCTTCAAGAACGCGCTCCGTCGCCGTGATGTTGTTGCGCACGTATTCGGTGGGATAGATTCCACCGATCTGCGCATGGCCATTCATCAGGTGGGTGCAGCCGACAAACTCGTCCTGCCACGGTCCCGGTTCGGCGAGATCGGCGTGGATCACCCGGAGATTCGGATGCAGACGGCGCAGCGTCTCGGTGTTCGTTGGGTGTTTATCAATGGCGACGAGCTCGCCCAGATCTTTCTGTTCGAGCCGCGGAATCAAATTCTGGCCAACCAGGCCTGCGGCCCCGGTGATGACAATCTTTCGAGTCGACATCAGTCTCCAGCAAATAATTCTTGCCTCAATTGTATGAGGTCGAAGCGGCCCGCGGCTCTAGGTTGTCAACACGATCTTGGCAACGCCGCCCTTCTCGCCCGCTGTGTGAGCCTCAGCCGCGTCCTTCAAGGGCATCACGCAATCGATGGGCAGTTTCAGTTTGCCGTCGCGAATCGCCTCCGCGTAGTGGACGTACGTCGCGGGATCGGGCTGCGCGGTCATGGGCTTGATGTTTACCGTCGGATGCAGCGCCGCGTCCTTCGGCGGTCCCACCAGGCTCCCATAGTTACCTCCCGGCTTCACCTTGCCGAGCAGCTTCGACGCAACGCTGCCGCCCACTGCATCGGCGACGCCGTCGACCGTGCCCAGCTTGGCGATGGCAGAGTCATCGTCGATATCAATCGCTTCGACAGCTCCCAGCGACTTGGCTTCCGCAATCTGACTCTTGCGCACACCCGCAATCACCTTGGCTCCGATCTCGCGCGCGCAGAAGAGCGCACACCGGCCCACGCTTCCAACCGCGCCGGTAAGCACAATCGTCTGTCCCGGCTGTACGTCCGTTGCTTTGCGGATAAGCTGATCGCCGGTGCAGGCAACTAAGGGCACGGCCGCGGCCGTGGTCATCTCCAACCCTTCAGGAATCTTTGCCAGAACCTCCGCCTTGACGACGCACAGCTCCGCATAGGTTGACCAGGTCAGCGCGAAGACGCGATCGCCAAGGGCAAAGTCCTTCACGCCGTCGCCCAGCTCGCGCACAACGCCGGCAACATCGCGGCCGAGGATAGCGGGGAAGGTTACCGGAAAGCGTTCCTTCGCCGCGCCGGAACGCATCTTCCAGTCGATAGGATTAACGCTGGCCGCGCGCACCGCGACAAGAACTTCACCCGGGCCGGGCTTGGGGTCTGGGAAGTCTTCGTACTTCAGCTTCGATGGCGGCCCGTACTCGTGCAGGACGACAGCTTTCATGCGGCACCTCTGCAGTGGTGAGATGCGAGAGCGGTCTTCGCGGGTTCGAGAGTTATTCGGGGATGTAGTCGCGCCACTCGCCGGTTTCGGCCAAACGCTTAAGGAGGTTGAAGCGGCGGCGCATGAGCCCAAGGATGTGTGGCACCAGAACGAAGCGGCCGACGAGCCGGCCCGCCCCACCTAGCGGCATCGTAAAGCGGACCTTGTCTTCAAGCAGTGTGCCGCCGGTAATTTCCGAGAAGCGGTGATCGTGCTCGAAGCTGCGGAATCGTCCGGCGATCATGCGGTCCTGAAAGAAGTGAGGAGGATTCCAGGTTTCGGGCACGATGATCGAGACATGATAGTTGAAGAAGCCGAGCTGCATACCCTCCCAGCGCACGGTGTCGCCGGCGGTGACAAGGCCGCCAGTACGGCCTTCCACGGGATGCATGCCCAGCTCGCGCTCCACGATCGCAACGCTGCTGGAGAGCGCGAAGCAGCGGGCGATGGGGGCCCGCACGAGGATGTTGTGCCGAAGTGTAAACATCCTGGGCGCTTCGACGTGGGAGGGGTTGTGAAGCTGCTGCGGAAGCGCCGCGATCGCCGGACTCTCGGACCGGTCAATGCAGATAAGTGCGCCACTCTTCGGTTCGGCTTTCGGCAACCTGTTGGATGACTGCATTGCGCCTTTGCAGAAATTTTATGAAATATCGGCGCAGAAAAAAGTGCTCTGCGAGCGCACCGGCTACACCAAAAGGGGCAGAGAACCTCAGCTGATCCCGCATTACGGTCGCATTATCCACAGCGGGTTCGAAGATGTGCTCATGCTCGAAATTGCGGAAGTGCCCGCGGATCATCACATCACGAAAGTACCGCGGCGGATCGTAGCGATCGATGAGCGAGGTGTGCGTGAGCATTAGGCCGAGGTGCCGGCCGCGCCATGTAACGGTCTGGTTGGGGCCAATCATGCCGTGGGTGACACCGGCGATGGCACGCTCGGCGGTGTGAGATGCGCTGTCCATATGAAAATCGATACTGAGCGACAAAAGAAAGCAGCGCTCCGGCGGCGCTGCGATCTTAGTTTCGAGCTCGATGAGCTGCACTGTTCTTACAACTCCATCGCGTGCTCGGCGACGAGTTGCTTTGCATGGGCGAGAAAGGCGTCGACCGTTTGCGAGCCCTGGTCACCCTTGCCGCGGACGCGCACGCTGACGGAATCCGTCGCGGATTCCTTGTCGCCGACGATGAGGATGAATGGCACCTTCTGCAGCCCGAAGTCGCGGATCTTCGCGTTCATCTTCTGATTGCTGAGGTCGAGCTCCACGCGCAGGCCCGCAGCTTCGAGGCGCTGCTTTACGCTCTGCGCGTAATCAGCATGCTTCTCGCTGATCGGCACGAGGCCGACCTGGACCGGCGCCAGCCAGAACGGGAACGCGCCGGCGTAGTGCTCGATGAGCACACCGAAGAAGCGCTCGACGGAGCCGAACAGCGCGCGGTGCACCATCACCGGCTGATGCCGCTCGCCGTCCTCGCCGACATACTCGAGCTCGAAGCGCTTGGGCAGATTAAAGTCGAACTGGACCGTCGAGAGCTGCCACAACCTGCCCAGCACGTCGACGAGCTTGACGTCGATCTTCGGCCCGTAGAAGGCGGCCTCGCCGGGGAACGACTGGAAGGTGATGCCGCGGCGCGTCAGCACTCCTTTAAGCGCTTCCTCCGCGTGGTTCCAATCGCTCTCCGAGCCGACGAAGTCTGCGCCCTTCTTCGGATCGCGCGTCGAAAGCTCGACGCGATACTCCTTGAAGCCGAATGTCTTCAGCACGGCTTTGGCGAAGTCGAGACAGGCTTCGATCTCTGCATTGATCTGGTCCGGCGTGCAGAAGATGTGCGCGTCGTCTTGCGTGAAGCCGCGCACGCGCAGCAGGCCGTGCATCGTGCCGCTGCGCTCGTAACGGTAGACGTTGCCGAGCTCGGCGTAGCGCGCGGGCAGGTCGCGGTAGCTCTTGGGCGTGGACTTGTAGATGAGGATGTGGCCCGGACAGTTCATGGGCTTCAGCCGGTACTCTGCGTCGTCCAGCTCCATCGGCGGGTACATGTTCTCGGCGTAGTAGCCCTCATGGCCCGAGATCTTCCACAGTTCGCGACGCATGATGTGCGGCGTGAACACCATCTGGTAGCCGCGCCGGATGCACTCCTCGCGCATCCAGTCTTCCATCGTCTTGCGGATCAGCCCGCCCTTCGGATGCCAGAAGATCAAACCCGCGCCCGCGACCTCCTGGATGGAAAACAGGTCGAGCTGCTTGCCCAGCGCACGATGGTCGCGCGCCTTGATCTCCTCGAGATACTTGAAGTGCGCGTCGAGCTCCTTCTGCGAGAAGAACGCCGTCCCGTAGATGCGCTGCAGCTGCTGGTTCTTCTCGTCGCCGAGCCAGTAGGCGCCGGCGATCGACATCACCTTGAACGCCTTCACGCGGCCCGTCGAAGGCACGTGCGGACCGCGGCAGAAGTCTGTGAAGTTGCCGTTGCGATAGAGCGAGATCGTGTCGCCGGGCTTCGTGAAGCGCTCGATGAAGTGCACCTTCATGAACTCGCCCTGCGCGGAGTAGTCCGTCAGTCCCTTGGCGCGCGGCTCCTCCACCCGCTGGAATTTTTCATCGCGGGCGACGACCTCGTGCATGCGCTGCTCGATGGCGGCGAGGTCCGCTTCCGTGAACGGCACCTCGCGATACACATCGTAGAAGTAGCCGTTGTCCGTCGCGGGGCCATGCCCGAGCTTGGTCTCCGGAAACAGCTCCAGGATCGCCGTCGCCATGACATGCGCGGCCGAGTGACGCACAACGCGCAGCGCTGCCGGATCGTTCTCCTTCAGCAACTCCAGCGCAACATCTTCCTCGAGCGGCGCAGACAGATCGACCAAACGCTCGCCCTGCTCCGCCCGGCCGGAGTACATCGCCTCTTCGGTCTGCTCAGCCTTGGCTTCATCGTCGGCGCTCTGCGCGGGTGCGGCGACATTCAGCGGACGCACGCGCGCCACCACAACGGCCGCAGCCAGGCGCGGCGAGATGCTATTGGCGATATCGAGCGGCGTTGTGCCGTGCGGAACCTCGCGCACGGAGCCGTCGGGAAGCTGAATCTTGATCTGCTGACTCACATCACCAGAATAGCAACCGGAGCGTCGGACCCCTTCGGTCGGCGTCGCGAGCAGTCTTTGCCCGCTGCGGCAGAAAACGGTACTCGAGTCACAGTACAGGCGTCACGGTACGGCTTCGCCATTACAAAAGGCCTAATTTCAGCGGAAAGTTGTACCACTTACAGCCAAGGCGGAATCGTTTGCATACGGCCCCGGCCGTAGAGTCCTCGCAGTAGTTTTTCGCCAGGTTCCAACTACGGGGTTCAAACAACGATGCAGATCCTGTGTAAGGCCGCCGAGGGTGATTGTGATGTCAGCTGTCCTGTCTGCGGACAGGGCTTTCAGATCTACTGGACGCGCTCGTTTTCGGGCGAACGCTCCACGCGCGTAGAGATCCAGCAGGCGCTCCTCAACCAGCATGGACACAACCGGGAGATGCCGCATCCGGGGCAGGAGTTCTCCGTCTCCGTGGCGTCGCTGCCGGGTTACTTCGAGACCATGGGCGCGTACGCCTGAGGATCATCCTTCGCCTGCATCCCCATTAAACGTACGAGACAGCCTGACGCATGCATCCACTGGCCACGCGTCCAGGCTGTCCCGTTAGCCGCATTCATCGGGGAGGGGCTCGTCCCGGCTCGGGGCGAGCGGGCCTGGGAATCAGGCTTGTGCCGCTGGCACAAACCCGTCACAACCGGAGATGGGAGACACCTTCAGGTGAAGCGCAGCATGCCTGGGATGACCGCACTCATCCAGCATGGTCTCGTTCGCCTTCTTGCTGCTGAGAATCGACACCAGCGCTGGCGTCTTGCCGTGATTCTCTCCGAAGTGACCGCAGAGCCCGCACTGTCCGTTATGAAGCGACTCCATGCCACACCTCCAACTGGGCGTTGTGAGTGTTGGAGAGCGGGGGCCGCAACGGAGTTGCCCGCCGCTCTCCAACGCCTTAGAGAGTGAACGCGCAGTCGGTCGCCGAACGACCACCGCGCAAATCCTGCGGTCTGCTATGCTCGGTCGAATCCCTTAAGCCTTATGCAAACTTCCGGAGGCGCTTGTGCGAACGATTTCTGTTAGTTCGGCCGTTCTTTTCCTGTTCCTGACTGCAGGATCCGCTGCCGCCCAGCAGCCCAAGCCACTGCCTGCGTCGATTGCGTCGCATCCGGACTGGCCGAAGGCGAATCCGGCCGACGTGCGGAGCGTCGACGCTCTGATGGCTGCGCTCTATGACGTGATCAGCGGACCGGCGGGCAAGCCGCGCGACTGGGACCGCTTTCGCTCGCTCTTCCTGCCGGACGGAAGGCTGGGCGTGATCCGACATGCGGCGCCGGCTGCGGACGGAAGGCCTGCGCATGCAGACGACGTCGTCTTCCTCACGCCGCAGGACTACGTCGACCGCGACGCCCCCTTCTTCAAGACGGAAGGCTTCTTCGAGCGCGGCATCGCCAACCGCGTCGAGGAGTTCGGCAACCTGGTGAGCGTGTGGAGCACCTACGAGAGCCGTCACGCAGCGGATGATCCGAAGCCGTTTGTCCGCGGCATCAATTCCTTGCAGATCGTGAAGGCGCAGGGACGGTACTGGGTCGCGAGCATCATCTGGGACGATGAGCGATCCGGTATCACGCTACCGGAAAAGTACCTGAAATAGCGGGAGTACCCCTACCCCCTGTTTTTGTGCAAAGTCTTCAGCGCAGATACTTTAGGTCCGGACTTCAGGTCTGGAGATTCTTAAAGATCGAACGCCCGGCAAGCCGGGCGAGAAGGTGCTTTCTCTATGTTTAAGTATATCGTTCGTGTCAAGCGCCGCGCATGAAACGAGGCCCCGGAAGGGACCTCGTCTGCTGAAACTAGTCGATGGGTGGATCAGGGCTTCGTCGCCAGAATGAGCGGCGAGGGTCCGGGGGAATCGAGCTGGCGGGGATTGGTGAAGCCAGCCTCTTTGAGCCAGCCTGAGATCTCTTCGAAGTTCCACGTGTCGCCGTTGTCCGTGTTGACGAGCATGTTGACGGCGAAGATCAGGCTCATCGGCGGGCCGGTCCGGTCGGCGTTCACCAGGAACTCCTGGATGGCAATGGTGCCGCCGGGAGCGAGCGCGTCGAAGCACTTCTTCAGGAGCTTCTTCGATCGCTCCTCGCCTTCGCTGTGCAGGATGTGGCCGATGGTGATGACGTTGTGGCCGGTACCGAAATCCACTGTGCCGAGATCGCCGGGGACCATGGTGTAGCGGTCGCCCACGCCGAAACGGTCGGCATGCTTCTGCGCGATCGGCAGCACGCCGGGCCAGTCGACTGCAGTGACCCTGACGCGCGGGGAACTCTGCGCGATTGCGATGCTCCAAACGCCTGAGCCCGTGCCGAGATCGAGCACGCGCACCGGAGGACCGGATTCGCCCAGCGCGAGATGCGCGGCCAATGCCTTCGCCGGAGCGTAGCTCATGGGGAAGATGTTCGAGACGAGCTCCTGAAAGAAGGCCTCGCCGCCGTCGGACCGGTTGACGCTGGTGGCGGGCTTGCCGGTAGCGACGACTTCATTGAGCTGCATCCAGGGCCGCATGAGTTGCGTGGAGGTGTGCGCAGCCATGCCTCCCATGAAGGAAGGCTTGCTGGAAACGAGAAACGTTGCACTCTCGGGCGTGAGCTCATATTTGTCGCTGCCGGTCTTTTTGAGCAGATCGACGCCGACCAGCGCGTTCATGATGGCGCGCAGGCCGCGCTGCGACGCTCCACTGGCGGCGGCAACCTCCTCAACGGTCTTCGGACCGGAGGCAATCGTGTCAAAGACCTTGTTACGAATGCCGGCCTCAAGAATCAGCGTGACTGCATAGCCCCACGCCATCTGCATGATGCGTTCAGGCGTGACTTGTTTTTGATCTTCCATGATGAATCTCCAAGAGATTTGGGTGACGAGAGAAGTTGTTAGTGAAAAGCGTGACGATTCTATCCCTCCTCCTGTCGCGGAACAATGAGAATTCTGTCGCAAAAAGAAGAGGGCCACCCGGCGGGTGGCCTTTCCTGCTTCGCTCTCCAGCTTCCCTAATTCACTCGCGACTACCCCAGCGTCTCAAGCAGCTTGGCGACCGTGCGGTTCAGGTCCTTGTCGTGGCGGCGCTGCTCGTCGATCTTGGCGATCGAGTGCATCACGGTGGTGTGGTGCTTGCCGCCGAACTGGCGGCCGATCTCGGGCAGCGAGGCCTCGGTGAGCTGCTTGGCGAGGTACATTGCGATCTGGCGCGGGACGACGATCTGGCGGGAGTTGTTCTTCTGCTTCAGCTCGCCGACGCGCATGCCGAAGGACTCGGCGACGGCGCGCTGGATCGCTTCAATGGTGATCTTGCGCACCTGCGTGTCGATGATGTGCTTGAGGCAGTGCTGCGCGTTGGGCAGCGTGATCTCCGCGCCCTGCATGGACGACCACGCGATGAGGCGGTTCAGCGCGCCCTCGAGCTCGCGAATGTTGGTGCGGACATTGCCGGCGATGAACAGGGCGACTTCGGTTGGGAGGGCAATCCTCTCCTGCTCGGCCTTGCGCTGCAGGATGGCGACCTTGGTCTCGAGGTCGGGCGGCTGAATGTCGACGACCAGGCCCCACTCGAAGCGCGAGCGCAGGCGGTCTTCAAAGTCATTCAACTCTTTGGGCGAGCGGTCGGAGGAGATCACGATCTGCTTCATGCCTTCGTGCAGTGCGTTGAAGGTGTGGAAGAACTCCTCTTGCGTGCGCTCCTTGCCGGCGAGGAACTGAATGTCGTCGATGAGCAGGACGTCGACCGTGCGGAACTTGTCGCGGAAGGTCGTCATCTTGTCATAGCGCACGGAGTTGATCATCTCGTTGGTGAACTTCTCCCCCGAGATGTAGCTGATGGACGCGTGCGGCTGGCGCGCCTTCACATGATGACCGACGGCGTGCATCAGGTGCGTCTTACCCATGCCCACGCCGCCGTACATGAACAGCGGGTTGTAGGCCTTGGCGGGGCGCTCGGCGACGGCCTGCGCGGCGGCGTGCGCGAACTGATTGCCGCTGCCGATCACGAAACCATCGAACATGTAGCGCGGGTTGAGCTGCGCGGCGGAGTTCCAGTCGAAGCGCGCCTGCTCCGGCCCGGGCGCTGCAGGCGCGGAGGAACGCGATCCCTGCCGCATGATATTCGCGTTGTGCGCCGACTGCGGAGCGAAGCCGCCATCCTCGCGCTGCGGACGCGGCGCCTCCTGCGGCGGAATCTCAAACACGACGTTGTCGAGGTCGAGGCCGAGTGTCTCGATGGCCTCATAGATGTGATCGCCATAGCGATCGCCCACATGTTCGAAGGCAGGCGACGGAATGCGCACATGCAGCGTACGACCGTTAATGTGCGAGAAGCGCGTGGGCTTCAGCCAGGTCTCAAAGCTCTGCCGATTAATCTTCTTTTCCAGCGCGCCGAGGATCCGAACCCATTGGTTCAGTACGGTTGCCGGCACCGGCTCAAATGACATCGTTCAAGTCTTCCTTAGTGTCCGTATTTTCTCTTCGTGCTCAAGCAAAACAGCGATACAGGACCGCAAAAAGCGCAAACAGTCAGGCGTCTCCGTCTTGGACGTTCGCGCGGAGGAGAACGAAACCCTGAATTGATCTGAAGTCCACCGCTGCTTGCGCACCGGCGGAGAGTGAATCATCTAGACCCGGTCGGAACTACAGGTGGAGAGCGTTTGCAATCCACGAACGGAGTCGATAGTAGCACGCAAAACGTGCGTGGTTGACAAGCGAAAAAACTCAAAAATGCGAAAGTCCTGACAGTTGCACAAGAGTCGGTGAAGAATCGCGAGTGGGCCAAAAAATGCTCACACGATTTGTGTGATGAACCAAGGATACTCGAAGCGATGCATTGCCTGTAGAGGCCAACTTCGATATACTCAGAAGTTGCTGCCGCATGCGTTTTGCGATGCAACCGCAGAGGCCCTCACGGCGAGGCAATTGATCCCGTCGGGTGAGGAGCAAAGTCCTCGGATCGGTTTCAGCGGTCAGCGAGCCTCGACAGTTTTTTAGATTTTCTCAAGAACAGGATTACGACGATGCCGAAGCGCACCTTTCAACCGAATCGCCGCCGCCGCAGCAAGGTTCACGGCTTTCTGAGCCGCATGGCCACCAAATCCGGCGCTGCTGTGCTCAGCCGCCGCCGCGCCAAGGGCCGCCACAAGATTGCGGTCTCGGCAGGCCACCGCGACTAGTTTTTTGTGCGAGCGTTTGCTCGCCGAAAGCGTTTCCGAATCTTTTCTTGCAAGGCGCGCTCCGGAGTTCCCCTCCAGGGCGCGTTTCCGTGTTTACGCGAAAGCCGAAGAGGCCTGGGATCGGCCAATTTGTCTGGCCAAAGCCTCCCGGCCGTGAGCCCTCGATGCCCTCCACTGTGAACTTCCGGCTGCGCAAACACGCGGACTACCAGCGCGTGTACAAGGCAGGACGCAAGCAGTTCGGCAAGCAGATGGCCTACTTCTTCGCGCTGCGCGATGCCGCCGCAGCGGAACGCTCGGAGACCGATGGGCCGCGGGTCGGCTTGACTGTTCCGAAGGCGCTGGGTAAGGCTGTGGCGCGCAACCGCATCAAGCGGCGGCTACGCGAGGCGGTTCGTGCTGCGCTGCCGCTGCTTTCGGCGCCTGTCGATGTCATCCTCCATCCGAAGCGCAGCGTGCTCGACACAGAGTTCGCCCTGATCGAGCGCGAGGTCGAGACGATCTTTCGCAGCGTGCAGGCGGCGGCGCAGAAGATGGCTGCCGGTCCGCAGGTCAGCGCTCCAGCAGGTCGGCGAGCGAGCGGAGTGACGCGGTGAACGATCGAGACGAGCGTGCTGCGGCGCGGAGGGAGCGCGCGGCGACCTTGCTGCTGGCCGCGTACAAGAGGGTGATCTCGCCGATGATGCATGCGATGGCCATCTCGCAGTGCAAGTTTCTTCCCACCTGCAGCGAGTACGCCTATGTGGCTGTCGTGCGGCATGGCTGGGTGCGCGGAGGATGGCTCGCCACGCGACGGCTCGCCCGCTGTCATCCGTTCAGCAAGGGCGGTCTCGACCCCGTTCCATGAGCGCGCATCGAATTGAGCGGCCAGCCGAAACCGGGCCGGCGCCTGCAACGTACTCAGTTACCATGGACAATAGCGAACCTCGCGCCTGACGCTGAAGTTCAACGATAGGAACCTTCCCCTTTGCCAGAGTTTCGTAATCCCAACCAGGGTGGTGCCGGAAGCCAGGACAACCGCTCGTTTCTGCTGATGCTCGTCGTGATGATGGGCGTCATTTTCGGCATTCAGTATTTGCGGATGAAGACCGCTCCGCCGGCGCCCGCGAACCATGCGCCTGCGACCACTGCACCGGCGCAGACCGCACCCGCCGCTCCTGCGACAAGCCAGCAGGCGGCTTCCAACGCAGCCGCAGCCGCCCAGACGCCGGCCGTACAGGCTACGTCCGAAAGCACGACGGTCGTTGAGAACGAGCTCTACAAGATCACCTTCTCCAACCGCGGCGGCGACGTCACCTCCTGGATTCTGAAGCGCCAGAAGGATGACGACGGCCGTCCGCTGGACCTGGTCGACCACGTGGCTTCGGCGAAGTTCGGCTATCCGATGTCGCTGTACACGTACGACCCGGCGCTCACCAAAGAGCTCGCGAACGCCATGTACGTTCCGTCGGCGACAGGGTCACTCTCCGCGCCGGCCAGCCTCTCCTTTCATTACGCAGCGAACGGTCTCGACGTCACCAAGACCTTCACCTTCGGGCAGGGCTATCTGATCCACGCCGACACGGTGGTGCTGAAGAACGGCAGCCCCGTGCGCGCTCTGCTGGAGTGGCCTGCGGGCATGGGCGATCTGGTGACGGCACGCATCCGCGGCAGCCACTATCCCTCCGACACCTCGGTCGACACCATGCAGAACGGCAAGGACGACCACACCGCCTCCAAGAAGGTTAGCGGCGGCGCGACGCTCAATGGACCGTTCGACTTCGCCGGCGTGAGCGACCAGTACTTTGCCGCCACGATACTGCCGGACCATCCGCAGACGGCGACGCTGGTAACGCTGCACAACGAGCTTCCGCTGAACGATCTGCTGCGCGCCGCGGGCAAGCCCGCCGGCAAGGATGTGCAGCTTGCGGTCATCGGCGCGGCTGTCGGCGACGTCTCCGGACACAACCAGGAACGCATCTTCGTCGGGCCCAAGAACCTGAGCCTGCTGAAGACCATCAAGACCGTGGACGGATACTCGCTCGAGCCGCTGCTGAACTTCGGCTTCTGGGGACCGTTCGCCAAATATCTCTTCCTTGGCCTGCAGGCCGTTCATACCTGGATCGCTCCATCGAACCCGGCCGCGCGCGGCGCCCACGACTACTCGTGGGGATGGGCGATCGTGCTCTTTACCTTCCTCATCTACATGCTGCTGGTGCCGCTGCGTCTGCAGGGCATGAAGGGCATGCTGAAGATGCAGCGGATTCAACCGCAGATCGACGCGATCAAGGCGAGGTACAAGAACCCCAAGCCCACCGATCCGAAGATGGCGGAGATGAACGCCGAGATCATGGACCTGCAGAAGAAGCATGGGGTCTCAATGTTCGGCGGCTGCATCCCGACGCTGGTGCAGTTCCCGCTGCTGTTCGCCTTCTTCGAGATGATGGAGAAGGTTGTCGAGCTGCGCCAGGCGCACTTTTACTGGATCCACGACCTCTCGCAGCCGGACCCCTGGCACATCCTGCCGATCGTCATGGTCGTCACCAGCTTTCTGGTGCAGTTCTACACGCCTTCGCCCGGTGTCGATCCGGCCCAGCAGCGCATGATGGCCTTCCTGATGCCAGCCTTCTCCGGCTACTGGACCTGGTACTACGCGGCCGGTCTCGCTCTTTACTGGAACGTAGGCAACTTCATCATGGTCGGCCAGCAACTCATCCTGAACCGCACGGCGATTGGCCGTGAGATGCGGGAGATCCAGTTGCAGCGAGCTCAAGCCAAGGCGAAGAATAAGGCCGTGCAAAAAACCATCCAGGGACGGCGCTGAAGGTGCGGCTTGCGAGGAGTTTGAGCGATACTGGAAAATGTCGTTTCGAGTACGACGCGATCCATGTCGGACTTCGTTCAGACGGCGCTGCACCATTCAGTTCCGGCGGGCGTGAACGTCCGGCGGCAACGCTTGCATCAATGGCCGTACCCTCTATCGATCTCTCCTGAGGACCCTAACCCCTATGGAAGACCTCGCCCAGGCGGCGGAAAAAGTAGCCTCCCTCATGCGCATCCTGACCTCCACCGGAGGTCTTCGGCTCAAGTACAGGATCACCGCCGGCGCCGGCGCCGCCGATCCTGACGGCTTCGAGCGCCGCGACATCTACGTGGAATGTAAAGGTCCTGACGCCGGCCTTCTGCTCGACCGGGACGGTGAACTCCTTCGCGCCCTCGAACACATTGCCGCCAAGGTTCTCCGCCTCGAACCGGAGGAGCATGATCGCATCTCCTTCGACGCCGAGGGCTACAAGGCCGCCCGCGTTCGGCATCTGCGCCGCTTGGCGGACAACGCGATCGACCGCGTCGACGAGACCGAACGTCCCTACAGCTTCCCTCCGATGAGCTCCCGCGAGCGCCGGATGCTGCATCTCTTTCTCCGCGACTCCGGCCTGCAGACGGCCAGCTCCGGCGAAGGACCGCGCCGCTTCGTCGTGCTCTATCCCGAGGGCTATCGCATTCCCCCCGAAGAGGAGCGTTCGAGCTACGGCGATCGCGGCGGCTACAGCCGGGGCCGCGGACGTGGGCCCGGTCGCGGTCCGGGGCGTGGATCCGGCCGTGGCGGCTACAGCCGTTACTGACGAATAGAAAAATCTCCCGGAAATCTCAGGCCGCGCGGCGAATACTCCCGCCGGCCTTTGCTTTTGTTCCTGGCGCCGTGGCGATTCTGCGATTCCACGCGGACCAAACCGCGATTTCCTAGGCAAAGCTGGTGCACCTGTTGAGATTGCGGGACAGCGCGTCCACGCGTCAGTGCTGCATGAATCCGCTTTGCCCACAGACCGAACCATGCTTTCTCAGCAGCGAGCGGCGCGGCTTGTGGGGAACGGGGAAAAACGCGGGTCGAATCTCAGCATCGCACCGCGATCTCCGCGTCTCGCAATCGGCGCGTCGACGTTTTAGAAACCCGGGACGCCGATTTTCCGGCTCCATTCGCGACTTCGGACGCCTTATCCACTCTTCCACGCACAACGACGGCTACGACTTTGTTTTCTCTTTCTTTAAGGGTTTTAAAAGTAGTCTTCTTCCTTGCAGCCGTGCGGGGCGGAAAGCAGGCTCACTGCAGAGGTACGAACCTCGCACAACACCGCCCTTGTTATGCACAGATGTTGGCCCTCGCGCGAAGTGCCTCCCTCGCCCTAGAATCATTCTCAACTCACACCTGCCCGCCCGGAGTGTCTCCGAAAACCGCGGGCAGACGCATCGCCAGGGAGAACCCACCGTGTCCAGTGCCAGCCTTACGCCCGACGTCGCCGCAGCGCCCACCGGCAACCTGGAGATCACGGTCTCTCGCGCAGAGCTGCTGCGCGAGCTCACCGCGGCGCAGTCCGTCGTCGAGCGCAAGACGACGATTCCAATCCTCTCGAACTTTCTCTTCGAGGCGAGTGACGACCGGCTCACGATTACGGCGACCGACCTCGACCAGTCGCTGCACACCAGCTGCGCAGCCAAGGTGAAGAAGCCGGGCGCGTGCACCATCCCCGCGCGCAAGCTGTACGACTACATCAAGCAGCTGCCCGAGGGCGACATCTCCATCAAGCTGATGGACAACCACTGGGTGCAGATCCGCGCCGGCCGCTCCAACACCAAGATGGTCGGCATGGCGCGCGCGAACTTTCCGCAGGTGCCGCAGTTCCCGGCGGCGGGCGGCTTCAAGATCAACGCGGTCACGCTGCACAACATGATCGCGAAGGTGATCTTTGCAATTTCGAACGAGGAGTCGCGCTACACGCTGAACGGCGCTCTGCTGGTGCTGAAGGCGGAGTCGATGGCGATGGTCGCCACCGACGGCCACCGCCTCGCCCACATCGAGAAGACCGGCGAACCGATCGAAGGCATCTCCGGCGAAAAGAAGACGCTCATTCCGCGCAAGGCGCTCGCCGAGCTCAACGGTCTGCTTGCGAATATGGAACCG
Organism: Candidatus Aquilonibacter sp.; assembly: GCA_035504135.1. Lineage (GTDB taxonomy): Bacteria > Acidobacteriota > Terriglobia > Terriglobales > Acidobacteriaceae > Granulicella. Next base: position 115,105 of record DATJSM010000005.1, on the reverse strand, counting down.
AACAAGGACAAATCGCCGCAGTTCATCGAGTTTGCCGACGACGACCAGACGCTGTTCTTCAAGGTCGGCGGCCGCGTGCTGACGTCACGCAAGTTGACGGGCCAGTTCCCCAACTACGAGGCCGTGCTGCCGCGCGACAACAACAAGTTCGTCATCGTGCGCAGCGAAGACCTGATGAGCTCGCTGCAGCGCGTCGCCCAGTTCGCCGACGAGCGCTCGGGTGCGATCAAGATTCGCCTGGAGCAGAACGAGCTCAAGCTGAGCGCGCAGTCCACTGATTCGGGCGAGTCCGAAGACATCATCGAGACGCCGTACAACTACGATCCGCTCGTGGTGGGCTTCAACAGCGCGTACCTCATCGACTTCCTGCGGGCTACGGGCGAAACCGGTGAGGTTCGTCTCGAGTTCAAGGACGCGCAGTCCGCCGGCCAGATGCGCCCGGAGGACGGCAACGAAGACACGCGCTACCGCTACATCCTCATGCCCATGCGCATCTGAGCCCTGCGCGGACGTCAAGACGAAACGCTTCGCGCAGAGACCGTCCGCGAGTCAAACACTCTTCACCAACATATGCACACGCCGGACTGGCGAGACACCAAAGGCCCGCTCAACAGAGCGGGCCTTCGGTGTCTTATTGACTTATTTGGCATTCGCTCCCCGAAGCCGTTTTCATCACCGCCGCTGAAAGACCTTCCGTTAGACCTCGTCTCGCATCCAACCCATTGAATGCACGGGCAGCGCAAACACCAGATTGGAGTGACGGCGTATGGCAGACAGGCATCTAGTGCGCGGAGTTTTGGCGGGCGTGGCCGGAGGTCTCGCGGCAGCCTGGGTGATGAATGAGTTCAGCGGAACTCTGGGCAAAAAACTCTCCGACGCCGTGGAGACTTCGGCGGAGAAGAGGCTCCTCGAGGCCCAGTCCGACGGCGAGGACGCCACCATGAAGGCCGCCGACAAGATTACCGAGGCCGTCACCGGCGGCCAGCACCTTACTCATGAGCAGCGCGAGGTCGGCGGTCCGATCGTCCACTACAGCATGGGCGCGGTCATGGGCGGCCTCTACGGCGCGCTGGCGGAGTTCTGCCCGGTCACGCGCTCGGGCTTCGGCACTACGTTCGGCGGCGTGCTGTTCGCCACGGCCGACCTTTTCGGTGTGCCGGCTGCGGGGCTCGGCAAGTGGCCGGATCAATATCCCGTCAGCTCGCTGGCCAATCCGCTGGCGACGCATCTCGTCTACGGCGCGACCACCGAGCTGGTGCGGCGTTTGGTGCGCACCATTCTTTAGCGGTAGTGTGGTGAGGTTCTCCGGTTCTGAAGGAGCCTCATCCAATGAAATTCGCAGCGAAATCTCTCGCGCAGTCGATCCTGCTTGTTTCGCTCACCGCAGCTTGCGGCATGGCGCAGCAGGCGCAATACATTTCGCCCACGGAGACCGGCCCGCACGGTTCCGCACCAGGCATGCGGGTGAAGGCGCTCTCAAGCGGCAAGGGCCCGAACGACTATGCCGTGATCTTCCGCGACGGCGACGATCCCTACGCCGGTCTCACGCAGTTCGCCGCGCAATATCACATCCACAGCGCCCACTTCACCGCCATCGGAGCGCTCCGCGACGCTCGCCTGGGCTTCTATGACCCCGAGCGCAGAATGTATCGCGTGATCCCGGTGGATTCGCAGGTGGAGGTGGTTTCGCTGATCGGCGACATTGCCGAGCTGGATGGCAAGCCCGCCGTGCATATGCATTGCGTCGTCGCATTTCCGGACGGTCACACCTTGGGCGGCCACTTTCTCAGCGCGCACGTGCGCCCTCTGCTGGAGGTCTTCGTCACTGCGGATCCGGTCACGCTCCGGAAGAGGCACGACGCCGCAACCGGCCTGAGCCTGATGGATCCGGACGCCAAGTGAGACGCGACCCGCAACCGGTTACGTTGGCGATTCTGTACTCGCGAAAAATGAATTGCTCTGTCGCGCTCAGACTTATATAAAGGCTCGACTTCCCAAGGAGAGCATTTTGGTCAAACGAGTCTTAGCTGCAATTCTGTGTATTTTTGTCCCTACCTTCGCCTTCGCGGCTCATGGCGGAGACAACGGCTACAAAGTCATCTATGACGGTGGTTCCGTGCAACAGGTCAAAGCGGGAACATCCGCCGAGCTCATTATTGATCCCAATCAGATCCGGCTCCATCTCGGCAAGGATGATGTTGTCACAATCCCGGCCGCTGCGGTCACAGAGATCTCTTACGGGCAGGACGTTCACCGCCGGGTCGGCGCGGCCATCGGGCTTGCTGTCGTTTCCTTCGGTATCGGCGCGCTGATGGCTCTGACAAAATCGAAGAAGCACTACGTCGGACTGACATGGGCCGACGGCGACAAGAAGGGCGGGTTCGCCATGCAGTGCAGCAAAAACGACTACCGCGGCGTGCTGACCGCACTCGAAGGAATCACCGGCAAGAAAGCTGTAGACTCCGACGCGATGACGGTCAAAAACTGAGAGCTACAGCCTCAGCACCAGCCCGAAGCCGAACTCCTGCAGCGTGTGGTTGGTGTTGTTGATCGACGTGAGCTGTCCCGCGCCGTACTCGCCGCGGATGTCGAGGTGCGGGAGAACGGTGAAGTCTACGCCGCCGTTCACCTGGTAAGCGAACGAGGTCGACTTGCTGGTGCTCGTTCCGTTGTTCGTTCCCACACCGCCGATCTCGAGCTGGATGTAGGGCTTCAGCGGAATGGGCGGAGGTGGCGCAATCTCCAGCCGGGGACCGAACAGAAAGCCGGCCAGCTTGTTTCCATAGGTCGTGGAGTTGGCGCTGTTCTGGATGAAGAATCGCGCATCGCCGCCGAAGCGCACAGGACCGAACGGAGCGAAGTTGTCGTAGACGCCGAAGGTTCCGCCGCGCGCGGTCATGCCGCCGCTCTGGTCCGGAGCCGTCCCATAGCCCACGCCGATGCCGGAGTAATGTCCCGCGCTGAACATGCCATAGACGCCCGTCTGCGCCCGCGAACTCGCGGAAAAAGCAGCCATCGCTACAAGGAGAAGACACAGAAAAGAGCTTCGAAGCGCAGATCGATTCATGCCGGCAGGTCCCTGGGAGGACGGCACACCCGCGCCGTCCTTGGTATGTTGCTCTCCATTAAAGACACGGGACGCCGCCCGGCGTTGCGCGGCGAGCCGCCGAAGCAGTCTCCCGCCGCTCTACGGTTTTACGGCTGCCGCAGGCTTGCCTTCCTGCACGTAGTTCTTGTTCCACGCAGGAATTTCAACCACATAGTTGCCCGGCTTCTCGATGACTGCCTGGCATCCGAGCCGCGAATTGAGCTGCAGCCCGGGCGCGAGGTCCATCCGGTCCAGCTCCTTCTCTTCGGGCTCGGACAGGCCATCGGCGCCGTCCATCACATGCACGTGGCAGGTTGTGCAGGCGCAGACTCCGCCGCACGCGTGGTCGAGAAAGATGCCATAGTTTTCGGCGACATCCAGAATGCTCATGGGTTCGCCGTGGCCGTCATAGGGCAGCGAGCCGAAGGGAAACTCGACCGTTTTGTTTTCAGGGCGGAAGGTGACGCGCACCATGTTTTCGGCAGGCGGGCTGGACAGATCGACCTCAGGAAGCGCCTTGGATTCAGACTCAGACATAGACAGTCTCAGTGTAGTTCGAAGCCCCACCGCGAGGCGAACGACGGGAGCGCGGGCGCGAGGTTCGCGTCGGAACACTACAAGGGATGTGGGGAGTGTCTAACTGGCGAACTCGCGCACGCGGCGGGTCCGCGCTGCTCCGGCAGCGGTCTCGAGCTCCGGCAGGGAGCGCGCCGGCGGAATGGCCGACGTATCGGCCTCGGAGAGCAGAACGCGATTGCGTCCCGAGCGCTTTACCTTGTACAGCGCACGGTCCGCGCGGCGCAGCATCGGCTCGAAGCCCAGCTCGCCGGGCTGCAGCGAGCTCAAGCCCACGCTCACCGTGAAGCGGATCAGCTCATCGCCCTCACTCAGCCGCAGGCCTTCGACGGTCGCCCGCAGCCGCTCTGCCAGCGAGACGGCACTACGCGCCGAGCGTCCGGGGAGCAGAATCGCAAACTCCTCGCCACCCAGCCGAGCCACCGCGTCGCCGCTTCCCGTCACCGTCAGCAGCACGCCGCCGAACGTTCGCAGCGCGCGATCGCCCAGCGCATGGCCCCAGGTATCGTTCAGCTGCTTGAAGTGGTCGAGGTCCATCATCAGCAGCGTCAACGGCGTATTGTCGCGCCCCGCAATCTGCACCTCACGCTGCACCATCTCTTCAAACGCGCGGCGGTTATGCAATCCCGTCAGCGAGTCCAGACGGGTCTCCTCGTGCAGCCGGCGCTTCGTCTCCGCCACATACATCCCGATAAACGAGAAACCCAGAAGCGTGAACGCCACCATCGAGAGATCGTGCCCGAATGTGTTCCAGCGAACGTTGTCGCCCAGCCGGCTCGCGCCCAGCACCACGCGGAAGGCGACGGTGCCCATCGTAAACAGCACCAGCACTGCCACGATCCGTCCCGGATCGGTGAGTGACTTGATCCGCGGCCGCAGCAGCATATAGATCGTCGCCGCCAGCACGATCAGCGACGCTCCCCGCGCCGCCATCAGCTCCGCTCCCGGGTGCATCACACCCACTGAAAGGATCGTGGTCATCGCCGCGCTCAGCGCCAGCGGCCCGTTCATCGTCGAAAGCCGGATGCGCAGGACAAACCAGCGCAGCCCCATATACATCAGGAAAAACACCAGCACCAGAATGCACGCGCTGAGGTTCTCGGACACCCGCAGCGGAACCGGAAGGATCGCGCGCGAGACCGTCGTCAGCAACTGCAACCCGCACGCCGCCGCCAGCCACCGCGTTCCGCGCGTCCGTGAGTCGCTCCAGGCCAGCAGCGCGAGTGTCAGCGCAAACGTGGCCTGCGAGACGAACCCAGGAAGTGCGAAGCTATGGATGTCGATCATGCGAAAGGACCGCCGTTGCCCCGGAAAACTCACCTTGCGAGCCGGGGATGTACCGTTCTGAGTTGGAGGAGGAATCAGGACGGTTAAGTGCGTCCTAATAGTAGAACCTCTTTGCCACGTATGATGCAAAAAATTACATAAGTGGAAGCAATTTTTACCGTCGCTCGGCGAACATCCCAAAAATTATCGTCACTGTTTACTACTTTCGTACCGTGCGGCGTTAGTTCGTTCCCACGTCCGGCATCAACGCTCCCGCCTGGATCCATCGCGCAATCGTAGCGATGTCCGCATCCGAGAGTTTCCTCTTAGGCGGCATCGGCATCGGGTCGTTCGCGGGTCCCTGATGCTGCACGAGTCGTAGCAGCAACGACTGTTCCGGATGTCCCGGCACAATCACCGGTCCATTCTTGCCGCCGCGCAGGATGTGCTCCTTGGTATCCAGTTGCAGCCCACCGCGATGATTGAAACCGGAGTGGCACCGGTAGCAGTTGGACTGAAAGATCGGCTTGACCTGGCTCTCATAAAACTGCGTCGTTCCCGGCTGCGGCGCAGGCGTGTCCTTTGCGGCGTGGGAGCTGTGCGCGAAAAGAATCATTCCCGCAGCCGCCACGCAGGCAGCCGCAACGACAAGCGACCGTTTGCCGACTCCACTCATCAGGACCTCGGAATATGCGCCAGCGCGTCCGGCGAAAACGCGCGGCTCAGCCCCAGCCGCATCGCAGCGGCATCCAGGTCGCTTTGTTTGCGAAAGAAGAGCCGCTCGGCATTCGATTCCGGATAAAAACGAATCACGATCTCCGGATCTGCCACCGCGTATGTCTTTCCATTTCGAAACGGATAGCCGAGCGCCTGCAGCAGGTGCAACGATCCCTCATCGCCCGAGGGATTGCCCGAATCGCCGACGATCGCGAAGACCGACCTCCGTGTGCGCTTCGAATACACCGCCACAAAGTCCCCCAGCCGCGCTCCCATCTTCCGTGCGCGATTGCCCAGCACCACATAGTTGATCTTCGTCGCATCCACATACCGGCGCGGGCTGCGTTCGTCCCCCACCGAGTCATCCTCATAGGCCGTCTGCGAAACGTAGTATCCCGGCGCCGGATCGGTCGGCCCCTGCACAATGGGGCGATGCGCATCATCGGTGAGATATCCGACCACCGGCGCGCTCAGCACTCCCATGGAGTGCGCATTGCGAAGGTAGTCCAGCGTATCGGTCCCCGGAGGTCCATAGGCGCGCGGTGCTCCGTCCACATCCACGTCCATACGCCGCGTCAGCATTTCAAACGATCGGCGCGTGTTCGTTGTCGTTTGCGAGGCTGCTGCCCGTGCGTTGCAGGCCAGGCCGAAGGCTGCGGCGGCCACAACCGTCCGCATCGCCGCCGCGCGCAGCTTCGCGTTCGTTACAACGCCGGCGCTCTGCTCACGCCGCGAAATCGTCGCATCCCTCAGGCGCGGTGGACTGCACAAGATCATCCTGAATCCAACCATATAGGAGGCTCTCTCGGGTGGTCACCATCGCGTGGGTTTCAATCGGAGTCGCCTTTCTCTGCGCCGCATTCATTCTTTTGGACGAAGCAAAGCATCCGCAGTCGATGCAGGTGATGAATATTGTCTGGCCACTGACAGCGCTGTACTGCAGCGTCTTTGCGGTCTGGGCCTATCTCACTACGGGACGCCGCTACACGCGCAAGGCCCAGCAGAGCGGATCGCACCACCCGCAGCATGACGGCCCTACCGCCGCGCAGGTTGCCGTCGGCACCAGCCACTGCGGCGCCGGCTGCATGCTCGCCGACATCGTCGCGGAGTTCGCCGTCGCCGCGGCCGGCCTCGTCCTCCTCGGCTCCGTCCTGTGGACCAGCTACATCGTCGACTTCATCGCGGCATGGCTGCTCGGCATCGTCTTTCAGTACTTCGCCATCAAGCCCATGCGCGACGACCTCACCCGCGGCGGCGCCATCGCCGCCGCCATCAAGGCCGACACGCTCTCCATCCTTGCCTTTCAAATCGGCATGTATGCCTGGATGGCGCTGGTCTACTTCAAGCTTTTCACGGCGCCGCACCTCACGGCCTTCGACCCGCGCTACTGGCTCATGATGCAGATCGGCATGATCTGCGGCTTCGCGACAAGCTTCCCCATGAACCGCCTGCTCATCGGCATCGGCTGGAAGGAAGCGATGTGATTTGTTCCTACGGAGCCGTCGGCGTCACCGGCATCGGCGTCTTCGTCGGCGCTGCCAGCCCGAAGAACATCACCAGATCGTTGCCGCCTTTGTTAGAAACCCAGACGTTTCCGCTGGGGTCGATCGCCAGACCGTAGGGGAGAAGCATCTGCGCATCGAGACCGTAGCCGGTGCTGGGCGAGATGGCCGTTCCGGCGTTGCCCGAGGGCACGCCCGCCAGCTCCGAGATGGTCTCATACCTCGTGCCCGATCCGGATTTCGTATGCAGGTTCGAGATCCATACATCGCCTGCCGCATCCAGCACCAACCCGGAAGGATTGGTGATGCCGCCGGCCGTGATGTAGTCCTGCACAATCGATCCGTCTGCATTCAGCAGCGCCACCGATCCCGTATCCGCATCGTCATTGCTGTCGCTCGAATCGATCGAGTTCGCCATCCACACCTTGCCGCTGGTATCCAGCGCCACGGCGGAGGTTGGTCCGCAGCAGTCCACCACGGCGGCCAGGCTTCCATCGGCGTTGATGTGCGTCACGCTGTAGTCGGTGGTGCTGGTGATCCACGTTCCATCGGAGCCGTCCGGCACCAGAGCGGTCGCGCCTCCCACCATGCCCTGTCCGGCAAGCTGCGTGTACGTGCTCGTTGCCGGATCCAGCCGCACCGCGTTCGTTCCTCCGCTGCTGGCCAGCACCGTATTGTTCGCGATGTAGATGTTGCCGCTGCTGTCTGCCGCAACCGCGTACGGAAAATTGATCGTGTTGTCGCTGAAGACCGTCGAGGTCCCAAACTGCGCTCCCGACGAAGCGCCATAGAAGCGCACCAGCGATCCTTCGGTGTTGTTGCTGTGGTACGGGGTCTGTTCCACGGTCACCCACACGTTGTCGCTCGGATCAACCGCCAGGCCAAAGTCCTCGCCCAGAATCGACGTGTTGCCGAAGGGGCTTCCAGTCAGCGGGGTTCCCTGCGGGCTGAACGCGCTCACCGCGCCGTTGTAGTCGGCCACCCACACATTGCCCTGGCTGTCGACGGCCAGGCTGGTCGGCGTCGCGACGCCCCCGCCGCTCACTGTGAGACTGAGCGTCCAGTCATTCGGCGCTTTGGTCAACGTCGTCGCAAACGGCGGCGTCGATCCAATCGCGCCATACACGCCAGCGACGTTGTTCGCGGGATTCTTCACGATATTCATCAGTGCGTCCCACGTATTGGTGGGCGCACTGCCGCCGCTCGGAGTCGCCGCCGTAAACAGTGCGCTGCAACCCGGCGAACTCGCGCCCGCCGAATTGATGCACGCCGCCACCGCGTCGGCCAGCGCATAAATCTTCCCCGTCTCTGTCGTCAGGTTGCTCGGCAGCGCCGCGGGCACATTGCCCGTCGATGTATCCACGATGAGCCCCGCATTCAAAAACGCATTCGCCAGTCCGCTCTGGGTGTTTCCAGCTCCCGCATAGTTCGTTGCGCTCGATCCGATGTGCGTGATGTCGGCGCTGAACGGCGCCAGCGTGTACGCCGCGGCCACTGTCGTCACCTCATTGATCCAGATGAACTGCGTCGGCGACAGATTGCCGCAGCTTCCCAGCGGAGCCATCATCGCCAGCGCAGGATTGTTGCCGCCCGCACCCAGTCCCGGATTGCCCTGCGTCGCCACCAAATACACCTGCGACGTCGACGACGGGCAGCTATAGTCTCCGGTAATCGAGAAACCGCCATCGTCGCCGCTCAGCACCGTCGTATTCAGCAGTGGAGACGACGCGCTCGCGTTGCCTGCATCGCCCGCCACGTACAGCTGAATCTGCGCGCCCACAACCGCCTGCTGTCCACCGTGGACCCGGCCGTTTACGGTCAGTGGCACGGGGTTCGGAGCCGCTCCGGTTCCCATCCCGCAACCGGTGATACAGAGTGCGGATACACCGCTCAACAGCGCAGCAAAAAAGGAACGAAGGGGGAGACGACCGATACCGCGGGACATATTAAGAAAAGTCTAAGGGAAAGCACGCCACGGGCCATTCCACAATGGTGGGCTGGAATCCCACTAGGCAAGTCAGCAAGTCAGCGGGGGACATGGAACACCACCTCGGTGTGGGCCGCCGTCGCTAACTCGCTAACTCGCTGACTCGCTATTTTGTGCAGGCGGCCCGTAAGCCGAATTCTGTTCTAGCGATCATTCCTCTAGGCGACGCATTGCTGCGCCGCTCCAGCAACCTACCCGCAGGTTTCAGCCGCCTGGGCCTAAACCCAGTGCTCTCTTCGCCTGAACGCAGCGGGCCGCTGCGCGCCGCCGCCTGAAGAGAAGCGAACGGACTCCCTGCCTATTTGGTCTTGCTCCGTGTGGGGTTTACCGTGCCGTTCGCATTACTGCAGACGCGGTGGGCTCTTACCCCACCGTTTCACCCTTACCGCCGCTTGCGCGGAGGCGGTTTGTTTTCTGTTGCACTGGCCGTCTCGGAGCCTTCACGCTCCGATCCCGGACGTTATCCGGCACACTGCCCTGCGGAGTTCGGACTTTCCTCCCCCGCGCGAAACCGAAGCCCGCGCGGCAGCGATCGCCCGGCCGCCTGCACAGCCATAAGTTTATCAGCCACTGCGAAATCCGTTCGCCGTTTCCTCTGCAATCATGGCTTCCATGGCACTCTCGCATCGCCGCCCGACCCGCCGCCAGTTCCTCGCGCAAACCGCCGCAGCCACCAGCCTCGCCGCGCTGCCGATCAAAAATCTCGCGCAAGCCCAGCCCGCGTCGACCCAATCACCCACTCTCAAAGCCGCCTCCTCCTCCCGCAATCTCCTCGTCGGCTGCTGCGTCCACGCCGCGACTCTCAAGCGGGACGCCGCCTACACCGCGCTCGTTAAGCAGCAAATGTCCATCCTCGTCGCCGAAACCGAGTTCAAGTTCGGCCCGCTCCGCCCCACGCCCACCACCTTCTTCTTCGACGACGCCGATTACCTCGTCAACTTCGCCGAGCGGAACGGCATGAAGATGCGCGGCCACAATTTCGTCTGGCACCGCCAGCTCCCCACTTGGTTCGACTCCTACGTCACGCCGCAGAACGCCGAGCAGGTTCTCGTCAACCACATCGAAACCGTCGCCGGCCGCTACAAGGGCCGCATTCATAGCTGGGACGTCGTCAACGAAGCCATCCAAGTCTCGGATGGCCTTCCCGGCGGCCTGCGCAACTCGCCCTGGCAGAAGGTCCTTCCCGGCTACATCGACATCGCCTTCCGCACCGCCCGCCAGGCCGACCCCCACGCCATCCTGACCTACAACGACTACGGCATCGAAGGCGAAGACGCCGCATCCTCCGCCAAGCGCGCCGCCGTTCTCGCACTCGTCCGCGGCATGCAGCAGCGCGGCATTCCCATCGACGCCGTGGGCATCCAGTCCCACATCTCCGCCGGTCCCAAACCCGACGGAAGCCATACCTACGGCCCCGCGCTCGCGCAGTTCATGCGGGATGTCCAGTCTCTCGGCCTCAAGATGATGCTCACCGAGATGGACGTCAACGACCGCGAGCTCCCCGCCGACATTCCCACCCGCGACAAAGCCGTCGCCGAGGTCTACGCCAACTACCTTCACACCACGCTGGCCGGCCCTGACTGGCGCCCCGGGCGGATCGCATACTCCCGCGACCGCGCGTCAGCCGTCATCGCGGTCCTCACCTGGGGCATCACCGACAAGTACACCTGGCTCAACCACGAAGGCGCGCGCAAAGACGGCCAACCCGAGCGCTGCCTCCCCTTCGATGCCGACATGCAGCCCACCCCGGCCTTCTACGCCGAACGCGACGCCCTGCAACGCTCCTAGCGCCTTCGCCGCTCCTTCCGTCCATACTGGAGATCTATGGCCGACCCTTCGCCACGTGTTGAACCCCGCTGGCCAGCCGTCCTCGCTCTGCTTGCCGTCGGAGGTTTGCGCCTGGCCGTTCCCGAATCTCTTTCCGCAGGCCCCGGCTGGCTGCTCCTCGCCGTCGTCGTCCTTCTGCTGATCCCCACCGCGTGGTCGCGCGCGAGCGGACGCAACGAGCTCAATCGGATACTCGGTTACACCGTCACCGGCGTCGTTACGATTGACATGGTCTGGTCCCTCACTCTGCTGATCGTCGCGCTTCCCTCGCACAAGGAGCCGCCACAGTATCTTCTGCGTTCAGCCTCTGCCCTATGGATCACCAACATCCTGGTCTTCGCATCCTGGTACTGGAGACTCGACGCCGGCGGCCCCCGCGCGCGCGAGCTGCGCGCCGGCCACACCGATGGCGCCTTCCTCTTCCCGCAGATGTCGCTGAGCGAAGAGATCAAGCAGCGCATGGGCGAACAGGACTGGAGTCCAAACTTCGTCGACTACCTGTTCCTCGCCTTCAACACCAGCACAGCCTTCTCCCCCACCGACACACCGATCCTGTCCCGCTGGGCCAAGGTCCTGACCATGCTGCAGTCCTTCATCTCGTTCACCACTGTCGCGCTGCTGGCTGCACGTGCCGTGAACATCCTCTAGTAACCACCCCTTAGCTTGCCGGCGGGGGCGTCGGGTTGCGAGAGGGAACCGCCACCGCCTGGTTCGCGTACCATCCATCACGGGAGAGCTGTATTCACCCGCTCCGGGTGTGCCCCGGCGCGTCGGACGATACACTCTAGCTACCTCTCATGGAGACGAAAGAAGCATTCCGGATCGCCCTCCAATCACTCTGGGCGAACAAGCTGCGCACCATCCTCACGCTGCTCGGGGTGGTCATCAGCGTCTCCTCGCTGATCGCCGTGATGACCCTCATCAACGGCGCGCAGGTCTACGTCGCCACCAAGGTCAACCGCCAGGGCGCCAACGTCTTCACCATCTCCCAGCAGCCCTCCATCATCACCAACTACGCCGACTACGTGAAGTACCAGAAGCGCAAAATCATCTCCTACGATGACTATCGCGCCATGAAGCAGGAATGCACGCTCTGTGAGTCGGTCGGCGCTATGCAGTCCACCACCGGCCTGGTCGTCTACGGCAAGGAGTCCGCCACCGACGTCGGCATCCGCGGCTACACCGCCTACATGCCCGAGATGCAGAACATCGACATCGCCGAAGGCCGCAGCTTCACCGAAGCCGATGAAACCCATGCCTCGCCCGTCTGCATCATCGGCACCGATATCGAAGACAACCTGCTCAAGGGCGCCGATCCTCTAGGCAAAGAGATTCGCGTCGACGGCACGCCCTACACCGTCATCGGCCTCGCCGAAGCCCAGGGCAAAACTCTCGGCCACAGCCAGGACAACTGGGTCGCCGTTCCGCTCTCCGCCTATCAGAAGACCTACGGCACGCAGAAGACCCTCGTCATCTATAACCAGGGGCCCGAGGGCGCAGATCACATGGAGGCCGCCGTCGACCAGGCCCGCCTGATCATGCGCAGCCAGCGCCACGACCGCCCCGGACAGGACGACAGCTTCACTATCGAAACCTCGAACGCGCTCGCCGGCCTGCTCGGCACCATCACCGGCTACTTCGGCGCGGTTGCGGTCGCCATTGCCGCCATCTCGCTGGTCGTCGGCGGCATCGTCATCATGAACATCATGCTGGTCTCGGTCACCGAGCGTACCCGCGAGATCGGCGTCCGCAAGGCCCTCGGCGCCAAACGCGCCGACCTGCTCAAACAGTTCCTCATGGAATCCGGAACGATGGCCCTGGCCGGCGGAGCCATCGGCGTCATCCTCGGCGTCATCCTTGCCAAGACTGTCACACTGCTGATCAGCTTCCCCTCCACCATCGCGATGTGGAGCGTCTTCGCCGGCCTCATCGTCTCCGCCTCCGTCGGCATCTTCTTCGGCGTCTATCCCGCGAGAAAAGCCGCCGACCTCGACCCGATCGTGGCCCTCAGGAGCGAGTTCTAATGCGTGCGAGCGACCAGCGCGAATCCATCAAAATGGCGCTCGACACGCTGCGCGCCAATAAAATGCGGTCCGCCCTGACCATTCTCGGCATTGTCATCGGCGTCATGACCGTCATCACCATCTCCTCCGTAATTAACGGTCTGAACTCGTCCGTTTCGACGATGGTCGAACAGTTTGGCACCAATGTATTGTGGATCTTCCGCTTTCCCGTCATTGGCGTTCGTCCCACCGCCGAGATGCTGGCCCGCAAGCAGCTCACCTACGATGACATGATTGCCATCGGCAAGCTCCCGCATGTCGTCGCCTCGTCCGCCGGCCTTCAATACACGAATTATCAGTTCAACACCGGCTCCGAGACCGCGCACTACGGCCTGCGCAAATCCGAAAACGTCGGCCTCGAAGGCGACACTCCCTCCACCGCGGAGGTCTACGACATCGGCATCGCCGAGGGCCGCTTCTTCACCCAGGCCGACCAAGACCGCGCCGCCGACGTCACCGTCCTCGGCCACGACATCGCCGAAGATCTCTTCGGCACTGAAGATCCCATCGGCAAAGACGTCGTCATCGCCGACCGCACCTTCACCGTCGTCGGCGTCTATGAGAAGCAGAAGACAGCCTTCGGCGGCGGCAAAAACCCTGCCGACTCCATGGCCTACTTCCCGCTCTCCACCTTCCACAAGCTGCACCCCGAGATCCTCGACTACTGGATCTCCGCGAAGTTCGACGACCAGAAAAACAAAGACCTCGTCACCGACGAGATCCGCGAGCTTCTCCGCCGCCGCCGCAAGGTTCGCAACGAACAGGACGACAACTTCGCCATCTTTTCCTCCGACGCCATCACCCGTCTCTGGAACCAGATCACCGGCTCGCTCTTCCTGCTGATGTTCGGACTCTCCGCCGTCGGCCTCATCGTCGGCGGCGTCGGCGTCATGAACATCATGCTCGTCTCCGTCACCGAGCGCACCCGCGAGATCGGCGTTCGCAAAGCCATCGGCGCCACCAAAAAAGTTATCCTCCTGCAATTCACCCTGGAAGCCATCGTGCTCTGCGCCATTGGCGGCGTCATCGGCATCTGCATCGGCTCCGGCGTCGCGCTCGGTCTGCGCTTCCTCATCTCCTCGACCGTCAGCATTCTCTGGGTCACGCTGGCCTTCCTTTGCTCCTGCGCCATTGGCCTGGTCTTCGGCATCTACCCCGCCTACAAAGCCGCCAACCTGGATCCCATCGAAGCCCTCCGCTACGAGTAGAGCAACGCACCCGTTGCAATTGCCTCTCTTGTGAGTCATTCCCTGCGGGATTCGCTTCTGCCTCGCTCCAACTCCTCACTCCCGCACCGTTCCCGCCGATAAACTATCTATCGTGGACATGCTCGCGCTCGCTGCCGAAATCGTTCCTGCGCTCCTCACCGTAGCCGGCGTCGTCTACTGCCTCATGGCTCTCTGGGCCGCGCGCCGCTTCGAAGCCGGGGCACATCCGCAACAAATATCTCTGCCCGCCGAACTCCCCGGCATCTCCATCCTCAAGCCCATCAAAGGCATCGACGCCCGCATGCACGCCGCGCTCAGCAGCCACTGCGCGCAAAACTACCCCGGCCCCTTCGAGCTCCTCTTCGGCGTCAGCTCGCTCTCCGACCCCGCCGTCGCCGAGGTCGCGCGCCTTCGCGTCGAGCACCCGCATCTCGACATCCGCCTCATCGAGTGCCCCCAGCGCCTCGGCCCCAACGGCAAGCTCTCCAACCTCGCGCAGATGCTCCCGCACGCCCGCTTCGAGCACATCCTCGTCAACGACTCCGACATCCTCGTCTCCCCCAACTACCTCTCGCACATCGCCGCGGCTTTCAACGAACCCGCCAGCGCCGCAAGCGCATCCGCCGCGCCGTCCAAGCCCATCGGCCTCGTCACCGCGCCCTACATCGGCATCGCCTCTCGAACCCTCTGGTCGCGCCTCGAAGCCCTCGGCATCTCCACCGACTTCATCCCCGGCGCGCTCGTCGCCCGCGCCGTCGAAGGCGGCCTGCGCTTCGGCCTCGGCTCCACGCTCGCGACAACAAAATCCGCGCTCGCCTCCATCGGCGGCTTCGAAGCCCTCACCGACCAGCTCGCCGACGACTACGAGCTCGGCGCGCGCCTGTACCGCGCCGGCTTCCGCGTCGAGCTGCTCCACGAGGTCGTCGCCACCTCCGTCGCGCCCTACACGCTGCGCGGCTTCTGCGACCATCAGCTCCGCTGGGCCCGCTCCACGCGCGACTCCCGCCGCGCCGGCTACATCGGCCTCGGCATCACCTACGTCCTTCCCTGGGCCTTGCTGAGCGTAATAGCAAGTGGCGGCGCGCTGTGGAGCTTCACCCTGCTCTCGCTCGCTCTGCTCGCGCGCATGTCCGTCGCTCTCGTCGTCGGCGTCGGCCTGCTGCGCGACGGCCAGATCCTCCGCGACCTTCTGCTCATCCCCCTGCGCGACGCCTTCGCTCTCTTCTTCTGGGCCTGGAGCTACGCCGCCGACACCATCGTCTGGCGCGGCGAACACTTCCGCCTTCGCCGCGGCCGCCTCGAACACGTCTGACGATGAGCGCCCGTGGAATCGCCGGCCCGCGCGCGAATCTTCGCGACCGCCTCGCCGGCGGCTCCACACGCGATCTCGGCTGCACCGATGAAGTGGTCCGCGAAGTGCTCGAATCTCCCAAACGCGCTCGCACGCTCGTCAATCAGCTTGTCGCTGCGCTCGACGATGAACACATCGTCGTTCCGCATCGCGCTTCCAACGCGCTCAAGAAAATTCAGCGAAGCCATCCCGCCCTGCTGGAGCCGCACGCAAAACAAATTCTGCAACGCGCGCTCCACACCGATCACCTGCACACGCGCTGGAATCTGCTCATCATCCTCGGCGAACTTCCGCTGCGCGGCCGCGACAAATCGCTCGCCGTTGATCTGATGTTTGAAGCACTCTCCAGCCGCAGCGCACTCGAACGCACCTTCGCGCTGCAAGCTCTCGCCAACTACGCACAACACGACGCCGCACTTCGCAAGCGCGTGCTGCCGATTCTCAACAAAGCGCTCGCCGACTCCAGCGCCGCCATCCGCGCCCGCGCGAGAAAACTGCTCTCGTAGTTGTCCCTCTTTCTGTCATCCGCTTTCGTCTTATTCACTATTCACTACTCACCGCCCACAGGGCTTCCCCTTAACCGGTCGTCAAGATCATCCATCTTGTCCGCCAGCGCATGAATCTTCCGGCTTAGCGCCTGAATCTCGCTCTCCGCTCTGCGATTCACCTGGAAGTCCAGCTCACTCCGCACGCGGTCCTTCGCATCTTGCCGGTTCTGGCTCATCATGATCACCGGCGCCTGGATCGCGGCCAGCATCGACAGAACAAGATTCAGCAAAATGAATGGGTATGGATCCCACGCCTTGTGTTTCAGCGCCACGTTGATCGCAACGTAAATGCCCTCGAGCACAAGAAACAGGATGATGAAGGTCCACGATCCGCCAAACGCCGCCACCCGGTCCGCGACCTTTTCGCCCACCGTCTCGCCCTCGTCATACACCTCGTTCGGATTGCGCGCAGCGCGCCCGCGCACAATCCTCTGCGTCGAATGAATCTCCCGCGCCAGCACCGTCAGCATGTCCAGACCGGCCATCGGCTTGCTCGAAACCAGATGCGCCAGATCGTTGCGGTCGATCGCCACACACGTCGTCGGCTCCATCGCCACCGCGGATGTCGCATGCGGAGAGTCATCCATCATCGACGCGAATCCGAAGAAGTCTCCATGATGCGGCTCCGAGAAAACCACCTCCTGCCCATCCTCGTCGAGCAGGGTTACGCGCACCGCCCCGCTCATCACGACAAACGCGTTCGAGGCCGGATCGCCGGCCTTGTAAATGCGCTGCCGCGGAGTGAAATCAAGCGTCTCCACCTGCTGCGCAAGAACAGCAAGCTCATCGTCATCCAGAAGAGAAAACAGCGGAACGTGCCGCAGTTCATCAGCAGTACATGGCATGTGCGTAGATCCTCGCCACTCAGCTTAGCGTGTGAGGCGCCCATCCAAATCGCCGCCTCGACACAAAAATCCATAGGGCGCGACCGTGCCCTTGGACACGGTTCGCCGGGCGCAAGGATCATTGCGGAGGCGCGATGTTTCAGAGGGGCGACGAGACTACGCCTCCGCAACCGTCCCTGGCTTGCTTGCCAGGGAAGCTGCGGAGGCGTGCGCACGATTCTCGTGACGATCGTCAGGCGTGAACTTATACCTTCGCCGTCGTCAGGCCGGCAACCACTGCAGCGAACTTCTCGAGGATCTGCTTCATGCCCTCGAACTGTCCGCTCTTGATGGCGTCCTGCATGCCTTCGTTGCCAATGTAGGTAAGTTTCGTCCGGCCGTTGCCCAGGTCCTCAAATAGAACCATGTCGTGCGCGTTTTCGATCGCCTCATGTTCGATCCCATAGTGCTCAGGCTCGACCTTGTTTCCTTCCGAATCGGAAAAATACATCGATAAGACGATCTTCTCGTACGGAACAATCTCCAGGTACTCGCCGCCGTTCCAGAAGTCCTGTCCATCCGGCGTCCGCATGCAGCAGAGAAATCTGCCACCGACACGGAAATCAATCTTGCATACCGGGCATGTAAATCCCTTCGGCCCCCACCATTGCATTACATACTTCGGTTCGGTCCACGCCTTCCATACCAGCTCCGGCGGGGCATCAAAGGTTCTCGTCACGGACATCCGCTCGATCTCATTCGCTTTTTTTGAGGTCATCTCTCACCTTGGCTTTCTTCATTTCATTCACAACCGCATCCAGCTTCTCGAAACTCTCTTCCCAGAACCGCCGATAGCTGATCGCCCAGTCGCTGACTGTCTTGATCGCTTCCGGCCTCAGCGTGCAAACACTCTCCCGTCCCTGTTTGGTCTTGATCACAATTCGCGCCCGCACCAGATAGGCCACATGTTTCGAGATCATCTGCTGCGAGAGTGCAAAGGGCTCCGTCAAGCGATGCACAGAGGCAGGCCCCTGCGAGAGCCGCTCCACCATCGCCCGGCGGGTTGGATCGGATAAAGCCGCGAACGTTGTGTCCAATCGATCCACAACCAAATGGTAGTGGATTATTCCCAGTTGTCAAGTCGCAATTTTGCGAGCTGCCCATCGTCCCGGTTCATGTTCGAGAAAGAAGCTTCGAGCAAGCTTCAACGCGCCGCGTCCATCGGGGTTTTCGGCGGTCCACTCCACCAACCGCCGGCTTCCCTTCTCAGCTCGCTTCCTAACTCGCCCGATCCCCCAACGCCGCCAGGATCGCGTCGAAATCATCCACGCCCGAGTACTCGATCACAACCTTGCCGCGCCCGTGCTTGTCCTCGATCGTCACCTTCAACCCCAGCGACCGTCGCAGCCGGTCCTCTGCCTCGCGCACATTCGGATCGACCACGCGTTCCGGTATCTGTACCGGCTTCGCCACCATCTCCGGGTTCAGCAGGTTCTGCACATACTTTTCGGTCGACCGCACCGACAGATGCAGCGAGGTCACCTTCCAAGCGATCTTAGAAATCTGATCCGCCGGCAGCGCCAGCAGCGCCTTCGCATGCCCCAGGCTCAACTGCCCGTTTCCGAGCATCATCTGCACATCGACCGGAAGCTTCAGCAGGCGCAGGAAATTCGCAATCGAAGCGCGGTCTTTGCCCGTGCGCTCGGCCATCTGCTCCTGCGTCATCTTGAATTCGCGGCTCAGCCGCTCGAACGCATGCGCCTGCTCTATCGGGTTCAGGTCCTCGCGCTGCAGGTTCTCCACGATAGTCATCTCCATCGCCTGCACATCTGAAACCTCGCGCACGATCGCCGGAATCGTCTTCTTGTCCGCACGCTGGCTCGCCAGCCACCGCCGCTCACCCGTGATCAGCGTGTATCGTCCGTCCCCTCGCGCCTGCACGACGATCGGCTGCACCACCCCCGACGCCTTAATCGACGCTGCCAGCTCGTCCAGCTTGTCCTCGTCAAATCCCATCCGCGTCTGAAACGGATTGCGGTCGATCTGCTCCACGGGAATCTCCAGCGGCTTGCCTGCCGGCGCCGTCTGCGCCGCACTCGCGGCAATCTCCACCGTCTTCGGCCGCGACGGCAGCAGCGACTCCAACCCCCGCCCCAACGCCTTCCGTTTGTCTATGGTCGCTGCCATATCATCCTTCCTTCCAATCCGCTAAAGCCATCAATGGAGTCGCAGCCGAGAATCGCGTACTTCGGCCCGGCCCCGGACCGGTTTCCTTCCCGCCCGGCTTCCTCAGCCCTTCCCAAACGGCCAAACTCGCCCCTTGCTCGGTGTCGTAATGATCGGCCGCTCAGCTTTCGGGGGTATGTCATCCAGAATCAATTTCTTAGCCGGAGCCTTCGACTCAAGGCCATGGCGCCGGAGCAGCTCGCTCGCCAGCTCCTGGTAGGCCTCCGCCCCCTTCGACTTCGGATCGTACAGAAGCACGGGCTTTCCGTGGCTGGGCGCCTCCGCCAGCCGTATGTTCCGCGGGATTGTCGTCGTAAATAGCTTATCGTTGAAGAAGTTACGGAGATTCTCGCGCACCTGTTGCGACAAATTGGTCCGCTCATCAAACATCGTCAAAAGCACGCCTTCTAGCCCCAAATCCGCATTAAAAGCAGCCGAAACCTTATCGAGCGTCGAGATCAACTCTGAGATTCCTTCCAGCGCAAAGTACTCCGCCTGCATCGGCACGAGCAATCTATCTGCCGCAACTAAAGCATTTAGCGTCAACAAGTCGAGCGCCGGCGGACAGTCCAGAAAAATAAACCGATAACCCGAACGCACCGGCTCCAACGCCTCCCGAAGCCGAAATTCGCGCTTTTCTGCGCCGACAAGCTCCACATTGGCGCCAATCATGTTCTTTGTGCCGGGAATCAGCGACAGATTCTCAATCTCCGTCGCCAGCGTCGCTTCTTCCGCGGTGGCCTCGCCGACCATCAGGTCGTAGATGGATACGCGGTCTTCGTCGCGCGCGACGCCCATGCCGGCGGTCGTGTTTGCCTGCGGGTCGCAGTCGATCAGGAGGGTCTTGAAGCCGCGCAGCGCCACGGCGGCGGCGAGATTGATCGCCGTGGTCGTCTTGCCGACGCCACCCTTCTGGTTGACGACTGCGAGGACGCAGGAGCTTTCTTTGCGGCTTTCGGGGTCCGGCATGCGTGAGCCACAGGCTAGCAGATTGTGTCCAAAATGTTCCACGTGGAACACTTTGGCAGCCGATGTTCCACGTGGAACATTTTCCGGGCCTAGACCTCGAGGTCCTGATGGTGCCGCGGCAGGCTACGCCTGTAGCGATCCAGCCGGGGCAGCCGGACAGTTCGGGTTAAACCGCGTCGTTTGTTGGGGTTCGGCGCTGGATGTGTGACGAGGGCCAGCAGGCAAAGCAGAAGGCCGACGATGAGTCCCGGTCCCAGCCAGGAGAGGTGCATGGCCCGCTGGAAAAGCTCAGGAAATCCGGCGGACGCCGCCGCCAACGCAGAGCGCCCCCGCCCTGAAGCGGAGGGTTGGGGAGAGTTCAGAAGAAGAAAGGCTGTAGCCCAAACTGTGGAGCGCACGACACAAGCTCCTAGCCGCGCGACTACGTGGCCGCTCGGTCCGTTCCAGTGATATCACAGCGTTTTGGCGGCGAATGTTCCACGTGGAACATTTTGCCCGATCCATAGTCTTCGATGCATCGATCCCGGCACGGCAAACTCCTCGGCGCCCGGGATCTGTCCGTCCCGACCGACGAGCGCTGCCAGCCAGCCGCCGTCGCGGACTCGATCGGTCGCGGCTTCCAGGGAGAGTGTCATGCGGTCGACGGCGCGAAGGGTGACGGCGTCGAAGCGGCGTGACGGAGCCATCTCCTCGACCCGGCGCGGCCAGACCTCGGTTTTCAGGGCCAGAACACGAACGGTTTCGCGAAGGAATGCGACTTTTCGGGCTTGGGACTCGGCCAGCGTGACCCGAAGGCGAGGCAGGAGGATCTGGATGGGCAGGCCGGGGAAGCCGGCACCGCTTCCATAGTCCAACAGCTCGGCCTCTTCGGCGAGACGGTGGGCGAGCTGGGTTGCGGTGAACAAACTCTCGCCGAAGTGGCGCTGAACGATCTCTTCCGGGCGGCGGATTGCAGTCAGGTTGATGCGCGCATTCCAGCGGAGCAGGAGATCGAGATAGGTGGAGAGCTGCTCGAGGAGCGGATCGGTGAGCTGCGAGGGTGAGACATACGGCGAGAGCAGGTCGCGCATGGTCTCCGGGGGCAGGGTGGCCATGGGAGGCTAGCGGGACGCGGCCACCGCGGCGTGGCGCTCCGCTTCGGCGACGAGACGGGAGAAGAGCGCGCGGGAGGCGGCGCTGATTTCGGTACTGCGCTCGGGGTGCCACTGGACGGCCATGAAGAACCAGGGGCCTTTGGGGTCGTTGGGGTCGTAATCGGCTTCGATGGCTTCGATGACGCCGTCTTCGGGACAGCGGGCCACGATGCGCATGCCGGTACCCGGCTGGGCGATGGCCTGGTGGTGGCTGGAGTTGACGGGCAGGCGCAGCAAGCCGTCTTTCATCGGCGCCTCGCCGGAGGTCAGCAGCGAGCCGAGCAGGCTTTCTTTGGCGATCTCTGCGGTGTGGGCGATGGCCACCTTGCTTCCGGCGGAGTGGTTGACGGGAACGGGCATGAGGTCCTGAACGAGAGAGCCGCCGCGGTAGACGTTCAAAGACTGGAGGCCGTAACAGATGCCAAGGACGGGCAAGTGGTTTCGCTCGGCCTCTTCGAGGAGCGTCCAGTCTGTCGCTTCACGATATTCATCTGCTTTGTTGGTGGCCGGGTCGGCATCGGCGCCGTAGCGGGACGGGAGGACGTCGGCGGGGCTGCCAGGGAGCAGGATGCCGGAGCAGGTGCGGGCGGCATCGCGGAGAGCGCGCGTTGCGCTTTTCACGTCTACTTTCACGGCCTCAGCGCCGGCGGCTTCGACGGCGGCCGCGTAGTTGGGCCAGGAGCGCTGGTTATAGGCCTCATCAACGCTGGTGGGCACGGGGATGGCGATGCGCGGGCGCGGCATGTTTGTATTTTCGCACTCGTGAGGATTGGCGGTTCGTGGTCGAAGATTTGTGATGATCCGCAGGAGATACGGAACCCTCGACTTCGCGCGGGGTCGTTCGCTCCGGAGGATATCCGCCAAGATGCTGTATTCGATTATGCTCGGCGACGTGCGGCGGCGATGGATCGGGTGGGTGCTGGCGGTGGTGATCGTTGGAGCGGGCGCGTGGTGTCTGCACCGCTGGCGCAGACCGCTGCGGTTGGAGGATCGTGTGGCGGCGCCGATGCAAGGAGAGCCGCGCACCATGTTGTGGGCGTGGGAGACGCCGGAGGATTTGCGGGGGCTGGATGTTTCGCGTGCGGGTGTGGCGTTCTTGGCGGGCGAGCTTCGGGTGGGGGCGAATGTGACGGTGCGGCCGCGGATGCAGCCGCTGCTGCTACCGAACGGCGCGTGGGTAATGGCTGTGGTGCGGGTGGAACCGACGGCGGAGTTTGCGGACTCGGCTGCGCTGCGAGAGAAGACTGCCCGGGCGATTATCGGACTGGCAGCACAGAAGGGAGTGCGCGGCGTGCAGGTGGACTTCGATGCAACGGCGACGCAGAGGGACTTTTATGCGGCGGTGTTGCGCGAGGTGCGGCGCGAGCTGCCGCAGACGATGCCGCTGTCGATGACGGCACTGGTGAGCTGGTGCGGCGAGGGGAGCTGGCTGCGTTCGCTGCCGGTCGAGGAAGCAGTGCCGATGTTCTTCCGGATGGGAGGGCCGGCGAGCGAACGGGCGCGGCGGGCGCGGAGCCAGAATGCCGTTCGCGCGAAGGTATGCGCGGGCAGCGTGGGCGTGAGCACGGATGAGACGTGGCCGGCGATTGGAGAGCGGCAGCGGGTGTATGTGTTTCGGCCGGGTGCGTGGACGAAGGAAGAGATTGCGCGTGTGAACGGCGCGGGTTACGTTGGGCTCGAGGAAGTGAGTAGTGAGTAGTGAATAGTGAGTAGTGAATAGTGAGTAAGACAAAGGCAAAAGCATATCCACTGTAGTGACGACAGAAGCGAAGGCAACGGCAACAGCAACGGCAAAGGCGAAGGCATGGATGCGCGTATGAGCAGAGTGTTGTGTCTGTTGAGCGCGTTGTGTTTTGCGCTGCCGGCGGCGAGCTGCGGGCCGGACTTTCCGGAAGCGATTTTTGTAAAGCAGTATCGTCCGGATGAGCCGTACGCAAAGTTTGTTGCGGGACGGCTGGGTGTGCCGCGGGAGAGCTATCGCGTGCGGCAACTGGCGATTGCGTATGACGTGCTGACGGGACGTTCGCTGAGCGCGGACGAGCAGCGGCAGGCGATTGCAGCGGATGTGGTTCTAGCGAACGACACGGACCAGGAGCCTGCGAAGGCAGATGGCTATGCGGCGTGGATGAAGGCGCGGAGCGCATATGGAGCGACGGCAGCTTCGTCGAATGCAGGCGACGGCGTGGTGAACGCAAGCGACGGCATGATGCGGTCGGTTCCGGGAGCGAGCTACGAACAGTTTGTGAACTGCCTCGATGATGGATTCGCGACGGCGGCGCGCACGCTGGCCGAGCGGCAGGCGGCGTATGGGGCGCGCTCGGCCGAGGTGGTGGAGTGGGTGCATGGACAGGACGAGGTGTTCAGTAACTGCGCGGATGTTCCGGGAGGAATGGTGCAGGGAGTGTGGCGGCAGGCGGCTCCTCCACCGGCGATGGTGCCGGCGGTGCTGACGAATGCTCCGCGATGGTTGAAGCAGGACCGTGCGTACCAGATTGCGGCGGCGCAGTTTTATTCAGTGCAGTACGCGGACGCGTTGAAGAGCTTTCAGGCGATTGCGGCGGACAAGAGCTCGCCGTGGAGCGTGATTGCGGAGTACCTGACGGTGAGGACGATGATTCGCGCGGCGACGATCGGCCAGGCCGAGGCGGAGGATTCGCTGAAGACGGCGGGGGCGGAGCGCGAGCAGGCGCGGGCTGACGAGGTGACGGGTCTGAAACAAGCGCAGGCGGCGCTGAAGGCGATGCAGGGTGAGGAGCGCATGCGTCCGCTGGCTGCAGCGATTGGGCACTTGCTGGATTGGCTGGCGCTGCGGATTGATCCGAAGGCGCAGCAGACGGTGCTGGCGGCGCGGCTGCATGGGCGGGAGGACAGCAATTTTGGTCAGGATCTGATCGATCTGACGTATGCGTCGGAGGAGGATGAGAACTTCCAGCCGGATCCCGCGGACGCGGCGGCCGATATGCGTCTGCGGCGGAAGGGCGAGGTTGGGCCCGGTGTGCTGAGCGCGGATGCCAAGCCCGGCGTGGCGATGACGGCGTGGCTGCGCGCGGTCATGACGGAGGATGAGGCGACGGCGCTGGCGAACTGGCGCGCGCATCACGAGACGGCGTGGCTGGTTGCGGCGATGATGAGCGCGAAGCCGGGCGATGCGTCGAGTGCGGAGCTGATCGATGCGGCGGCGAAGGTGGCGGAGAGCGATCCGGGATATGTGGCGGTGACGTATCACCGGCTGCGGCTGATGGGGCCGACGGCGGCGATGCGAAGTGAGCTGCTGAAGGTGCAGCCGGCGATCGAGAGAACGCAAGGGCCTTCCGCGACGAACTTGTTTGCGGCGCTGGATGGAGCGACGGCTCCGAGTTTGGAAGCGTGGCTGCGCACGGCGGGGCAGGTGCCGGCAGCGATCAGCTACGACGGCGATGAGTTCGCCGATGAGGGAGCCAACGAGAAGCCAATGGAGCAGGTGTGCGGGCCGGCGCGGCGCGATAGGGATGTGAAGTTGTTTACGCCGCCGGCGGCGGATGCGTTGAATGTGGGGATGCCGCTGAGCGTGATGGCGCGGGCGGCAGAGTCGGGGGAGCTGGCGCCGAATCTGCGGTTTGAGCTGGCGCAGTCGACGTGGACGCGGGCGGTGCTGCTGAACAGGCCGGAGATCGCGCGGAGGATGACGCCGATCCTGGAGGGATGCAGGGCGGCGTGGAAGGATGTGCTGACGACGTATGACGGCGCGCATGATGCGGATGCCCGGCATGTGGCGGGACTGCTGGCGATGATGCGGTTCGCGTCGACGGAGCCGGATGTGAGGGCGGGCGAGGAAAGAGCGGAGGGGTTTGCGACGTACTCGTTGTACAGGGACAACTGGTGGGGCGATACGGTGACGACACCGAGTGCGTCGGCGAACTTTGAGGCGGGGTTTGCGCAGCCGGCGAACGATGCGCAGAGCAATGACCCGGTGGTGCGGGCGAATGCGATGCTGATGGCGAGCTCGTTGAATTTTTTGACGGCGGAGGAGCGGGCGAACGCGCGGCGTGAGGTTGAGGCGCTGGAGAAGATTCCGGGAGCGTCGGATTACTTTGCGCGCGAGGCGCTGGCGTGGTGGCGGGCGCATCCGAAGGACCCGGCGGATGCGGAGTTGCTGGGCGAGGCGATGCGGGTGGCGAGGAATGCTCCGCGGACGGATGAGACGGCGGACAATGAGCGCGCGCTGGTGGAGGCGCTGCACCGGGCGTTTCCGCAGAGCGAGTGGGCGAAGCGGTATACGACGTGGGAGTAGAGGGCGCGGCGGCTGGACGCTGCGGTGCTATTTGCCGATGCAGAAGGTGGAGAAGCAAAGGTAAGTTGCTTAACGCCATCAACTTACATTCTTCAACTCATGCCGCGTGGACACATCTGTGGACACATTGCTCATCCATGACTACCCGAATGTTCGGCATCTTCCCTTCGTCATGGAGCCGGCTTGTGAGCGGCTGCCGATTGCTTAGCGTTGCTCGCCGACGCCGGTGCAATCACGGTGCGCAATTTCACCTCTGCCGGTTGGCGCTTAGATTTCTGCCGAGCCTTGAAGAGCACGTCGGGCAAGCTTAGCAGCATTGTGAAGAGCCATCATCGCCTCTCGACGTAGCGTATATGTTTTCGCGTCTTCCAGTGACACTCGACGCCGAGATGAATAGGCTTCGCGCCAAGTGGTGATTCTTGCTCCGCTTCTGCGAAGCGACGTTAGAACCTCGCGCGCCCTCTTTGGTAGCTCGTGACCCAACTCGACATTGTTGTCATCCAGCTCGTACATCAGCGCCAACCAGCCTTCTTCGCCGAGTTCAATCCTGCCCTCGTCCTCCGTGCGCAAAGCGACCAAGTACTTGTACGCGATCTGTTGAAGGAGCGGGAGGTGATGGAAGAGAGCTTCGGAGCGTCGCCCGTCCTCGCTGAGAGCGTTGGCTTGAAAGATCAGTTCCTCCTGCACTGCATCGAACAAGCGGGACAGCGGCTCTACCCAGCGCGAACATTCCCGCCAAAAGTTCTCCCTATACTCAATACTTTCGGGGAGAGTCTTGCCCTCCAGCGCCGCGAGCCCGAACGTCTCGTGCGCTATGTAGACCTGGGCGTCAAGACCGAAGGGACCGCCGTCGAGTATGTGGTCGAAGACGCCGACGGGCAGTCGCATCGCAATGCTGGCCTGTAGCTGCGGTCCATCTGTGAGAAGTTCTCGTTCGGACACAGACGCGGGCGGCTCGCCTAAGGGGGTTGAAACCAACGGGCCAAACAACTCCTCCCATTGTTTGCGGGGTACTGCTGCCAACGTTAGATATGTCTGGACCGAGGAGCGCAGGAGACGAAGCGCCCACGCCATTACGCCGAACCGGAAAATGACCCAGTACATCTGGCCTATTGGTCGGCAGCCTAGTCGCTCCAGATGTTCACGGTATACGTCACGAATGGCCCTAAGCCTCTCGACAAGTCTGACACACTCGATGTCGGTGTACACGAGATGGGCGTTGCCGCGCTCAGAGTGTAAGCGACGCTTGGCAACATAGAACGCCGCATCCTGAGCCGAGCGTTCGCGCGATCCGAGCTTGAGGCTCATTTCGGCACGTCCGGCCAGTTCCTCGTGGGCAAGGGAGTCCCACCGGACCGGCCCGCGATCAGCCGAGCGACTCCGAGCCGTGCGGCTGATCGGTGACGCCTTGCGCGGGGCCGGACTGCCGGAGCGGGGCCTCATTGCGCGGCATCTCCGCCGATTGTGTAACGGTCGCTTACAGAACAAAATTCAACGTAAATATCCCCGCTCTGTGAGCGGCCGTCAGCGACATGAAATGTGTTTCGTTTGTGTAACTGAATCACTGACGATGCACAGCCTCCTTCGAGCCGGTACTGCTTGCTTCATTACTTCAAGTCTAGCGAGGACCGATGTCGTTCACACTCCCTAACACCCCAACCGTCATGCTGCCGCTTCCTGTGGTGATGAAGCGCGTCAACCGCTCGAAGAGCACGATTTACGCAGACATCGCCAAGGGAAAGTTTCCGAAGCCGATTAAGCTGGGTCTGCGCTCGATCGGGTTCATCGAGGCCGAAATCGAAGCCTGGCTTCTCGCTCGCATCGAGGAGAGCCGCTAGCGTGGACGACTGCTTCGACATCAACATCGGCGAAGCAGGTCGCTTGGAGTCTCGCAGCGTTTCGGAGCTCCAGCCGCATCCGGGGCTCGTCCGACTCGGGATCGTGCCGGCCGCACAGAGCCTTTCGGCCTTGGCAGATCGTGGTGAAGCGGCATTTGTACACCCGCTTACCGTTACGCACGATGGCTACATCATCGACGGCTATGCCCGTTGGGCGCTCGCCAAGGCTCAAGGTCGCGCTCAGGTTCCGTGTGTCGTGCGCACGATCTCAGAAGGCCAGGCGCTTGTGCAGCTCTTACAGTGGCAGCACCGCTCCGCACGCTTGAACGACTTCAACCGCATCCGCTTAGCGTTGGGGCTCGAAGAGGAGCTGAAGGTGCAAGCGCGCCTTAGACAGCAGACCGCTGGACGGCCGAAGGCTTCGTCAGAAATGACGAAACCGCAGCCCTTAGATGTTCGGACAGAAATCGCGCGCGTTGCCGGTGTGTCCGCCGGCAATGTAACGCACACGAAAGTCTTGCTGGCAAAAGCCGCGCCGGAGGTGATCTCCGACCTGGCCGGGGGCAGGATTCGCATCGGTCGTGCTCGGAAATGGCTCAAGAGCTCGAAGGACGGTGGGCTGCGCGAGTTGAAGAACTTCCAGATGACGGGGGCGATGCGAGCGGTGAGCAAGGCGCTGCTCTCGCGTCACGCCACCGTCGCCGCCGGCAGCCTCGATCACGAGTTTGCACCTATCTCTAAGCTGCCGCCCGACCAACAAAACGATCTGCTACGCCATCTGCTGATTACGTTGCCGCGATGCTCCGTGCAACAGGTGCTGCTGGAAGCCGGAGTAGTTCATGGCGTCTAGCCGGTCGCTTAGACACATTCTCGAACAACACCGTCATTTGTGGGACCATGACGCGGCTCGGCCAGCGGCCCGCGAAAATTTCCGCAAGGTACTTGCATGTCGAACCCCGGCGCTCGGGGCCGAAGTCTATGCGTCAGAGTCGGAGCAAAAGGTTGTTTATCACACCTGCAAGTCACGCGCCTGCTCAAGCTGTGGCCGCAGGGCTACGGTTCTGTGGCAGCGGGATCAGTGGGCCACACTACCCGATGTGCCGTATCGGGAGATTACATTCACGATGCCGGATGTGCTGTGGCCGATCTTCAACAACAATCGTGCGCTTCTCGCTGACCTCTCCGCCATCGGCGCAAAGGCCATCGAGTCTTGGATCGAAGCCGAGCATGGCGTGCAGGTCTGCATCATGGTCGTGGCACATACGTTCGGCCGACACCTAAACTTCAACTCGCACCTTCATATCCTGGTGTCGACGGGCGGCTTCCGGGAGTCCGAAGGCGCATGGATACCGCAACTCAACATCAGGAAGGCGAGCCTGAGCGATTTCTGGCGCGATTCCGTCATTGGACATCTTCGCCTTGCCCAGGGTAAGCTCATTTCCCCCATCGACGGCCCTGCCTTGGACCAGATGCTGATAGCACAGGGCAATCGACGTTGGAGAACGCACCACAAAGAGTTCGGCAGCAAGTATCACTTCCTGCAATATGCGGCCAGGTATCTTCGCCGGCCGCCGCTCGCGGAGTATCGCTTCCAGCATGTTGGCGAGGATGAGATTGTTTTCCGCACGCACGATCACCGCCTCAAGCGTGAGGTCTTGACCCACTACAGCCCGTCCGACTTCATCCGGGCGCTAACGCAGCAAGTCCCCGAACGCTATCGCCATTGTGTGCGCTATTTCGGGCTGCTCGCCCCGCGTACGAAAGCACGCTGCATGGGCGCGATTCTGACGATCCTAGGCCAAGCCCGGCGCCCCCGGCCCGCTCGACTCTCGTGGGCTCTTTCAATCAAGCGGGAGTTCGGCGTCGATCCGTTGGTAGACAGGATGGGCAAGAAGATGCAGCTCATCGCACGACGCGCTGCGGTAGTGTAGTTCACGCGGCAATATAGGTCCGACGGATTGGTGTAGCATCCGGTCGTGAGACCTCCGCCCCCACTCATCAGTTTGGCGAAGATGCTGCGGTGAAGCCGCATATTGCGAGTGAAGAAGGCGGTTGCATCGTCATCGCTCGGCCCAGAACTAAGCCTATCCGAGCCGTGCTCACATGTTTTCATTTTGAAAATGATTTTTGTTTTTCCTTAAGCTTTAAGCTCTAGGTGACGCTTTGAAGCTGCGCCGCATCAGGCTAGAAAAATCTGTTCCCATCCAAAGGCGCAGAGTTCCCGGACTGTCTCAGGCGTTAAGTTCCGCCCTACAGCAATACGTGCGGCTTCTCGAATGTAGTCATGTACTTCACCGAAATGATCTTGTGGAGCTCGCTCTACTTGTCTGGCTACTCTCGCGTGCAGGGTGGTCCGCACATTTGTTTGCCATTGGTCGCGAATAGCCGCGAGGTTCGCGCCGAAGGTCTCGATCGTATCGTGTATGTAGAGGATGTCTTTGGCGCGCTTGTCGCGGGGACGCCTCTTCTGAATCAGAATCTTCTGGACGAGGAAGGCCGCAGGGTTGGGAACGAGAATGCGTCGGGGGGTCGGCGTCGGGTAGCCCAGGGCTGCAGCGATCGTCACCGCCCAAGGATTTTGGAGCATCAGTTCGAGGTGCCGGAGCTTTTGCACGGAGACGCCGGAGACGCAAGCCGTTACGTCGCGCACACCTCCGCGTTTGATCTCACCGCCGACAAGCGGTGTCAGAAACTCCGCGTAGAAGCTATTGTCGCCGCTTTCGACTCGGTAGTGTGCGGCTGGAGGCTGAGTGTCACCCATTAACTCCTCATGGAAGTTCTTTTCTAGCAGCCGTGCGCGCAGTTGCTCGCCGGTTGCGGGTAGATTGAGCGGAACAGCGATGTCGGTGTCGAAGGTTCCCAATGGTTCGTAGTCGAGCGGCTGTCCTAGAGGATGTAAACGATATAGACGGTGCGCCCAGCCGCCTACGATTACTACTTGCCCAAGCCACGGATCGAGGGCTTCGATCAGACGTACGAAATATTCAACCTCGGATACCTGGGCCATTGTTGTTACTCCTGAAATATCCTCGCTAGCACGCGCCGGCGGATTTCTTCGGCCTGTGCCTCGCCGCGTGCTGGATGCGCGCTAACATCGAGCCAGACCTGCAAGATGTCAGCAACGGGCACGCCGTCGCGGACGACCGCGCCGCGAAAGACTGATTCCCGAGAGGCAGGTACGCGAACATAAACGTCGGCTCGGTGTTCTGCGCCTTCGGGAGAAAGCCCCATGCGTTTGAGGACGTGCCGGTCGAGGCTTTCCAGATAGAAGTACGGCGGGACACCGTGCACGAAGCCAAATCCCAAAGATTCGGCAGCGGCAAACAGCCCAAGGCAGGCTCGTGGTGCCGCGCGCGCCGCGTTGGGCTCAACACTGTACCTTTGAAGCGCCGCCGGCAACTGGTGTTGGTTCTTTCCCGGAATGATCCAGCGCAGCGGAAGTTCCGGTACTCCCCTTAGATGGGCGGCTTGCCAGCGGCGCAACAGTTCGTTGCGGCGGACTAAGCGTAGCGGCTCATCATGTTCATCAAGGAAGCCCTCCTGCCTCAGTTGGCGCACCAACCTGAAGGCGCTCATTACCGAGACTTCGGCGGCGGCGGCAAGTTCCGATGCATTGCGATACTCGGCGCGAGGTGCTTGCAGAAGAGCCTCAGGGACGAAGGGTGCGAGTAATACCTTTAGCATCCATTGGTTGAGATCTGAGAACAGGTACGCAGACTCAGGCGGAGGCAACTTTTGCCTGCCGGCAGCTTGGCGCGGCGCGACGTTGAGCTTTTCGAGGCCCGGTCCTACGAAGTAGCGGAAACCTTCGCGGTCTAGGATGCCAACGGCGACATCGGGGGCGAACCGAGCCTGAAAATTAATCAAGCTGTTCGCGGCGCTTGGAGAGATCGCAGGCGCAGCGATGACAGCCAGCGGGGAGGCCCGCTTGCGGATGGCCCGAGCAAATGCCCGGACTTGCAGGATAGCCTGCGAAAGCAAGGGCACGAGCCGATCCGGTCGGCCCTCAGAGGCAGCCTTGAGCTCGATGACGTATCGTAGGTCGCCGTGCGCGACTAATAGATCTATGTGCCTGTCGTCGAGTGAGGATTCGATCCGCCAGCCTTGCTGATCGAAGAGGCTAACGAGCAGATCAAGGTAGTCACGCTCGTTGCGTGGGTCGCGGGAGTTCGACTTGGGCCGGTGGGAGACCATGTTGTACCGTGGCCATGTTAATTACCGTGGCCGTGATAATTATCATGGCCGTGATAATATCAGAAGTCAAGTCTTTGATGGGCTACCAGTGGAACTCGCAGGAATGGAAAAACGGGAGGCATGTGATCGTCCATCGCCGGTATGAACGGGGTACCTACCCGGCATTACCCATAGCCTATATTTCGTCCGTCTAACATTTCCCCGGGTAATATGGCGTAACCCTTCAAAAATCGTTAAAGTTCGCAATGCCCGGATGCCCCTAACTCCCTACCACGCCAAGCTCTTCGCACATGAACTAACCCGCCGAGCACCTTCGCACACCATCGAAAAGCTCGCGACGGCCCTATCGGACGCGCAGGTGGACCTCAATCCGCACCAGATCGAGGCCGCGCTATTTGCCTTCCGCTCGCCGCTTTCCAAGGGCGCCATACTCGCTGATGAGGTCGGCCTCGGCAAGACCATAGAAGCCGGCATCCTGCTGGCGCAGCGATGGGCGGAACGCCGCCGCCGCCTTCTGGTCATCTGCCCAGCGAATCTTCGCAAGCAATGGAGTCAGGAACTCGCCGACAAGTTCTTCCTGCCTAGCGTCATCCTCGAAGCCAAGACGTTCAACGAGGCGGTCAACAAGGGCATCCTTAACCCGTTCGAGCAGTCGAAGATCATCATCTGCTCGTACCAGTTCGCCCGCGCGAAGGAGCCCTACGTTCGGCAGACAGGCTGGGAACTCGTCGTCATCGACGAGGCGCATAGGCTACGGAACGTCTACAAGCCCGGCAATAAGATCGGCAACTCCATCAAGAACAGCCTTCTGCCTCGCCAGAAGGTCCTCCTCACGGCAACGCCGCTGCAAAACTCACTCGATGAGCTGTACGGGCTGGTCAGCATCGTCGATGAGTTCACCTTCGGCGACCTACGCAGTTTCCGTTCGCAGTTCGGTCGAGCCCGGACTCAGAACTCGCTGCTGCCGCTCAAGGAACGCCTGCGGCCCGTCTGCCAGCGCACGCTCCGCAGGCAGGTGCTGCAATACGTCGCCTATACCAAGCGGCACGCTCTTGTGCAGGAGTTCTTCCCAACGGACGCCGAGCAACGCCTGTACGACCTCGTCTCCGAGTACCTCCGCCAGCCCAACCTCTATGCGTTGCCATCCAGCCAGCGGCAGCTCATGACGCTGATCCTCCGCAAGCTGCTGGCAAGCTCGACCTACGCCATCTCCGACACCCTTGCCGGCCTCGCCATGAAGCTAGAGCTTGCCGAGCAGGAGAGTGACCGGACCGAAAACCTCCCCACTGAGATGACGGAGAACTTCGAGCTGCTGCCCGAGCTCGAAGACGAGTGGGGCGAGGATGATGACGACACCGACGACGCTGAGGAGCCGTCGAAGAAGTCTGCCGCGCTGACGCCCGAGCAGCGCGAGGAGCGCCGTCAGGAGATCACCCGTCTCAAGGAGTTCCACGAGCTCGCCCGCAGCATCCAGCACAACTCCAAGGGCGAGAAGCTGCTCACGGCACTCAAGCGCGGCTTTGAAGCAGCGCAGAAGGCCCAGTCGGAGCAAGGCGGCGTGCTCCAGCAGAAGGCCATCATCTTCACCGAGTCCCGCCGCACGCAGGAATACCTCTTTCGGCTGCTCGAACAAACCGAGTTCGCCGGCAAGCTGGTGCTCTTCAACGGCACCAACACCGACGAAGGCAGCCAGCGGATCTACCGCAACTGGCTGGAGCGCCACAAGGGTACCGATCGCATCACCGGCTCACCCACAGCCGACAAGCGCGCCGCTCTCGTCGAGCATTTCCGCGATGACGCCAGCATCATGATCGCCACCGAGGCCGCCGCCGAGGGCATCAACCTCCAGTTCTGCAACCTGGTCGTCAACTACGATCTCCCTTGGAACCCCCAACGTATCGAGCAGCGTATCGGCCGTTGCCATCGTTATGGTCAGAAGTTCGATGTCGTCGTGGTCAACTTCCTCAATAAGGCCAACGCCGCCGATGTTCGGGTATATCAGCTCCTCGCAGAGAAATTCCAGCTCTTCGACGGCGTCTTCGGTGCCAGCGATGAGGTGCTCGGAGCGGTAGAGTCTGGCGTTGATTTTGAGAAGCGCATTGCCACCATCTATCAGCAGTGCCGCACGCCCGAGCAGATCAGCCTCCAGTTCAACGAGCTTCAGCAGGAGATGGAGACCCAGATCGTCGCGGCGAAGGCTAACGCGCAGGATCAGCTACTCAACAACTTCGACCAGGAGGTCATTGAGAAAGTGCGTGTCGGCAGCGGTGATGCCCTAGATCGCTTTCAGCGTCTCTTGTGGCAAACCACCCGCATCTGCCTCGCGCCCTTCGCCGACTTCCCCGCCACCGGACACACCTTCATCCTCCGGCAGAACCCCTATCCCGAGCAGCTCAATGGGCAGGTGCTCACCGGCCGCTACGAGATGCGCAAGGGCGTCGAGGACGCCAATACCTGGCGCATCGGCCACCCCATCGCTCAGTGCATGCTCGCGCAGGCATGCCGCGCCGAGACGCCCAACGCTGAGATCGTGTTCCGGCTTTCCTCTAACCCGACCCGCATGGCGGCACTCGAGCCGCTGCTGGGCCGCAGCGGATGGCTGGCGTCCTCTTTGCTAACCATCTCCTCCGCCGAGCCGCACGATCATCTGCTCCTGGCGGGTTTGGCCGACGTATCCCGTAACGGCGACGGCGAGCTCACGGTGGACAGCCACCAGTGCCGGCGGCTCTTCGATCTCGCCTCCGCCGAGGTGTCCTCGCAGGGCAGCATCGAGTTCAGCGACGGCGCTGCCCACCGCAAGCTCGAAAGCCTCCTGAGGGCAGAAGAAGAGCAGATTGTCCAGCGGTCACAAGCCGAGAACGCGACATGGCTCGACGCTGAGAGTGCCAAGCTGGACCGCTGGGCCGAGGACCGGCGCCTGATGCTCGAAGACGAGCTCCGCGAGATGGACGCGCAGATCCGCGAGCTGAAGCGACAAGGGCTCGCCGCCGGCATGTTGCAGCAGAAGCTCGAGCTGAGCCAGGCAGTCGCCCGGCTGGAATCCGAACGGCACCGCAAACGCCGTGAGCTCTTCGAGGCCCAGGACAAGGTGGAGGCGCAACGCGAGAACCTGTTCAATGAGGCGTACCGGCGGCTGATGCAATCGGCCGTATCCAAGCCGCTATTCACGGTGCGCTGGCGCGTCGTTTAGTCTGGTTTTATCAACCCAACGCACTTGCAGCATTGAGGAGTTTCTGCACGAGATGGCAACACAGCCTGCTTCCCCTTCCCGCTCCGGCAACGGCTCCGGTTCGCGCAACACACGGCTAGAGCTGACTTGGATCGGCAAGGAGAATCGGCCGCGGCTGGAGCCGCGCATCCTGCTGGAGGACGCGGACAAGAGCTATCACGCGGCGCAGCGTGTCAGTGACAAAGACATCTTTGACAACCGCCTGATCTTCGGCGACAACCTTCTCGCGCTGAAGGCGCTGGAGCAGGAGTTCACCGGGAAGGTCAAGTGCATCTTCATCGACCCGCCGTACAACACCGGCTCGGCGTTCACGCACTACGACGATGGTGTGGAGCATTCGATCTGGCTGTCGCTGATGCGCGATCGACTGGAGATTTTGCGGAAGCTGCTGAGCGAGGACGGCAGTATTTGGGTGAGCATCGACGATAACGAAGCTTCTTATCTCAAGATATTGCTCGATGAGGTATTTGGGCGGGCGAACTTTCTAAGCACATTCGTTTGGAAGAAAGCGTATGGGGGTGGTGCCAAATCCAAGTGGTTCGTTGGAATGCATGAATACATTCATTGCTTCGTCAAGAACCGCGAAAAATTCCCGGACATGTTTCTTTCGCCAGACCCGAACGCCGAGGCGCGGTATTACAAACTACGAGACTCCAAAGCTGCGAGTAGAGGTCCGTTCCGTGTCAAGCCGTTGGAAGCAACGAAAAGCATGGACCGCCGTGAAAATCTCGTTTATCCCATCCCCGCTCCTGACGGGACTAAAGTTTGGCCGAAAAGGCAATGGTGGTGGGCTAAAGAACGGGCGTACGCAGCGGTTGAAAACGACGAGCTGTATTTCACGAAAGCGAAGGACGGGTCATGGTCCATTCAGTACAAGCAGTACCTGAGAGACGAGGAAGGTAACGAGAGGCTGAGAAAGCCGACGTCCATCTTTGATGGCCCCTACACGCAGGACGGGACGAAGGAAAGCATTGCTCTCTTCGGGAATGAAGGGAAGTTTGCGTTTCCAAAACCCGAAGGACTCGTTAGCACGGTTATTGAAGCGTGTAGCAAACCCGGCGATCTCGTCCTCGACTCCTTCGCAGGCTCCGGCACAACCGGCGCTGTCGCCCACAAGATGGGCCGCCGCTGGATCATGATCGAGCTTGGCGAGCACACCCACTCGCACATCATTCCGCGTATGAAGAAGGTGATCGACGGTCAGGACGCCGGCGGCGTGACCGAGACTGCGGGATGGAACGGCGGCGGTGGGTTTCGCTACTTTCGGCTGGCTCCCTCGATGCTGGAGCTGGACCGCTTCGGGAATCATGTGATCAGCAGGAAGTACAACCCGGCCATGCTGGCCGAGGCGATGTGCAAGCTGATGGGCTTCCGGTATGAGCCGGGCGAGCTCTATTGGCAGCAAGGGCGCAGCACCGAGACGGACTTCCTGTACACGACGACCCAGACGTTGAGCCGGCAGCAGCTCGAGTCCCTGAGTGAAGAGGTGGGGCCGAACCAATCGCTTCTGATCTGCTGCTCGGCTTTCCGCGGGAAAGCAGCGGACTACCCCAACCTGACCATCCGCAAGATTCCGATGGCCGTCCTAGCGCGCTGCGAGTGGGGCAAGGACGACTACTCGTTGAACGTGGCCAACCTGCCCAAAGCGCCCGAGCCGAACGAAGAAGATATGCCGGAGCCGCTGGCCGAGAGCGCCCATGCGGACCGGCCGCCACGAAACCCCGCCGAGGCGAAGAAGCGAAAGGCCAAGGCAGCTAAGAAGGAGATTATGGACCTGTTTGCTACTCCTGCTGAAGCCGAAGTGGGGGTGGAGGCATGAGCGCCGCACCGGCCTCCCCTGCGCGCCCCGGCAACGGCACGCGCAACACGCGACTTGAGCTGACCTGGATCGGCAAGGAGAACCGGCCGCGGCTGGAGCCGCGCATCCTGCTCGAGGACGCCGACAAGAGCTACCACGCGGCGCAGCGCGTCAGCGACAAGGACATCTTCGACAACCGTCTGATCTTTGGCGACAACCTGCTCGCTCTGACGGCCCTGGAGCAGGAGTTCGCCGGCAGGGTGAAGTGCATCTACATCGATCCTCCGTTCAATACAGGCGAGGCCTTTGAGCACTATGACGATGGAATTGAGCACTCGATTTGGCTGTCTCTTATGAGAGATCGCTTATCTATTCTCCACCGGCTGTTAGCTAAGGACGGGTCTCTCTTCATTCACATTGACGACAATGAACTCGGGTATCTAATTGCTTTGGTTGATGAGATTTTCGACAGAAGCAATCGTATCGCAGTAATCTCGTTCAAACAAAGTGCTGCTTCTGGGCCGAAGTCCATCAACCCGGGGCTCGTAAGTACATCGAACTTCATTTTGTACTATGCGAAGCAAAAGGCTTCTTGGAAGCCAAACCGTGTTTACGTCCCGATTGCACGTGATGTGAGATACAACAACTTCATTCTGAATCGGCAAGATCCGCACAACCTTTGGAAACTTGGAACGTTGCGCGAAGCATTCGCAAAGACCAAGAATGTAAGCGTCCGCGAGCTCGACAAGACTTTCGGGGCGAAGCTGGAAAAGATGTTGACTGAATTCGTGATCGCGAACCGATTCTCGGTCGTCCAGCCAGCTCTCGTGAGGCCCGAGGATATTAACGACAACTCGAAGAAGGCGCTTCAGGAGTCGATTGAGCTGCCGAATCGGGTAACGAAATCAGCGACGGACGAACGTTACTTTCTCAACGGCAAGCAACTACTGTTCTACTCGTCCAAAGTACAACTTATCGACGGAAACCTGACCACTGCGGGCCTGGCAAGCACGATATGGGATGACCTCCTATCCAACAACGTACATAAGGAGGGGGGGGTCAGCTTTCCTGATGGGAAGAAGCCTGAAGCGCTCATAAAACGTGTTCTGGAGCTTTCGACGAAACCGGGGGAGCTTGTCTTGGACTCGTTTGCGGGATCGGGGACTACGAGCGCAGTAGCGCACAAAATGGGACGTCAGTGGATCACGATTGAGCTACGCAATCATGTTGACTCACACGTAGCTGAACGCCTGAAGAGAGTAATTAATGCAGAAGAACCGAGCGGTATATCGACGGCGGTGGGATGGAATGGTGGAGGCGGCTTTCGCTACTTCCGGCTGGCGCCGTCGATGCTGGAGCTGGACCGCTTCGGCAATCATGTGATCAGCAGCAAGTACAACGCCGCCATGTTGGCCGAGGCGATGTGCAAGCTGATGGGCTTCCGGTATGAGCCGGGCGAGCTGTACTGGCAGCAAGGGCGCAGCACCGAGACGGACTTCCTCTACACGACGACCCAGACGTTGAGCCGTCAGCAGCTCGAATCGCTGAGCGAAGAGGTGGGGCCGAACCGATCCCTGCTGATCTGCTGCTCGGCTTTCCGCGGCAAAGCAGCGGACTACCCCAACCTGACGATCCGCAAGATTCCGATCGCCGTGCTGGCGCGCTGCGAGTGGGGCAAGGACGACTACTCGCTGAACGTGGCCAACCTGCCCAAAGCGCCCGAGCCGAACGAAGAAGATATGCCGGAGCCGCTGGCCGAGAGCGCGCATGCGGACCGACCTCCTCGCAATCCCACAGAGGCGAAGAAGCGAAGAGCGAAGGCGGCGAAGCAGGATGCGCCGAGCCTGTTCGAGGAGGTGGCGAAGTGATCGACACAGCTACTTTCTCGCGCCAGGTGTTCGCGATTGGCAGCCGTCTGAGCCTGCGGCCGCCGCAGCGCCGATCGCTCGAGATCCTCGACCAGGTATGCAGCGTACTGCCGCTGAGCAAGCCCGCTGCCGATGAGGAGACCCGCAAGGCGGAATCGGATACACAGCTTCAGGCGATCCGCGCGGCGTTCCCGGAGGCAACGCAGTTCACCGCCTTCGAGCGCAAGTTCCCATCTCTGTGCTTCGCGCTGGCGACGGGCGTGGGCAAGACTCGGCTGATGGGCGCTTTCTGCACGTACCTGTATCAGGCGCAGGGCATTCGCAACTTCTTCATCCTGGCGCCGAACCTGACGATCTACAACAAGCTGATCCAGGACTTCTCGCCGGGTACGCCGAAGTATGTCTTTCAGGGCATCGCCGATTTTGTGCAGCAGCCCCCGAGGATAGAGACGGGCGATACGTACCAAGAGCGAGGAGGGCTGTTCAACGAGGATGGCGTCGAGATCAACATCTTCAACATCTCGAAGATCAATAAGGACGCCACGTCGAAGAACGGTGCTGTGCCGCGCTTCCGGCGCATGAACGAGTACCTCGGCCAGCCCTACTTCGACTATCTTCGCTCCAAGCAGGACCTTGTGATCCTGATGGATGAGAGCCACCGCTATCGTGGCGATGCCGGCATAACTGCCATCGAAGAGTTGGAGCCCGTCCTGGGCCTCGAACTCACAGCCACACCGCAGACGCAACGCGGTGCTCAGGCGATCCCGTTCAAGAACGTCATCTACAGTTATCCGCTGTCTGCCGCCCTCACCGACGGCTTCGTAAAGAAGCCCGCCGTGGCCACACGCGAGAACTTCAACAAGGACAGCTACAGCGAGCAGGAACTGGAAGACGTCAAGCTCGCCGACGGCCTCGCGTTGCACGAGAACACCCGCGTGAAGCTGGAAGCCTACGCGCTGGAGAACCGCGTCCGCAGGGTCAAGCCGTTCATGCTTGTCGTTGCCCGCGACACGAACCACGCGAACGAGCTGGTTGCGAAGATGGAGTCGAACGAGTTCGCGGAAGGCCGGTACAAGGACCGCGTCATCACCATTCACTCCAATCTGCGCGGCGAAGAGCGCGAAGAGAATGTCCAGAAGCTGCTGGACGTGGAGAACGCCGACAACCCCGTCGAGATCGTCGTCCATGTCGACCAGTTGAAGGAAGGCTGGGATGTCACCAACCTGTATACCATCGTGCCGCTGCGCACGGCGGACTCGCGCACTCTGGTCGAACAGTCCATCGGGCGCGGTCTGCGACTCCCGTATGGCCGCAGAACCGGCAACGACGATGTCGACCGCCTCACTATCGTGGCGCATGAGCGATTTCAGGAGATCGTTGACTTGGCGAACTCGCCGGACTCACCGCTGAAGGGCGGCTTCGAGACGGTCTGTGTCCCAACGACAAAGCCCACGCTCGTGCCACTAAGCCCCGGCTACCTGGACGACCTCGGACTTGCCACAGCGGGCCCGTCCTTAAACGGCGCGATGGGCACCGTCCCCGGACTCACCGCCGACCGGCCCGCCTCCGTAATCCTGACCGAAGCTGACAAGCAGACCGCTCGAGCCGCGTTGGAAGTGATCCGCGCACTAACAAAGGACAACACGCTCGAGGACCTGAGCAAGCCCGAAGTGCAGGCGCAGATTGCCGCTTCTGTGAAGGAACGCACGCTGCCAGTGCAGGGCCAGCTCCCCGGAGTCGATGCAGCCGAGGGTGAGCAACGCCAGAAGATCATCGCGGAGACCGTAAAGGCGTTACAGCAGCGAACGATCGCTATCCCGCGCATAACGGTAACGCCGCGAGATGGCGCTCATACGGGCTTCCGTGACTTCGACCTCGATTGCAGCAGCATCCGGCAGGGCTATGTAGCGCAAGACCTGCTCGTCATCACGCTCGAAGACAACCACACGAATAGGTTCAGGGCGGGAGCTACGGGCAAGTTGGAGGCGAGACTCGAAGACTATCTTGTCCGCAATCTGATGGACTTCGATGACATCGACTACATGAGCAACTCCGAGCTGCTGTATAAGCTCTCGGGCCAGCTCATTGCACACCTGCGGAGCTATCTGGCAAGCGAGGAGGAGGTATTCGGTGTCCTCTACTCCAACCAGAAGGTCTTTGCGGCGATCATTCACGGCCAGATGATGCAACATTTCCAGCAGCCAGAAACCGGATTCGACGTGAAGGTCATGAGCAACTTCCAGGTGTTGACGGAGAGTTTCGCCGCTGCCGAAGCAGACGGCAACCTCGTGGACTTCCGCGAGACCGTAGCTGATCCGCAGCGCATCCGGTCGCTCGTATTTGGGGGCTTCTCGCGCTGCTGCTACACGCGCCAGCGGTTCGATTCAGACACGGAGCGGCGGTTTGCAATGATCCTCGACCGAGATGCCGACCGATGGTTGAAGCCTACCGCTCAAGACTTGCACATCTACTACTCACACGAGGATAAGTACCACCCGGATTTCGTCGTCGAGACGTCCAACGCTAAGTACATTTGCGAGACCAAAGCTGCGAATGAGATGACGGACGAGGTCGTCCTCCTAAAGGCGAAGGCGGCGAAAGCCTGGTGTCAGCACGCTTCCGCGGCCGACCCGAAGCCGTGGCGGTACGTGCTGATACCCCACAGTGCGGTGCAGTACTCGGCCACACTAGCCGGTTTAGTCGCCGCGTACGCGAGTTAGCGCACGGCCGCCGCCGAGCGGGCGATTCACAGGCTAAGCGGTTGATTCGTCATCGTAAGCGTCGTGCAGTGGATGAGAGCCGAATCGTGAGCCTTCCCGAGCGGCAAAGCCAAAGTTTCTGGATGCGTCAAAAGCATCGACAGATCGCATCTGTGCGCGCCGAAGTTTCTCGCCAAAAACAGACTGCGGAGGCACCGAAGGTCTAATACTTCTAGACGACGGCGCGGATTTTGGCTTGCGTCCGCCATTTACGGTCGTCCGAGGGGCGACCGCGGCTGCATCGGACGTCTTCCAGTGATGTACCTTCCTTAGGTGGTTGTACAGCCGTTGAGGTCGGACGTTTGACCTACAGACGGGACACCGCTCAAGAGGAGCTGTTATAGATGCCTTTGCAGAACGACTTCTCTTACGTTTTCCGATCCTGTCATAGCGACCCTCTTCCGCCATTCTCTGCGCGAGTGTCTTCCTGGGAGGCGGCGGCGGCGTGATTTTCAATCGCGAAAAGGGTGCGCAATGAGTTGGCGCTAAGTAAGAGCCGCTGCCAGAACACCGGACACAGTTCTCAACTGCACCATCACAACTACAACGAATTAGCCCGCTCATCGGTGAACGAAACTTACCGCAAAATATCTTCTGCGCGCAAATCGGAACCTCACGACACCGAACTGAACGGTTCACTCTAAACTGCCCTGGTGAAATTGCCTCTGATCACCTTGCGTTCCGTGGCAAGACTTTCAACGTAATCGGCCCAGTGCTGCAACATCTGGCGGCGCTGGTCGCTGTATTGGGTGCGGTTGTAGACGGCGCGGACTCCACCGATGGTGTGGTTCAGGGCTTTCTCGACAACGTCGGAGGGATAGCCGTGCTCGTGAAGGTGAGTGGCCCCTGTGCGGCGCAGGTCGTGGATGGTGAACGGCTCCATGTTGAAGCTGATGCCTTCGAGGGCTTTGTTCAGCGCGTTCGACGCGAACGGGCGTGTGAGGGTTCCCCGGCCGGGTAGGACGAGCGCGGAGGTGCCGGCCAGATCCTTGAGCCCGCGGAATAGGTCGGCGGTCTGCCTAGCCAGATAGACGATGTGCGGCTTGCCGGTTTTTGAGTGCTCTGCGGGGATCGTCCATTCGCCCTTCTCGAAGTCGACGTGCTCCCATCGCGCGTTGAGCAACTCGCTCTTGCGGACGAGCGTAAGCAGGATGATATGGAAGGCAAGTTTGAACTGGCGTCTAATGTTCGACTCGTAGATGCCTTCGAGGTATAAGCGGATCTCCGTGGCGGTCAGAGCGCGGTCGCTTGACCTCGTCTGCGTGACGAAGCGCATCGGCAGACTGGCGACGGGGTTGAACTGCACGAGTCCGTTCGCGACGGCGTAGTCAAACATGCGCTTGAGGAGGCTGCGAAGCTGACCGGCTGCGGCGGGGTGGCCGCCGTCACGCTTGCGAAATACCAGCGCCTGGATGTCGGCCGAGGTGACATCCTTTACAGCGCGTTCGGCGAACCGGGGATAGATGTCCTTATCAAGGTAGGTGCGTATGCCGCTCGGGTCTTTGCGGTCGCGCTCGACGATCTCCTTGAAGTACCGCTCTCCGAACTCGAAGACGGTCGTGGTGTTCTTGATCGCGAACTTCTGCGCCTGCTTGTGGCGCGCGGGAGAGTGACCCTGTACCAGAAGCTCCTCATACTCAAGGCGACGTGCTCGCGCCGCCTTGAGGCTCAGGGCGGGGTACTGGCCGAGGGACACCTTTTCCAGCTTACCGTTATGCCGATAGCGGTAACGCCATGATTTTGAACCGGATGGAAGCACCTCGTGGGTGAGCCCGTTGCCGTCTGACACGGTGTACCGGGTTTTCTGCGGCCGAAGACTGTCTATGTAAGTTGCTGAAAGGGCCATGTTTATGTCCTAGATGTGTCCACCGCGTCGTGATTTTTGTGTCCACCGAGCCTGCGTGGACACATTTGTGGACACATTTCGGCCGGGTCTCACCGTTCCTTGTCGGACAGTATAGGACAGAAAACCCGCTGAAGAATAAGGTACTTTATACGCATTACCCTACCTCGCCGGACCGCCTCGGAATTGCTGTTATTTGCCGATGCAGAAGGTGGAGAAGATGCGGTGCAGGATGTCGTCGGAGGTGGTTTCGCCGGTGAGGGTGTCGAGGAAGCGGAGCGCGGCGTGGAGGTCGGTGAGAAGGAATTCGTGAGGGATCGCGTTGGCGTTGGCGATGGAGGCGGCGGCGAGGGCGTCGAGCGCGGAGGCGACAGCCTGCTGCTGGCGGAGAGAGTTGAGGACGCCGGTGGTGGCCGCGGAGCCGGAGGCGTTGAGCAGGGTGAGGATGCGGGCGCGGAGGGT
Organism: Candidatus Aquilonibacter sp.; assembly: GCA_035504135.1. Classification (GTDB taxonomy): domain Bacteria; phylum Acidobacteriota; class Terriglobia; order Terriglobales; family Acidobacteriaceae; genus Granulicella. The sequence continues at coordinate 71,559 of DATJSM010000005.1, read as the reverse complement.
GTCGAGGCCTTGGCCGGTTAAGGCGGAGGTTAGGAGCGAATCGGCGTCGCTGGGTTCGTCGAAGAAGGCTGCGGATGTGGCGACGAGGTCGGCCTTGTTACGGGCGACGAGGTGCGGACGGGCGGCGAAGGAGTCGAGCAGGGCGAGCTCTTCGGGGGTGGTGGGCGCGGTGGCGTCGAGGACGAGGAGAACGAGATCGGCGTCGGCGAGGGCTTCGCGGGAGCGGGCAATGCCGAGGGCTTCGGCCTGGTCGGCAGGGGATTCGTGGGCGAGGCGAAGGCCGGCGGTGTCGATGAGGCGGATGGGGATGCCGCCGAGCGCCGTGGTTTCCTCGACCGTGTCGCGGGTGGTGCCGGGGAGCGGCGTGACGATGGCGCGGTCGCGATCGAGGAGGCGGTTGAAGAGCGAGCTCTTGCCGACGTTGGGGCGGCCGACGAGCGCGAGGCTGGCGCCTTCGCGGAGGCGATGGCCCTGGGCGTAGCTGCGGGCGAGGGCGTCGAGCGGCTGCTGGATCTGCGCGATGGAGGAGGCGATCTGCGCGGGCGGGACGACATCGACATCGTCGAGCTCGCCGGCGGCGAAGTCCATGCCGGCTTCGAGGAGAGCGATGAGGGTGACGAGCTGCTCCTTAATGGGAGCGATGCGTCGGGAGAGCGCGCCGCCGAGCTGTTGCGCGGCCATGCGCGCCTGCTCGAGGGTGTGGGCGGCGATGAGGTCGTGAACGGCTTCGGCCTGGGTGAGGTCGATGCGGTGGTTGAGGAAGGCGCGCTGGGTGAACTCGCCGGGCTGGGCGAGGCGCGCGCCGGCGGCGATGGAGGCGCGGAGGATGGTTTCGAGAACGATGGGCGAGCCGTGGGCGGCGATCTCGACGACGTCTTCGCCGGTGTAGGAGTGCGGGGCGACGAAGGCGGTGACGACGGCTTCGTCGATGGCCGGGGCATCCGGGCCGAGTGAGTCCTGCTGCGGATCGAGGACGGCGGCGAGTGTGGCGCGGGCGGGCTCGAGCGGGCGATGGAGGCGAAGGAGCGTTTCGGCGATGCTGCGGGAGTCTGGGCCCGAGAGCCGCACGATGCCGATACCTCCGCGACCGGGCGGTGTGGCGACGGCGGCGATGGTGTCGGCGGGATCGGGTGCGTGATCCATCTCACCGGATGCTACATGGAGTTCCGCAGTGACTATAGGCTCGCTGGGCGACATAATGCTATTGCGAAACCGTCTTCATTTTTTGGAAGGATTTTATGGAACGCGGGAGAAAACCGGAGGAGACATGAATGACGGCAATGGTAGAACCCGGATCAGAACACCAAGCGGCATATTGCTTATTTTGAATGACTTGTCATTATGAACAAGGTGATTGCCGGACGGGTTCCGCCGTTCATCCCCTATTTTCCGCGTTTGGTCACTGAGTTGCTCTCGTTCGTCCCAAGGACATCCCTTTCAGCCTTGTCGAAGGATTTCACCGGACCGCACGGCATCAGGAACGGCGAAAGTGTGGGCATTGAATTCTTCAGGTTTCAGAGGGGGATTTGTCCGGCGTCTTTAGCGCCCCCAGGAGCACGAACTGTATGAAGAGGTTTTTGGCATTTTTCCTATTGGCATTTACGGCCGTGTTTGCCTACGGCCAAGCGATCTCGGTGAATGGCGGATCGATCCAGGGCACGGTAACCGACGCATCGGGCGCCGTGGTGCCCGGAGCTTCGATTGTTATCGCCAGTCCTGAGACGGGGTACAGCCACACGCTGAAGGCCGATTCGGCCGGGTTCTACTCAGTGGGACCGCTTAACCCGGGCGCTTATACGGTGACGGTAACAGCTGCGGGGTTCAAGCAGTATCAGATAACGACAGTGGTGCGCACCGGCACAGCCACGCCGGGAAGCGTGAAGCTGTCCGTCGGCAGCGAGAGTGAGACGATCGAGGTGAATGCGGGCGCGGTGCAGGTCAACACAGACCAGGCAGGCGTCTCCGACGTCATCACCAGCGAGCAGATCCGCAGCCTGCCGGTGAACGGCCGCAACTTCCTTGATCTTGCGCAGATTGAGCCGGGCGTCATTCTGCAATCGGGCCAGAGCTTCGATCCGACCAAGGCCGGCTACTCGGCCATTTCGGTCTCGGGCGTCTCAGGCCGCACAACCCGAATTCTTCTGGACGGCCAGGACGTCACGGACGAGACGGTGGGAACTACCATCTTTAACGTTTCTCAAGGCGCCATCGACGAGTTCCAGCTCAACCGCTCCACGCAGGACGTCTCGGGTGACGTGACATCGACGGGCCAGGTTCTGGTTTCGACGCGGAGCGGCACCAACCAGATTCACGGTGAGCTCTTCTATAACTTCCAGGACTATCGCGCGGGCTTTGCCGAGTCGAAGGATGCGGTGAATCCGCCCTTTCAGCGCAACCAGTTCGGCGGCAGCGTCGGACTTCCGATCCTTCACGACAAGCTTTTCTTCTTCGCCAACGCGGAGCGCATCAAGCAGGACTCGGCTTCAGCCTCGCCGGTGGGTACCCTGTTTCCGCAGATCCTCGCGTCGAACCCAACCATTCCGAGCCCCTACCGCGAGACGTATTCGACGGGCCGGCTGGATTATCAGAATGGTCCGTGGGGCGGACACTACTTCGCCCGCATCAGCTACAACGTGAATTCGGTCGCCTCGAACTACGGCGACGGATATTGGCTGTACGGCAACCGCGACAATACGCCGGGGTACGCATTCGGAGCGGACTTCGCAAAGGGCCATTTCACGCACTCGTTCCGCGGAAGCTATGAGAAGTTCCACAATCTCATTGCCGATGAGACGGCGGGCAACAGCTCTCTCTATGACGCGATTCCGGGCTTTGCGTTCTACTACTCCGCCCAGCATCTCTACTCCGGCCCGAACTACCTTGCGCCGCAGGGCACCTTTCAATCCGACAAGCAGATCCGTTACGACGGTTCGTGGACGATCGGCGCCCACAACGTTCGTTACGGGTACAGCCTGAATCGCATCCTGGGCGGCGGCTTCGCGGCGTTCTTCGGCCTCAGCCCGCGCACTGCGATCTCGTCGAGCACTCTGTTCACCGGTCCGACCAGCAGCAATCCGAATGCGCTCGGCTGCGGCGGTGTGGCGGGCGCGGCATCCTGCCCCAGCGATCCGCTGAACGGCTACTTCCCTTCGACGACGTACCTGGGCAACGGCCAGGGCTACTTCACGGAGAAGCCTGGCTTCGGTCTGCCGGGCAGCGGCGTCGAGGACTGGCGCCAGGGAGCGTATATCGCCGACAACTGGAAGGTGACGCCGAGCTTTACGCTGACTGCGGGCCTGCGGTGGAGCGTCGATACGGATCGCGCCAACCAGGACCTGCACACGCCTCTGTGCTCGGATGTGGACCCGACCTCTGTGACGCCGCCATGCACCGGAAGCACGCCGCTGTTTTCGGAGTGGAATTCGAGCTTTACCGAGGCGTATGTCCACCAGCCGTACGCAAACTTCGCTCCACAAATCGGCATCAACTTCGCTCCTGGAAATCACAAGACGGCAATCCGCGCCGGCTTCGGCATCTTCTATGAGAGCGACGTGTTCAACAACACGACCAATGCGCGCAGCGACATTATTAAGCAGGGCGCGTTCTTCGACGACCGTCACATCTGCAACGGAACGTACTCGATCCAGAACTTCCCGGGTCAGGGATCGACACCGGTGACGACGGTCGACGGCCTGACGATCACACAGGTCTGCGCGCTTCCGCTGGTGCAGGCGGCGCCGCATCTCGAGCATCTCCAGGCTGCGTATCAGACCGCGACGAAGGCCAACTCAACCTCCGCCAATGCCGGTTACGTGGGCGCTACGCTGATCGCCGACGGGATCTACTCGCCGAACTACCGCACACCGTACGCGGAGCAGTGGAATGGCGGCGTGCAGCGGGAGCTCTGGAAGGGTTCGGTGTTTAGTGCGGACTACGTCCACAACTCCACGCTGAAGTTCGGTCAACAGGCCGACCTCAACCACGTCGGCGCCGCCCGCTACCTTAACGTTGCAGCGGCGCAGAACGCGATCGCTGCGACTGTAGCCAAATATCCGAGCTGCCCGCAGGGTTACAGCTCGGCGTCGATCAACTGCGCGATCCAGAATAAGGCGACGATTGCTACCTTCGCCGGCAAGGGCCTGGATTCGGGGCGCACCTATCTGGGCGGATCCCCGGCCTCCGGTGCAGGGCTCACACCTTCGACAGGCGCGGCCTTCCCGGGCGCGAACGCGGCCCTAGGCAGCGGTAACTTTATCCAACCGATCGGCAAGTCGGGCTATGACGCTTTGCAGCTCGTTTACCGCCAGGTGACAAACCACCCCATGTACGGGATGCAGTCGGCCAACTTCCAGATCTCCTACAACCTGTCGCGCATTATCACGACGGCCGGCGCTGGCTCGGACGAGTTCTTCTCGACGACCTCGTGGGACTACGACAACCCAACCGCTTACATGGGCCGGGCCAACCTGGACCACACCAACGAGCTTTCCTTCGGCGGTTCCTTCCTGTTCAAGTACGGTCCGCAACTGGCCATTCTTGCGCACTTCGACTCGGCCCCTCCGACGAACCTGACGCTCGATGCCACGAACGTCGCGGGCACGTCGGCAGGCGCGATCTTTACCTCGGACATCACTGGCGACGGAACCACGGGCGATTTGGCTCCCGGAACGCTGCCGGGTTATTACATGCATCAGGTCAAGGGCGGCAATCTGCAGTCGTTCATCACCAACCTGAACGGTCAATATGCCGGCCACCTCACTCCTGCGGGCCAGGCGCTGGTCAATGCCGGGCTCTTCACGTCGGCGCAGCTCTCCGCGATCGGCGCGGTGATTCCGACGGTCGCCACGACGCCGCAATCGACTGCGATTCAGAACCCGATGTCCCGTGCGATGGACTTCGTGTTCTCCTACCCGATCCGGCTGGCGCGGTTCCGCGAGGGGCTGTCACTGACGCCGGGTGTGGCGCTCTACAACGTGTTCAACTTTTCCAATTTCAGCGGCTTCACCGGCACGCTCCTCAACGTCAACTCGACAGGCGGGTCGGCTACGGACACCGTTCCCGGTTATGTCTCTGGACCGAACACTTACGCCGTTCTCGACGCCAATCGCGTCCAGCGCGGGTCGGGAACGTTCGACCAGGGCGGACCGCGTACGACGGAGTTCCAGCTGAAGCTGAACTTCTAAGCAGGAAAAGTACGAACGGTGCGAAAGGCGGAGCTGAGGCTCCGCCTTTCGCTTTTCGTCGGGATGCTACCGGCAGGACTGGGACAGCTATTCTATATCCCATAGCGATTCTTTTCACGACATAATGAGAATGCGATTGCAGCTGCGGAAAACACAAGGATTTTTGCGGCTCTGGAGGTTCCCATTTTTTGTATTTTTCTATGTCGGCTCACACGATTGTCACAGATCGTCGGAAAGGCGGAGAGGACATAAGTTACTGTTGGGTTGGGGGGTGTGAGGTTTGGCCCCCGGATTGCAACACCGACTTCCCGACCCAGACGGACGTGCCGCTGGGATTTGAGGAGTCGAAAGAGAATTATGAAGAAAATCTTAGCTTCCGTCCTTCTGTTGGCGAGCTCAGCCTTTGCATTCGGTCAGGCGATTTCTACCAATGGAGGCTCGATTCAGGGTTCCGTGACGGATCCATCCGGGGCGAAGATTCCCGGGGCGCAGATTGTCATTTCCGATCCGGCGATCGGATATTCGCACACGCTGACATCGGATTCGGCGGGATTTTACAGCGTTGGCCCGCTGACTCCCGGAACCTACACGATCACGTTTACCGCGCCGAACTTTCAGCGCGTGAAGGAGACTACGGAGGTTCGCACCGGAACGGTGACGAACGGCAGCGTGAAGCTCACGATCGGTACAGAGAGCGAGACGGTGGAGGTGAACGCAGGCCAGCTGCAGGTGAACACCGATCAGATCGGCGTGTCGGGCGTGATCACCAGCCAGCAGATTGAGACGATGCCGGTGAACGGCCGCAACATTCTGGATGTGGCCTCGCTGGAGCCGGGCGTGATCCTGCAGACGGGCGAGTCGTTCGACCCGACCAAGGCGGGCTATTCGGCGATCTCGGTGGACGGCGTGGGCGGGCGCACGACGCGCATTCTGCTGGACGGCCAGGACATTACGGACGAGACCGTGGGAACGACGCTGTTCAATGTTCCGCTGGGCGCGGTGAATGACCTCCAACTGAACCGCTCGACGCAGGACGTTTCGGGCGAGGTGACTTCGACCGGCCAGGTGCTGCTGACGACGCGCTCAGGCACGAACACGCTGCACGGAAATGTGTTTTATAACTTCCAGGACAACCACGCGGGGTTTGCAAATGTGAATGGCGTCGATGCGCCGTTTCAGCGCAACCAGTTCGGCGGCTACGTGGGCGGCGCGATTCTGAAAGACAAACTGTTCTTCTACGGTGGCGGCGAGCGGATTCTGCAGCACGAGCAGGACGCGGCGCAATCTCCGGATCCGACGTTCAACGAGATTATCGCCTTATATCCGCTGGTCCCGGCGCCGTTCAAAGACACGTTCAGCATGGCCCGTCTGGATTACAACGGACCGCACGGGATCCACTTCTTCGTGCGCGGAGCGTACAGCGTGAACGCGGATGCGGCGACCTTCGGCTTCATCCCGTACTCGATTTATGAGAATCGCGACAACGTTCCGGCTATTGTGGGCGGCGCGGATATGTCGAGCGGCCACTTCACGCACTCGTTCCGGGTGGGCTATGAGAAGTTTCATAACATTCTCGGCGATATGACGAACTCGCTGAGCGGCAGCATCTATAACCCGTCGACGGGACCGAACAACCAGGTGACGCTGTACGGCAGCTTCTACGCGGGACCGAACTATCTGGCTCCGCAGACGACCTACCAGTCCGACAAGCAGTTCCGCTATGACGGCACGTGGACGCATGGAGCGCACACGGTGAAGTTCGGCTACGACATGAACCGCCTGCAGAACGGCGGCGGCGCGGAGTTCTTCGGAGCATCGCTGTTTACGGTTCTCGAGGAGGCGCCGAGCAATGTGGCGGCGACCTGCGCCAGCTCCAATCCCCTGGGCGGATTGCAGCCGGACGGGACCTGCCCGAACGACCCCTATAACGGCTACGTGGCGGCGCAGTACATCTTCGGCAACGGCAACTCGCTGTTCTCGGAGCGCCCGGGCTTTGGGCTTTCGGGCGGCGATAACCCGAGCTGGCGGTTTGGAGCGTATCTGGCCGACACTTGGAAGGTCTCGCCCTCGTTCACGATGACGGCGGGCCTGCGCTGGAGCGTGGATACGGACCGGGCCAACCAGGATTTGCCGACGCCGCTGTGCTCGACGGTCGATCCGTCGCTGCAGTTCGCAGGCTGCACGGGCAATCAACCGCTGTTCAACTTCTACGGTTCGACAACGGGCGCCGGAAGCGCGGGTTATGGCGCGATCGGGTACCGGACTCACCAGCCGTACGGGGACTTCGGGCCACAGGTCGGATTTGTGCTGAGCCCGGGGGACCACAAGACGTCGATCCGCGGCGGCATCGGGATCTATTACGAGAGCGACATCTTCAACAACACCGGCAACGCACGCGGCGAGGTGATCCAGCAGAATGGCGCCTATTTCAACGACGGGGCAATGAACCAGGGTGCATCAAGCGTCTTCCTTCCCGGATTGGGTTCGGTGACCGGCATCATGGCCAATGGCACGCCGTGCACCACGGGTGAGGGCTGCACGCCGATCAGCACGATCAGCAACGAGGCGATCGCAGTTGCGGCGCCGCACTTGAACGCGCTGAAGGCGTACTACCAGTCGCAGGTGGCGGGCAAGGCGGGCTCCAACCCGAGCTACATCGGGACGGGCGACGGCCTGTTTGCGAACAACATTTATGCGGGACCGTACAAGACGCCGTACTCGATCCAGTACAACGGCGGCGTGCAGCGGGAGCTGTCCCGGGGGATCATTCTGAGTGTGGATTACCTTCACAACTCGACGCTGAAGGTTCCATTGTCGGTGGATGTGAACCGGGATGGCGCGGCGAACACGCTGAACACGACGGCGGCGGAGAACGCGATCGCCGCCACGACGTCCTCTTACAAGTGCGCGGGCGGATATAGCGCGGCGGCGATCAATTGCGCGATCGTTGCGGGCGCGACGATCAACGACTTCGCGGGCAATGGACTGGACAGCGGAGCATCGTACTTTGGCGGCGCGTCAGCCTCGGCGTATGGTTTGACTCCGGCGACAGGCGCAGCCTTCCCCGGCATCAACCCGAACGTGGGCGAGGGATTGTTCATTCTTCCGATCGGGCGCTCGGGCTATGACGCGGCGCAGATTGTGCTGCAGGAGCAGAAATCGCATCCGATGCCGGGACTGGTGAGCAGCAACATGCAAGTCTCGTACTCGTTCTCGCGAATTGTGACCTCGACGGGCGCGCCGAACTCGTTGTCCACATCCGTCTCCGACCAGTTCTTTGGCGGAGCGCGGCCCTGGGACAACGACGATCCCAACCGGTACATGGGACGCAACCCGATCGACCACCTCAACGAGCTGAGCTTCGGCGGCAGCCTGGGTGTGAAGTATGGGCTGCAACTGGGCCTGGTGGGCCACTTCTTCTCGGCTCCGCCGGCTTCGCTGACGCTGGATTCGCTGGGCGGCGGAACAGGGGCGATCTTCCAGACGGATGTGGACGGCGATGGAACCTACGGCGACCTGGTTCCGGGAACCAATCCGGGATACTACATGCACCAGATCAAGGGAGGAGCGCAGCTCAACCAGTTGATCAATACCTATAACCAATCGCATGCGGGCGCGTTGACGCCGGCGGGGCAGGCGCTGGTGAGCGCAGGGCTGTTCTCGACGTCGCAGTTGTCGGCGCTGGGCGCTGTGCAGCAACCGCTGGCTCCGGCACCGACCAACGCAATTCTGAACGCTGCGTTCCGCTCGTTCGACATGAACGCGAGCTACCCGATCAGTCTGTCGCACGTCCGCGAGGGAGTGAGCATCACGCCGGGCATCGCTTTCTACAACGTGTTCAACATGAGCAACTTTTCGGGTTTCGGCGGAGAGCTGCTGAACGTGAATGATGCGGGATCGCCGGGCTTCCTGAACGGTCCGCTGAACTACAACGGTGTGCCGGTGCAGAACAGCAACCGTGTGGAGCGTGCCTCGGGTACGTTTGACGCAGGTGGGCCGCGCACAACGGAGTTTCAGCTGAAGGTGAACTTCTAAGCTGAAAACGAATTCCGGTCAGCTACAGGCTGATTGGGTGTTTGAAGTGGCGGAGAAGAAATTCTCCGCCACTTTTGTTTTGTGAGGAATGGCTGGCGTCGAAGCGTGGAGCAAATCGCTCACTGCTGAGGCAGCTAACGGTGTTTTTTCGATGCTGCCTTTCGAGCGGCGGGGCGCTTGCCCGTCTTCGATGACTTTGCGGCTGCCTTCTTGGTGCCCGATTTTTTCGGAGGAGATTTTGTCAGCGGCGATTTTTTGGCCGCCGGCGCCGCAGCATTTTTCGCGGGCTTTCGGGCGGCGGATTTCTTGTGGCGTGCGCTGGCGATGTGGCGCTTGATCTCGGCGTTGAGTTCGTCGACGCTGAGCGAGGTAGCGGATTTGCGGAGGCGCTCGAGGCCGTAGAAGGCGCGCTTCTCGGGCGAAAAGACGTGGACGATGAAGTCGACGTAGTCGAGTAGAATCCACTCGGCCTGGCGGCGGCCTTCGACGGAGTTGGGCAGCGTGTTGAAGTCGCGTTTGAGACGCAGCTCGACCTCGTCTGCGATGGCGAGGTTCTGGCGGTCGTTGGTGCCGTTGCAGAGCAGGAAGTAGTCGGTGAGACCGCTCTCGGCGGGGTCGAGTGCGAGGATGCGAATGTCCTCGGCCTTTTTATCTTCGCAGGCCGCCGCGGCGGCGGCCAGCATCCGGTTGGTGTCGTTTGTTGCCATTAAAGAGCCTCGTCTCATCCTAGCGTAGCGAAGGGAGGAGTTTGGGGCGGGAATCAGGAGCTGGTCCGTTGGCAGCGGGCGTCTGTCAGGTTCTGTAGAGGTGGTGGGAGCAGATGTAGTCGAGGACAGGCGGGGGCACGAGGGCAGCGGCTTCGGAGCGGTTGTGGAGGCGCTCGCGGACCTCGGTGGCGCTGACGGGGTTGGCGAAGTTTGTGAGTGTATCGATGCGGGCGCGTTGGGAGGGCGTGAGGCCCATGGCATCGAGCGCGCCGAGGTCAAAGCCCGGGCGGCTGACGACGATCCAGCGGGCTTCGCGGAGGAGCGCATCGGGATCTCGCCAGCGGCGAAGCCCGAGGAATGCGTCGGCGCCGACGATGACGAAGATCTCCGCGCCGGCGGACAGCGTGGCGCGGAGCCGGGCGATGGTGTCGATGGTGAAATTGGGTGAGCCGCCGGGCTGCGGGCCGTCGATGGCAGATGCCTCGAGACCGGGATGATTTTGGCAGAGAAGTTCGACCATGCGGAGGCGCTGCGCGAAGGTGGCGTGTGCGCCGTCTGGCTTCAGCGGCTGCACGGCGGCGGGCGCGAGCAGAATGCGGTCGAGCGAGAAGCGCTCACGCACGGCGTTGGCTACGGCGAGATGGCCCAGGTGCGGTGGATCAAAGGTTCCGCCGAAGAGGCCGACTCTCATACGGGCTATCGTATCGCGCGAGCGGATTTCCGCAGGTGGTTGTTATTCGCGCTAGGAACGGGAGCGAGAGGAGTTCTTTGCGGTGCGACGTGGGGTGGAGTGTTGTGCGGAAGATGACGACTTCTGCTGCGCCTTCTTCTGCGCGGGAGCGGCGCGGCGGTGCGGCCGCTTTTGGCGAAGATCGTCGAGGTTGGCGAGGTAGTCGTCGAGACGCTCGTCGCGCAGATGCTCAAGGAGCCGCGACATGGGGTGATCGGATCCGAGGGTGTCGTGGCAACTCTTTGCGAGATCAAGCAGATCGTGCCAGCTTCCGCCGGCATCCTGCAGATCTTCGAGACGGCGGGCCAGCGCGGCGGCCTGCGGGCCGGGCAGGCCTTCGCACTGGTAGCGCGCACGTTTGGCGGCCTTGCGCAGATCGTGCAGATGCTCTTCGCCGGTCTGGCGCGAGCTGAGGTTGCGATCGAATTTATGGTCGATGAGGCGAAGCATTTCGGCGACGGAAGCCTGGCGGTCTTCGGCAGGCTTCAGCGCTTTGAGCAGGGCTTCAGTGTCGCGGGCGAGTTTGGGGAGTTGCTTCTCGATGGCGGCGATGAGGCGCTGCTCTTTGCGGGCACGCCTTTTGGTGAGCCGCTTGTGGAGCTTGTCTCTCGATTTGATGAGATCCGGGGTGGTTTCGGGCATGGAGCGCATCTCGCGGTCCTTGTCCTGAAGGAGCTTCAAGTGGACGTCGCAGTCACGGACTTTGCCGGCGCGCTTGCGGAGGCTTTCGAGGCGGCGCAGAACTTTGGCGGCTTCAGGATGGTAGGCGGGCAGGCCGTCCATCATGCCGAGCAGCTCGAGTTGCGCTTCGACGCGACGGGTTGCAGAGCGGAGCTCATGCACTGCCTTGACGGTGGGTGTGGCGACACCGACGGAAAGCGAGGCTTCGAGGCGCTTGGCCTGCTCCCGCAATTTGCAGACGGGTGTCGCGATCATGGTCATCCATATTTAAGATGCGGCTGACGAAGCAGAAGAGCCAGGGACTCGGGAACTCAAACGATCAAAGGCAAAAGGGCGGCCCGAAGGCCGCCCGAGGTGAATTCAGGCGCGAAGATTAGCGCCGGCCGTGGAAACCTCCTCCGTGGAAGCCCCATCCGCCGTAGTAGCCGAAGCCGATGCCAAAACCGCCCCAGGGATAGAAGCCGTAGGGGTATCCCCACCAGGGATAGGGTTCGGCAAAGCCCCAGTAGGGCGAGTAACCGTGGTACGGATAGTAGCCGCCGTACGGTCCGTCTCCGTACGGAGCGTAACCATAGCCATAACCGGGTGCGAAGCCGTAGCTCGACCCTCCGCCATAGCCATAGCCGTATGGGGCGCGCGGGCTGGGAATGAGGTCGGCAATGGCCTGCTGCGGAACGAACTCGTGCGGGCGCGCGTCCTTGCCGAACTCGACCTTGTTGTATTCCTTGACCTTCATCGGCTGCGCGTTGGGGTTGGAGGCAGCGAAGGCGAGCGCTTCGCCTTTGAGCACGCGGGCTGTGTTGGTGGTGGCATTGAAGGTGTAGAGGCCGTTCTTGAGCATCTGGGTCTGGCCGCCGGGAAGATCGACGAGGATGAGAATGTTCTTCTGCGGATCGTGGACTTCCACGTTGGCGAGACCGCGCTCGACGCGCAGCTCCAGTTTGGAGCTGTCGGAGACGACCTCTTTGACGGAGCTGTTGGGAGCGACGCGCAGGATCACGCCTGGAATCGGATTGGCTGTTAGGGAGGCTCCGGCTGCGTCAACGGTTCCACCGGGCGCGATGGTCACGGGCGAGACGGGCATGGGACCGCCGCGGCCCGGGATGACCTGTCCGTAGGCGCCGTAGTTCTGCGGTCCGTTCTGGTTGGGGTAGGCGCGCTCGATGGGGGCCGGCTGGGTTTGCGTGTAGCTGGGTTCCGCGGGGCCCGTCGAGGCGATGTTCTGGGCAAGACAGAGAGGCGCGCCGGCTGCGAAGACAGCGGCGGCAACCAGGAAATTCATTCGCCTTTGCATCATCAAAATCCTCTGTATGTATAGATGCTCGACGAATGCGAAAGTTTACGTGCCGCCGCGCCGCCGGATGGCTGAGTAGCATGGGACAGATAGCATTAGGGTTGGACGGTAGAACTCGAAGACGAAGAGTTCCTGACGTTTCCAGGAGATCCTGGAGGTGCGGGGCCGACAGGATGATTTCCAGTGACCGAGGCATATCTCAACCGAATCGCGACGGCTGTTCCCGACCACGACGTGCACCGAGCGTTCGTGGACTTTGCCGATGGCCTGCTGGCAGCAGCGCCGGATGCGCGTGCGCGCAGCCTGTTCAACAGGATGTCGTCGCGGTCGGGGATTGAGCACAGGTATTCGATTCTTGCGCCGCACGCCGTGCCGGAAGGGTCGATGTCAGAGTTCTGGGTGAATGCGCATGAGTTCTACACGCGCGGAGGGTTTCCGGACACGGCAAAGCGCATGGAGATCTTCGAGCGCTTTGCTCCGATGCTGGCACAGCGGGCGCTGGACCGGCTGGGACTGAGCACGGCGGAGCGAAGAGCTGTAACGCACGTTCTCGTGACCACATGTACGGGGCTGTATGCGCCGGGGCTGGACTTCGACATCGTGGACCACCTGGGGCTGTGCCCGTCAGTGGAGCGCACGATGATCGGGTTCATGGGCTGCTATGCGGCGATCAACGGACTGAAGACAGCGCGGCACATTGTGCGCTCCGATCCGGGGGCAAAGGTGCTTATGGTGAACCTGGAGCTGTGCTCGCTGCACCTGCAGGAGACACAGGAGTTGGAACAAGTGCTCAGCTTCCTGTTGTTTGCGGATGGATGCGCGGCGAGCGTGGTCTCAGCCGAGCCGGTGGGGTTCGCGCTGGACAGCTTTCGCGCGGTCTTGATTCCGGAGACGCGCGACTTGATTACGTGGAAGATCCGCGGCCTGGGGTTCGACATGTTTCTGTCCGGGCAGGTTCCGCCGGCGCTGGCCAAAGCACTGGAGAGTTGCGGTACGGAGATCACGGGGCCGTTACGGACGGAAGAGATTTCGCTATGGGGCGTGCATCCGGGCGGCAAGACGATTCTGGATGCGGTGGAGCGCGGGCTGGGGCTGCCGGCAGATTCGCTGGCGGCGTCGCGGAGCGTGCTGGAGCGCTTCGGCAATATGAGTTCGGCAACAGTGATGTTTGTGCTGGAGGAGCTGATGCGACGCGCGGAATCCGGCGAGCGTGGATGCGCGATGAGTTTTGGGCCGGGCCTGACGGCAGAGACGATGCTCTTTCATGCGGCGTGATGCTACTCGAACGCCGGTTGCAGGGCGCTCCGTCGAGCGGCGCGTCGAGCCGGAAGAACTGCCGGAGCTGATGGACGAGCCTTGCACGTATGAAGAGTTTCGCGACTGTCTGCGCGATCTGGAGAAGGTCAATCGCCTGACGCGCGGGTATGTGCCGACGCTGAACTTTCTAAATCGAGTTGCGGCGACGCGTAACATGTCGCGGCCTTTGCGGATACTCGATGTGGGGTTTGGCGGCGGAGATATGCTGCGCGCAATGGGGCACTGGGCGAAGCAGCGCGACGTGGTGGTGGAGCTGACAGGCGTGGATTTGAATCCGCATGCGGCGCGCGCCGCGCGGGAGCTCGGAGCGAGAGACCGGCTGGCGGCGGAACTGCAGTTGATGACGGCGAATGTTTTCTCGTACGAGCCGGAGCAGGAGCCGGACGTGATTGTAAGCGCGCTGTTCACGCACCATCTGGGGTCGCCGGAGGTAGTGCGATTTCTGCGCTGGATGGAGGAGCACGCGCGTGTGGGATGGTTCGTCAACGATCTCAAGCGCAGCGAACGGGCGGCGCGTTGGTTTCGTTTTCTTCCGATTCTGTTTGGATGGCACAGATTCATTCGCCACGACGGGCCGGTGTCGCTGCGGCGCGCGTTTCGCGAAGAAGACTGGCAGGCTTTCCTGGCGGAGGCCGACGTGGCGGGAGCGACGCTCGAAGCGCACCCGATGAGTCGATTGTGCGTGGCGCGATTGAAAGACGGAGTTCGTCGGTGAGGCGCGTTACTGACTTCGATGTCGTCATCGTGGGCGGAGGGCCTGCGGGTTCGGCGGCCGGGATTGAATTGGCGCGCGAAGGGCAGAAGGTTGCGATCGTCGAGCGCACGGCGGCGATGCACGATAAGGTGTGCGGCGATTTCCTGAGCGGTGAAGCGATCGAGGCGTTGGAGCAGCTCGGCGTCGGCCCGGTAACACTGGGTGGGCTTCCGATCGAGCGCTTGCGGCTTGTGGGTTCGCTGTGCCGGTCGAGTGCAGCGCTGCCGTTTGCGGCGCAGTCGGTAGCGCGGCGTGTGCTGGATGAGGCACTGCTGGAGAGTGCGGCGAGGAGCGGCGCGACGGTGTTGCGCGGGCATAGTGCGGAGGCGTTGCGCTGTGCGGATTCGGGATGGTGCGTCGAGGTCGCGTCTGGGGGTGCGAGGTCTGCGCTGCGAGCGCGGGATGTTGTTGTGGCTACGGGCAAGCACGATCTGCGCGGGATGCCGCGCCCCGAGGGCAAACAGAGCGGGCTTGTGGGATTGAAGATGTATTTGCGGCTCGCGCAGGCGCAGACAGCGGAGCTGGCGCGGGCGATCGAGATTGTGCTGCTGCAGGGCGGGTATGGTGGGCTGTCGCTGGTTGAAAATGAAGTCGCGAATCTGTGCTTTGTGGTGAAGCGAACGGCAGCGCGTTCATTGAGTGGAGGATGGGAAACTGTGGCGGCAATGCTGCGTGAGCATCCGCATCTGCGGATGCGGTTGGAGGGCGCAGAGGCGATGCTGGCGCGGCCACTGGCGATCAATCCGATCCCGTATGGTTTTGTGCGATGCGAGGCGATTGCGCGAGGGGTGTGGAGCGTGGGCGATCAGGCGGTCGTGATTCCGTCGTTTACGGGAGACGGCGTGGCGCTCGCGCTGCACAGCGGGCGGCTGGCGGCGCGCAGGTTGCTCGAGGGCGCGGACGCCGATGAATTTCAGCGTGAGCTCTATGGACAGGTTTGGCGGCAGGTTGCGCGGGCCACCGTGTTGTCGCGAGCGTTGGTGGCGCAACCGCAGCGAACGGTGCTAGAGCTTACGGCGCGATTGTGGCCGGGCGTGCTGCGGACAGTCGCAACGCAGACGAGATTGAAGCAGCAGTTTCGTCTGTTGCAAGGCGAAAACCGTTGCGCGACGGCGTAACGAAGGTATGCTGGTTCGCAATGGCTGCGGAAAAGAGCCGTAAGGGCGCAGGAACGACGTATTCGCCGGCCGTCGATACATAGATCGCATCACTGCTGTGAGTGTCCTCCTTTACATCTTCCTACGGCGTTTTCTATTGTTAGTTCTTCCTGCACGTTTGGTTCTTCGCTCTTTCTGATTTTCGTTTCTGTTTCCTTCTGAAATATTTTGGCCAACTGACATCGACCCATGATTTCGCGCACTGGATCCTCTCCGCGACGTGTTGCTGCTGCAGAACGCGCTGCTGCCGCGGTTCCGGAGCCGCCGGCGGTCTCGTTCGATCCCACACTGTTTCGTCGCGAGCTTCTGCGGTGGTATCGCGAGCATGCGCGCGACTTGCCGTGGCGCGGTATTCGCAATCCCTATGGCACATGGCTTTCAGAGATCATGCTGCAGCAGACGCGAGTGGCAACTGTGGTGCAGCGCTACGTGGAGTTTCTGCGGCGGTTTCCGACGCTCGAGGCGCTGGCCGACGCGCAGGAAGAGGATGTGCTCGCGCTGTGGAGCGGGTTGGGCTACTATCGTCGCGCGCACCTGCTGCATCGCGCGGCGCAGTTTGTGCAGAGGGAGTTCGGCGGCAAGCTGCCACGCAATGCGCGCGATTTGAGAACGCTGCCGGGAGTGGGCGAGTATACGGCTGCGGCGATTGCAAGCATCGCGTTCGGCGAGAGCATCGCGGTGGTCGACGGCAATGTGGAGCGGGTTCTGCTGCGCGTGCTGGGGCTGGCGGAAGACCGCTCCGGCAAGGCGCGAGCGCGGCTGATGCGCGTGGCGCAGGCGCTGGTTCCGGCGGCGGCCAAGCGCAAGGAGCGCAGCAATCCTCCCGGTGATCACAACCAGGCGATGATGGAGCTGGGCGCGACGATCTGTCTCCCGCGCCAGCCGCTCTGCCTGGAGTGCCCGGTAATGAACCTTTGCCGGACACGGGGCGAGCATGCCACGGTGGCGCGCGACAAGCCGCAGAGCCGGATCGTGGCGCACCTTCTCGCGCTGCGCAAACGCGGAACGGCAACCGAGGTGCTTCTGTTGCGGCGCTCGCCGGAGGCTGCATTGATGCCAAAGATGCTGGAGCTGCCGCCGCTTCCGCTGGAGGCGGTCAACGAGCGCGAGCCTGTCTTGCGGTTGCGACATTGCATTACCAACACGAACTACTATGTGCAAATCTTCGCGGAAAGTGCGCCGGGAGTGGCTCCGCTGGCCCTGCAGGTCGCCGGAGAAGAAGAGAGCGAGCCGGCGCAGACGGCGGGGAACGTGGGAGGTCGGGCGCCGATGGGGCGTCCGAAGACTGCGGAGCCCCCGGCACAAACGTATGAAGACGATGTCTTCAGCATGGACGCCGACGACATCGCGGGAAGCAATGTGGATCCCAGGCTGACGGCGCCGGAGGGCACCTTGCTTGGACAGATTCCGGCCAGCCAGCCCGACCTGGAGTGGACATCGACTTCGCGATTGCAGTTTTTACCGCTGACCGGGCTGACGCGGAAGACGCTGCAACGGCTTGGCGTGATGAGCTTGCCCAAGCTCCAGATCTAAAGCTTCGTCTTAGGCACCCGGTTAGGGCGTGGTGGGTTCGACGATGACCACCGCAGAGGCGCTGTGGACTCCTTTGGCGCCGATAGCCTGAACCTCGTACTGGTAACGGATGCCGGGTTTGGCGGTCGCGTCATGGTAGGCGGGCAGCGGAATGGGCTGAGGAGTCAGTTGCTGCTCCGAGATGCCTTCTTGCCGGCGGATTACGACGTAGCCTCGCAGTCCAACCTCATCCACAGGATTCCACACCAAATCCACAGCAAATGCACCGTTTTCTCTGAAGGGCGCGGCGGTGAGACCCGTCGGTGCCGGAGGGGGAAAGAGGTTGCGCCAGGCAATCTCGACGGGCGGTGACGCTGAGCTGCGGAGCTCGATCTTTTGTTGATCGAGCTGGATGATTCGACGGCGGAGGGCGGTGTAGCGATAAGGGACATCCTCGGCGGCGGAAGTGTCCATGGTCTCGTCGGCGTCGGCACCGGAAGGCTTGGCGTGACTGACGAGCCATATCGGCTCGCTTTGTTTAGTTCGCTTTTCGCCCTGAGGAGAAAGGTCTTCGCGATGCAGGAGGATCTCATCGGAGTCGCCGGCGACGGGCTGCCAACGCAGCAGAATGCCGGAGCGAGTCTCCTCGGCGCGCAGGCCCTCCACCGGTGACGGAGCAACGCCGGCGGCGGTGTAGGCGGGTTCTGACCAGCCAGCGGTTTTGCCGCCGAGGTTCGTGAGCTGGACGCGGACGGCGAGGAGCTGGGGTTTGCCCGTCGTGTCGGATGGAGGAAGGGGAACAGTCCATACGATGGCCCGGTCCGCGGCAGCGGTCCCGGGGGTCACTTTCAAAGGCACGTCCTGTCGCCCGGAAAGGGTGGTGCAGGGCGACGCCTCGGGAGCCAGGCAGAGCGAGGCCTGGACGGCGCCTTCGCGGATGGGCAGGTTGTCCGTGGTGCGGTCCGGGAGGGTGAAACGGACGGTGATGGCATCGCCTCCACGCAGAACGCTGAGGCCGCGCACGGACCCCGGAAGCTGGAGGGACGGAGCGCGTGGAGGCCCGGGACTGGCGCATCCGCTGAGCAACGCGGCAGCGACTAGCAGCGCGGCGGCGGGCGAATAGCGGGGGGCTACGATTCGCGTCCTGTTGCCGGGGCTCACGGTATTTCAGCCTAGCATCCTGTTCCTAGACCGGGATTTCGCGCGCCCAAGCAGCGAGAGACCGAGGGCATTCTTGATGCAACCATGGCGCAGGAAATGTATGAAATCGGCACACCGCGACGACGTACCGGAAGATCCGGTTTGTTTTTGTAAGCACTCTGGTTGCCCTTCGTGTTGCAGATCGATACATCCTTTTCGTGGGGCGGAAACATCTTTTTGAATGGCAAAGGTTCCGGTAGACCGGCCAGTGCCGTTCGATTTTCGCTCCGAGGCCCTCCCATGGAACCGCATAGCTCTGCCAACGGCCCGCGCCGCTTTGAGGTGGCGTTTCCCGGCCAGCCCTCCCGATCCTCCGTCCCCGGTCCGCGTGATGGCCGAATCGAGCTCTCTCCGCAGGCGATGCGGATGCTGGAGACGGCGGCGCCGCATAAGCGTCCGCAGGAGGCCGATCCTTCGGGCGCGGCGATCCCGGAACGCCAGGAACATCACGATGGGCGCGCTGAGGCGGTACAGCCGGAGGTGGCTGAGGCGCTGATCGAAGGCAAGCGGATTGGCGAGCGGATCAAGTTCCTGCGTCAGCGCAAGCACATGGGCCTGGTGGAGCTGGGGCGGCATACGGGCCTTTCGGCCAGCTTTTTGTCGCAACTGGAGACAGGAAGAGTGGTACCGACGCTGCGCAACCTTGCCCGAATAGCGATGGTGTTCTCGCGTGACCTCAGCTACTTCTTTGAGCCCGAGCGCCCGGAGTTGTTCCGTATTATGCGCGCGAAAGACCGCGCGCGGTTGCCGCAGACGGGCGCCGCTGAGCCGAGCTACTTCTTTGAGAGCCTCGGCCAGGTTCCGGTCGAGCAGACGATTACACCGTATGTAGCAGAGTTCTTGCCTGCGAGCCACCGGCATCCGCCGGCGGCGCATCAGCATCCGGGCGCGGAATTTCTCTACATGCTCAGCGGACGGCTGCGGCTGATGCACGACACTCGGACCGAGATACTGGAACGCGGCGATGCGGTTTACTTCGACTCGTCAGCGAAGCACAGTTATGAGTGCGCCGGTGAGGGCACGTGCACGGCCCTGATCCTGACGCTTCCGGATGGGGTGCGTGCGACGCAGGCGCCAGCGCGGATGGCGCCGCAGCCGGCAGCGGTGAGTGAGGCGGGCATGGCGCGGCGGGCGCGGTAAGAATCTCGCTCGCTCAAAGTTCGTACGTGTAGGGAAACTTACAACGTAGAACTTTCAGCTCCCGACTCCTTACAAGGCGTTGACCGGTAGGAAGAGCTCTTCGATTTCCAGCCAGTTATGCACTCGGCGAAAGCCGGTAACGTTGGTGTTGGCGGGCGAGCTGAAGAGAATGCCTTCGCCGCGAAAGAGACGAAGCTGCCGAGGGTTGTCGTCAATTAGATAGTCGCCGCGAAGAATCCCTTTGTTTCCGCAAAAGACGATGTGCGACGGCGGGATAAACGGAAAATATTTTTTCAGCCATTCGAACTTGGCGTTGAAGCTCGAGGGGACCTCCATGGCGGCGGTGGCGATGTAGATCTCGTAGCGCGATTGCAGGCGTTCGAGCACGCGCTGGGCGTGCGGCATGACGCGCAGCACGGCGAAGAAATCTTCCGACATCATGTATTCGGCGAGCGCCTGCTGACGCTCCGGTGGAACGAAGTCCCACAGCCATTGGCCTTCGAGATCGGCGCGGGTGATGCGCTCGCGGAAGTCGCGGTTGTAGCGGAGGAGATGCTCGCCCAGCGCGTCGGCGATGACCTCGTCCATGTCGACGCAGATGATGCGGCGCTGACCGTCAGCGCCATTGTGTTGCAGCGGAGTCATGGTCGGTGCCCGGTGGCGGATTGTGCGGAAGCGAGGCGCTGGCCGGCTTCCCATGAGCGCGGCGTGTCGCGGCGCGGATCCCAGAAGAGGATGCGGCCGCAGGTCTCGCAGGTGAAGATCTGGTCGTCGTGCTCGCGGCCGGTGAGATCGTTCCAGCGCTGCGCGCGGACCATCATCTGGCAGGCCGAGCACTTGTGGTCGATGGCCTCCGAAAGTCCGCTGCCACGCGACTTCGCGACGCGATCGTAGAGGGCCAGAGAAGTCTCGCCGATCTGCGCGCGGAGTTCTTTGCGTTCGGCTTCAATGATTTCGATGGCAGTCCGGGCGTGGTCGACGGTGGCGGCGGCGCGGGTGCGTTCGGATTCAAGGGCCGTCTGCGAGGATTCGAGAGCCGCAGCGGCAGACGTCTCTGAAGCCTCGAAAGATTCGGTGCGCTCGAGCGAGGCGATCTCCTCGTCTTCGAGCTTGCGGATCGCGGCTTCGGCGAAGTTAATTTCATGTTCGAGCGCGGTGATCTGTGTGGCGCTGGTGGCGGCATCGAGCTGCCTGCGCAGCCGGACTATCTTGCTCCGACGCGAGTCTGCGTCGAGCTCTTGGCTGCGGCGGAGCTTCTCTTCGGCGGCTAGATCGGCGCGAAGCTTTGCCAGGGCTTGCCCGGCGGATTTGCAAGCGGCCTCGGCGGCAGCCACATGGCGCGGGGCCTCGGCCATCTCGGCGCGGAGACGCTGAAGCTCGAGGTCCTGCGCCTGGAGAATGACGAGATGTTCGACGTCAGGGTTCATGGATCCTTCGATGCCTCGCGTGGCAGACGCCGCAAAACAAGGATTAAAGCGTAGCACTTTCGCACGGGAATGCTCTTTTGTGACGAAAGAGCGCAGATTTCGTGAATCTGGCGGAGCGTCGGTAATATCCAACTACAGATTCCAATGGCAACGGCAACCTTAAGTGAAGTTGAGAGCGCTTCGCAGGTAATGGCGCCGCCGGTGGCGTGGCGTCCGCGGGTGAATCCGTGGGTGGTCGCCATGACGGTGACGCTCGCGACGTTCATGGAGGTGCTCGACAGCTCGATCGCGAACGTTTCGCTGCCGCATATTGCGGGTGGGTTGGGCTCGACGCAGGAGGAGGCGACGTGGGTGATCACGGCGTACCTGGTGGCGAATGCCATCATCCTGCCGGCAGGCGCGTACCTGACGACGTTTATCGGGCGCAAGAAGTTTTACATGATCTGCGTCGCGCTGTTCGGGATCAGCTCGGCGATGTGTGGGTTTGCGCCGACGCTTCCCCTGTTGATCTTCTTCCGTGTGCTGCAGGGCATCGGAGGCGGCGGCCTGGCACCCAGCGAGCAGGCGATCCTCGCCGATACATTTCCTCCAGCCAAACGCGGACAGGCGTTTGCAATGTACGGCCTGGCGGTAGTCTGTGCGCCGGCAATTGGCCCGACGCTGGGCGGATATATCACCGACAACTTCAACTGGCGCTGGATCTTTTTTCTGAATATTCCGGTTTGCCTGCTGTCGCTGTTTCTCACGTCGCGGATTGTCGAGGACCCACCGTGGATTGAGCGGGAAGTAAAGCAGTCGCAGAAGGGCGGCATCAAGCTGGACCTGCTGGGCTTTGCGCTGCTGGCGCTGACGTTCGGATCGCTCGAATTTGTGCTCGATAAAGGCCAGGAAGACGACTGGTTCTCGTCGCATGTGATTCTCCTCTTCGCAGTCGCATGCGTCGTCGCCTTTGCGGTGATGATCTGGTGGGAGCTGCGCCAGCTGCGCGTGGGACACCGGCCGATCCTGAATTTGACGCTGTTCAAGCGACGAAGTTTTGCGATTAGCTTCACGCTGATGTTCGTGTTGGGCTTCGCCCTGTACGGCACGACGATTCTGATTCCGCAGTTCGTGCAGACACTGCTGGGGTACACGGCGGAGCTCTCAGGGAAAGTACTGTCTCCGGCCGGATTCATGATGATGGCGATGATGCCGATCGTGGGCGTTCTGTCCGGCAGAGTGGATGCACGCAAGCTGATCGGCTACGGCTTCTTCATGCTGACGTTGGCTCTCCTGTACATGGGCAAGATGAACCTGGGATTGAGCTACGGCGAGCTGGTGTTCATGCGCTGTTTCCAGGTCTCGGGCTTAGCGTTCCTGTTTATCCCCATCAACACGATCTCGTATGTGGGCGCAAAACAAACGGAGAGTAACGATATCTCGGGGTTGATGAACCTCGCGCGCAACATTGGAGGGTCGTCGGGCACGGCGTTCATGGCGACGATGCTGATACGGCGCACGGCGGCGCACGAGACCTCGATGGTCCGCTATATGAATGAGGGCAGCGTTGCGTTTACGCGGCAGGTGACGGCGCTGGCGGGGATGTTCAAACGCGGCAACGGTCATGGCGTGAGCGGAGGGCCGTTCGGCGGCGCCTCGGCGGGCGCGATTCACCAAGCTGAGGCGTTCCTGTATCAGCAGATGCACCGGCAGGCAGCGATGCTGGCCTATGTGGACATCATCCGTTATCTGACGGTCTTCGCGGCGTGCATGATTCCGTTGCTGTTCTTTATTCCAAAGCCGCCAAAGGGCATGCACGCAGGGCATTAAGCGCGACGAGCGAAGCTCTGAGAGCGCACAGGCGTCCAATTTCTATTGAATGCGATCGTAGACCCAGGTCTCGTGGTAGACCTTGCCGTTCTTCAGTCTCACGATGGCGTGCTCGGTGCGTGTCCTGCCGTCGGCGGAGAGTTCGATGGTCACGCGGAGAAAGCTGTTTGGTGACTCCATGTGGGCGGTATTGTCGGCAACATTGAATCCGACCATCGTGTCGGGCAGGCCTTCGACGGCCCTCAATGTACCATCGTGTGGCCCGCTCCACGCGAACTTCGAGACCTTGCCGGTGCTGTCGGTCACGACCTCGGTATATGCAAACCAGCTATCGGTATCTGTGACGACTGTAAATTGGTCGGCCATGCTTGGGCCGCCACCGAAGTCCGATCTCGCCTCGTTCAACTTCCACGTGCTGTTTGGTGGGAGATGCGTGTGGGCAGCAGACGCCGAAGGCGCGAGCATGCCGATCAGCAATGTGGACAATACAGATCCAAGCTTTTTCATCGCGATCTACTCAGAGAATTTCTGGAGCGTTGAGGCAGACCAGCGTAGGCGGAGTGCGTCCCGCTGTCAACGATCAAACGCTCAATGCCGATGCGTTGTTGCGTAGTTCGCGCATCAGTTGCAACGCATTTTCGGTTGCATGACCCAATGCCGTGTTGTCGAAGATGATCCAACGCTCGGCGCACGAATTCTCGCGAAGTTGTTGCGCGAGACCGGCAAGGAACGATGCGTCGTACGAGGAATAGTAGGTGCGTGGAGTGCCGTGCAGTCTCCAATAACAGAGGCCCGGCCATCCTCCGGGTGACGCCGCCAGCGGCGAACCCTTGGGCGGATCTGCGGCAACACGAGCGACCGAAAACTCGACGAGAAGACGGCTGACATCCCTGGCGAACCAGCTGGCGTGGCGTGGCTCCAACGCGACGAGGCCGGAGTGCAGCTCTCGCAGCGTCGTGAAGAAATCACGGGCGGTCGTGTCGTCGAACGAAAGTTTCGGTGGAAGTTGGACGAGCACAGGGCCGAGCTTTTCACCGAGTCCGCTGACTTGCTCGAAGAAGGTTTGCAGAGCTGCGCCGCAGCTGCGGAGGCCAGCCTCATGAGTGATGGTTTTTGGAAGCTTGACGGAGAAACGAAAGGAAGGCGGTGTGCAATCCGCCCAGCGGGCCCAGGTTTCGCGCCGGTGCGGCCGATGAAAGCTGGAGTTCACCTCCAGACAGGTGAAACCCTGTGCACATCGTTGGAGATGCGTCCCTGAGTCGGGGAAGTATTTCGCGTGCTGTTTTGGCAGTGTCCATCCCGCGGTGCCTATACGGGTTACAGAGCGGTGAGACGGAGTTGAGCGAGCGAGCGGCATGCTGTTCGGTTGGACGCATCTTAGGAGACAGAGCCTCGAGATGTCGGGCCTGAAGGAGATGTTATGAGCAAGCAACTTGAAGGCAAAAGGGTCGCAATCCTCGCGACTGACGGTTTTGAACAAGCAGAGTTGATTGAGCCGAAGAAGAATCTGGAGAGTGCAGGAGCAAAGGTGACAGTGCTGTCCGTGGCCAAAACGCCGAAGGAGATCAAGGGCTGGGACAAGACGGACTGGGGCAAGAAGGTGAAGGTGGATGCGCTGGTCGGCGAGGCGAACCCGTCGGAGTTCGACGTTCTTGTGCTCCCCGGCGGCGTAATGAATCCGGACAAGCTACGCATGGATAAGGATGCGGTGGCGTTTGTCCGCCGTTTTGCCGAGACCGGGAAGACGGTTGCGGCGATCTGTCATGGACCGTGGACGCTGATTGAGGCGGGACTGGTCCAGGGAAAGACAATCACCTCGTGGCCATCGGTGCGCACGGATTTGAAGAACGCCGGCGCGAACTGGGTCGATCAGGAGGTTGTGCAGGATGGGCAGTTCATCACGAGCCGCAATCCTGACGACATTCCTGCGTTTTCGGAAAAGATCATCCAGGTCGTGGGCGGATCGGCTGCGCAGGCGCGCGCGGCGTAGATTCCAACGTTGGATGTGAGCGCGGAGCCTTCGGGCTCCGCTTTTTGTTGATCGGTGCATGTCGCATGTGCGTGCGCATCGATCGGGTCAGCAGTTCCGCGTCTTGACAAGATGCAGCGTGAAGCGGAGACTTTCGCACACGCGGAATTCCTTATTGGGGCCCGGTCTCTAGCGACCGCCCTTTCGCTCGCCGGCGACGCTGTTGCCGGTGGCCCCGGCACAGTCCTCTGGGCCACGTCTCGCATACTCCGCATTCATTCCAACAGTGATTTTCAGCGATGGAGGTTTTTCCATGATTTCGCGTTTAATTTGTCGAGCCTTTATTGGCTCAGGACTTGTTCTCGCAGTCTGTTACGCGCCCCAGACGGTAAGTGCGCAAAGCAGCGCACCCACCTATGGCGGCTCGAAATATCTTGTCATCAATCGGGAGTTCACAAAACCGGGCCGTGACGGCACACCACATGAAGCGACCGAGGCCGCTTACATGCGAGCTGCCGAAAGCGGCAAGGCACCATTTCACTATGTAGCTTTCACTTCACTTTCAGGACCCAACCGCGCGCTGTTTGTCAGCAGTTACGATTCGATGGAGGCAGTCGAGGCAGAACGCAAGAGCATGAGCGCCGCACTGAACGCGTCTCTCGACAGAACGATGGTGGCCGATGGCGACCTGCTTTCCGCGACCGATTCGAGCGTATGGAGAATCGATCCGGAGCTCAGCCAGAATACGAACGGACCGCGCATCGGGGCGCACCTGATGGTCGTCCGGGAGTTTGTGGTGAAGCCTGGCCATACGGATGAATGGGAAGCGGCGGTAAAGCTGGTACTGGATGGCTACAAGAAAGCAGATGTTGGAGCGCACTGGAGCACATACCGGATGGTCTTTGGAAACTCCACCGGACCGACCTATCTCATTCTCACGTCAATGAAGTCGATGAGTGAATTGGATGAGATGTACGCGAGCGATCCCAAGTTCATGGACGCGATGGGCGAGGAAGGTCTGAAGAAGCTGGATGCGCTGGAAGCGTCCTGCATGGAAAGCGAGAAGACCAATCTATTCATCATCGATCCGAAGATGAGTATCCCGACGGACGAGATGCTGAAGGCGGAGCCTGGCTTCTGGCGGCCGAAGACAACGGCATCCGGTTCAGCGAAGAGGACCGGTGCGGCGAGCGGGCAATAGCCGTGCCGTGGCGGTGAAAGCGAATCGGCGTTGCTGATAAAGCAACGCCGATTGTGTTTATGGCTGGGAAAGCAGAGTCTGTTCGAGACCCGTATCAGGCCTCGGTGATGAGCGTCTGCGGCACCGGAAATGGATTGCGCTCGTCGAACTGGATCTGGTGCCAGTAAGGGTAGGCGAGCTTGGTCTGGCTGGCTGCGTCGAGCTTCGCGATTTGTTGCGGTGTGAGTTGCCAGCTGACGCTGCCGAGGTTGGCGCGAAGTTGCTTCTCGTCGCGAGCGCCGATCACAAGCGTGGAGACGGTGGGTCGGCGGAGCAGCCAATTCAGCGCGATCTGCGGAATGGACTTGCCAGTCTCCTTCGCGACTTCATCGAGCGCGTCAACAACCTTATAGACGTACTCCCAGGCGGGCGTGGGACCGGCGTCCACGACGGACTTGTTGTGCAGACGGCTGGTTTCAGGCAGCGACTGGCCGCGGCGAATCTTGCCGGTGAGGCGTCCCCAACCGAGCGGCGACCACACCAGTGCGCCGACGCCCTGATCGAGCGCGAGCGGCATCAGCTCCCATTCATAGTCGCGGCCGACGAGCGAGTAGTAGACCTGATGGCCAACATAGCGCGCCCAGCCGTAGCGCTCGGAGACGGAGAGCGACTTCATAAGGTGCCAGCCGGAAAAGTTGGAACAGGCGATGTAGCGCACTTTGCCTTCGCGTACGAAGTTGTTGAGCGTGTCGAGCGTCTCCTCAACGGGGGTCGTCGCGTCGAAGGCGTGCATGTGGTAGACGTCGACGTACTCGGTCGCGAGGCGCTTGAGCGAGCCGTGAAGCTGGTCGATGAGGTGATAGCGCGAGCTTCCAACGTTGTTCGCGCCGGGACCGAAGCGGAATGTGGCTTTTGTTGATATCAATACATCTTCGCGCTTCAGGTGTTTGATCGCCTGGCCAAGCACCTCTTCGCTCTTGCCATCGGAGTAGCCATCGGCGGTGTCGAAGAAGTTGCAGCCGGCCTCCATGCAGATGTCGATGAGATGGCGGGCGCCTTCAGTCTGCGTGTTGCCCCACGCCTTGAAGAAATCGTTGCCGGCGCCGAAGGTTCCGGTGCCGAAGCACAGTTCGGGGACTTTGAAGCCGGAACGGCCGAGGGAACGGTACTCCATAACAACACCTCGCTTGTTTGAACGTTGAGAGCCGCGGAGCGCGCGGAAACCGCGTGTTCGCTTGGATGCGC
Organism: Candidatus Aquilonibacter sp.; assembly: GCA_035504135.1. GTDB lineage: Bacteria > Acidobacteriota > Terriglobia > Terriglobales > Acidobacteriaceae > Granulicella. The sequence goes on along the minus strand of DATJSM010000005.1, from coordinate 44,219 downwards.
TTGCCACGGTGAAGGACTCACACGCGATTTAAGTGAGCGACCGCGCCGCGTCTTTGGCGAAGTAGGTGACGATGAAGTCCGCGCCGGCGCGGCGGATGGAGAGGAGAGATTCGAGCGTGGCGCGTTCCGGCTCCAGCCAGCCGCGCTGAAAGGCTGCCTGCAGCATCGCGTACTCGCCGGAGACCTGATACGCGCCCATGGGGACGTCGAAGCGCTCGCGTGCGTCGCGGATGATGTCGAGGTAGGGCATGGCAGGCTTCATCAAGATCATGTCCGCGCCTTCGGCGAGATCCTGTGCGATCTCGCGCATGGCCTCGCGACGATTGGCGCCATCCATCTGGTAGGTGCGGCGGTCGCCGAACTGCGGTGCGGAGTCGGCAGCTTCGCGAAACGGGCCGTAGAACGCCGAGGCGAACTTGGAGGCGTAGCTGAGGATGGGCGTGTTGTGGCGATTGGCGGTATCGAGCGCGGCGCGGATGGCAGCGACACGGCCGTCCATCATGTCGCTGGGTGCGACGACGTCAGCGCCCGCGGCGGCGAGCGAAGCCGCGGTCTTCGCAAGAAGCGCGAGCGTCTGATCGTTTTCAATGGTGTACTCTTCGCCGTCGCGATGAACGATGCCGCAGTGGCCGTGTGAGGTGTACTCGCAGAGGCAGACGTCGGCGATGAGGACAAGCGACTTCGCAGCGGAGCTTTGCTTCAGGGCGCGCAGCCCCCGCTGCACGATGCCGTCGTCCATCCATGCACCGGTGCCATGCTCGTCTTTGGTTGCGGGAAGGCCAAAGAGAAGCAGGCCGCCAAGCCCGAGTTGCGCGCAGGCTTCGGCCTCTTTCACGGCCTCGTCGATGGATAGATTGAACACGCCGGGCATCGAGCTGACCTCGCGGCGTACGACTTCACCTTCGCAGAGGAAGAGCGGGTAGACGAGCGCGCCGGGATGCAGATGCGTCTCGCGCACGAGCGAGCGCATAGCGACCGAGCTGCGCAGCCTGCGCAGGCGCGTTGCAGGGAAGTTCATAGCAACAGTCTAGCTCCGCGCAGGTTTTTCAGCCGCGCAGACGCTCGAGCAGCGCTGTCAATTCGGCAGGAAGCGGCGCTACGAAGCTGAGCCGCTTCCCCGTAGTGGGATGTGTGAAATCGAGCTCCGCGGCGTGGAGGAAGTTGCGGTTCAGCGAGATTGTATCCACCTCGGAGGAGCGTGCGATGGGCGTGATGTGGTGTGGCGCGCCGTAGAGCGTGTCGCCGACGACGGGATGGCCGAGCGACCGAAGGTGAACGCGAATCTGATGCGTGCGGCCGGTTTCGATGCGGACTTCGAGCAGCGTGAATTTGCCGTGGGCAGCGTCCATCCGTTCCAAAACACGCCAGTGCGAGACGGCCGGGCGTCCCTCGGCTCGGCGCGTGGTCATGCGCGTGCGGCGAACGAGGTCGCGGCCGATGGGCAGATCGATGGTGCCCTCTTCGCCTTTGACGTTGCCGTGCACGAGCGCGATGTACACCTTGCGCAGGTCGCGCGAGGCGAAGCTTTCGGCGAGTTTGCGATGCGCCACATCATCTTTCGCCACAATGATGAGCCCGCTGGTCTGCTTGTCCAGACGGTGCACGATGCCGGGCCGCAGTTGGCCCCCGGTCTGATCGCCGATACGGGACAACTCCTGTCCGAAGTGATAAAGCAGGGCATTCACCAGCGTTCCACGATTGTCTTCAAGCGAGCCTGCGCCGGCGTGCACAGACATTCCGGCGGGCTTGTTAATGACGGCGAGGTCTTCATCTTCATAGACAATGTCAAGAGGAATATCTTCCGGCTCGGCGCGCAGCGGTGCGGGTTGCGGCTCGCCTTCGATATCGATCTGTTCGCCGCCGCGCAGCTTCTGCTTTGCCTTGGCTGGCGATCCGTTGACATTGACCTGGCCGTTTTCGATCAGCAGTTGAACGCGCCCGCGGCTGATTTGCGGAAGCGCTTTGGCGAGATAGGCATCAAGCCGCATCTTGGCTGCGGCAGCCTCGGCGATGAAGGAACGCACGCCGTCCTCGGGCTCGAGGTCTTCGACGATGTGAATCTGCGGCTGTTCAGGCTCGGATGGCTTCAATCCGTCGTAGCGGCGCTCGGTAGGCGTCTGCATCTCGTTGCGGGTGCCTGCCGTGTTGGCAACGCGGAGGTACGGATTGGAGGGATCGGGCAGAGCATCCCGCATGAACTCTCCGGTGTCGTAGAGTTCTTCGTGCCGTTCGCCAGCTTGTACAGCTTCCGCGTCTTGCTGCTCGCGTGCGCGGGCTTCGTTAAGTTCGGTGCGCAGCTTGCGGTACTCGGCGCGAACGGAGTGGCGGCGCTTGCCCTTGGGCAGCATGTTTTTGGAAGGCATCAGGCCGCCTCCCTGTGTGTTGGCAGGGTCAGCAGGCAGGATCCGAAGCCAATACCGGCCAGCGAGATCCATTGCACAGCATCCAGCCAGGTGTGCGCGAGAGGCTGCTCGGGAAGATGCAGCATATCGAGCAGGAACGAGGCTACGCCGCTGACGGCCAGGGCGATTCCCGCAATTCGTCCGGGAGAGTGCATCCGCCGAATAAGATGCAGCAGGGCCGCGCAAAGCGCCAGCGCGACGATCGCTGCGTAGATCGCGACGGGTTGCAGGCGGACATTCGTCGATGAGATTGGGGAGTGGATTCCCCAGGGAAGACGCGTTGGCAAGCCGAGGCCGCCGCCGGAGGCAACTTCTGCAATCGAGAGCGCAGCCCACAGCAGCGCAGCGCACGGCGACCATGCGTCCATGACGCGCAGTAGTGGAAGGCGCTTCCAGCGCAGCCACAGCATGACGGGGATGGCGGTGACGAGCAGGCTGAGGTAGCTGATGGAGGAGAAGCTGAGGACTTCGCGGAAGGACAACGTGTCTTGCCCGTGCTCGATGAGCAGGAGCAGGAGAAAGTCCATGGCGCGGGAGATGACGAATGCGGCGATAACGGCGAAGACGCCGGCATCCCAAAGTTTGTCAGGCGGCAGGCCGGCGTGTGGCGCAGTGTGAAGGCTGAGCCACAGCGCAGCGATGATGCCCGCGATGGCGATCGCCGCGTAGACAGGAAGGTGAAGGCCAAAGACGAAGAAGCAGGCCGCGAGGCGCGCAGCAGCAAAGGTCATGGTTCGACTGCAAGAGGGGGATGCAAAGACCGACCCGCTGGGCCGTGAGTGAAGCGCTGGTGAACCCGTCCTAAGACGGTGGGACCCTGCCGTGGTTCTTCAGGCATTCCGGACTGGCGGACGTTGCACACCGAACCATATCTACGAGCCAGGCCCCTGTTCAATGAATGTTGGTTCAACCAGCGTGGATCACTGTCACCTGCTTTGCAGGCCGGTCTCTGTGGTGGATGCTACCCGCAGTGGGACGGAATGGCAAACCTCGGGAGTGCTTGACGGATCGCCTAAAAGCTGTAGCGCAGTCCGGCTTCGACGCGGCGCTCATTGTCGGCCGCATAGGGAACGCCGAAGGTCGGTGAGCCAAGCACCCCGCCAACCTGGGTCACATTCACATGGTTGAGCAGGTTCGTTGCGCGCAGGTTCGCTGTGAGTGTCTGTGGATGGTCGGCCTTGGCGTTATGGGTAAGGTTGAACGTGCGTTGCAGGTTGGTATCGAGATAGAACGCCCAGGGCATGACGCCCTTGTCGCGCGAGAGCGAGCCGACGCCGCCGGAGCTCACGAGTTCGCCCCACGGCGTCGCATAGCCGCAGGGTGAGGCGGTCGGATTCGCGAAGCAGAGCGGCGTTCCCGGGACAGCGTACTGCGGGCGGTCGTTGAAGTCGCCGTCGCCATTGTTGTCGAAGCCGGTGGTGACGTTGTACGCCTGCATGCCGTGGCCGTTGAAGTTGGCGCTGAATACGAGCTTTTCGGGCAGGTTGACGGTGGCATTGCTAAAGACGTTCCACAGGCCCTGGTTGTCGCGGCGCGCGTACTCGCCGGTGTTGATGCCCGTCGTTTGCGGGGTTGAGAAGGGATTGTCGTCGGTGTCATCGATGATGTCCACGCGCACCGCGCCAGCATAAAACTGGACCTGTTTGAGCGAGTGTTGGCCAAGGCCGAAGAACTCTGCGTTACCGTAGCCGCGGCCCGAGGACTGCAGTTGCAGGATGTTCAGATTGGCCGGTCCGGGACGCGGTCCGGTCGGCGAGTCGCTCAGAGGCGAATTGATGTTCTCACTGCGCTGGTAGTGCCAGATTTGCGCGAGATAAAAATCGGTCGTGAAGGTAAACCCCTTGGGAAAGGTCTTCGCGAGGCCCAGATTCTGGATGGCAAAGGAAAGCAGTGGCAGATGTGGAGCGATGGTCCGGATGGAGTGGATCGCCGTGCCCGTGCTGAGCGGCGCACAAGCATTGGGATCGAACCCACCTGTGCAGCTGGGGTTGTAGACCGTGCTGGTTACGCGCTGGACGCCGTCCATCTGGCGAATCTGCAGCCAGTTGTGTGCAGAGATCCGGCCCGCAAACATGCCTGCGTGCGCATGCAGGTTCCAAGTCGCCTTCTTGTCCGGAGACCACGAAACACCAAGGCGGGGCTGCACGGCACCCACCACCCGCGGAGGCGTCTCGACGTAGTAGCGCACACCATACGCGAAGTGCAGATTCGGGCGCACCTTCCAGTCGTCCTGGTAGTACAGCGTGTTGCGAAACTGGTCGACGAGTAGACGGGGATTGCCGGCAGTATTGGAGAATGCCGTCGGCGATCCGTTCGGCGCGCCATTCAGCGCATTCACATACTGCTGGATGCCCGTGAGCGTCTGGCCGCTGGCGGTCACGCCGCCGCCGAAGGTGTATGCGCCGTTGTAGTTGAACGTTGCGTTCTCCTCCAGGCGATCGAGCTCGGGCTGGATTCCTATCTTGATGAGGTGGTTCTTCGTCTGGATGATGGCGTCCTCGATGATGGACGCCCACAGTTCATGCTCGTTGTAGGTGCCGGTGCTGGATCCGCCGCCGGTGAATGCGCCCGCCACCGAGACCTGCGGCGCGGTGGAGTTAGGCGCTTCGTCCGCGCCGTCCCACTCCATCGCAATATGTGCCTCGTTCATGATCTTCGGCGAGACGGTCGTGACATCGGTGAGGTGCAGGTTGTAGTCGTAGTCGCTGCGGCTGTAACCCGCTTCGGCCAGCGTGGTGCCGCCCACACCCATGTTCCGGCGGTCGTTGTTGTAATTATCGAAGCTCGCGATGAAGGTGTTTTTTGCGCCGAGTTGCCAGTCGGTCTTGAAGTTGCCCACCCAGAGATGCTGCGGCGCTGCGACTGTCTGGAGCACCGGCGTCTCTTGTCCCGCCGCGTTCACGGTAACCGCATTGACGACCGCGACGTTGTCGATCTGGCGATGCTCGAGCGAGGTAAAGAAGTCCGAGTTCTTCCGTCGTACGGGACCACTCAACTCGAAGCCATAACGTTGCTTGCCGATGGGAGCCGAGCTGGTCGAGAACGGATCGCGCGCGTTCATCCACGAGCTGGAGTTCGTAGTAAAGAGCGCGCCGTGGAACGTCGGCTGACCGGGCTTGGTGTAGACCTCGATACGGCCGCCCTCAAACGGTGGCTCGCGATATTCCGCCGAAAAGAGATCCGGATTCACCTTGATGTAGGCGATGGACGATTTGGGCGGGAGGTGGGTTGTGCCTTCGCCGTTCTCGATGCCATCGACGGCCACGCTGGCGTTTCCGGGTGAGCCGCCGGCGGCCGCAGCCAGCTGCTGCAGCTCTTGCAACAAATCGTCCGGATCGTCGGCCAAAGACTGAAGCTGCTTGCCGGAGATGGTCTCTGTGGGACCCGCAGCGGTAGCGCTGTTGTTCTGCGCGGCGTCGGCCCCGGCGACGTCGACCGTTGTCTCGACCGTTTCGGGGTGCAGGACTGCATTGAGCGCCCGATGCAGCGGCACTTGCACCGTCAGATTCTGGGTCCCAAAACTCTCGGCGGAGATCTGGAGGTGATGGCTCCCGTCGGCGACGCAGGGGAAGCGAAATCGGCCGTCCGATCCGCTGGTGATCGCAGTGGCTGCATCCAGCGAGATATTCGCGCCGGAAATAATAGCGCCGTCGGGATCGACAACGATTCCTGCGAGCGGCGCGCCTTTACACGGACCTTCTGCGTGCGCGGCCGGAGCAACGAGCACGGCGAAAAACATGGCGGAAAGAAGGTACGACCTCATGCGGGGACTCTCTGGAATCTCTCAGCGATTTCGGCAACGAAAGGGCGAGTTGGCGTGAGATTTTTCGCGCCGCGAATTTCGCAGGCCGCTGATCTGCCTCTCGCCGTTGTGGGTTCGGGCGTCGTTCGTTCATCAGCTATTACGAAGGCCAGGGCAGGTCGGTTCCGTCGACCGACACGTTTCCAGGCGGCAGTTTCACGGAAGGTAAAATGGGGAGGACGATTTTTCAGATATCGAGGAACTGTATGAGCCCTTCTACTGCTGCGCCTGCTGCCCAACTCGACGCCGTGGCGAGCGCCCACGGTCTGACGCTCACTCCGGCTGAGCCTGGCAAGGACTTCTCCGGCAACTCCACAGTCCGCGCCACCATAGCGCTGGCCGGCGAACCGGGACACAAGTTGTTGCTGGAGCTGAGCGAGCGGTTCGACGCAAGCGATCCGAAGTTCGCCGCCGAGCTGAACTCTTTCTTCGCCGAGACCGCACAGCGGCTGCGTAACCCGCGTCCGGAGTGCTACTTCACGCTGCTCGGCCTTCCGCTGAGCTTCGACAATTTCGCATGGCCGTTCCACTCGTCTACGTCGGGCGCGGACACATTTATCGTTCACGGGCAGATCAATTTGGAGACAGGTGGAGAGAGCGTTCTGCATGCCAAAGTCTCGGCGTCGATGACGCGCACCTTTGCGGAGATCGTCGCCGCCCTGGAGCAGCCATTCGCCGAGGGCTTCATCTACAACGCGGTGCGCAAGACGCTGGACCAGGGACAGCTCGAGCTGGTGAAGTCCGGCAACCGCCAGCCGGTGCCTGTGACGACGCGCTATCATTCAGCGAAACAGAACCGGTTCATCTTCAACGACACAACCGAGGAGCAACGCAAGCATTTCCTCGCGGGCAAGATTTACTGGCTCAGCGGCGTGCTGGGTGGTGATGCTCCTGTGTGGGTGACCGACCCGCGCGACGCCCAATATCTCAACACGACCGGGGCAGAGCTTGCGGAGGCTGCGAGGGCTCTGGCGAAGGAAGGATTGCTGTCGCTCAATGGCGATTGGGCGTCGGCGACTGCGCAGCTCAAAGAACAACACCAGCGCTTTGAGGCCGATGTCGAAGACGGCCTCAAGTTCATCAAACCCAGCTTCAACGAAGAGATGCGCGCCGGTCACACGAACATGTAGCTAGGAGTTATCCCCGACTCCTAACTCTTCATCCAGCTTCAGCAATCCCTTCCACGCCGCATCGTCGAGCAGCACGCCAAGCCGCATGCTCTCCTCGCGAATCCTCAGCGTGCCTTCGCCGGGGTACCTTGGCTCCGTTCCGGGCTGTATGGGAGTGGCTGCATGCAGCGCTTCAATCGCGCCACTCGCGATGCGATCAAGCTGTTCGATGGACGTGAGCGAAGACGGTGCGATAGCGATGAATATCTGTGACTGACCGACTTCTTGGAGCGGATCGATTGGAATCTGGTGTGTCGCGCGGCCGTCGGCCAGCATCGCAGCCAGCACGTCGAGAACGAAAGCCAGGCCGGAGCCCTTCCACAGCCCGATGGGCAGAGCGCGCTGCGTGCGCTCGATGGCTGCGGGATCGCGGGTGAGTTCGCCCCGCTCGTCGAATCCGCCCGGAAACGGCAGCAGCTCGCCGCGCTCGCGATAGGCGGCCAGCGTCCCGTAAGAGAACTGCGACATCGCGATGTCCAGCACGATCGGAGCACTGCGGCCGCCCGCGTCGCGCCGCGGAATTGCGAGCACCAGCGGATTGTTGCCGATTGCCGGCGTCGTCGCTCCCCACGGAGGCAGGTTGGGTAGCGTATTGGTCCAGCACAGCGCGGCGAAGCCGGCCTCCGCGGCCTGCCATCCGTAGCTTCCGCCACGCATCCAGTGTGTCGTGTCAGCCAGCGCGACGGCGCCGATGCCGTGCTCGCGCGCGAGCTCCGTGGCGCGGCTCATCGCTGCGTGCGCGGCAAGGTTCCCGGGGCCACGGTGTCCGGTCCAGCGTTCGAGTGCGCCGAAGGTTGAGAGACGCTCCGGCTCGGCGCATGGATCGATGCGGCCCGCGCGAACCATTTCGGCGAAGCGAGGCAACCGCGCGATGCCGTGGGTTCGAACACCATCGCGGTCGGTCTCGGCGATCAAACGGGCTGCGAGCGCAGCGCGTTCTCCTAACCCAAGCGCCAGCAGGACGGCTTCGATGCGATCGCGCAGGTCGTCAAATGGGATGCGATCCATGCATTCATTAGAACGCACCCCAATGAAATCAAGACTCTCGCGTCGCAAGAAGCATCGGAAGACACTAGACTGGACGCTGGCAAGCCGGCACGTACTTTGTCTCTGAGTCTCTCTGCGGGGTCTCCGTTTGCGCTCCTCTCTTTATCGGCTGATCTTTTTCGCTTTGCTGCTTTCCGTTGGTATGGCAGGCTGGTGCGCTCCCACACCGAAGCGCCAGCCGCCGAATGTCAATGTGCTGATGCTCAGCGATCTGCACTTTGACCCGTTTCACGATCCTGCGAAGGCGCTCGCTCTACGGCATCTGCCGATATCGGAGTGGCCGGCCATCCTCGACAAGCGGGACTCCGCCACGCGATTGAGCAGCTTCAGTGAACTGCAGAGGGCCTGCAAGATTCGCGGCGAAGACACGACCTGGACGCTGCTGCGGTCGAGCCTTCGCGAAGCGCGCCAGCAGGAGCCATCGCCTTTATTCATCACCGTGAGCGGAGATCTGTTGGCCCATGGCTTCATCTGCCGGTCGCAAAAGCTCTTCTCCGGTGCCACCTCCGAGGAGCTTTCCTTCTTTGCCGCGAAGACGGTGGCTTTCGTAGCGCAACAGATCCATGAATCCTTTCCGAAGACGCCGATCTACTTTGCCCTGGGCAACAACGACTCGGGCTGCGGCGACTACCGTGACGAACCCGACAGCGCGTTTCTGAAGTCGGTCGCGAAAGTATTCGCGGCCGATATTCCTGACGCGGCCAACCGCGAATCCTTCCGCGCGACTTTTCCGCATCTGGGCGATTACACGGTCACTCTTCCGTCGCCGATCCATGACACGCGGCTGATCGTGCTGCAGGACATCTTTGAATCGACCCATCATCTCGACTGCAACGGCCAGGCGAACAACGCCCCCGCTGAGCAGCAGATCGCGTGGCTCCGCAAGCAGCTCACCGAAGCGCGCGACGCCGGAGAGCAGGTCTGGGTAATGGCGCACATTCCGCCCGGTGTGGATATCTATGCGACGTATCACCGCTATCTTTTCGCTCCCGGTGAGGCGTGCAACGTCAAACAGCCGCAGATGTTTCTCTCCAGCGAAGCCCTCGGCGACACGATTGCCGATTTCAGTGACATCGTCCGCCTCGCCATCTTTGCGCATACGCACATGGACGAGATCAAGCTGATCGAAAGCGCAAAGCAAGAGGGAGGCGAAGACTCGAACGCTGTGGTGCCCGTCAAACTGGTGCCCTCCATCTCGCCAATCAACGGCAACGAGCCGGCGTTTATCGTCGCACAGGTTGCGCCGCAGACCGCGACGCTGAAGGACTACGAGGTGTATTCGGCTTCCACGGCGCAGGGCACGGGATGGGGACTGGAGTACCGATTCTCCAAGGCGTACGGGCTGCCGGACTTCTCAGCCGCGTCGGTGCAGAAGCTGACTTCAAACCTCATCGACGACAAAACCGGCGAGGACGAAGTCAGCCGCACCTATGAGAAATACTTCCTGACCGGCGGCGGAACCTTCGCCGCGCTTGGATTGCAGCGGCTCTGGCCGGAGTACAGCTGTTCGCTCCGCGAGCGTGACCCCGTGGCGTTCCACCATTGCATGTGCCCGGACGGAAAGCTGGCGAAGTCGCAGACGCCGTGAACATCGCTGGCCCGAACTGCTAGGATGACTCTCTGGCGCGATTCTCGAATTGTCGCTTCGGAACACCACGATGAATGATGCAGGCACACCCGGAGCGCGGCTCCGTGAGGCGGTTCGCAAGGAGCAGCCGCTGCAGATTGTCGGCGTGATCAACGCGTATCACGCGCGCATGGCGGAGCGCACGGGCTATCGCGCCGTCTATCTTTCGGGCGGCGGCGTCGCGGCCGGCTCGCTCGGCATGCCCGATCTCGGCATATCGACAATCGATGACGTTCTAATCGACGTGCGCCGCATCACCGACGTATGCTCGCTGCCCCTGCTGGTCGATGCGGACACCGGCTTCGGTGGAGCGTTCAACATAGCCCGAACGATTCGCTCGCTCACCAAAGCGGGCGCGGCCGGCTGCCATATCGAAGACCAGGTGCAGGCCAAACGTTGCGGCCATCGGCCGGGCAAACAGATCGTCTCCAGTGAAGAGATGGTCGATCGCATCAAAGCCGCAGTCGACGCCCGCACGGATGAAAGCTTCGTCATCATGGCCCGAACCGACGCCCTTGCGTCCGAAGGACTGCAGGCAGCTCTGGACCGCGCTGCAGCATGCGTCGAAGCAGGCGCAGACATGATCTTTCCGGAGGCGGTGCGCGAACTCCAGCACTATCGCGCCTTCGCCGAGCGCACCGCCGTTCCGGTCCTCGCAAATCTGACGGAGTTCGGCTCGACGCCGCTCTTCACGCTCGATGAGTTGCGCAGCGTCGGCGCAGGCATCGCACTGTATCCGCTATCAGCATTTCGCGCCGCCAACGCCGCGGCCCTGCGCGTCTACGAGGCGATTCGCAACGATGGCACGCAGCGCCCGGTCGTGGACATCATGCAGACCCGCGCCGACCTCTACGACTTCCTCGACTACCACTCGTACGAGCAGAAGCTCGACGAACTCTTCGCAAAAGAGCAGACCAAAGCACAATCGTGAACAGGCAGGATCCCATGAGCGACACAGCTACAGCTACAGCTACCGCGCCGGCGTCTACCGGCTTCAAACCAAAAAAATCTGTCGCGTTGTCCGGTGTCACTGCCGGCAACACCGCGCTCTGCACGGTGGGCCGCACGGGCAACGACCTCCACTATCGCGGCTACGACATCTACGACCTAGCGGCGAAGTGCGAGTTCGAAGAGGTGGCGTACCTGCTCCTCTATGGGAAGCTGCCCACGCTGACGGAGCTCGCGGCCTACAAGCTGCGCCTGCGCGGTCTGCGCGGCCTGCCGCAGGGCGTGAAGACCGCCCTTGAGCAGCTTCCACGGGACACGCATCCTATGGACGTATTGCGCACGGGCGTCAGCGTGCTTGGCGCGCTGGAACCGGAGCCACACCTCGAAAACCTGACCCACGCGCCCGCGACTGCGCTGCCCATCGCCGACCGTCTCATGTCTTCGCTCGGATCCATGCTGCTGTACTGGCATCACTTCGCCAATGGCGGCAAGCGGATCGAGGTGGAGACCGACGACGACTCCATCGGCGGCCACTTTCTGCATCTGCTGCATGGCGAGACCCTCGGTGCCCACAGCCCCGAACAACAAGCCGAGTGGGTGCGAGCGATGCATGTTTCCCTCATTCTTTATGCAGAACACGAGTTCAATGCCAGCACGTTCACTGCGCGCGTGATTGCCGGGACCGGATCGGATATCTACTCATCGATCGCTGGCGCTATCGGCGCGTTGAAGGGACCGAAGCACGGCGGAGCCAACGAGGTCGCGCTGGAGATCCAACAGCGTTACAGCTCTCCGGACCAGGCCGAGAAGGACATCCGCGCGCGAGTCGCCAACAAGGAGGTCATCATCGGATTCGGGCATCCTGTCTACACCGTCACTGACCCGCGCAATGTTGTTATCAAGAAGATCGCACATGATCTCTCCCAAACCGCCAATGACATGGCGATGTACAACGTCGCGGAGCGCCTGGAAACCGTGATGTGGGAGATCAAGAAGATGTTCCCCAATCTCGACTGGTTCTCTGCCGTCAGCTACCACGTGATGGGGATCCCCACCGCGATGTTCACGCCGATCTTCGCCATCGCGCGCACGTCAGGATGGAGCGCGCATGTGATGGAGCAGCGCACCGACGGCAAGATTATTCGTCCGTCTGCGAACTACACCGGTCCCGAGGATCTGACGTTTGTGCCCATCGAGGAGCGAGCATAACGAATGTCGCAGCACATCTCTAACGTCCGGCCCCCTTTCGATCAGGTCATCGTCAACATCGTCGACCACGTGCGCGACTTCAAAATCGCCAGCTCACTCGCGTATGAGACGGCGCGCTATTGTCTCCTGGATACGCTGGGCTGCGGTCTGCAGGCGCTCGAGTATCCCGCCTGCACCAAGCTGCTCGGGCCCATTGTTCCGGGCGTCACGATGAAGAACGGCACACGCGTCCCCGGCACAAGCTACGAGCTCGATCCGGTGCAGGGCGCGTTCAACATTGGCGCAATGATTCGCTGGCTGGACTTCAACGACACTTGGCTCGCGGCCGAGTGGGGTCATCCGTCGGACAATCTCGGCGGCATCTTGGCTGTCGCGGACTGGCTCTCGCGCAACGGCAAACAGCTCACCATGCGCGACGTCCTCACGGCCATGATTCAGGCGCACGAAATCCAGGGCTGCCTCGCGCTCGAAAACTCGTTTAATAAAGTTGGCCTCGATCACGTTGTGCTGGTGAAGGTGGCCAGCACTGCGGTGGTCTCGCACCTTCTCGGTCTCACGCGCGAGCAGATGTTGAATGCGGTGTCCCTCGCGTGGGTCGACGGCCAGTCGCTGCGCACCTACCGCCACGCGCCGAACACGGGCTCGCGCAAGAGCTGGGCGGCCGGTGATGCGACATCGCGGGCGGTGCGACTCGCACTCATCGCGCAAACCGGTGAGATGGGATATCCAAGCGTGCTTACCGCGAAGACATGGGGCTTCTATGACGTCAGCTTCCGCGGCAAGGAGTTCAAATTCCAGCGCCCGTACGGCAGCTACGTGATGGAGAATGTGCTGTTCAAGATTTCATTTCCCGCGGAGTTTCATTCGCAGACCGCGGTGGAAGCAGCAATGACGCTTCATCGCGAGCTGACTGCGCTCGGCCTCGACACCGCCGACATCAAGCGCGTTGTTATTCGCACGCATGAAGCGGCGATCCGCATCATTGACAAGCAGGGGCCGCTCAATAATCCGGCAGACCGCGATCACTGTATCCAGTACATGGTTGCGGTGCCACTGATCTTCGGCCGTCTCACGGCAGACGACTACGAAGACAAAATAGCCGCCGATCCGCGTATCGACACGCTCCGCGCCAAGATCACCTGTACGGAAGACCCGCAGTTCACCGCCGACTACCATGATCCTGAGAAGCGTTCGATCGCCAACGCGCTCACCATTGAACTCAACGACGGCACGACGCTTCCCCAAGTTGTAGTCGAGTATCCCATCGGCCACAAGCGCCGCCGTGGTGAAGGTATTCCGCTGCTGCTCGAAAAATTCCGCGCGAATCTCGCGCGGCGTTTTGACGCCGCGCAGCAGCATCGAATTCTGGACGCATCCTCGGAGCAGTCAAAGCTGGAGGCGATGAAGGTCGACGAGTACGTTGGGCTCTATGTCACCTGGTGGCCTCGATAGATAACTTCAGCGGAAGGTCGATCACCTCAATCGTCAGCGGAGCCACCGTGTGCTGCGTCTCCGCGCCGCTGAAGCGCAGCGTGGATACAACGGGCCGAATCGCATCCGGGTTCGTGATGGAGTTCGTTGCTTCAAACGTCGCGGCGTGCAGCGTGTTCACCTCTGCAGTGTGCCTGCCTGTGCCGAGTCCGTTGATGGAAAGGTTCAGCGGCTGCGGCAGGTTCGACGCGTTCACCAGCTTCAAATGCAGCGTATGCGTGTCCGACGACACCGTCGCGGAGTAGAAGAATCGCGGCCCCGCGCCGTTAACGGATGTCTTTGCGGTTCCATCGCCGAGATGCGCCGAGAACAGGCACTGTGCATAGTAGCTCGGTGAGCCGTAACTGTTCAGCGCATCATAGCCGATCAAATCCGTTGCCCACTGCATCGCGCCGGGGTTTACGTTCACCAGCAGCGGAGCATAGCTCGCCATCACGATCAGGTCGCTATTGCGTTCCATCGAGGCCATCCACGCAGCGTCGCCCAGCGCGTCGCCGAAGTTCGGTGTCGGCGTGCCGGAGCGCGTCGCCCACTCCCCGACGAACACCTTCGGTCCCGTCCGCGGCGCGTCGTCATAATGATGGACCAGCGCGAACATGTCCGCCGGCGACTTGTAGTAATGGTCGTCGATTACATCCGGCTGCGCGGCGGCCTCGGTCTCCGTTACCGGCGTCGTCGCGATCAGCTTGTACTGCGGATACTCTTTGTGCAGCGCCTCGGCAAACTGTGCAAACCGCGCCGGGTACGAGCCCGACTTGTCGAACTGATCCTCATTGCCGATCTCGATGTAGTGCAACGGGAACGGCGCAGGGTGGCCGTCCTTCGCGCGCTCGGCACCCCACTTCGTCGACGTGTCGCCGGTGACGTATTGCACCTCATCCAGCGCGTCCTGCACGTAAGGCTCAAGGTCTTTCCCTGGCGTTACATGTTCGCCGTGCAGCGAGTAGCCCGCATAAACAGCCAGCACCGGCTCAATCTTCAGGTCCTCGCACCATTCGAGGAACTCGAGCAGGCCCAGGCCATCGGTGGACCAGTAACTCCACGGCGCCTGGTGTCCCGGCCGGTCAACCAGCGGCCCGATGGTCTTCTTCCAATCGAAACGATCGGCGATTCTGTCACCCTCGAGATAGTTCCCTCCCGGCAGCCGCAGGAAGTGCGGATGCATCGCAGCCAGCCGCTCCATCAGGTCGATGCGGTTGCCGTTCGGCGTATTGTCGTACGTCGGCGGGAACAGCGAGACCAGCTGTAGCCAAAGTGTGCCCGGTCGCGAAACCGTCAGTTCCAGATGGTTCCGGGTGGAGGGCGTGACATCGCCAGTGCTCAACGTGTATTCGTAGCGCGACCATCCATTTGCCGGCGACGAGCCACGCAGCGGTACCTCCGCCTTCGCGATCACCGCTCCGGTGTTGTCGTTGATCAGCTTGACGCTGACCGGACCGATCTCGCCCTCACTCTTTGCATAAAACGATCCGTGATACGTGGTGCGCGGACGCACCGCCATGCCCCACCAGCCGGAATTCGCCACACCCACGGCGCCTGATTCGCCTGCCGATTCCACCTTGACCCGCAGGCTCTCCGCCAGCGCCGCGCTGGGCCCGGTCGTGCGATCCACTTCCAACGCCGCTGCCGAGCCTCCATGCTGCACCACCGTCCATCCTTCGGGTCCCGACCAGCTCCCATGCATCGTCCGGTTGCGCACCATCTCTGCATACAGGCCGCCGTCGTAGGAGTGATTGATCTCTTCGGTCATCAGGCCATAGAGCGTCGGACTGACCGGGTTGACGATTTGCGAGGGGTCGATCGTGAGCGTTGCGGAAGCGGCGGGCTGTTGCGCATGACCGGCGCCCAGCGCGAGGCCAACCCAGATCGCGCCGACGAGAGAGCGAAGACTGAAGATCGTGTTCATAAGCTCGCATCCATGCTACCGCGTGTTCGAGCGCGCTATCCTGTGCGACATGGCGAAGACCTTCGACACCGACGTGGCAAAGCTCGGAGTTGCAATCGAGGAAGCGCGCATCGGCCTTGCCGAGGGCGGCATCCCCATCGGTGCGGCAATCTTTCGCGCAGACGGCACGCTCCTCAGCCGCGGCCATAATCGCCGCGTCCAGCAGGACGATCCCTCGATTCACGGCGAGACCGACGCCTTTCGCCGCGCCGGCCGCCAGCGCAGCTACCGCGACCTGACTATGGTGACCACGCTCGCGCCCTGCTGGTACTGCAGCGGCCTTGTGCGTCAGTTCGGCTTCCGCAAGGTGATCGTCGGCGAATCGCGCACCTTCCAGGGCGGCATCGACTGGCTCCGCTCGCTCGGAATCGAGGTCGTCGATCTCGACTCGCAGGAGTGCGTCGATCTGCTGAACGGCTTCATCGCCGCACATCCTGAGGTGTGGAACGAAGACATCGGCGTCGATTGAGCTCTTGAACGCGCTATCCTGTGGCCAATCACCGCTCCGCCATCTTCCTTGTGAGGAGAGCCAGCCGACGAATGCACAGCCGACTGGAACAATACTTCCGCTTCGCGGAGCACGGCACCGACTGGCGCACCGAGCTGCTCGCCGGGCTGACGACCTTCATCACGATGGCCTACATCATCTTCGTGAACCCATCGATCCTGGCGCAGACCGGCATGCCCGTTGCGGCAGTGACCATCGCGACCTGCCTCTGCGCGGCCTTCGGCTCCATCGTGATGGGCGCGCTCGCGAACTATCCGCTGGCCCTCGCGCCGGGCATGGGCCTCAATGCCTACTTCACCTACACGGTCGTGAAGGGCATGGGCGTGCCGTGGCAGACCGCGCTAGGAGCGGTGTTCATCTCCGGAGTCATCTTTCTTCTGCTCACCTACGGCGGCATCCGGCAACGGCTGCTCGCGGCCATTCCGTATCAGTTGCACGCCGCGGTTGCGGGCGGCATCGGGCTCTTCATCGCGCTCATCGGGCTGCGCAATGCCGGCATCATCGTTCCGAGCCCAACGACCACCGTCGCCCTCGGCAATCTCCACGCACCGGAGACCCTGCTGGCCGTCTTCGGCATTCTCCTCATCGCCGTGCTGCAGGCTTTCCGCGTGCGCGCGGCCATGCTGATCGGCGTCCTCGGCACAATGTTGCTCGGCATCCTGTGCCGCCAGGTGCATTGGCAGCCGATGAGCTTTTCGCCGATGGCCCTGCGACAGACCGCATTTCACCTCGACATTCGCGGTGCTCTGCGCCTTAATGCGCTCGAAATAATCTTCGTCTTCCTCTTCGTGGATCTCTTCGACAACATCGGCACGCTGGTCGCCGTCACCGAACGCGCCGGCCTCATCGCCGAGGACCACACGATTCCGCGGCTCGACCGCATCTTCTTCGCCGACGCCAGCTCGACCGTCATCGGTTCGCTCGCCGGCACATCTACGGTCACCAGCTACATCGAAAGCGCATCCGGCGTCGCCGTCGGAGGCCGCACTGGCGTGACAGCCATCGTCACCGGCATCCTGTTTTTGCTGGCGATCTTTGTAGCGCCGGCCGTCGGCGCAATTCCCGCGTTCGCCACCTCGCCGGCGCTGATTCTCGTCGGTGCGCTCATGGTGGCAGGCGCAGCCCGCATCGATTGGAACGAACCGCGCGTTGCGGTACCTGCGTTTCTCACCATCCTCACAATTCCGCTGACCTACTCGATCGCCACGGGGCTCTCGTTCGGCATCATCAGCTTCGCCGTATTGGAGCTGATGACCGGACACGGCCGCCGCCAGCACTGGATGCTGTATCTGCTTGCGGTGCTCTTTCTGTTGCGATTCATCTATCTGCACAGCGCGTAGCCAAAAGAACGAGAAGCGTGAAACGAGATACGATGACTTCCGTTGCATCTCGAATCTCGTATCTCGTATCTTGCATCTGAACCTGCAAAGGAGAGAAATCATGGATCGCAGCGCATCGGCAGTGTGGCGTGGCGGATTGAAGGACGGCAAGGGAGCGATCAGCACGCAGAGCGGCGTCCTCAAAGATTCGCAGTACAGCTTCAGCACGCGGTTTGAGAACGGCGCCGGCACCAACCCGGAGGAGCTGATCGCAGCGGCCCATGCCGGCTGCTTCTCGATGGCCTTCGCCAACGAGCTCGCAACTGCAGGACATACCGCAACGTCAGTAGACACGACAGCCGTGGTCACGCTGGAGATGCTGCCGGGCGGGCCCACCGTCACGAAGATTCATCTCAAGAGCAAGTCCTCTGTGCCGGGCATCGACAAGGCAAAGTTCGAGGAGATCGCGAAGAAGGCGAAGGAGGGATGCCCCATCTCGCGTCTGCTCAAGGCCGCGGAGATCTCGCTCGACGCGCAGCTGGTCTAGGAAACATTAGGAAGCATTCAGGAAATCAGAAGCCAGGAAGCGAATCGTTTTGTTGACTCCCTGCATCTTTGTTTCCTGATCCCTCAATGAGCGTGGCTGTGTGCGGGACCATGATGGTGGTGCGAGTGGCCATCGACGACGTCGGGACGCGGCGGCTGGCTGCATCCGTCGACCGTAGCGCAGTCGGTCACTTCGAGCTGGATCGTCGTATGGTGGATGCCGAAGTGGTCGCGTAGCTGGTGATTCAGCCGATCTAGCACAGCTTCGCATTCGCTCATCGTCATCTCGATCACCTGCACGTGGCTCGCCAGCGCATGCGACTGTGCGGTCAGGCTCCAGACGTGCAGATCGTGAATGCCCACAACGCCCTCGACGCCCTGCATGGCGGTTCGGATTTCGTTCAGGTCGACCGAACGAGGCGTGCCTTCGAGCAGGATGTGCAGCGTCTCACGAACGATCGACCACGAGCTCCAGAGGATCATCGCGGCGATCAGTAGCGAGAGAAGAGGGTCGATCCACTCGAGACCGGTGATGTGGATGAACAGGCCACCAATGATCACGGCGGCCGTGGAGATGGTGTCGCCCAGCATGTGCAGGAAGACGCTGCGAATATTTACGTCCCCGGAAAACTTCCACAGCAGAGCCGCAATCGCTCCATTCATTACCACGCCCGCGGCGGCCACGATCATCATCGTATCCGCATGCACGGAAACCGGGACCGCGAAGCGGTGGATAGCCGCAATCGCTAGCCACACGGACAGCGCGATCAGCGTCAGCGCGTTAACGAATCCCGCAAGCACGCCAGCGCGTTGATAGCCGAAAGTACGCTGGTCGGTTGCTGGTCGCGTTTGCAGGTAGACGGCGAAGAAGCTGAGCCCCAGCGCGAGAAAGTCAGAGACATTGTGCCCGGCCTCTGACAACAGCGCAAGAGAATGCGCCCGCAGACCGAAGATGAAGGTCGCGAGAATATAAAGGAACGTCAGGCCCAGCGATAGCTTGAGAATGCGCTGCATCGCGGCGTTTGGCTGACCGTGATTCTGCACATATTCATTGTATAGAGGCTTCGCGGCCAAACCTACAGTACGGAAAGCCCCGTCTCAGCCAATGGAAGATACTGGTATCTCATTATGAAACTGCGTAATTTTTCGGCGTTTGGTTCCCAGGGGACGCGTTTCGGATTCGTGAACTGCTATCTCGTTCGCGAGAGCGACAGTTTCACGCTGATTGATACGACTGTGTCGGGTGGAACGCAAAGCATCATTGAGGCTGCACGCTCAATCGCGCAGGAGCCGATTGCGAGAGTGCTGCTGACGCACGCGCACGGCGACCACATCGGTTCGCTGGATGCGCTGGCCGCGGCCCTGGGCGAGGTGCAGATCGCGATCGGAGCGCGCGAGGCCCGGCTGCTGCCGAAGAAGCCCGCGCAGGACCGCTCGCTCGATCCCGGCGAGCCGCAGTGCAAGGTGAAGGGCAGCTTTCCGGGCGCGGCGACCAGACCGACGCACCTTCTCAGCGATGGCGAGCTCTATGGCTCACTGCGGGTTATGGCGACGCCCGGCCACACGCCGGGTCATCTCGCCTACTTCGACGAACGCGACGGAACCCTCTACGCCGGCGACGCGTTGGTGACCGTAGGCGGCGAGGTCCACATCAGCGGCTTCGGCCCGCCGTACTTTCCGCTGACCCGATTGGCGACATGGCATCGGCCGACGGCGCTTGCCAGCGCGCGTCGGCTCCTGGATCTGCCCATCCGGCGGTACGTGGCCGGGCATGGGCGCATCGTCGAGGGCGGACCAGAGCTGCTGGAACGCGCCACCCGGTACGCGGAGCGGAAGATCAGACCCTAAGGAACCCCAATCACAGGCTTCACCCCCCCCCCCGAAAAAAGTGCGTTCGCTGGCGGCGATCCGGGTCTTTGCAATCAAGACTTTATAAAGGGAAGTCCACCTTCAAGTCTCCTTATATCAAGACTTTGCGCACAGATAGGGGGGAGGGGGTCTGCGCGCCGGACTAGCTGCGCCAGTGGAGGTCGATCGGGCCCGGAAGCGGATGGGAACCTTGGCCGGTGAGGCGGCGCTGCTTCAGAGCGAAGTACCACTTGGCCGGCTTGTCGGCGTCGTCGATCAGCATCAGGCCGGGATTGGAGCGGAGGCCGCGGGCCTGTTCGACCATGGTTTGTTGATCCTGCTTCACAAAACGGGCCCCAAAGAGCCTTACCAGAGACGTAGCGAACGGAACATAGTAACCGATGTTCCACGCGGCGACCACGTCAATCCGGCAGGTCGAGGGCGTGATCGGCGTGACGGTCGTGAGCGACGAGAACCAGCGCGCCGACTTGGATTTATCGCGCGGATTTTCGGCGACGATCGTCTCGGTGCGGCGGTTGGGAAGGGTGAAGTCGATGGTGGTGACGGGACGCCCGAGAAGCTTGTAGGGCGCGGAATTGGAACTGGGTGCGTGCGCGGACATGCGGAAGCCGTCGTGGTCGCCGTCAGGGCTGACGATGGGTTCGAAGCGCTTGGTCTTTTCGTGGATGGAGGCTCCGCTGCGCCACCACCAGGCGCGGTGGACGAAGGGGCCGTGCGCGGGGTCCATGAGGCCGATGATGCCGTGGTCAACGTTGCACGGCAGGTCGGCGGAGAGGTGTGCGGTGCGGAAGCGTTTGGAGAAGTTTGGCAGCTCGGGAACGGATGGCAGTGAAGCTTCGTCTTCGCGAGTGATGCGGCCGGCTCCTGGCGTGGGAATGTAGACCCAGGCGTAGCCGTCGCGCTCGGCCACCGGAAAGGCATTGGCGAAGATCTTGGTGGGCTCGAGGGTGTCGTGTGAGGTCAGCGAGGGGATCTCTTGGCAGCGACCGGAACAGGGCTCGAAGCGCCAGCCGTGGTATTTGCACTGGACGGTTTCGCCATCAAACCAGCCGGCCGAGAGTGGGATACCGCGGTGCGGGCAGAGATCTCGCAAGGCGAAGAGCGATCCGTCGTGCTTGCGGCCGATGAGAAGCGGGATGTTGAGAAGGGTCGTCGTCTGCGGCTCGTCGAGTGTGTCGGTGCGGAGCGCAGGGTACCAGTCATCGTAGATGAAATCAGTCGGTGGACCAGGCCTTGCGGCGCCGTCGAGCTGCACGAGTTCGGGCGCGCGGCCGGCGGCGATGGGGCGCATCTGACGAATCTGAGGCATCGAGGATGAGTGTACGGGAGTGCATGGAGAACAGAGAACAGAGATTAGACATCAGGCAAACGGGAGGAATGGTCTCTGTTCTCTGATTTCTGATCTCCCCCGCACTTAGACTTGAAGATGTGAGTGAGCAAGTCGGCGTGAACACGGTGGAGCATACGTTGACGGTGCCGCGTCGTGGGCGAGCGGTGCTGATGTGGATTGTGGTTCTGTGGGCTGCGTTCTACGCGAGCTTTGCGCTGGTGCGGCCGCCGCTGCTGGATGATGCGGATTCCGTGCACGCGGAGGTGGCACGCGAGATGTTGCTGCGCCACGACTATGTGACGCTGTATGCGAATGGGATCCGGTATCTGGAGAAGGCACCGCTGCTGTACTGGTCGATGGCGGGCTGCCTCAAGGCATTTGGCGTGGTTGGACTGACGGGGCCGGTGGCGAGGACGGTCGCGGTGCGGCTGCCGCTGGCCTTTGCGGTGCTCGCGCTGGCGCTCGTGTGCGAAAGCTTCGCGCGGAGGATGTTTCGGTCGGCGAATGCGGGGCTGTACGCGGCGCTGATTCTGCTGTCGAGCTTTGGGATCTTCATCTTCACCCGGATCACGATTCCGGATGGGATGGTGTGTCTGTGGATTGCCTTGGGCCTGTGGTGTTTCTGGCGTACAGAGGAACTGGATGGGACAGTAAAGAACCCCGCGAGTGTGCGCGCTCTGCGGTGGTATTGCTGGGGCTTTGCGGCCAGCTGCGCACTGAATGTACTCACGAAGGGCTTGATCGGCGTTGTGTTTCCGGTCGCCACGGTGCTGATCTACCTGTGGCTGTCGCGAGGATGGAGGCGCGGATGGGCGCGCGTGATGGCCCTTTGTCCGTGGAGCTCACTGGTGGTGTTCCTGGTGATTGCAGCGCCGTGGCATGTGCTGGGAGGGCTGGCGAATCCGACCGAGGGGCATCCGACGCCGTTTCGTTTTGTGCATGGGCACTGGATTGTGCCGCTGCCGACGGATGGCAATGTGCGCGGATGGTTCTGGTTCTACTTCATGAACGAGCACGTGCTGCGGTACTTGAACCTGCGCGTGCCGCATGACTACGACACTGTGCCGCTGGTGCTGTTCTGGGGACTGTGCCTGATATGGATGATGCCGTGGTCGGCTTTCGGGTTCAAGGCGGCAGGATGGGCCCTGCCCGCACGAAGCCAGAAGTGGCGCGGTCAGTTCCGGCGCCATGATCTGCCGCTGAAATTTCGCGCACGATTGCTATTGGCGGTGTGGGCTGCTTTTGTGCTGCTGTTCTTTCTGTTCTCAACGCGGCAGGAGTACTACGTAATGCCGGCGTTCCCGGCGCTCGCGGTGCTGGGCGCGGGATGGCTCGCGTACGTCGATCACTTCCGGCCGCGATGGGCGAAGGCAGGGTCGATGGTAGTGGCGCCGGGGCGCGAACACGAGGAAGCTCTGCGTCTGATTCGGGCTGGGCAGGCAGCGATCCATGCGACCGAGGTGCTGCTTGTGCTGGGCGGATTGTTTGCTGTGGCGGTGATCGGCATACTGCTGCGCGCGCATACACCGATGGGGCATGTCGATCTCGCGTCGATGCTGAGCGAACACCCGAGCGACTACGCAATGAGCATGGGACACTTTCTGGATCTGAATGCGGAGGCGCTTGGCTTGTTTCGCGTGCCGCTGATTCTGGCGGCGGTGAGCCTGGTGGCTGGGCCGCTCGCGTCATTGCTGCTGCGCCGTCGGGCGCGGCCGATGCAGGCGAATGTGGCGATGGCGGCGGGAGCGTTTGGGTTTCTGCTGGCGGCACACATGGGCCTGGTGACATTCGCGCCGGTGATCAGCTCGGCGCAACTGGCGGAGAAGATCGCGCCGATCGTGCAGCCACAGGACATGGTCGCGATTCATGGCGAGTATGAGTCGGGGTCGACGCTGGGCTTCTATCTGAAGCGCAACAACATTCATATCCTGCAGGGGCGGAGCTCGAATCTTTGGTACGGAAGCTTCTTTTTGGATGCGCCGAAGATCTTTGAGACCCCGGAGAGTTTCGCGGCGAAGTGGAGCGGGCCGCAGCGAATTTTTTTATGGCAGTCGCTGACGGACCCGCCGAACAAGCTGCCGAAGGTGAATGGTCCGGTGTATGTGATTGCGAAAGGCGGCGGCAAGGAAATCGTCAGCAATCAGCCGAACCGTTAGGCGGCGGCGTTAGACTGTGTCCAGCTTCCGATCAGTTCCAAAGGAGACAATGATGCGCATGCGTGTGCTTTCGTGCGGGCTGTTGTGTATGGCAATGAGCGCGTGGGCGCAGCAGACCTACCAGCCGCGTGCGGAGCGGACGCTGATTCGTGCAGGCCATGTGATCGATGTGCACACGGGCAATGAGTTGCCAGACGAGACGGTGATTGTCGAGGGCGACAAAATTGTGGGCTTGGCGAAGACGGCAGACACGCCCGCCAAGGAAGGCGATCGGGTCGTTGATCTAAGCAACGACACGGTGCTGCCCGGGATGATCGATGTGCACACGCACCTCACGATGACGACGAACTTCGATCCCTACTTCGAGCTGTCGATGACGCCGGCGAAGGAGGCGATCATCGGCGTGGAGAATGCGAAGACCACGCTGGAGGCTGGGTTCACGACGGTGCGCAATGTTGGCGCGGATGGGTTCACCGACGTGGCGCTCCGCGATGAGATCAATGCGGGGCATATTCCCGGGCCGCATATGCAGGTCAGCGGACCTCCGCTGGGCATCACGGGCGGGCACATGGATGAGAATCTGCTGCCGGCGCAGTACAACGTGCAGGGCGATGGCGTGGCGGACGGTATCGCCGCGGTGCAGCACATGGTGAGACGCAACATCAAATATGGCGCGGATCTGATCAAGATTGGTGCGAGCGGAGGTGTGCTTTCGAAGGGGGACGATCCGCAGGCCTCGCAGTACACGCTGGAAGAGATGCAGGCGATTGTGGCCGACGCGCACCGGCTGGGGCGGAAGGTAGCGGCTCATGCGCATGGGGCGCAGGCAATTCTGTGGGCGAGCGAGGCTGGCGTCGATTCGATTGAGCATGGAAGTTACATGAACGATGAAGACATTGCGATGATGAAGAAGCATGGAACGTACTTTGTGCCCACGGCGTACCTCATCGACTGGCAGCGCGAGTACGGACATCTGCCGCCGTTCTATGCGCAGAAGATGGCCGACGTGGCCGCAGTGGAGAAGAAAAATGCGCGGCATGCGATTGAGAGCGGAGTGAAGGTTGCGATGGGCACCGACGCCGCCGTGTATCCGCATGGATTGAACGCGCACGAACTGGATGTCTATGTGAACCAGTTTGGGATGACTCCGCTGGAGGCGCTGAAGACGACGACGCTGAACGCAGCGGACCTGATGGGATGGACGGACAAGGTTGGGTCGCTGGAGCCGGGCAAGTGGGCGGATGTGATTGCCGTAAGCGGCGATCCGCTGAAGGATATTCGCGTGCTCGAACATGTGAGCTTTGTGATGAAGAGCGGCGTGATTTACAAGGATGAGGGGGCGCCGGCGAGCGTGGATACGCTGAGCGCGGTCGCGGTGAATACTGCGCCGGTGAGTGAGGATGAAGTGAGGGTGGATAGTTTCTGATGGGTGCAACGAAGTTCGAATACAGGTTTCGGTGGTTTCTGCATGCGGTGATTTTCACGCTGGGCTTCTGGGCGCCTTGGTGTGACGCGCTGGGATGGACGCGGCTGCGGACGTGGCTGGTGCTCTCGTCATGGCTGTCGCGCACGGGATGGCTGTCGTTCATCGCGGCGACGGATGGTGTACTGATCGCGGCGATTGTGTTGCTGACCCTGGGCGCGTGGCTGCGCGTGTGGGGAGCGTCATACGTCGGTGTGAGCGTGGTGCAATCGCCGCAGATGCATGGCGACGCCCTGCTGGCAGATGGGCCGTATCGCAGGACGCGCAACCCGCTGTACCTCGGGACGATTCTGCATACGTGCGGTTTGTCGATCCTGATGCCGCCGAGCGGAGCGGTGTTCTGCATTGTGCTGGTCTGGCTGCTGCAGGTGCGGCTGGCGCTTGCGGAAGAGCCGTTTCTGACGGCGGGGTTTGGCGAGCCCTATATGGCGTATCGAAACGCGGTGCCGCGGTTTTTGCCCGCTCCGTCGCCGCAGGTTCCGGCGGCGGGGAAGAAGCCGCACTGGGTGCAGGGCGTCTTCGGCGAGATCTACATGGTGGGCGTGGTGATCACGTACGTGGTGTTTGGGTGGAACTTCAACTCGATGCTGATGATTCGCGGTGTGCTGATTTCGCTGGGTGCGTGGATCGTCGTGAAGGCGTTTCTGCCGCGGCCAAAGGAGACGCCCGCCGTTTCCGAAGCGAGCTGAGAGAATTTGCAGCAGAGACACGAAAGGCCGGAGCAGAGCTCCGGCCTTTCGTGCGATCTTGATTCGTGCGAAGCCCAGTTACTTCTTGGGCGGCGCGATGGTGTCCTTCGCGGCCTTGGCGACGCGGAACTTCACAACGGTCTTGGCCTTGATCTTGATGGCCTCGCCGGTCTGGGGGTTGCGACCGATGCGGGCCTTGCGCTCCGCCTTGACAAGCTTGCCGAGGCCGGGGATGGTGAACTCGCCGTTCTTCTTGGTTTCCTTCACAGCGGTCTCTGCGAGGGTCTCGAAGAATGCTGCGGTCTGCTTGTTCGTGAGCTCGAGCTTTTCCGCCATTGCGCGGACGAGCTGTGTCTTGGTCATGCCTTTTGCCATTGAGGGAACTCCTTTGAAACGAATTTTGTGAGGGGCCATCGGGACCACCGCAGCGGATGGTGAACGTCCACTCTGGTGAGTCCGGGATCCCGCCTTGCCGCCTTCTGCACCGCACCAAATCGTCAGTGTTTATGCGGGTGCGGAGAACCGCGCCGTGATTCACCATCGCGCGTTGCAGAGTGTTTGTCAATGTCAAAACACCTGTTTCCACAGGTATTTTTGGGGTTTTCAGCCGAAAGTACCCAGAATTGGGCGTTTTTTGGCGGAAAACATGGGCGAAATTACTTGAAAGGGTTACAAGAAGGCGTTGGCGCGAACGCGGTGAAGCGGCTCGGAAGAGGGTTTTTCGGCGGAGAGAATTGCGCTGTTGAGCGTGTCAACGATGGGCGCCATGAGACGGAAGCGCTCGATGACTTCGCGGGCGAGTTCGGGTTCAAGCGCGAGCGATGCGGGCAGGACGCAGCGTACACCCCAATTGCGCGCGCGGAGCAGCTCGTCGGCCGGGTGGCATGCGGGAAATCCTTTGGGCATGCGGGAGAGCGCTTCAGCGTCGATGGGCTGCACGGCTGGGGTGCGCGCGCCGCGCGGCTTGAGAAGTCTGTTGAGCTGCGCTCTATAGCTGCGATGGTTCTCCGCCATCCAGCGACGCAGGGCGAGGAGTTGATCGCGCTCGGGCATGTAGACGCCGGCGGCGAGGAAGCAGTCTTTGGGGCCGATGTGCAGATAAAAGCCGCCGCCGGAGGTTTTTTCCATGCCGCGGCGCGTCCACCAGGCGGAGAGGTGGGTTTTGTAGGGACGCTTGTCGGGCGAGAAACGGATGTCGCGGTAGATGCGCATCATTGACTTGTGCGCAGGGCGCATGTGCTCGGGCGCGTAGTCGGCCATGGACTGCGTGATCTCGTCGATGAGGGCGAGCATCGGCGCTTTGAGCTCGCGCTCATAGATGGATTTGCGGGCGTTGAACCAGTTGCGGTCGTTGTTGCGCGCAAGGCCGCGAAGGAAGGTCATTGCGGCCGGGGAAAAGTGCGAGGGCATGCAGCTGAGGATAGCGCGATTGAGTTGTGCAGAGATTGTGGACGCGTCTGAGAATGTAGGAGCAAAATAGAGTCGCAATCGCGGGAGGCCGGATGCGGTTCGCTATTGTGACGGCTCTGGGATTGATGGCGGGAATGAGCGCGGCGGGTGCGCAGCAGACGTCGACGCCGGTCACGGTAACCCCGCCGACGCAGGCGAAGGCACCGGCCACGGCGGCCGCACCGACGCAGGCGGAGACGCTCGCGCAGGTGAAAGAGCGGCTTGCGAAGTTGGAGATCGTTGAGTTGAGTCCGATGTGACCGGTGGGTGCTCTGAGCGCGCAACGGAGATCTGCCGGGGGGATGGAGTGGACGGTATCTCGCGAGGATTCGAAGGATCCGGCGTTTGCGATAAAGCAGGGAAATTCCGGAGTTCATTTTGATCTGAAGTCTTCACGTGGCGCCGTACGCAGCCTGGAATTCAGCGTGAGTTACATCGCTCCGGGGGCGCGCGTAATTCCGGTTGGTGTGACGGACGAGAAGGATGTGCTGCAGAAGACTTTTGATGTGTCCGCGGATGACCAGACCGATGTGGATCGCGACCTGCTGGTAGGCCCGGCTTTTGAGATCATACGTGTGCATCTGGTCGGCGCGACATTCGCGGATGGAGAGGTGTGGCGGGCCGCGAGCGGGAATGTGTGCAGCGTTGCGCCGAGCCGGCACCTGCTTGTTGGCGGGAGGTAGGGCGCTGGGGCTGCACCGCACAGCAAGCAGACTCCCAGTGGGGTAACAGACAGAAAGGCAAAGGCTAGAGCTGCCGGGCGAGAAGAATCGTCATGTCGTCCGGCTGCTCATGGTTGCCGATCCATTCCTTCAGATGGCGCAGCGTCTGCGCAGCGAGGGTGGGAAGCGACTCTGCGTGGTGTTCGCGAACGTAGCTAAGGAGGCGATCTTCGCCGAACTGCTCGTCGTTCTGCTCCGGTTCCGTAAGGCCGTCGGAGAATGCCATAAGGAGATCGCCGGATGTGAGTTGGACGGTGTCTTCCTCGTACTTGATATTGTCGAGAAGCCCGACGGGAGGACCGCCGCAATCGAGATGCTTAACGGTGCCGTCGGCGCAGAGGACCATCGGCGCAAGGTGGCCGGCGTTGGAGTAGATCAATCTGCGGGTCACGGCGTCGTAGTAAGCCAGGAACAGCGTGGCGTACTTTTCGGGCGGCGTGCTCGCGAAGATGTGTTTGTTAAGCAGCTCGAGCAGCAGCGCGGGTGAGGGCTGGGCTGTGCCGTTGGAGGAGCCGCCATCGCTGTTGCTGAGGCCGAAGGCGCGGACAGCGGAGTGCAGCGACGCCATAAGCAGAGCAGCGGAGATGCCCTTGCCACTGATGTCGCCGAGCGCGAGACAGAGCTCATTGCCATGGCGACCGAAGATGAAATCGAAGTAGTCGCCGGAGACGGTGCGCGCCGGCTGGCAGACGGCATGGATCTCGAAGCCGGGAAGAGCAACGGGGCTGTGCGGAAAGAGATTGGCCTGCACTTCCCGGGCAATGGAGAGCTCCGAGAGCAGACGTTCCTTTTCGCGCTGCTGTGCCATGAGGTCGACGATGGAGGCGGTCATGCCGTTGAAGGATGTGGCGAGCGCACCGAGCTGGTCTTTGCGCTTGATGACGATGCGGTGGGCGAAGTTGCCGCGGTCGATCTCGCGGGTGCCGAGATAAAGTTCGCGCACGGAACGCGTGATCGTGCGGCTGAGGCCGGCGGCCATCAGCAGGGCGAAGAGCTCCAGCAGTGCGAAGAAGATGGCGATCGAGACGAGGACGATCTTGATAAATGTGCCGAGGCCGTTGGTGCTGGCGAAGAGACGGGTATAGAGGATGGACGGGCGCGAGAACACGGTGATGATTCCACGGAAGTCGTGCCCGTCCTTCCATGCAAGGACGCTGGTCGGCGCGCTGAAAACCACGGGAACGTCGAAGAGATGAGTGGGCGGCGGAAGCGTTCCGGCGTCGAGACGCTGGAAGTTGTTTCCGGAGCCGTCGTTCTTTTGCGCATCCTCGATTGCGCGGTCCAGGGTCTCCTTGCCCTTTGGTGTAGTGACGACAACGTTGACGTCGCCATCCGTATCCCCCGAATCCGAGCTGGTTTCATTGACGCTGAACTTATTGTTGTCATGGCCACTGAAGCCGGGAATAAAGATGATGCGCCCGAGATCGGCGGCGATGCTGCCGAGGGCGTCGGTGTTGAAGGGCTCGGTGCCAAGAACGGTGACGGTGTGGCCGGCCTGCGTGAGGTTGATATAAGCGATGAGATAGAGCTGGCCGTTGTAGGTCACGAGACCGCGGAAACCGGAGTAGAGCCATGAGGGAACGGGTTGGCCGATAAAGGGGTTGGTGGGTGCGTCGGGTGAGTACTCGGTGAGCGACTGCGGGATGCCGGATTTGACCAGCGCAAGCGAGATGGGAGCGGCGTTTCCGGGGCGCGGTATCGGACGCACTTCTACGCTGTGCGCGTTTCCGGCAGCGGGAATGATGGCGACGCTGGCGGTCTCCTCGCTGACCTCCTGGGAGGCCTGGTCGAGCAGCGTGAGTGCGGAGTTGGTAGCGAACTGCCCCCCGAAGATGTACGACGCAATGCAGAAGAGCGTGAGGCAGAGGACGACAGGCGCGAGGCTCATCAAGGCATAGGTGACGATGAGGCGATTGCGCACCTTCCAGAGAAGACGCCGGGTGGTCCAGCGATACAGCAAGATGATGACCAGTGGTGAGAGGACGATGAAGCAGACGATGATGGGGCCGATGAAAAGCAGCTCGGCGAAGTGCCAGACGTGCCCGAGCAGCAGCATGAAGATGATGGCCACGGTGAGGATGAAGCTGATACGGCCGATGCGGCTCTGGCGCTTGTACCAGGAGCGGAAACCTTTGCCGGATTGGGGCGTGGCATTCATGGGAGAGGCTCTTGGGGCGTGAAGATGAGTTTAGCGTAGGAAGACGACGGGTCTGCATCTGTGGATGCGGATAGAGGGCCGGCGTTGCGCGGATATTTTCAGTTGCGATGCCTAAGCCACGAGGAGCAGAATGCTTTGATCGCACAGGGGGTGCTTTCAATGCGTCGTCCTCTTCTGCTTCTTACGCTGCTGTGTGGATCGCTGGTTCCGTGTGTGGCGGCGACGGACGGAGTGCCGGCTGGATGGTTGCTGGCGGGCGACCATCCGCAGAATTACAGGGTGGGATCGGATGGCGATGGGACTGCCTACCTTGCATCGAAGACGGATTTGACGGGGGAAGGGTTCGGCACACTGATGCAGGCGATTCAAGCGAAGGAGTACGCAGGCAAGCGCGTTCGCTTCAGTGCGTTGGTGCGCTCAGAGAACGTGACGGGGTGGGCAGGACTGTGGATGCGCGTCGACCAGGGAAGCAAGGCTGTGGCGTTTGACAACATGCAGAGCCGGCCGATCAAAGGGACGAGTGGATGGACGAAGTATGAGGTTGTATTGAATGTTCCGGTCGATGCAACGGGGATCTCGTTTGGAGCGTTGATGGATTCCAATGGCGAGATCTGGCTAAGTCATGTTTCGTTTGACGTTGTGAACTCCGATGTGCCTACGACGGGGGAGCAGCCGCTGGCGGAGAAGCCAGTGAATCTGGATTTCAGACAGTGATTCCGGCCGGATGCTGAGTGGATCTGTGGATTGTTTGCCCTGCGAGTTCCGATCTTCGAGCTTTGAGTTTTGAGCTTCGAGTGAAAAGCAAAAGCGGCGGAGATGGAGGTCTCCGCCGCAGGTGGGTGAGATGCAGATTTATTCAGGCTTACTGCTTTCGGCCGGTGGAACCTGCGCGTTGGGGTAGATGTTGGGGATCGGCGCGCTGAGCTCGCGCTCGTTCTCCGGGTGCGGGAACGGCTTGCGCGGCATCATGGCATCGCGCTGGCTGGTGTTCCAGAGGAAGATGGCTTCGACGATGGCGGCCTGTTCGAGGTCGGACTGATGGAGCTTGTCGAAGGTGTCCATGTCGGAGTGGTGAGTGCGGGTCTCGTAGTCCATGGGGTCCTGGATGAACTGGAAGCCGGGTAGACCGACCGCATCGAAGCTGAGGTGGTCGGTGCCGCCGGTGTTGCGATAGCTGATGGTGGTGACGCCGAGATCGTTCAGCGGCTTAATCCACTGCGCGAAGATGGGACCGATGGGAAAGTTCTGCTGCGTGTAGACGCCGCGGATGCGGCCCGTGCCGTTGTCGAGGTTGTAGTAGGCGTCGAGCGTCTCCCACTCTTTAGTAGTTGTGAGTGGGCCTTTGTTGCGGCTCATGAAAGAAGGCAGGCCGCTGGTGTCAGGATGCGCTGGCGGAGCGAAGCTGCCGAAGTGCATCTTGACGTAGCCCTGCGAGCCGTAGAGGCCTTCTTCTTCGCCCGACCAGAGAGCGATGCGAAGCGTGCGGCGCGGGTGAACGTCGAGCGCGCGCAGGATGCGCATGGCCTCCATTGCGACGACGGAGCCGGCACCGTTGTCGGTGGCTCCGGTGCCGGAGATCCAGCTGTCAAGATGGCCGCCGACCATGACGACCTGGTCTTTGAGCTTGGGATCGGTGCCGGGAATCTCGGCGACGGTATCGAAGCCGTGCTCGTGGTCGCCGGTGAACTTCGTGTCGATGTTGACTTCGAGCGTGACGGGGACGTGGGCTTCGGCGAGATGCGCGAGGCGATCGTAGTGTTCGATCATCATCACAGCGTTCGGTATCTTGACGGCGTTGTCAGGCTTCTGTGCGTCGCGGGCAAGGTTGGCGCCGTTGTCGTCGAAGATGATGCCGGTGCCGCCGCCGTCCGCTGCGTCGCGGGTGGGTGTGATGATGGCGACGACGCCTTCGTCCGTAAACAGCTTGAGAGCCTGCTGGCGGAGGCGGGTGAGGCGTGCGCGTTCGGCGAGGCGTTGTTCGATGGTCATCTGAGGGCCGGCTGCGGCGCGGCGGCCGCCGGGCTGCTCGGAGGTCTCCATCTCTTTCAGCTCTTCGTCGGTATAGCGATGGAAGAGCGGTTCGGTGACGTCAGGCGTGGGGCGGTCGGCGCCGAGGAGGACGATCTTGCCCTTGAGCTTGCCCTTCCACTTGTCGAGATCGGAGGCGTCGGTGAGCGGGATGTAGACCATCTCGCCGGTGACGGCGCCGTTGGTGGAAGGCGACCAGGGCGCGGCCTGCATCCAGAGAGGCTCAGGGTCAGGCGAGACCATGCGCGCCCAGGTGTTGATCTGCTGCCAGCCCATGCCGAAGTCGCCCCAGTCTTCAAGGTGCGCGTTGGAGAGGCCGATGGCGGTAAGCGTGTCGCGGGTCCAGGCGTTGGCTTTGGCCATGTTGGGCGAGCCGGTGAGGCGCGGGCCGATGCCGTTGGCGAGAGCGTCGGCGAACTGCATCACCTTGCCGTGCTCGAGGCCTTCCTCGCGGATGCGCGCGTACATGTTGAGGTCGAGGTCTTCGTGCGCGGGCTGCGGGCCGTAGTAGCTGGGAACGGGCTTTTCGGCTTCGGCGGCGGGCGCAGGCTTCTTCTTCTGCGCCTGCGATGTGCTGCAAACAGTAGCGAGGACCGCGAGGGCGGTCAAGGGGAAACAACAACGCAACGAACGGCGCACGGACATGTGGCGACTCCTCGGGAAAGTGCAGGATTTGGGATAGCTTCTGAGTGTACGTGCTAGGAAGGGAATTCGTCTCGCATGGGATTACAATGGCAGGGCTCTTTTCTGAAGATAACGTCAAGACACGAACAACCGGCCGACTCCTGCCGTACGGAATCGTCCTCCAAATTTCGGAGAGATACGATGAAAACTTCGCTGCTGGCTTTGCTTCTCGCAACGGCCATTCCTGCGGCGGCGCAAAGCGCCCATGCACTCTACCGGCAGGCCTGCGGACCCAAGGACGCTGAGTTCGACGTAAGGCAGGTTCAAAAGCAGCCGCCCGCAGCGCCCCAGCCGGGCAAAGCGCTGGTCTACTTCATCCAGGATGAGGTCGGAAAGATTTTTATCACGAGAATCGGGCTGGATGGCGCCTGGGTGGGAGTCATCCAGAGTAATTCCTACATCGTCGTCTCCGTCGCTCCCGGAGAGCATCATCTCTGTGCGACATCGCAGGATCGGAAACATCCACGCCCTGAGCTTGTCCATTTCACGGCGGAAGCGGGAAAGGTCTACTACTATGTCGTCCGTGGCATCACTGCCGGCATTTATGACGGGGGCTACGCTCACGAGTTCGGCCCCATGGACCGCGACGAAGCGCTCTATCTGATTGCCTCGGATCCCCAGAGCATTGCAGCTCCGCGAAGCCGCCCAAAGACCACGAAGTGACAGCGACGAATGCGCACATCTGCGGAGTGATGCAAAGAAAGGCGACGGAGCGATGCGGTCGCCGGAACTAGCTGTGCTGGGTGCGGCGCCTGCGGACCATGCGGCGGGCGTAAAGAACGCTCAGGTAGCCCAGTGCGAGGACCAGGACGACGCAGCCGACAGGGAAGCCGATGTCACGGTAGGTCATGCCGAAGTCCGGGTTGTGACCGCTGACGATGCGATAGAACAGGAACGACATGATTGCGACGAAGGTGGTGAGGAAGAACGCCGCAAAACCCGTGGCAAGACCCATCAGCAGCGACGAAAACCAGCCGAGATCGCCCAGCGGAATGCCGAAGAGAACGCCCTCCTGGCGGGCGCGGGCTACGTTATGAACGCTTTCCATCTCAATTAGAATAAACCTGATGGCAGACGGCCTGCAGGGCGTGCAGATGAGCGGTGGACCGGCAGCAAGTGTTGCCCGGCTGGAAGGACTGGTGCGGGCGGCGCAGGTGGCTCGCGAAGCGGAGGTTCGGCAGTCGGCGAACGGCCTGCGTTTTGCTACGTTTGGCGAGACCGGCGTGCCGGCTCCGGACCTGGATCGGATGCTCGAGGCGGTGCCGGCGGCGATCGGCGCGGCGCTGGGAGCGAACACGTACTACTTCGTTCCGCTGGCGTTGCGCGAATCGGTTGAGTCAGCGGACGGCGAGCCGGAAGGATTTGCGCGCAAAGCGTCGCAGTCGCCGGAACAGGCAATGGTGGCGCGCGCGTGGACCGACGAGCTGGGGGAATCGGCGATCTGCCACCGCAATGTCGAGCTCGGCAGCGGGCATCGCGGCGTGTTTATCTCGACGCGGCTGATGAGCGACCGCTTTGCGCTAAGCTTTGAGTTCTTCATCAACGTAGCGCATGCGTTCGTCGACGCCGCCGGCGTGCCGGAGAGTTTCGCAGAGATGGTCTGGCAGCAGGCGCTGGATGGAGTGCGCGGCGAGACGAGCCTGGACGCGTGGGAGTCACGCAACCTGGCGTTTGGGCGCGAGCCGAACGCGCAGCCGGAGGAGACTCGGGCGCGGCGGAGCTTCACCGCGAAGGCGAGACCGTTTGCGGCGAGCCAGGCGCAGCAGGTGTCCGGTGCTCAGGCTGTAGACGAGAAGGAGCGCGGGCTCTATCTGGAGGCCGCGTTTTCCGATGCCGTTGCGATCTATCTGCTGTCGCTGGCACTGGACTTCGATTACTCGGAGTTGCGCGAGCGGGAGTATCCGCTACTGGCTCCGGCGGCACTGGCGGCGCGGCTGAAGATGGTAGCGGAGATGTTTCCGCCGAATCCCGGATATCAGTTCAGCGTTCGGTATCGGCGGCGGGCATAGAGCGTTCTAGTTGCTGTCGTGCAGGTTTGCCAGGCGAGTGTCGAGATACTTCTGAAAGAGCGGAAACTCTGTACTGCGTGGAACGGGTTCGGGTGCGATGCTGCGGCCGAGACGCTGGCAGATGTCATGCTTCGCGTCGTATGCGGGCCACCGCGGAAGGACGGGACCGTTGGGGTTTCCGGTTTTCACGAAGTTAGTCCAGTAGCGGATGATTGCGTTCGACAGCCGATCGTCGCCGGGTGCGTGAACCCAACTGGACCAATACTTTTTGCTTAAAAACATGCTCTCTTCGCTGTGGAATGCGCCGAGCGACGCAAATGGGCCTTGTCCGGTGTAGGTGAAGTGATAGAGAAAGGCGCGTTGGCCGATGCGAGTGCTCTCCTGCGCGAGCAGGCGTGCGCCGAAGCCGAAGTCGTAGTCGGTGTACATGCTGTTGAAGGCGGCGAGGACGTCGGCGTCCTTGCGGGCCGGATAGGCGGTGAAGATATCGTCTGCGAGCGGACCAAACTTACGGTTGAGCCACTGGCGGTAGTCGGCGACGGTTTTCGGGCGCCAGGACTTGCCGCCGACAAGCGGACTGGCGAAGATGGATACCTCGTTATCGTTGCTGCCAACCAGGACAGAAACTTTGGTTTGCTTTCCCTCAGCGAAGATTGTGGCGGGCTGCGAGGGTAGAAATCGGCCGTCAACGACCGGCTCGAGATCGAGGTCGGAGTCTTTAGCGGCTGTGTCGAAGATGCGTTGGGCCGGGATGGAACGCAGCTCGGCCAGAGACGCGGGCTTGGAGGAATCGCTTAGGGCTTTCGCGAAGCTGCTGTTGCGGATTTCTGCCTGGCGGAGCGAGGGAAGATGCCGTCGACGCAGACGCCGCTTTGCAAAATTACCCGCCGGAAGAGGCCGGTGGAGAGCGGGGACGCCATCAGATTGCATATGTCTTCTGAGCCGGAGGACTGGCCGGCGACCGTGACCCGATCGGGGTCTCCGCCGAATCGTGCGATGTTGTTGTGTACCCACCGCAGGGCAGCGAGCTGATCAAGCTGGCCGTAGTTGCCGGAGACATGCTGCGGCGATTCTGCGGACAGCTCGGCGGAGGCGTAGTAGCCGAAGATGCCGAGGCGATAGTTGATGCTGACAACGACGATGTGTTGCCGCGCGAGCGTTTCGCCGAGCGGCGGCCAATCGGCCGCGCCCTCAACGTTGCCGCCGCCGTGTATCCAGACTATGACTGGCAACTTTGTACGAGGGCTGAGCGCAGGTGTCCAGACGTTGAGGTAGAGACACGCTTCGTCGGTCTTCATGCTGGTGATGCCGAGCATTTCGGGAAGCCACGGGCTCGGCGCTTGCGGGCAGGCCGGACCGTCGACGGTTGCTTGTCTGACCCCGGTCCAGCGAGGAGAGGGCTGAGGAGGTTTCCAGCGGAGATCGCCGACCGGTTGCGCAGCGAAGGGTATGCCGAGAAAGGCCGCTCCGCGTGACAGCGAACTGAGCGGGACGCCCTCGAGTTTTCCCGAATCGATGGTGACAGCAGGAGCGCGCCGCTGTGTTGATTGTGAAAGTGCCGGTGAAGTTGCCATGGACGTGGCGGCGAGAATCGCTGCGAGTTTTGTGCGAAGACGCGGCCTTGAGGACATGGCGATCGCTCAGCGGACGGCCGACATCGACGCGCGGAACAGGCGTTCGAAGTCGGCGGCGACAGCGGGATCCTTCGCCGCGGACTCGACGGCTTTTTGGGCGATGGGGCGTGGATAGCCAAGATTGACCAGAGCGGAGAGCACGTCGTCGGCGACGGCGCCGAGCGAGGGCGCGGCGGGCTGGGCAGGTGCGATGCCGGTCATGTCGTCGAGCTTGTCTTTCAGTTCGAGGACGACGCGCTCGGCAGTCTTCTTACCGATGCCGGGAATTTTCGTCAGCGTGGCGTGGTCGCCGGCCCGGATGGCGCCCACAAGGCGCTCGGCCGAGATGCCGCTCAGCACGGTGATCGCAAGCTTCGGGCCAATGCCGGAGATGGTCAGAAGTTTTTCGAAGAGACGCTTCTCGGTGAGCTCGGAAAAGCCGAAGAGCGAGAGCGCATCCTCGCGAACGTGGGTGTGGACGTGCAGCTTGGCCTCAGCACCTTCGCTGCCGAGATCGGTGAAGGTCGCGATGGAGATGGCGAGCTCGTAGCCGACGCCGTTGCAGTCGAGGACGACGGAGTTGGGGGACTTCGAAAGAATCTGTCCGCGAAGGTGGGCGATCACAGGAGCGATTGTATCGGGGAGGCGCGTGCGAAGTTGCTAGCCGTGGTTTGCGATGCCGGCTCAGCCGTGGTTGGCAATATAAGTCTCGTGGATGACCGAGCGAAAGCGCTGGGTGAGAGCGTCGGCGTCGCGAGTGGTCAGGCCCGTGGTTGGAATGGGATCTCCGATGATCAGCTTCAGTGGGCGCGGGCGCAGGACGTAGGTGTGGATGGGCAGAAGTTCGTAGGTGCCGATCAGTGTGATGGGCACCAGCGGGACCTGAGCCTTGATGGCCATCCAGGCGGCGCCCGAGACCATCGATCTGAGCTCGCCGGTTGCCGATCGGCCGCCCTCAGGGAAGAGCATCAGCGGCAGGCCGGATTCCAGCGTTTTCACGCCGCGCGCGAGGCTGGCGACGCCGGCACGCGCGGAACTCTGGTCGATGGGAACCTGACCGGAGCGATTGAGATACCAGCCAATGAAGGGCAGCTTCCAGAGCGAGGCTTTGGCGAGGATGCGGAACTGGAAGGGCAGCTTCGCGAAGAGCATCGGTGTGTCGTAGTAGCTGAGGTGGTTCGAGGCGTAGACGGCGAGCGGGCGATGACTGCCTTCGCGGCGCAGGGGTTGAAGTTTTTCGAGCCCTTCAACAGTGACCGGTGAGAGTGCGATGCGCAGCAGAACGCGGGCCCACGCGCGCGCGATAAAGTGCTGCTGCCGCCCGGATTTGTCCCAGAGGCCGGCGATGAGGGAGATGGAGCCAAAAAAGGCTGTGGTGAGAGCGATGACCGGCCAGACTAGCAGCCAGGTGAGCCAGCGTAGCGCGAACGGAACTTGTGGAGGCGGAGGTGCACTGGGTGAGGTGGGTTCCGCGGGCAGGACTTCGTCGGACGGCATCGTTCTCATGTTAGCTGCGAAGGATGGCGCCAAGCTCGGCGATGAGGAAGAGCGATCCCGTGGCGACGATGAGGCCGTCGGCTGGTGTGAGGGCTGTTGCCTGTCCGAGGGCAGAAGTAGCGTCGGTCGCCGTGAGGGCGGGAATTTCGAGCTGCTGCGTGGCAGCGAGGATAGCTTCGACGCGGGCAGCGCGCGGACTCGCGATGTGGGTGAGCAGGATGTGGTCGCGAGAACGGGCGGTGTCGGCGGAAGAGGCGTCGAAGAGCGGAAAAAGAATCTGGGCGAGCTCGGCGACGGGCTTGTCAGCCAGACAGGAGAAGATAAGCGTGCGCGGGCGGTCTTCGGGAAGCCGTGAGAGGGCGGCGCGGAGCGCCCAGGCGCCGGCCGGGTTATGCGCGACATCGAACAGAATCGGAGGGCGGCCCTCCGCTGCGGGAATCCATTCGAGGCGGCCGGGCCATTGCGTGTTGCGGACGCCTTGTTCAATGGCGCCGTTCGAAATGTGGAAGCCGTGATTGGCACGGAGCTCGAGCGCGGCAGCGATGGCCAGCGCGAGATTTCGCTGCTGGTGTTGACCGGCGAGGGGCGAATCGACCTGAATTATATTGCCGTCAATGGAAATGGGGTATTTGTTGCCCCAATTTGAAATACTTGATGCATCGATATCAATAGATGCAAAATCCGGTCCAGAATATCCTCGCGGCGGCAGGCAGCGTGCCGCATCGACGCCACGCACGTCGAGCGCCAGAGCGGCTTCGCCGATTGCGGCGTTGGCTTCAGGGTGCTGCGAGAGCGTCACCAGAACCCCATCTTTACGCAGGATGCCCGCCTTTTCTGTCGCAATGGAGCGGAGGGTGTTGCCGAGAAACTCCATATGATCGAGGCCAATGTCGGTGATGACAGAAATCATTGGGTCGACGACGTTGGTGGCGTCAAGGCGACCGCCGAGACCGACTTCGAGAATGGCGATGTCGACACACTGCTCGCTGTAGAAGCAGAAAGCAATGGCGGTGAGCAACTCGAAAAAGCTGGGGGGATACGGAAGCTGATCTACGGCGACGAGCTCAGCGGCTGCTTCGTCCACCAGCGTGAAGAGGCGGGCGAAATCGGAGTCTGAAATCTCGGCGAGCTGCGGCGGTTTGCCGTCGGAGACGCGAATGCGCTCATTGACGCGGAGCAGATGCGGCGAGGTGTAGAGACCGGTGCGAAGGCCCGCGGCATTGCATATCGAAGCCAGCGTAGCCGCGGCCGAGCCCTTGCCGTTGGTGCCTGCAATGAGAACGGAGCGGAAAGACAGATGCGGGTCGCCGAGTGCCGCAAGAAGAGTGCGGATGTGGTCGAGCGACCACTTGCGCGGAACGCCGGCTTTGCCAGTGCGCAGTTCGGGGCCCATGGCGGCGAGCCGCGCCAGCGTCTCTTCGTACGTCATCCGTTTATTGTCTCGCGAGCAAACACCTCGGCGTGGCAGAGACGGCCGGCTTTGCCGCGCAGGTGAAGGCCATCGGTTCGGCGTGCGAGA
Source organism: Candidatus Aquilonibacter sp. (assembly GCA_035504135.1). Taxonomy (GTDB): domain Bacteria; phylum Acidobacteriota; class Terriglobia; order Terriglobales; family Acidobacteriaceae; genus Granulicella. The sequence goes on along the minus strand of DATJSM010000005.1, from coordinate 5,000 downwards.
TAACGTGTGTTGAGCGCGTCGGAATCGAGGTCTTCGACGACGGTGAGATTGTGCCAGGACAGTTCTTCCGCGAGGCGCTCGGGAGTGAAGAAGAGCTGAAAGGGTTCGCCGGCCAGTGCGACCCGCGCGGAGAGCGAGTCGAGCATGAGCTGTTCGAGGGGAGACAAGACCTCGCGCGGCTGGGAGTAGTCGAAGACGACGCTGGAGCCGGCGGGCAGGCGGCCGAGAACACGCGCCGTGGCGGCGAATGCCTCCGGCGTGAGATAGGGAACGACGCCGAGCCAGGCAGCAGCAGTGGGAAGGCTGAAGTCAAAGCCGGCGTGAAGGAGTTGCTGGCGCAAAGACTGCGTTTCGAAATCGACGGGAACAAAACTCAGAGCTCTGGGAACGGGGAGATTTGCAGTGCGCAGAAGAGAGCGTTTCCAGACCTGCGTCGCGGGGTGATCGACCTCGAAGACGCGCAGCTCCGGATACGGGTTGCGGAGCGCGAAGGTGTCAAGGCCCGCGCCGAGGATGAGGACTTGCCGGATGTTGTGGCTGCGAGTGCCTTCGGCGAGCACGTCTTCGGCAAAACGGGCGCGGCAGACCATGAAGGCGCGGAGTGCGGCGGAGAACGGCTTGCGCGAGGCCGCAGGTGTGCGCTGGATTTCGAGCCGTGATTCAGGCGGAAGAATCTGGATGGCGAAGGGATCGTCGAAGACGAGCGGACGCGCGTCGTGGATCTGGTGCGCAGCGCGGCGCATGGCGACACGAAGGGCGGTGCGGGAGGGTTTGGCCTCGTGCATTGCTTACGGCGGATCAATCGGCGGCAGCTGCGGTTGTGTCTGCGGCGGAGTCTGTGATGGTGGTCTCGAGTTCGATCACGTTCGGTCCGCTCATCCAGTGAATGGTATTGGCCAGGTAGGCCTTGAGTTCTTTGCGCGGGACAATGGCATCGAGGAAGCCGTGCTCGAGCAGGAATTCGCTGCGCTGGAAGCCCTCGGGCAGCTTCTGGCGGATGGTCTGCTCGATGACGCGCGGTCCAGCGAAGCCAATGAGCGCGCCCGGTTCGGCGATGTTCAGGTCGCCGAGCATCGCGAAGCTGGCCGTCACGCCGCCGGTCGTGGGGTCCGTCATGAGGGAGATATAAGGGATGCGAGCGTCGTCGAGCCGGGCCAGCGCGGCGGAGACCTTGGCAAGTTGCATCAGGCTGGCGATGCCCTCCATCATGCGCGCGCCGCCGGAGGCGGAGACAATGATGAGCGGTGTACGCGTCTCGAGCGCGCGATCGACGGCGCGGGCGATGGTCTCGCCGACGACGGCGCCCATGGAGCCGCCGATGAAGCTGTACTCCATGGCAGAGACGACCACGTTCAGGCCGTTGATTTTACCCACGGCGTTGACCACGGCGTCGTTGAGGCCGGTCTTCTTCTGGGCCTGCTGGAGGCGATCTTTGTAGGGCTTGAGGTCGGTGAAGCTGAGCGGGTCGGTGGAGCGGAGGTTGCCGTCGACGAGCTCGTAGCCGGGGTCGAGCAGCATGTGGATGCGCTCACGGGCCCCGATCTTGAAGTGATTGTCGCAGTAGGGGCAAACCTGGAGGTTGGCCTCGAGATCGGCGTTAAAGATGGGTTTGCCGCATTGGCCGCATTTGGTCCAGAGGCCTTCGGTGCGGACCTCGTGGTCGGAGGGGGGAACGATCTCGTGAGCTTCGCGCTTGAACCAGGTCATCGATCGGCTCCATTGGGGCGTAGAGCAGAAGGCCCAAGTGCGATTGTAACGCCAATGGATCGATGCGATTGGCGGATGAAGTGACTGGCCGGCTGATGAGAATTCGAATGCCCGGAGTCTTCGCGGCAGCGCCTTGACTTCGACACCGTGCCGTCCGACCGGCAGCGACGACGGCCAGGAATGAGCATGACCCCTCCCCCTTGGCAAATTTGTGCAAAGTCTTCATAGTACGATAGTTAGGGGTGGACTTCGTGTCTAGCTGGAGACAGGGGTGTGTCGGAAAGTGCTCAGGACCAGTGCGGCTTTGACCTCAATGCCGCAGCGTGCCCGACCGTCCGTTTCACCGGTTATTGCGTGTCGGAGCCAGGGACCTTCAGGAAGTCTGCGGCTGAGACGACGCGGGGTGTGAAGCGAGCAGAGTAGATGTCGCCGGTGAAGAAGTCGCGTTTGTCGATGCGCGTGCCGACGGAGGCATGGCCGGGCGGCAAGGGCTGGAGGGCGATGGCGATTTCACCCTGCAGCTCGCCGTCAACGTATCCGCGAAGGGTTTTGCCGTCGTAGGTCGCGGCGACGACGTGCCAGCGGTCGAGCGAATGGAGATGGGCGGCGTCGCAGGCCAGGGTAACGCCGTGCTGTTCGGGGGCGTTGCCGCGCTGGTCGATGCCGACGGTGTCGAGACACCACTGATGGTTGCGGATGCGGATCTCGAACATTCGGCGGGACTGAGAGTGAAGGTCCTGCATGTGGAAGAAGCGCTGCGCCAGCGCGCCTTGCGAGGAGGGCCGGAAGATGACCTCGAAGGTATAGGTGGCGAAGCCGGAAAGCGGAGCGGTGTCGAGAAAGAGCGCATCGCCGAGAGGATTGCCACTTTCGGGATTGTTGGGGTCAGGATTTCCGTGGCCTTCGAAATGGATAGCCTTGCCGATTGGCGTGTCGACGACCTTGGGGTTACCGACGGTCGTGACCTGCGCCCCGCCGATTCCGCTCAGGTTGTCGAAGCGCCAGGTGACCGCTTGCTCAGCATGACCGACAACGGCAAGGGCGGGGACGGCGAGCGCGAGGATTGCGGCGGCGGCGACGAGCTTCATGTGCACACCAGCATACGCAGAAGCTCGCGTCGGCAGGCGCTTTTTGGATTGACGTGCTAGGCAATCAACCTTCGAGGGGCTGCCAGAGCTCGACGCGGTTGCCCTCAGGGTCGGTGAGCCAGCCGAACTTGCCGAAGTCGTAACTGTCGCGCTTCGGGTCGACATTGACACCTTCGGCGATGAGGCGATCGAGCAATGCGTCGAGGTCGTCGACCTGAAGATTGATCATCGCCTTCTGGGCCGGAGGAAAGTAGGCGTCGTCCTGCTTGAAGAGCGCGACGATGACGCGCGGCTGTTGCGTGGGCGCCGGAAACCCGAAGGCTCCGTCGGACTTCACCAGGCCAAGATGCTTTTCGTACCAGGCGTAGAGGGCTTTCGGGTCGGTGGCCCGGAGAAAGATTCCGCCAAACCCAGTGATCGAAGCCATGGGGTCTCCTGGAAGGAAGATTTTTCCCGAGCTTACGCCCGATGAACACAATGCGAGCGGAAATCTTCACTTGCCCTGATTTGTAGAGGGCTCGTTCGGATAGTTGAAGAAGAGCTGATTGCCGTCGGGGTCGTCGACCACCAGCAGCCGATAGCCCCAGGAACCGTCCTTGACTGCAACGCCTCTGGCCTCCAGCTCCGCGCGCAGCTCATCGAGTGCGGCCGTTGCGGCCTGGTGCGTCTGCGGATCGACGTTCAGGGAGACGAATAGCAGCCCCTTGCCGATCTTCTCGGGCCAGGTGTCGGCGAGGATGATCGCGCAGCCTTGCCGCTCGACCTGGGCGACGAAGACTTTGCCGTCGTCGTCGTAGCGCCATGGGTTGGTAAAGCCGAGCCGATCGACGTAGAAACGGAGCGAGGTTTCGACGTTGGCGACGTGGAAGATTGGGCGCGCGAACCAGTCGGTCATGGGTGGGGTCCTTGCATGAAGGGTATTTGTTTGCGTGGAAGTTAAGACTTACCTGGCAAGCCGGTTGTACCGAGGAGCGCGCCATCTTCAGATCCGGATCGACGATGAGAAGCCGACATATCGTTACTGATCCTGCTCGGTGACGACGTCAGACCAATGCAGTGATCGGGCTGAGGATCCTTCTATGGCTTCCTCTCCAAAGAACCATTGATCGGAGAACCAGCCATGTAAGGAGGAGTGTTGTTGTCGATCGCGCGGAACTCTTCACGGCTAAGAGGTAGCTCGCGGAAAGCTTCTTCCGCTCGAAGGGGGGTAAAGCTCGTCCACGCGCCGTCACTCCCAAACAAGATGCGCCGGACGCCGACCTGGCGAATGCGCGACACAATAAGCTGTTTCTTGTTCTCCCAGTCGCCGAGCCCTGCCACTCCGGAGATATCGAAATACAGGTGGGAAACACGCGGATCATGTTGCGTGATAGCGCCGATAAACACCAACAGGGCTGCGTCTGTCGCGGGATCGTCATAACCACCGCTCCCCGCGAGATGAGCTATCTGCACAGGAATGTGCGGCGCAGCCGGGAGTACTTCGCTCAGGAAAATCTGGGCCTCTTTCGCCCCATAGGGCCTGTGATGATCGAAGTTTGGGTGCAAATGCACCACGATCGCCATGTGGTGGATATCGGCTGAATGGAAGACCTGACGAAGCTTCCTGACATGTTCAGGATTGTCGAGATCGACATCTGAATTGCCGAAGTGAAGCTTGAGTCCGACCCTGAGATTTGGATCATGCGAGCAGCGGTCGATTTCGGCCAGGGCGTAATCGCGGAGGGGGTCCACGCCACAGAAAACCACCAGACGGCCTGGATATTCCTTCACCTGTTCGGCGGTCCAGTCATTTTCCCTCTTAACCTGCGCGTATTCATCCTCTACACGAGGACGGTTGGGGTTCCCGAACTGATAGGCGAGCGAAAGGATGACAGCTCGCCGGATGCCGGCCGCGTCCATCTCAGCGATCAAATCCCGAGCGAGAAAGGGTCTCGGCTGGCCAAGAATCCTGGCAACTGCTGGACTCAGCAGGTGCTCGTGGTAATCGGTATGCGGGTTCTCCTGTGCCTGCGCGCTGATGGGCATGAGGAGCCAGAAAAGCAGAATGCAACTGAGAGAGATGCTCATTCGGTCGTCCTGATCCCCGAAAGGGGCTCCGACGCCTGCACGGCGCGAGTTTCTCGGAAGGATATCAAAGGGACGCCGATGGGGTTGGGGAGCCCAATCATTCTCATCTGGGGACTGCAGGGATGGCGAAATAGCAGT
>DATJSM010000004.1:0-9266 GCA_035504135.1 Candidatus Aquilonibacter sp. | reverse complement strand
CGGAATCTCCACGATCCGCAGCCCCATCTTGATCGCCTTCACCTGCATCTCCAGGTTCCATCCAAACGTCATCTCGCGCATCTGCATCCGTTCCAGCGCATCGCGCCGAATCGCACGAAACGGCCCCATATCCGTATACCGGAACCCATACATCATCTTCACCAGTGCGCCAATCATCCTCGCCGCAAACACCTGCGCTCCGTTCAGCGACCCCGGTTCCGCTCGCCCGCGCATCCGCGACCCAATCACAAAGTCCGCTTCGCCGCGCTCAATCGGCCCTACCAATCGGGCCATCGCGCTCACATCATCCGATCCGTCCCCATCCAGAAACACCAGCACATCACTTGTCTCGATCGCAGCCTTCGCACCCGCAGCGCACGCCGCACCATACCCTCGCGGCGATGTCACGACCCTCGCGCCGGCACTTCGCGCAACATCGGCCGTCCCGTCCGTCGATCCGTTATCTACCACGATGCACTCGGCAATCGCGTCGCACGGACCGCCCGCGCGCGTTTCCTCCAGTACAGACCGCACCACCGTGCCAATCGACTCGGCCTCATTCAACGCCGGAATCACCACCGAAACCCTAGGTTGCATTGGCTTCGCCTCGGCAATCGAACCATCGCCACATTCCCCCTTGCGACCATAGGGTCTGTACAGCAAACGCACACGCCACAACGAAATAGATCCAGTGATTCAGCACGAACATCTTCGGGCCAGGATCGGCCCACCTCGTCGTGAATCCATAGAAGAACGCGCACACATACGTCAGCGTCACCCAGTTCACATCCAGCGCGAGCAACGGAACCAGCCACGCGATATACCACGGATAGTGCGGCGAAAACAGCAGCATCAGCGCCATCGCCAACATCATCGACCCGCGCACAAACGCCGGCCGCGGAATCTTCACTTCCCTTCCCAGCCTCTCCGTCGACGCATACCTCCACGCCCACGCGGCAATCACGCCAAACACAACCGCGCAGAACACGATGTAGTCCGTCTTCGTCACCCACTCCAGACCGCGCACCCGATTCGCATCATCCAACAGGAAGTACCTCGTTCCGCTGTCGATCCCTTCTTCCTTCGCATAGCCACCCAGAAAACCGAACACAAGCCGGCCCACCGACGCATACATCGCATACCCAACTGCGCACACCCCCACGACCGTCGCCGGCATCTTCCAATCCCACCGCTTCCACAACGCCGGCAGCAGCACCAGCGGATAAAACTTCGTCATCACCGCAAGCCCCAGAAACAGTCCCGCCATCACCGGCTGCTCGCGATATCGAAACAACAGAGCGAGCGCCACAAATGCGAGGATCACCGCGTCCACATGACCCGATCCGCCGATCTCCCACACCAGCAGCGGACACCACGCGAACAGCAGAACATCCGTCGTTCGTCTCCCCATGCGCTTCAGCAGTGCAATCAGCGCCGCCGCCGTCACGCACTCAAAGCCGAACATCGCAATCTTCATCCCGCGCACGCTCTGCGAAAAAAGCGTGACCAGCCAGTACACCATCTGCGCCACCGGCGGATAGATCGTATGGGCATACTCCTTGCGGTTGATGTTCTCGTAGATCTCCGGATGCCTCTGCTGCAGCAGCGCGAGCGCCTTATTCGCAGGCACATACCGGTACGGGCTGATATGCGCGTGCTGCACCATTCCATCCCATACATAGCGATAGATATCGCTGGATAGAAAAGGCTGCGCCCGCAGCGTCACCATCTGGAAGGCGACGCCAAACGACAGCACGATCCACAGCGTTGCGCGATTCACCGGCTGCGTCAGGACGATCGCAATCGCCGCCACATACAGCCAGTCCGACCACCCCGACGCGCCCGAAAATCCGATCCTGAAGTGCAGATGTTCGACCGTAAAGTCATGCGCCAGCCAAAGCAGTCCAGCTCCCAGCGCGCAAAGTATAGCGTTCGTCAGCCACGCTCGCCCTTCATGCCACTGGTCCAGATCTGTGCGAGCGATCATGCACGATCCTTCTTTTCCAACTCCCGGTCGCGCACCAACTCGATCAGCATCTCGCGCGTCCACTCCGCGTTGTATCCGGTCGCCCTGGCGAATCTCGGCGGCTCTTCATGGATCAGCTCCCGTTCCAACACCTCGAGCGTCGCCGCGTCATCCACGTCATACCACTTCGGCAGCTCCACTAGTTCCATCCCCGCCTCGTGCGCACGTTCCACCGTCTCGGCGTAAACGCTATCCGTGCTCCACGCGATCCGCTCAAACAGCTTCGGCTCCGCGCGCTTCATCCCGATCAGGTAATACCCTCCATCGTCCGACGGCCCAAGCACCACCCGCTCCCCCGGTCGATTCAACTCACGCACCGCCTCCCGCAACGCCGCACTCGGCAGCGTCGGCGAATCCGAATCGATCAGACACACCGCGCCGAATCCGCAGCTCAGTATGTCCTCCGCCGCGCACAACAAGCGCTCGCCAAAACCATCGCCGCGCTGCGCAATCAGCGCAAACCGATCCGGCAGCAGATCGTCGAACGCCTCTTCATCGCCCACCGGCGTATAGCAGATCAACCCCTGCGCCCCGCCTTCCTCCGCAACCGACGCAATATTCTCCGCCGTGTCGCGCAAGAAACGCACATTCAGCGCCGCCGCTTCTGCAGCACTCAGCGGAGGCTGCAATCGCGTCTTCACCTTGCCCTCGCGCGGAGCCTTCGCCATCACCGCCAGCGCGCATACCTTCGCACGCTTGGCGTCTCGCACACCAGCCCTCAAAATCGCATACGCCGAGTCAGGCAACCAGTCGCCTCCGCACAAGTTTTCACCTCAGTCTAACTTCTGCATGCATTTGCCGATGTCTTGCTGCGAATGTCATCCTTGAATCTATGAAGTTTCGCGCAGTTCTCCTCGCAGCCCTCACCATCACTCTCACCTTCTCACTTGCGGCCAACGCGCAGGAAAACGGCCCATGGCGCGCCTCCAGCTCCAACGCCCGCGCCATCACCGGCGACGTCGTCTTCTCCCCCACGCGGATCGACATCAACTTCACCGCCTACACCATCGCGCAGATCCGCTCCCTCACCACCGAAGAGATCCGCGCGCTCTTTAATCCTGACAATCCCGTCGGCGGCGGCAATCTCTTCCGCGTAAACATCCCCGCGGACAAAAAATTCCTCCACCACAACACCCTCTGCGGCTCCGACGACACGCAGTGGATCGTCACCTACGCACAGGGTCGCGATCTCCAGGTCGCCTTCTTCTCCGGCGCCACACCACCCACCCTCACCTTCGACGCGATCAACAACTCATCCGCGCTCTGCGGCGTCTTCTCGTACGTCCGGTAACGCGCCTCACTCCTCAAAGCTCCGGTTCCATCGCGAGATCACTCGCTGCTCGCGCTCGAACCCCAGCACGCTCACGCTTCCCGTTCCCAGAGCGAACATCTTCCCATCCACCGCCGGCAGCCCGATCCACCGCACTGCCAGAATGCGCAAAATATGCGCATGTGCGAACAGCGCCACCGCCTGCGGCGCGCTCGGACCGGCCGCCGTCACTGCATCCAACGATCGCGCAATCACCTTATCCGCGCGCTCGCCCACCTGCTCCACGCTCTCGCCGCCAACCAGCGGATTCGCCCACACGCTCCACGTAGGCCCGTACTTGGCGCGCATCTCCGCCGTCGTCTTGCCTTCGCTCTCGCCGTAGTTCCACTCCATCAGGTTCGTGTCCACTTGCGCCACATCGCCATAGCCTGCAATCGCGCACGTCTCTCGAGCGCGTTGCATCGGGCTCACAAACACCGCGGCAAACTTTCTTCCTGCCAGGTAATCCCGCAGCTCACGCGCGCGCTCCCGTCCTCGCTCGGTCAGCGGAATATCTGTCGTGCTCGTGTGTCTTCCGTCCGCCGACCACTCGGTCTCTCCATGCCGCACCAGCCACAACTCCACCTTTGGCTCGTCCATCGTCATCTCCATCCGTAGTCTACGGGCTGTTGCGTCGTCCCGCGAAAAACCCCGCGCCCGCCCTGTCGTTCCGTGCTATCCTCCCGCCGTGCCCACCGCCACTGAAATTCCGCGGGAAACCGAGCGGTCCTCTACCTTCCGCCATTCATTTCTTGTCCGCATCACCCACTGGCTCACCTTCCTCGCGTTCCTCGCGCTCCTCGTCACAGGCATCGAGATCCTCATCTCGCACCCGCGCTTCTACTGGGGCGAAACCGGCAACGTGAACACGCCGCCGCTCTTCACCTTCCACATTCCGTCCTCGCGTAGCAGTGTTCCCACCGGCTACGGCTACGTCCTTCCAGACCAAAACGGATGGAGCCGCTATCTCCACTTCGAAGCCGCCTGGCTTCTGGTCTTCACCGGCCTCGTCTACCTCATCTATCTCTTCGCCAGCGGACATCTCCGTCGCAACCTGTTCCCCACGCGCGAGCAGCGTTCCTTCCGCGCCTACACCACGCGCTTCGCCAACTACTTCCGCCGCACTCCAACCGGCGCCAACGAACTCCACAGGTACAACGTGCTGCAGCGCTCCAGCTACCTCGTTGTCATCTTCATCCTCTTTCCGCTGATGATCTGGACCGGGCTCGCCATGTCACCCGCCTTCACCGCCGCCTTCCCCGCGACATCCTCCCTCCTCGGCGGCCGCCAGTCCGCGCGCACCATCCATCTCTTCCTCACCTTCGCGCTTGTTCTCTTCCTCATCGTTCACGTCACCATGGTGGCGCTCAACGGCTTCCGCGCCCGCATGCGAGCGATGACTCTCGGAACACTCAAGCCTGACGAACCGCACGATCCACTCGAGCCCACCACCACAAAGGAGCGGCCATGAACGCTCTCACTCGCCGCAAGCTCCTCACCACCGGCGCCGCAGCCGTTGCCGGAGCCGCCGGCCTCGCCACCGCCGCACGCCTCGCCGAAAAGTACGGCCTCATCCCGCCCGATCACGGAGGCATCTACGGCCCCGGCGAAACTCTCACCTACGCCTGCCAGCGCATCCTCACCTCGCACCGCCCGATGCGCGAGTTCCCGCGCAGTATGATCTCCACGCCCTTCGTCAGTCCTTACGGCAAACTCCCCGCCGCCTACCACGCATCGCGAGCCCACAACTTCACGGACTGGCGTCTCACCGTCGACGGCCTCGTCACTCATCCGCTCTCACTCTCCATCGCCGACCTTCGCGCCCTCGCCGTGCGCAGCCAGATCACCGAGATCGCCTGTGAAGAAGGATGGTCCTACATCGCCGAATGGATCGGCACGCCGCTCTCGCTCGTCCTTCGCGAAGCCGGCATCAAGCCGGAAGCCCGCTTCGTCCCCTACTTCTGCATCGAGGACGGCCTCTGGGACAGTCTCGACATGACGGAAGCCAATCATCCCGGCACGCTTCTCACCTGGGGAATGAACGGCGGCGATATTCCCGTCGACTACGGCGCTCCGCTGCGCCTCCGCGTCCCGCGCCAGATCGGCTACAAGAGCCTCAAGTTCCTCACGCGCATCACTGCCACCGACTCTCTTAAGCACTTTGGCAAAGGCCTCGGCTCTTCCAGCCCTGAATACGGTTACGCCTGGTACGCCGGCATCTAGTTCGCTTCAACATCGCAGAGGATTCATACTGTCATCAGCATGATCCTCAAGCAGTACTACCTCGGCTGCCTCGCGCACGCCTCCTATCTACTCGGCGACGAAGCCAGCCACACTGCCATCGTCGTCGACCCGCAGCGCGACGTCCAGCAGTACATCGACGACGCGGCCGCCCTCGGCCTCACCATCCGCGACGTCTTCCTCACCCACTTCCACGCCGACTTCATCGCCGGCCATCTCGAGCTCCGCGATCGCTGCGGCGACACCATCCGTCTCGGCGCCCGCGCCGTCGCCGAGTACAGCTTCGTCCCCATGCACGACGGCGACACACTCAACTTCCCCGGCATGCGCCTCCAAATCCTCGAAACCCCCGGCCACACCATCGAATCCATCTCCATCCTCGTCTTCGATCTCGCGCGCAGTTCCACCGCTCCCTACGCCGTCCTCACCGGCGACACGCTCTTCATCGGCGACGTCGGCCGCCCTGACCTTCGCGCCTCGCTCGGCTTCTCCGCCGAAGAGCTCGGCTCGCATCTCTACGACTCGCTCCACACCAAACTTCTCCCGCTGCCCGACGACACACTCGTCTATCCCGCGCACGGCGCCGGCTCGCTCTGCGGCAAAAACATCTCGTCCGACACCGTCTCTCCGCTCGGCATCCAGCGCCGCTTCAACTACGCTCTCCAGCCCATGTCCAAAGACGAATTCATCCGCCTCGTCACCGCCGACCAGCCCGACGCCCCGCAGTACTTCACCTACGACGCCATCCTCAACACCCGCGAGCGCGGCACCCTCGACACCAACCTCCAGCGCGCGCTGCAGCCGCTCTCGCTCGACGAAGTCCTTCGCCTCCGCGATCACGAAGGCGCGCAACTCCTCGACGTCCGCGATGCCACCGACTTCGCGCTCGGCCATCTCGCCGGCACCCTCAACATCGGCCTCGGCGGACAGAACGCAACGCAATACGCCACCTGGTGCGGCACGCTCCTCGACGCCCGAAAGCCCATCGTCATCCTCGCCGAACCCGGCCGCGAACCTGAAGCCGCGCTCCGCCTCGGCCGCATCGGCTTCGATCACGTCCGCGGCTATCTCGCCAACGGCCTCGCCGCCCTCGCCGCACGCCCAGAGCTCCTCGCCACCACCGCCCGCCTCGACCCCATCACCTTGTCCGCCGAGCTTGCATCGCCCACGCCGCCTCTCGTCCTCGATGTCCGCACGCCACGCGAATACACCTCGGGCCACATCGCGCACAGCCTCAACATCCCGCTCAACCATCTTCAGGACCGCCTCGCCGAACTCCCGCACGACCGCCCTATCGCCATCCACTGCGCCGGCGGCTACCGCTCCTCCGCCGCCGCCGGCATCCTCGCGCAACACGGCTTCACGCGCGTCACCGAGCTCGCCGGCGGCCTCGCCGCCTGGCAGTCCGCCCGTCTTTCCCTAACCGAAGGCTGACCCTCCGCCGCCACTCCCGCTCTATCGGCGACCCTTCATGGCGTCACATTCACAAACGTGGCCGTAGTCGCAGCGCCGGAAGTAAACGGCCAGCCCTCTGCCGGCGCATTCGCCGCCGCGAACTCTCCCGTCAGGAATCTCGGTGCAATCGCGAGCTGATGCTGTCCCGGCGTAAGTTCGCCCTTGTCATTTAGCCGCAACGTTCCTACATACATCCACGAATGCGGCGTCACCGTGACCTCGGTGCCCGGAGCTCCCCCTTCTCCACTCACAGAAGTCGAAATCGTTTCGGCCGATCCGCCGGCGGCCAGCAGAACCCGAAATGCATCCGGTCCGAAGTCGAAGTGCAGCGGCTCATCCGACAAATCATCCACGTAAATCCGTAGTTCGATCGGCACGCCTTTCTCCACCGTCGCGATCTTGAATGCATGGTTTCGGATCGAGGCCGGCTCGATCGGCAGTGCCGTTCCGTTCTGACCAACTACCTCAACTCCCAACCTCACTCCATGGCTTGCAAACAGCGTCCACCGAATCACGCTCTTATCCACAAACGGCCCAACATGCTCCGAGTCACTGCAATCCGTGCTCTCCACCTGAAAAGGGATGACCTCCGGAATAAGAACTCCCGCGCGAGTATAAATACTGATCCGGTCGGTCCACCGTCCTTCGCGACACAGCTTCTCTGCGGCCTCGCCCGCATCGAAGTCCGCCGTCACCAATCCTCCCGCCGGAACCCACCCCTGCGCATCGATCTCGCCCGACCACGCTTCGCACCTCCCGCTGTTCCACACGTATTTGCCCGCGGAATTCGTCAGTTGCTCATTCGTTTCACATCCTGTCACATTCAACCGCTGCGGCTTCGCCGCCATATTCCGCAGCGAGAAATGCACAGCAAACGGACTCCCTCGACTCTCAGCGGTCCTCAGCTCCGCCGCCCACCCAGCCATCGGCTGCGACGTGATCTTCACCACGTTCTCCGGGGCCCCCTTCCACATATCCATCTCCGGCCGCAACCCTGCCACCACCGCCGAAACATTAATGGAATCGACCATTACCCATCTCGCCGCGCTCACCATGAAAGGCTGCACGTCTCCCGGCAGCACCACCTTCATCGAGATAAACTTCTGCCGCTGATCGCCGGTCGTCATCGAGATCATGAAGTGCGCAAACCCGCCCGGCTCCAGCACGACACGGCTCACGGGCTGCTGTTCGAACATATAATCCGGCGCATTCCGGCCGTAGTTCACCTTCACCGGAGCACCCGCCTTATCGAAAAACTCCAGCCGCGGCACGCCCTCCATCTCGCACGCCGTTCCTGAAATATTGCGGACCGCCACCGTCTGCTCGCCATGTCCCAGACCCGCATCGCCACCCTGCTCGTAGATCTCCATGCGGCTCAGCCGGCACGTCGGCAGATTCGCGGCGTGACCCGCTACACTCCCCGCCAACAAGCCAGCGAGCAGACTCAGTCCGATCCGCATCTCATTCCCCCGTCCAAAATTATCACCGCGATGATCGCCCATCCCCCGGCCGCATTCCTGCCTAATTTTCCTGACAAATCCTGTCAATAGCATTTCGTATCCTATAAAGATGGATTTTCAGCTCCACACCGACTACAAACCGCAGGGCGACCAGCCGCAAGCCATCCGCGAGCTCGTCTCCGGCCTCCACGCCGGAGAAAAAGATCAGACTCTCCTCGGCGTCACCGGCTCCGGCAAGACCTTCACCATGGCCAAGGTCATCGCCGAGCTCAACCGCCCCGCGCTCATCCTCGCCCACAACAAAACCCTCGCCGCGCAGCTCTACCACGAGTTCAAGCAGTTCTTCCCCACCAACGCCGTCGAGTACTTCGTCTCCTACTACGACTACTACCAGCCCGAAGCCTACATTCCCTCCGGCGACCTCTACATCGAAAAAGAAGCCACCATCAACGACGAGCTCGACAAGCTCCGCCTCTCCGCCACGCGCTCCCTCTTCGAACGCCGCGACGTCATCATCGTCTCCTCCGTCTCCTGCATCTACGGCCTCGGCTCGCCCGAAGCCTACTACGGCATGCTTCTCCTCCTCGAAAAAGGCCAGAAGCTCAAGCGCGAAGACATCACCCGCCGCCTCGTTGAAATCCTCTACGAGCGCAACGACGTCGACTTCCGCCGCGGCACCTTCCGCGTCCGCGGCGACATCATCGAGGTCTACCCCACCTACGACGAAAACGCCTACCGCATCGAGCTCTTCGGCGACGAGATCGACTCCCTCTCG
>DATJSM010000003.1:0-4762 GCA_035504135.1 Candidatus Aquilonibacter sp. | reverse complement strand
TCGTGAGCCGCGACTACGACAAGCTGCTGGTCGAGGACGTGCACCTCAAGCGGGAGCTGAAGGAGAAGCTGAAGGCCGCGGGCGTCAGCTCGGTGGAGATCGAGCGTCCAGGCAACAAGCTGCGGCTGATCATCCGCACGGCGCGTCCGGGCATCATTAGCGGGCGCAAGGGCGCGGAGATCGAGAAGCTGAAGGTCGATCTGCAGAAGCGGACCAGCCGCGATGTGTTCATCGATATTCTTGAGGTGAACAAGCCGGAGCTGGACGCGCAGCTGGTGGCCGAGAACATCGCGCTGCAACTGGAGAAGCGCGTGGGCTTCCGCCGGGCGATGCGCAAGTCGGTGGATTCGGCGCTGCGATTTGGCTGCAAGGGAATCAAGGTTCGCGTGTCGGGCCGCTTGAACGGCAATGAGATCGCGCGTTCGGAGTGGTATCTGCAGGGGCGGTTGCCGCTGCACACGCTGCGGGCGGATATTGACTACGGATTCGCCGAGGCGCACACGACGTACGGAATTATCGGCGTGAAGGCGTGGATCTATCGCGGCGATATCTATCAGCAGCAGCGGCGCGAGCCGCAGGCGGCTGTGGGCACTTCGGTGTTCTAAAGATTCGAGATCAGGGATTAGCCATCAGGGATGAGCTGTTTGGGCTGATTGCGAAGGCGTGAAGCAGGGCAAGAGTTGGGACGAATAGCTATTGGCTAGTGGCTGATGGCTGCTTTTAAGAGGATTTTCTTATGTTGATGCCAAAGAAGGTGAAGTTTCGCAAGCAACAGCGCGGCCGTATGCGCGGCAAGGCGTGGCGTGGCAGCGAGCTTTCGTTCGGCGATTACGGATTGAAGGTGATGGAGTGCGGCTATATTACTGATCGGCAGATCGAAGCCAGCCGTATTGCGATGACGCGCTTTATCAAGCGCGGCGGCAAGATCTGGCTGCGTCTGTTTCCGGATAAGCCGGTGACCAAGAAGCCGGCTGAAACCCGTATGGGTAAGGGCAAGGGCGCGCCGGATCACTGGGTTGCGGTGGTTCGTCCGGGCAAGATTTTGTTCGAGATGGAAGGCGTAACGCCGGAGATGGCGCAGGAGGCGATGCGGCTGGCGTCGCACAAGCTTCCGCTGAAGACGCGCTTTGTGCAGCGCCATGATGTGAAGGTTGTAGCCGCGGCGAAGTAGGCGTGGGCACGGTTTTAGAGGGATACCGGCTTTTTTAGAAGGCCTGGTCCCGGAGAGAGAAGAAGAGAAGCATGGAACTCGAGAAGATTCGTAATCTGAGCGATGACGAGCTGGCGTTGGAGCAGAAAAAGTCTGCCGAGCAGCTGTTTCGGCTTCGCTTTCAGCTGACGCTGGGCCAGACGGATGCGGTGAAGAAGGTTCGCATCGTGAGAAAAGACATTGCGCGCATCAAGACGGTGGTGCGCGAGCGCGAACTGGGTCTGCACGGCGCCGAGCACAAGGCGGAGTCGAGCGCTCCGACGAAAGCGCGCAAGGCTCCGAAGAAGGCGGCCCGGAAGGCTCCCAAGGCTGTTGCGAAGAAGACTGCCGCGAAGAAGACTGTGAAGCATACGGCGGCGAAGAAGGCCAAGAAAACGACCGCTACGAAGAAGGAGGCGCGCTAGACCATGACTGACACTGCGAAGACGGCGAGTGACACAACGAGCGCCACGGAGACAAAGGTATCGCGCCGCAATGAAAAGGTGGGCGAGGTTGTTTCGACCAAGATGCAGAAGACCATTGTGGTCGAGGTTGAAATGCGCACGGCGCACCCCAAGTCCAAGCGCGTGATGAAGACCAACAAGAAGTTCTATGCGCATGACGAGCAGAACACGGCGCGGGTGGGGGATATGGTTCGCATCCGCGAGACGCGTCCGCTGAGCAAGCTGAAGCGCTGGAGCCTGGAAGAGATTGTTCGCCGCTCCGCACTGGCGCAGGCAGAAGAAGCGGCAGCCGCAGCGAAGTAACGCCGCGCAGAGGATTTTAAGGAGAGATCGCCATGGCAGTGCAGATGAGAACCATGCTTGAGGTCGCCGATAATTCGGGCGCGCGCAAGCTGCAGATGATTCTTCCTCTGGGCGGGTCGAGCGGCAAGAAGGCCGGCCTGGGAGATGTGGTGACCGCCGCGGTGAAGGAAGCTTCGCCGGACGGGCAGGTGAAAAAGGGCAAGGTGGTGAAGGCGGTGATTGTGCGCACCCGCAAGGAAGCGCGCCGCCGGGACGGAACCTATATTCGGTTCGACTCGAATGCCGCTGTTTTGATCAACGACGTGGGCGAGCCGGTGGGTACGCGCGTATTTGGGCCTGTGGCTCGTGAGCTGCGCGAAAAGAAGTTTTTGAAGATCGTATCGCTTGCTCCGGAAGTTCTTTAGTCCGGGAGCGGGAGCAGAGGAAGAGTTTATGAGTTTGAACATACAGCGCAACGACCAGGTGGAAGTGATCTCGGGAGCCGACCGCGGCAAGCGCGGACGCGTGCTGCGCGTGATTCCGGACACGAGCCGCATTCTGGTGGAGCATGTGCGGGTGGTGAAGAAGAATGTTCGCCCGAATCCGCAGAAGAACATCAAGGGCGGCATTGCCGAGCAGGAAGCGCCGATTCACATTTCGAATGTGCTGCTGGTGTGCCCGAGCTGCGGCCCGACCCGGATTGGCCACAAGTTTGAAGGCGACCTGAAGGTGCGCGTGTGCAAGAAGTGCGGCACGACGCTGACGGCGAAGGTTAAGAAAAAGTGATCAGGGACTAGCCGTCCGGGCAATCGCGCCCTGGGCGCATTTGGCGGGATGGCAGTAAATTGAGAACCCTCCGTAACGGTATACGGCATGAGCCAATCCGAGACCGGAGAGAAAGAATCGAAGACGATGGCAGCGAGACTGAAAGAGAAGTATCAGAAGGAAATCAAGGGCGCGCTCCAGAAGGAGCTGGGCCTGCTGAACTCGATGGCCGTGCCGCGGCTGGAAAAAATCGTGGTCAACATGGGGCTGGGCGAGGCGACGCAGAACTCGAAGATGCTGGATCCACTGATCGCCGATCTAGCTTCGATTGCCGGTCAGAAGCCAGTTTCGACGCGCGCGAAGAAGTCGATCGCGGCGTTCAAGGTGCGCGAGGGCATGCCCATCGGCGCGATGGTGACGCTGCGCGGGGACACGATGTACGAGTTCCTGGACCGGCTGATTTCGGTGGCTCTGCCGCGCGTGCGCGATTTTCGCGGTGTGTCGACGAAGAGCTTTGACGGGCGCGGCAACTACACGCTGGGCATCAAGGACCAGTTGATCTTTGCGGAGATCGACTACTCGAAGGTGGACAAGCTGAAGGGCATGAACATCACGATTGTGACCTCGGCGAAGGATGATCACTCGGCGCGCGCTCTGCTGAAGCAGTTTGGCATGCCCTTCCGCGCGGCCGCGTAGGCGCTTCGCGGCAGTTGAAATATGGGGGCCGTGCCGTTGGCACGGAGTGGAGTTCGCGACGGGTGGAAAACAGCAGGTCGCTCGGCTTTGTTCAGGGCGACTGGTGGGAATCAGGAAACGAGAGAGAGTATGGCAACGACTGCAAAACGAGTAAAAGACGCACGGAAGCCGAAGTTCAAGAGCCGGCAGCACAACCGCTGCAAGCTGTGCGGGCGTCCCCGCGCATATCTGCGCAAGTTCGGTATCTGCCGCTTGTGCTTCCGGCAGCTGGCGCTCAAGGGAGAGATTCCCGGCGTGGTGAAGAGCTCCTGGTAAATCCCACCCTTGCCGCATACTTCGCGTCAAGGATGGGGCGCCCGAAATTCGGGGGCACAACAAGTTTGATCTGAGGCGAGAGCTGACGGTCTTTAGACATTCCCGCTGGTTCTTGGCTGCGAGAGGCCGAGCGAACGGGGGATGAAGGAGAAACGATGAGTTTGACGGATCCTGTAGCAGATTTTCTGACCCGAATTCGCAATTCGATTCGCGCGCGTCACCAGAAGCTGGATGTTCCGGCCTCGAAGCTGAAGACGGAGATTGCCCGCATCCTGAAGGAAGAGGGCTACATCGCCAACTACAAAGCCGCGGAAGAGAACGGCCGCAACGTGCTGCGCGTGTACCTGAAGTACGGCGCGAACAACGAGGCCGCAATCCGCGACCTGTCCCGCATCTCCCGGCCCGGTTGCCGCGTTTACGTGGGCCGCGACGAGATCAAGCGGGTGCAGGGCGGGCTGGGCATCAGCATCCTGACCACGCCACGCGGTGTGATGACCGGACGCCAGGCCCGGCGCGAAGGCGTAGGCGGCGAAATCCTATGCGAAGTCTGGTAGCACTTCGCGTGCCGGCGATACGCGGCCTTCGGCCGCCATTCGTGCCGGATTGGGTTGTTTTGGCCGCACCGTTGGTGCGGGGTTGGGTTGGATCGCAGGGTTAGAAAGCCACGCGGTTGACGCGGTTGTGATGGAGTGATTGGGCGAGGAAGATTTCGCTGGCTGCAGTGGAACGAAGTTTGCTTCGGGACTCGCAAGCCTTAAAGGAATTTTGTTATGTCGCGTATTGGAAGGTCTCCGATTCCGTTGCCCTCGGGCGTGAAGTATTCGGTGCAGGGCAACACGGTGGTTGTTGAAGGGCCCAAGGGCAAGGTGGAGCAGGTGATTCCTGCGGGCATCAAGCTGGAGACGAAGGACGGGCATGTGCATGCGGTTCGCGAGAACGATTCGCAGGCGGCGGTGCATGGGCTGACGCGGGCTCTGGTGTTCAACGCCATTGAGGGCGTGACGAAGGGCTGGTCGAAGGATCTGGATATTGTTGGCATTGGATACCGCGC
>DATJSM010000002.1:0-202173 GCA_035504135.1 Candidatus Aquilonibacter sp. | reverse complement strand
CTTCAGGCATATCTGGTTCGGTGCGTCGACGTAGACGCTGAAATCGTACAGCGGCAGGAGCTCGTCATAGTGCAGCGCGAGGATGCCCTCGACGATGATGTAGCGCGCAGGTGCGACGGGCTCGAAGGTGTTGGGCACGCGGGTGTGGCGGCTGAAGTCGTAGACCGGGCGTTGGATGGTGCGGCCCTGGCGGAGATCGCGCAGGTGCTCGATGAAGAGCTCGCTCTCGAGTGAATCGGGGTGGTCGAAGTTCTGCTTGTCGCGGCTGTCGAGCGGGAATTGCGAGAGGTCGCGGTAGTAGAGATCGAGCGGGAAGACGATGCCGTCGAGCTGGAGGGCAAGCTCGCGCGCGAGGGTGGTCTTGCCGGAGCCGGAACAGCCGGCTATGCCGATGAGCATGGGTTGTGCGGGGAGGGTTAGCTGTTCGGGTGGCGGCACGAGGTTAGTTTAGTGGCGCATGTCGCATCCTGCGAACCCACGTCTCAGAATCGAGACGTGGGGCCCCCGGCACCCGGATTATGGCTGCGCAATCGCTGTCGCGATCTGCGGGATGAGGGCTTTGACGAGTGCGGTGAACTGCGACTCAACGCGAGCCGCGGTCTCCATGACCTCGGTGTGGTGGAGAGGTTGATCGAGTACGCCGGCGGCCATGTTGGTGACGAGCGAGAGACCGAGGACCTCGACGCCCATGTGGCGCGCGATGATGACCTCATGCACGGTGGACATGCCGACGAGGTCGGCACCGAGGGTGCGGAAGGCGCGAATCTCGGCGGGGGTTTCGTAGCTGGGGCCGAGGACGGCCAGGTAGACGCCTTCGGGCAGCGGGATGCCCTGCTTTGCGGCCTCGGCGGCGGCGAGCTGGCGCAGGCGCGGAGAGTAGGCGGTGGTCATGTCGAAGAAGCGGAGGCCTGCGCCGGGGCGGATGGCGAAGCGGGCTTCGTTGGGTCCGACGGCGGGGTTCTGGCCGGTGAGATTGATGTGGTCGGAGATGGCGACGATGCCGCCCTGCGCGTAGGAGGTGTTGATGCCGCCAGCGGCGTTAGTGACGATGAGCGCCTTGCAGCCTAGCATGCCGAGCACGCGTGCGGGGAAGGTGACCTCGGCCATGGAGTAGCCTTCGTAGGCGTGCACTCGGCCTTGCATGACGGCAACGGGGACCTCGCCGATGTTGCCGATGACAAGCCTGCCCTCGTGGCCTTCGACGGTGGAGCGCGGGAAGTTGGGGATCTCCGCGTAGGGGATGACCGTGGCGTTCTCGACCTGCGAGGCGAAGCCGCCGAGGCCGGAGCCGAGGATGATGCCGAGCGTCGGCTGGACGTCGGTCTTGAGGAAGATGTGCGTGAGGGCTTGCGTGACGCGGGTGTGAAGGTCGGGCGTTTGTTGAGGGTCGGCCATGGTGTAGAGAACGATTGTACGAGGCTAGCGTCTTTTGCGGGCGTTAGTCTTCGCAGCGGCGTTCTTAGCGAGGCGAAGATTGTAGGCGGTCTGCAGCGCGCCACGGATGGTGGCTTCGTCCGCGGTGGCGAGGACGAGATGCGTGTGGCCCATGCGTCCCCAGCCGCCCTTGATGGGAATGAAAATTTCGGGCGCGTCGGCGACGAACTCAGACTGAACTTCGGGCGTGAGCATGAGGTTGCCGTAGCCCTGGTCAGCCATGGAGAGTGTGGCGAAGCAGTGGCCACCGGTGCGGAAATCAGGCTGGCCGTGGTGCGAGCCTTGTTCGACGTTCGGCAGCGAGAGCGCGATGCGACGGAACTGGGCGGCCGTGGCCATGATGGTTATCTTGGCAGAAGCATGGAGACGATGCTGGCAGACATGAGGTTGGCCATGGTGCCCGCGAGCAGTGCGCGCAGGCCAAGGCGGGCGAGGTCGTTGCGGCGGTGCGGGATGAGGGCCCCGATGCCGCCGATCTGCATGCCGACGGAGCCGATGTTGGCGAAGCCGCAGAGCGCAAACGTGGCGATGGAGAGCGTACGCGCGCCGATAGCGCCGGTCTTCGCCAGTTGGCCGAGCTGTGTGTAGGCGATGAACTCGTTGAGCACGGCGCGCGTGCCGATAAGGTTGCCGACGATCTTCGCGTCATGCCAGGGGACGCCGATCATCCACGCGATGGGCGAGCACAGTTCGCCGAGCGCGTTGCCGAGGGAGTGCGGAAAGGGGATGTGACCGTGCGCCCAGAGGTCGTTGGAGATGCCGAGCATGATGGCATTGATGAGCCCGACGATGGCGAGGAAGCTGATCAGCATGATCGCGACGTTCCAGGCGAGATTGCCGCCGTCGATGGTGCCTCGCGCGACAGCGCCGACGAGGTTTTCTTCCTTATGCTCTTCCGACTCCGGCATTTTCACAGTGCCGAGCGTTGCAGGGACTTCCGTTTCGGGTACGAGCATTTTGGCGATGAGAATGGTGCCGGGCGCGGTCATGATGACGGCGGAGAGCAGGTCCTGCGCGTGGATGCCGAAGAGGATGTACGCTGCCATGATGCCGCCGGAGACATGCGCCATGCCGGAGGTCATGATGGTCATGAGTTCGGATTGCGTGGCGTCGCCGAGGAAGGGGCGGATAGTGAGCGGAGCTTCGGTCTGGCCCATGAAGATGCTGGCGGCGACGTTCGTACTCTCGGCGCCGGAGGTTCCCATGGTGCGTTGCATCACCCAGGCGACCACCCGGATGACGCGTTGCATGATGCCCAGATAGTAGAGCATCGCGAAGAGCGCGGAGACGAAGATGATGGTGGGCAGTACAGCGAAGGCGAAGACAGCAAGCGGACTCTTTGGGTTGCCCAACTCCGGGCCGAAGACCATGATGGAGCCGTCGGCGGCATGGCCGAGCATCTCTGTGACCTTGTCGGCGGCCCATTTAAGAAGGATCTGCCCGACCCTCCACTTGATGACCAGAAAAGCGAACAGGACCTGCAGGCTCAAACCCCATAGCACGGTTCGCCAGCGGATGGCATGCCGAGCAGTGGAAAGCGCATAACCGACGCCAAGAAGAACAGCGAGTCCAATCAGTCCTGTAAATCTGCCCAACGCGTGCGCTCCTATTAAGTGGAGGGAAAGGTGTCAGTGTAACGGCTCACGGCGATATTGGCTATATCGAAGCCAGATGGACCGATCGAGAAGCATCTCCCGAAAGGCGCGTTGGGGGTACATATGATAGACTATTGTCTGATCGACGAATCCGATCTGGTATTTTTGCTGGTTCCGGCGTTAGTGCTCAACCTCGCAATCAACACCAAATTGCGTTCAGCGGTACATCGCTTCTAAAAGGAAACAGCATTATGGAACAGGGAACAGTTAAGTGGTTTAACGACGCGAAGGGCTTTGGCTTCCTCAGCCGCGCCACGGGCGACGACGTTTTCGTGCATCACACGGCGATCCAGGGCAACGGCTTTCGGTCGTTGCAGGAAGGCCAGCAGGTTGAGTTCAACGTTGTGAAGGGCCCGAAGGGTTTTCAGGCAGAGAACGTCCGAGCGATCTAACGGACACAAGTTCAAATTCGAAAGGGCGATCGAAGGATCGCCCTTTTGTTTTAGGACGGAGATTCGGCAGATTCTCAGCGCCGCGAGGACGCTTTTCCTCCCATCAAAACCCGCTGGAGGAAAGATGGCGACGGCACCCACTGGCAAGTATCACCTGAGATCCATTCATGAAGAGATCGCTCTGTTCGATCGCAAGATAGCTCACCTGGAAAAGTACGAGACTTTCGGCTCTGAAGAAGAGCGCGAGCAGGCTGCGCGAAAGATGGCAACGAAGCGCAAGTCGCTGGTGACGATCGCGCAGCGGCTGGTTGCCGAGGGCGTGGAGTTTGACGCCTCGGATTTACCGAAGTCGTTGCGCCCGGCAGGCAGCGAAGCCGCGCCGCCGGCGACCGCTCCCACGCCAAAGAAAGCTCCGGCAGAGGCTCCCGTAGCGGCGCCGCCCCGGGGGCAGGATGCGTCCCCGTACGCAGGCACATCGCTGGATTGGCAAGCGAGCGTGGAGCGTTATCTGGCCAAAAAGAAGCGCAAGTAAGCCGTCACAGTGGTTATTGGCGCACAATCTCGCGAATGAGTGGCGGGATCGTCGGGGCATGCTCGGCCACGCGAACGGCGTCCTCCAGCATGCGGAAGGGCTCGTCGAGCAACGCAGCATCTTCGCTGAAGAGTGTGAACATCGGCTGACCGGCTTCGAGCCTTGCGCCGAGCTTCACGTGTGACTCGATGCCTGCGTGTGCGCTGACAGGATCGCCGGGCTTCGTACGGCCCGCGCCGAGCCGCTGCACAGCCCAACCGGCCTGTTTGCAATCCATGCCCGCGAGGAAGCCCGATCGCGGCGCCTTAAGGACACGCGAAGCGCGTGGCTTGTGAAACGCGGCCGGATCCTCAAAGATGCTGGTGTCGCCGCCTTGGGCGCGTACGATCCCGAGCCACGCTTCGTATGCCTTGCCGCTGCGCAGAATCTTGTCGGAGAGTTGCGCTCCGTCCTCTGGCGATTCGCTCTTGCCTGCGAGATAAAGCATCCAGCCGGAAAGCACGTTGGAGAGCTCGATGAGGTCAGCGGACATGAGATGTCGCGTGCCCTTCATGATGTCCACACACTCCCACACTTCGACCCAGTTGCCACTGAAGCGGCCAAGCGGTTCGTCCATCGAGGTGAGAACCGCAACGGTGCGGGTGCCGCCCAGCTCTCCGGTGGAGACCATCAGCTCCGCGAGGAGCTTCGACTGTTCATAGCTGGGCATAAACGCGCCTGAGCCCACCTTCACGTCCAGCACCAGACCGCGCAGGTCCTCTGCAAGCTTCTTGCTCATGATGCTGGCGGTGATCAGAAAAGGTGACTCGACCGTGCCGGTATGATCACGCATCGCGTAAAGCATGCGATCCGCCGGTACCAGCCGCGGCGTCTGGCCGACGAGAGCGGCGTGACATTGGCGGAGGACATCTTTCATGCGCGCGAGTGAAAGCTGTGTATCGAAGCCAGGGATCGTCTCAAGCTTGTCGAGCGTGCCGCCCGTATGCCCGAGGCTGCGCCCTGAGATCATTGGCACCGAGATGCTTGGATTGTTTTCGAGGCCTGCGGCTGCGAGCACGGGCGCGATGAGCAGCGAGCTTTTGTCGCCCACGCCGCCGGTCGAGTGTTTGTCGACGGTGAAGGTGTCGATGTCCGAGGCATCGAATGTCTCGCCGGAGAATCGCATCGCGGTGGTGAGGTCGGCGAGTTCGCGTCGCGAGAGCCCGCGCTGAAAGACAGCCATCAGGAAGCTGCCAATCTGCGCGTCGGTGATTGTCTCTCCGTCCATCTCGGGCGACCGCGACAACTTGCGTTCGCCGTTCGCGACGACGCTTTGAACAAACTGCTGGATCTCCTCGGTCGACAGCTCGTGGCCGTCGCGCTTGCGAAGGATCAGATCGATTGCGTGAAACACAGGTTCAGTCATAGTCACTTCTGTTCGAGAAACTCCATGCGAAAGGCGTGGGGCAATAGCTCGCCAAGCGTAGTTGATTCCTGCGCGCCGCCTTCGCCGGGATAGAGGATCAGCACGGTGTCATCCCCAAACTCACTCAGCGTCTGGCGGCAGGCGCCGCACGGCATCGATGCAGAGTCGTTCAGATTCGCCACGGCGACGGCACGCAGCCGGATCTTCGGTCCGCGTTCGGAGACGGCGCGGGCAATCGCAGCCTGCTCGGCGCAGCTCGTCAAGCGATAGGAGCAGTTCTCCACGTTGCAGCCGGTGACGATGGAGCCGTCGTCCAGCAGTAGAGCCGCGCCGACCCGGAAGTGGCTGTAGGGTGAGTAGGAGTTTTGAGCGGCCGACTCGGCGAGCTTGCGGAGCTGCTGGAGGTCAGAAGGCGAGAGCGGGTTTCGAGCAACATCAGGTGACATGGCGAGTTGTTTAGGGTAGACGGTTCGCCGAGTGAAGGCAAGGTCGTGCGGCGCCGGGAATCTGCAAGCCAACGGCTTGACGTCCGTCGCGCTCGCCTGATTGCATCCAAAAGCAAGGCACAAGCAGCGAAAGAGTGCGGTTGGAGTGAAACGCTTGGCAACCAGAAACGGTCGTCGATCGAAGACATCTCGAGAAGATCAAGCGGCGACTCAACCGGCGGAAACGCCTGCAGATGTACTGCAACTTTTCCATCCTGTTACGGCTGCATGGTTTCGGACGGTCTTTGAAAGCGTCACACCGCCGCAGCGCGAAGGCTGGCCGGCGATCGCCCGTGGCGATAACACGCTGATTCTCGCGCCAACCGGCACTGGTAAGACTCTGGCCGCGTTCCTGTGGTGTCTCGACCGTCTGATGTTGCGCGAACCGGCAACGAATGCGGGCTGTCGCGTGCTTTACATCTCGCCGCTGAAGGCTTTGGCCGTGGATGTCGAACGCAATCTGCGCTCGCCCCTCGCAGGCATTGCGAACATTGCACAGCGCGAAGGCGTTTCGGTCCATCTGCCGGAGATCAGTGTGCGCACCGGCGACACAACGCCGCGCGAACGTGCGCGCTTCAAACGCAATCCCGGCGAGATTCTTATCACGACACCCGAGTCGCTGTACCTGATGCTGACATCGAGCCCGAGCGAAGCGCTTCGCTCTATCGAGACGGTCATCATCGATGAGATTCACGCGCTTGTGCCGACCAAGCGAGGCGCTCATCTGGCGCTATCGATGGAACGCCTTCAGGCGCTCGTCGGCCGGCCAATTCAACGCATCGGCTTGAGCGCCACGCAGAGGCCCCTGGAAGAGGTGGCACGGTTTCTCGGCGGCGCTGAGGCGAATGGCGCTTCGATCGTTGCGGACGACCAACCGCTTCCGACGCTGGGAGCGATGGCGAACGATGTTGCCGTTGAGCAGGACGAAGCGGCGAGTGAAGGAGGTCCACGCTATCGTCCCGTGACGATAGTGAATGCGGGCGCGCGCAAGCCGCTGGAGCTGCGCGTCGAGATTCCTGTGGAGGACATGGCGAAGCTCGGCGAGATTGACGATCTGCCGAGCGGGCCGGCCTCGCAGGGACCGAAGCGCACGAGTATCTGGCAATCGATCCATCCGCGGCTGCTGGAGATCGTTCGCGGCCGCAACTCCACTCTGCTCTTTGTGAACGCGCGGCGTATTGCAGAGCGGCTTGCGGGAGCGCTGAATGAACTCGCGGGCGAGCCGATTGCGCGGGCGCATCACGGTTCGCTGGCCGCAGCCCAGCGCAGCGAGATCGAGGAGATGTTGAAGGCAGGCCGCATTCGCGCTCTGGTCTGCACGTCGTCGTTGGAGCTAGGTATCGATATGGGAGCGGTCGATCTGGTAATTCAGAT
The DNA here is from genome assembly GCA_035504135.1 of Candidatus Aquilonibacter sp. GTDB lineage: Bacteria > Acidobacteriota > Terriglobia > Terriglobales > Acidobacteriaceae > Granulicella. Next base: position 194,896 of record DATJSM010000002.1, on the reverse strand, counting down.
TGAAGCTCCGCCGAGTGTGGCAAGTGGGATGCAGCGCATCGGCCGCGCGGGCCATCAGGTCGGAGCGCCGTCGAGTGGCATTATCTTTCCGAAGTATCGAGCCGACTTGATTGCATGCGCGGCAGTGACACAGGCGATGCATGAAGGGCATGTGGAGTCGACACGATTCTTGCGAAATCCGCTCGACGTCCTCGCACAACAGGTCGCGGCAATTGTCGCGTATCCTCCTCTTCCTATCGCTGAAACCGACCGTCATCGCCGCTCCGGTTCGGAGGAGGAATCGCCGGGCATCTCGTACCGTGCTCTGCTTTCAATCGTGCGCAGTTCGGCACCCTTTGCTGCGTTGAGCGGAGCGGCGTTCGATGGCGTGCTGGACATGCTCGCCGGGCGGTATCCATCGGACGAGTTTGCGGAATTGCGGCCTCGTGTGACGTGGGACAGGCAGCGCGATTGGATTACGCCTCGCCAGGGATTGCAGCGCATCGCAATTCTCAATGGCGGAACGATTCCGGATCGAGGACTTTACGGCGTCTTCCTCAGCGGAACGCACGCCAAGCCGGTGCGTGTCGGCGAGCTGGATGAGGAGATGGTCTTTGAGGCGCGCACCGGCGAGACGTTTGTGTTGGGTGCTTCAACATGGCGGATCGACGAGATCACGCAGGACCGCGTGCTGGTAAGCCCTGCCCCCGGAGAGCCAGGAAAGATGCCTTTCTGGCATGGTGATCAGCCAGGCCGGCCGATCGAGTTCGGTCGACGCATCGGCGCACTCATTCGCGAGATGCGTGAGCTACCGCGCGGCGCCGCGATCACAAAGCTGACCCGGGAGCACGACCTCGATCAGCAGGCAGCGGAGAATGTGTTGCGGTACATCGCCGACCAGGAGCTGGCGACGCAGCAGGTGCCGGACGATCGCACGATTGTGATCGAGCGCGTCCGCGACGAGCTTGGCGACTGGCGCGTCTGCTGCCTCACTCCATTTGGCAGCCGCGTGCATACACCATGGGCGATGGCCACGACAGCCCGGCTGAAAGCGGCGCATCTGGATGTCGAGACGATGTGGAGCGAGGATGGCTTTGTATTGCGCTTTCCCGAATCCGACACGCCGCCGGATATCGAGTCCATTTTGCTTGAGCCCAACGAGGCTACGGACGTTGTGCTCCAACAGCTTGGTTCGACCGCACTGTTCGCGGCGAAGTTTCGGGAGGCATCCAGCCGCGCCCTGCTGCTGCCGCGCCGCAGGGCGGACGGTCGAACACCGCTGTGGCAGCAGCGCAAACGGGCATACGATCTATTGGCCGTTGCCTCGCGATACCCGAGCTTTCCAATGTTGCTCGAAGCGTATCGCGAATGTTTGCGCGATGTTTTTGATATGCCGGCGCTCGCAGAGACGCTCCACGCCATTGCCAATCGTAGCATTCGAGTGCACGTTGTAGATTCCAGAACGCCGTCGCCCTTCGCAAGCGCGTTGCTCTTCAGTTATGTGGCGAACTACATCTACGATGGCGATGCGCCGTTGGCGGAACGACGGGCGCAGGCATTGTCGATCGATCAGGAGCAGCTTCGCGAGCTGCTCGGCGATGCGGATCTTCGCGAGCTGCTTGATGTCTATGCGATCGAAGAGACAGAAGAACAATTGCAACTGCTGGAAGACAGTTACAAGGCCCGCAGCGTCGACGCTGTGCACGACATGCTGTTAAGACTCGGCGATCTCACAAGCGAAGAGCTTGCTGCTCGGAGCAAGGAGATTGAGGTGGACGCTGCCATCCAGCGTTTGCTGCGTGCGCGGCGCGTGTTGAAGATTCGAATCGCGGGAGAGACCCGCTTCGTGGCGATTGAAGATGCGGGCAGAGTGCGCGATGCACTTGGCATTCCCCTACCGCCGGGTCTGCCAGCGGTGTTTCTCGAGCCCGTTCCGGACGCTCTTGTCGACATTGCACGCCGCTACGCACGCACGCATGGGCCTTTTACGACGGCTGAGTTGGCGAAGCGTTATGCGCTATCGAATGCAACGGTTGAACCGATGTTGCAGAGGCTTACCGGCATGGGACGGATCGTCGAAGGTGGCTTCCGCCCCAGCGGCGTGAATCGCGAATGGATCGACATTGAAGTGCTGCGAACCATCCGCAGGCGATCACTCGCAAGGTTGCGCAAGGAGATCGAGCCGGTCGAACAGCGAACTCTGGCGCGGCTGTTGACGCGTTGGCAAGGAGTCTTGCAGCCTCGCCGAGGCCTGGACGCACTGCTTGATGTTATTGAGGGCCTGCAGGGGGCCGCGCTGCCGGCGTCGTTACTAGAGACGGAAATCTTACCCGCCCGCATCCTCGGCTATGCGCCCTCAGACCTCGACACGCTGATCGCCGCGGGCGAGGTTGTGTGGGCCGGGCTGGAGCCTCTGGGCGAGCGTGACGGGCGCGTCGCCCTTTATCTTTCTGAGAGACTTCCGATTCTGCGGCCACCGGATCAAGCGGCAACGAGCCAAAAGAACTCTGATGCGGAGATGTTGTCCGAACGCGAAAGAGCGATTGTCGATACCCTCAGCCGCAGCGGCGCCTCGTTCTTTCAGCCCTTGCATGACGCCATAGGCGGGGGATATCCCGGAGAGACGATCGATGCGTTATGGTCGTTGGTCTGGCGCGGGCTTGTCACCAACGATTCGCTGAACTCGCTGCGTGCTTATTGTGACAAGCCCGCGAGTACGCGAAGTACAAAGCAGACGAGACGCGTGCACAATCAGCAGGGTTTTCGCAGCCGCCGCACAACTCCGCCGACAGCGCAGGGCCGATGGGTATTGAACACCGCCGCCTTTGCCGAAGGCCGCGACACAGCCCAGCAGCGGACGATATGGAGCCACGCGATAGCACAGCAACTACTCGCGCGCTATGGCATCGTCTTCCGCGAGACAGCGCATGCCGAAAATCTGCCCGGAGGTTTCACGGCAATTTATGACGTGCTCAAGGCGCTTGAGGAGAGCGGCCGCATCCGTCGCGGATACTTTGCAGCGGATCTCGGCGCAACGCAGTTTGCGCTGCCGGCCGCGGTGGATCTGTTGCGGTCGTTGCGGACACCCATGCAGGAGAAGCATGAGGTCGTGATGCTGGCGGCGACCGATCCGGCGAATCCATACGGCACTCTGCTCCGCTGGCCCGTGGCGCCAGACGAGGCCTCGACGATGACGCGAACGGTCGGTGCGCGGGTCGTACTCGTGGACGGCGCTCTCACGGCGTATCTTCGCCGCGGGAATCCGAACGTTCAGGTATTGCTCCCAGAGGATGAACCGGCCTGCTCGCAGGCAGCTCGCGCACTGGCGGAGTTTCTGGTGGCCTATGTGCAACGCGCCGATAACCCCGAGGGCCGCGGCCGCAACAGCATGCTGATCTCCACCGTGAACGGCGTGCCTGTCGCCGAACATCCCATCGCACGCTTCCTCCTGGAAGCGGGGTTCCAGCCTGCGCCGCTGGGATTCAACGTGCGGCGCGGACTCGAGAGAACCTTCGAAGCTTGAGGTATCATCCGGCGAACGATTTATCGGAGACTTGAATGATTTTGAAAGGCATCGCCATGGCGCTTTTATTTGAGATGGGGCAAACGACAGCGACTCTTCCACCAGTGAGGTTCGGCCTATGGCAAAAGACCGGTTATTCTCACGTGCATGTTCCGCGCTCTAAGGGAGGGCATTCAGGAACCTCATCAGACGGACAGACTTTTTGTGTAACCGCAGCGAACTACAAGACAGTCTTCAATCTTGAGGGCGCGCCGTTCGGTCGCGGAGCGGGATGCGTGCGCTCGCATGAACATTGGAAGGGGAACAAGTACACGGCGTCGATCGACTGCAAGGCCAACAATGGGTATGAGCATATCGACGTTTGGGTCACGATCCAGGACCAGGAACATGTCAGCATGGGCGAGGCGACGGGGAGCCTCACGGATAATGACTCGTCGTTTGGGCAGGATCAGGCGACATTTGTATCGCCTGACTGTGGCAACCTTTCCGGTGTGACTCGGTAATCCGCTGATGCCTGAAGGCGATACCATCTATCGCGCAGCGCGGACGTTGAACAAAGCGCTCGCCGGAAAAGTTGTGACGGGGTTCGAGACTTCACTTGCAAAACTGGCGAGCGTGAATGACAACACGCCAGTCATCGGCCGCGCAGTGGAGCGAGTCGAGGCACGCGGCAAGTGGTGCCTGATCTTTTTCTCCGGCGATCTCATCCTCCTCACGCATATGCTCATGTCCGGCTCGTGGCACATCTACCGCACCGGGGAGCGATGGCAGGCGCCGCGCAGCGCAATGCGCATCGCGATCACCTGCGGTGATCTCCAGGCAGTTGGTTTCAATATTCCGGTCGCAGAGTTTCACACGGGGCGGTCTCTGCAGCGCAGTGCGAACGTCCCAAAGCTCGGAGTGGATATACTCGGCGGAGCCTACAGCACGGATGAAGGAATGAATGCGCTGCGCCAGTACGCGCGTTCGCACCCGGAGGCCGAGGTTGCGAATGCGTTGCTGAATCAACGGGTCCTCGCGGGCCTTGGGAACGTGTACAAATCCGAGGTTGCGTTCGCCGCCGGTGTGCACCCTTTTCGCCAAATGCATACGTTGACGGATCGTGAACTGGAGCGGCTGGCGGACATCGCAGGGCGCTTCATGAAAGCGAACGTCAGCGACGGCAAGGGCGATGGCATCGTGACCTACGCCGGCAACCGGCGCACGACGCGCGCGATGGATCGCAGCGACCGTCTATGGGTCTACGGCAGGCGAGGACAGGATTGCCGGCGATGCGGCGCAACCATCGAGATGCGGAAGCAGGGAACTGGTGCGCGTTCGACTTATTGGTGTCCATCCTGCCAGCCGTGGGTCGCGGCGCACGATCAACGCACCGACCCGCCGCGCGGGCACAATGAGAAACCTGTCCGGAAGAGCAAATCGAGCTGCTAATCCTGCGGAGGAGCTGGTTGCTCCTGTTGCTGTTGTTGCTGCTGTTTGTTCTTTCCAATCCCGAACATCTTCTGGAAGAAGTTGCGATGCTTTGTGCCATCGTCCGGCGGATTGTTTGGATTCGCCGGATTGTTCGGGTTGACCGAGTTCGGCGCCGGCTGTGGGTGGAAGAGCCTCTCGAGCAGCGATTGCGAATCCTCACCCATGCGCGAACATGTTCCCTGTGGTGCGGTGCCAACCAGGAACGCCGCGGTGAAGCTATCGCTGGGGCAGGTGGCGTCGGCGGGCAGGTCGGTGGCACGATCGATGCGCAGCACCTCGACGCCTTCGGGTGGGGTAAAGGGCTTCATGTCGGAGTACTGCGGCAGTTGGATGGCGCGATTCATGAACTCCGCCCAGATCGGCGCAGCGGCGTCGGCGCCCTGCAGCTCGTGCGTCAGCCCGTGCGAGATGTCGGTATAGTCGTCGTTGCCCACCCAGATCACGCACAGCAGGTTCGAGGAGTAGCCGGCAAACCAGACGTCGTGCGAGGTGCCGGTTTTGCCAGCAGCGGGCGCGGTGAAACCATGCTGACGCGCGGCATAGCCAGTACCGAACGCCATCACGTCTTCCAGCAGCGATTGTGTGAGATAGGCGACGCGCGGGTCGAGCACCTGCTTGGCCTCGGGCGCATAGTCGGCAATGATGTCGCCGTTCGGGTTGCGTACGCTCGAAAGGAACCACGGCTTCAGGTGCACGCCATTGTTGGCGAACACCGTGTAGGCTCCGGCCATGTCCAGCGGAGTTGCATTGTAGGTGCCGATCGCAACCGACGGCGTGCCGCGCGCGTTGACAATGCCGGACTGGCGGGCCAGCTCGGCAACATTATCGAAGCCGACCATCTGCGCGAGGTTGATCGTGGCGATGTTCAACGAATGTGCGATGGCTGTGACAGCCGTAACCATGCCGGGATATTCACCGCGCTCAAAATTGCCGGGCGTATAGGCCTTGCCATCGTAGGTAAAGGTTGTGGGATCGTCGTTGAGTCGGGTAAGGGCAGTGAACACCCCATTGCCGTCGAGATTTACTCCATTCAACGAGGTGTTGTACGCCGCGGCGTAGACGAAGGGCTTGAAGATGGAGCCGGTAGGCCGCTCCGCCAGCGCGTGATCCAGCTGAGAGACACCGTAGTTGCGGCCGCCAACCAGCGCGAGCACCTGGCCGGTGTGCGGGTCGAGCGCGACCAGTGCTACCTGCGGATATGTGATCGGCTCGTTCTTGCGGTGATATTTGCGGATGAGCTCGTCGACGTGCTTAATGCCTTGCTCAACTGCATCCGCTGCGGCAGCCTGCAGCTGCGGATCGAGCGAGGTATAGATGCGCAGCGAGCCGGAGCGCGCGAGATCCGTATCGCCGAGCCGTTGCGTGATCTGGTCGTGCACAATGTCGACGAAGTAGGGTGCTTCGCTGCCATCCACGTTGGGCGCCGCCAGAGTCAACGGCTCGGCCTTGGCGAGCTCGGCCTGACTTTTGTTGATGGCTCCCGTCTCGACCATCGAGTCGAGAACGAGGTTGCGGCGCGCCATGGCACGGCTTGGATGGCGGTAGGGATCCAGCCAGTTGGGCCGGTTGATAAGCCCCGCAAGTGTCGCCATCTCGGCCAGATCAAGCTGGCGGAGATCCTTGCCGAAGTAGGCCTGCGACGCTTCGCCGATCCCTTCAATCGCAAACGATCCGCGCTGGCCAAACGGAACCTCATTTGCGTACATGGCGAAGATTTGCTGTTTGTTGAAACGCGACTCCAGCTGCAGCGCGATCATCGCCTCTGCAATCTTGCGGGAGATGGTCTTCTGCGGCGTAAGAAAAAAGCCGCGGGCCAGCTGCTGCGTCAGCGTCGAGCCACCGCACTCGCGCTTGCGGGCCATCAGGTCCTGCACGACGCACTCCATCGTCCGGCCGTAGTTGATGCCGCCGTGTTCGAAGAAGCGCCGGTCTTCGATGGCCAGGACCGCCTGCACCATGCGCGGCGGGATCTCGCTGTAGGTGACCATCCGTCGCTTGGTGCGGCTGTCGCCTTCAGAGAGCGCAGTAATGAGCTGGGGCTCAAGCTTGTATCCGGCCAGCGGAGCGCCATCCTCGGCGGTAATCGTCTTCACCTCGCCATCGCTGGTGACAATGGTTGCGCCATCGGCGGCGAGGTAGCTCTCCGGTCCCGGCTTCACCTGGATCGTGTCGCCCTGCAGACGATAGGTTCCCATCTCCGGATTCGTGTTGTAGCCGGCGATGCGCAGCGAGTTCGCAATCTCCTGTGCAGTCCGGTCCTGTCCGGGCCGCACCTCCTGTGGGGCGGCGTAGATTTGCGCGACGGAAGAAAACAGCGGGCCCTGCTTCAAGCGCTCGCTCACGAGCCCCTGATAGTGGTGATAGAAGTACAGGAAGACGCCGGCTCCGGCGAGTACAACCACGACCACTGCAATCAGCGCGACGCGCAACAAAGTCCACCAGACCGAGTGCTTCTGAGGCTGGTCAATCTTGAGTTTTACGGGCATCGGAGTTCCAGTCGGGGGCCTCTGCGAGGATGTTACTTCTTGGACGCACGGAGCAGCGATTGGATGTGCGCAGTGAGCGCCTCAAGCGTAACGTCCTCCGTTGTATGCAGCAGACGGTCGACGAGCTCAACCTTGCCCTCCGTCAGCTTTTTGCCCACATTCACGCGGTACGGGACACCAATCAGCTCCGCATCTTTGAACTTCACACCGGCACGCTCGTCGCGGTCGTCGAGGAGAACGTCGATGCCCTCGCGCGATAGATCGGAGGCGATCCGCTCCCCGGCGTCTGCCAGATCCGCTTCCTTCATGTTGGTGACAGTCACCACCACCTCATACGGCGCGATGGACGGCGGTAACGCATACTGATCCGCGGAGGTGGCCGAGGGCTCAACATCGGGATACTGTGTCTTGAACTTCGCCGCGGAGCTCTCAATCGCTGCTGTGAGGATGCGCTCGATACCAATGCCATAGCAGCCCATCACCGGCATCACCTCTTTGCCATTGGCGTCGAGCACGCGCGCATGCATGCTCTCGGTGTATTTGCAACCCAGCTTGAAGATGTGTCCAACCTCCACTGCCTTGCCCAGCCGCAGCGGCTGTCCGCCCAACGGATCAAGTTCGCCCTCGTTCACGTTGCGGATGTCGGCGAGCGCCGTCCATGCAAAGTCGCGGCCCGGCGTGACGTTCTTGTAGTGATAATCCAGTTTGTTCGCCCCGGCGACGAGGTTCTTCCGGCCTTCGAGGCCGAAGTCGACGACGACGATCGTCCGCAGGCCCTCGGCGGGATCGTCGCGCAGCACGCCCTTCAGCTTGTCCAGCGCCTTGCCGGACTTCAATCCGTTGAGCGATCCCTCTGTCATGATCTGCGCAATGCCCACCGGCCCGAGATAGCCTGCCGGTCCGCCGATGTGGCGCTCCAGTTCCTCGGGCATCATCGGCCGCAACTCCGCCGTGCCTGCGATCGCGTTCAGCTTGGTCTCGTTCACCTGGTGATCGCCGCGCAAGAAAGCGACGACCGGCCGCAGCGGCTCGCCGGGCTTATGACCGGCGCCAGAGCCCATGAATGCCACACACTTGATGTCCTGCGAGGCTTCGATGCCGAAGAACTCCGTCACATCGGCGATGGACGCTTTGCCAGGCGTCGATACCAGCTCCGGCTTGTCGCTCGATGCATCCAGATCGGCAACCGCGTGCAGACGGGAGGTTGCCTTCTCGAGGTTTGCAGCATAGCCGGACGCCGAGCTGGCGATGACATCCTCGCCCGCATCGGTGTACACCATAAACTCCTGCGAGCCCGACCCACCCATCGCGCCGGAGTCGGCTTCGACGGAGATGAAATCCAGGCCGCAGCGCGTGAAGATCGCCCGGTAGGCGCGGTCGTGCTTGTTGTAGCTTTCATCCAGCCCCGCAGCGTCGAGGTCGAAGGAATACGAGTCCTTCATGATGAACTGCCGCACGCGAAGCAAACCGCCCTTCGGCCGCGGCTCATCGCGGAACTTGGTCTGGATCTGGTACCAGATCTGCGGAAGCTGCTTGTAGCTGCGCAACTCGTTGCGCGCAATCGAGGTCATGACCTCTTCGTGCGTCATGGCCAGGACAAGCTCGGCGCCTTTGCGGTCCTTCAGGCGAAACATGTTGTCGCCCATGACGGCGTACCGGCCGGACTCCTCCCACAGCTCGCGCGTATTCAGCGCGGGAAGGTAAAACTCCTGCCCAATCCTGTCCATCTCCTCCCGGACGATGGCAATGATCTTATTGAGCGCGCGCTGTCCCAGAGGCAGATAGCTGTAAACGCCGGCGCTGAGCTGGCGGACGTAACCGGCGCGGAGAAGGAGCTTATGGCTGGCGACCTCGGCGTCGGCCGGGGCCTCACGCAGGGTGGGAATAAATAGCTTGGACCAACGATGCATGTATCCCTCGATTGTACCGAAGCAGGCCTCCTGGACCGTGACGCAGCCTCGTCTGGCCGCATCCAACAATCGAGACAGACGGCCCCCGCGTTATTCATCATCGTTTCGGCGATCAACCATGACCATGACCACGACACAAGCGCAAACCGTATACACCGCCAACGGACATCCAACCGCCATCCAAAGCACGGGCAATCGTCTGCTTGACCGGCTGCCTGACGAGGAGTGGGCGATGGTCGCCCCGCTGCTGGAGGAGGTCGACCTTCCGCTCGGCATGAAACTGACCAAGCCCGAGGCGCCGATAGAGTTCGTACACTTTCCCACGCGCGGCGCGATCTCGACCGTGGCGACGACCTCGCGCGGCGAATCGGTCGAAGTCTTTCTGGCCGGGCGCGAGGGCTTCTCCGGCATAGCGGCGCTGTTCAATCTGCCCGAGCTGGCGCACGGAGTTGTCGTGCAGGTTCCGGGCCATGGCTTCCGCATGCGCGCCGCCGCATTTCGCAACGCGGTGCACTCAATGCCAGGCTTCCGCGAACTCATCTACCGCACCCTCTACCTGCGCATGGTGCTGTCCACGCAGAGTGTGCTCTGCAATCGCCTGCATGAGGTCGAGCAGCGCCTCGCACGCTGGCTGCTCACACTCGCAGATCGAGCGGAGTCCGAGCAGGTGATTGTGACCCAGGAGTACATCGCCGAGATGCTGGGAGCGCGCCGCTCTACGGTAACCGTCGCAGCGGGCATCTTGCAGGACCGCGGCCTCATCACGTACTCGCGCGGCAAGGTCACCATCCTCGATCGGCCACGGACCGTTGCGACCGCATGCGAGTGCTACTCGATTGGGCGCGCGGCCTACGCCAAAGTTTGGGGAGAATAGCCGCGCTGCTACTTTTCGGACGCAGAGCCTGACGGAACGGCCCACAGGTCGTGCGTGTGCAGCACGCCGAGCACCTCGCTCTGCGCCGTGCCGTCCGCGGTGACCACGAGGCTCGTGATCCGATGGCGCTCCATCCGCTCCAGCGCGTCCGGCGCCAACGGTTCCGGCGCTATCATGCGCGGCGAGCGGTTCATCACCTCCGCAGCCGTCTTCGCGAATGCCTGCGGTCCATCACGCTCCAGCAGCCGCCTTAGGTCGCCATCGGAAAGCACGCCCAGCAGGCGTCCGTTCTTCTGCACGGTCGTCATACCCAGCCGCTTTGCGCTCATCTCGTGCACAATCTGCGGAAGCATCGCATCCGGCGGCACGGTTGGAATCGCGTCCCCGCTATGCATCAGTTGCCGCACCGGCATCAGTCTGCGCCCCAGGTGGCCGCCCGGATGCAGCTCGGCGAAATCATTGGCGCGAAAGTCCAGACGGCGGCTGACGTCTATCGCCAGCGCATCGCCCAACGCCAGCATCGTGGTCGTCGAAGCCGTGGGCGCAAGCTGATGCCGGCACGCTTCCTTGTCCACGCTCACGCTCAGCACAAGATCGCTGGCCAGCGCGAGGGTGGAATCCGCGCATCCGCAGAGGCTCACCAGCGTGACGCCAAGCCGCGGCAGAACAGGCAGCAAACGCAGCAGCTCTTCGGTCTCGCCGGAGTACGAGAGCGCAATCAACACATCGCCGTGCGCCAGGATGCCGAGGTCGCCATGCAACGCCTCGGCCGGATGCAGAAAGCACGCCGCCGTTCCCGTCGAGACCATCGTCGCGGCGATCTTGCGCGCGACCAATCCGCTTTTGCCGATGCCGGTAAGAACAGCCCGATGACCTGCGCGGACCGCATGGACGAGTAACTTTGCGACCTGTTCAAACGTCTCTCCATCGGCGCCCTCCAGCCGTCGCGCAAGCTGTTCCAGCGCCTCGGCTTCGATGCGCACCAGCGCAGATGGGCTCTGGTTTTCATTGGGTTGCGGAGCAAGAGTCTTTTCATTCATAGGCGGCAAACTGACGCTCATGCTAGCAGAGCACTCGCCTTCCGGCCTGAAGATCGCATGCGGCGGTAAACTTGTAGCAGCTGGGGAAGGAAGCGAAACCTTGGGACGTCGACTGAGTGTACTGTTTGCGATGATCGCGTTGATCGCCGTGTTGTTCTGGGCCGGAGTGCATAACCTGCGCCATCGGCGGCAACTGTCCGAGAGCAATCGCGTCACGCTCATTCCCGCCGCACCGGCTGACGACAACGCCGGCCCTCCGGATGCCGAAGGCTCTGAACTGCGCGGCAAAGCAGCGCCCGCGTTCACCCTTACCGACATCGCCGGCAAAAAAGTGTCATTGGGCGACTTCAAGGGTCATCCCGTGGTCGTCAACTTCTGGGCCACATGGTGCGGTCCATGCAAGCTGGAGATGCCGTGGTTCCAGGAGTTTTCGCAGAAGTACAAGCCGCAGGGGCTGGAGGTGCTGGGGCTCTCCCAGGACGATGGAGCTTCGCCGAAGGACGTGAGCGATGCGGCGAAGAAGATCGGCGTCACGTATCCCATCCTCATGCCGGACGAAAAGGTCGCCAAGAAATATGGCGGCGTGGACTATCTGCCGGAGACGTTTTACGTTGCGCGTGATGGCAAGGTAGTCGAGGTGACAGCCGGGGCACCGAGCAAGGACCAGATGGAAGCGCTGATCGAGAAGACCATCGCTGCAGGTGGAGCGTGACGGGCAGGGAGCTAGGGTCAGAGATCAGCAATCAAAAAATCTGGCGCGGGCGCATAGCTGCCCTGTGCATCGGGTTTGTGGCCCTTAGTGCCGCGGCGCAGATTCAGCTCGGCAGTCTCGATCACGCGACGCAAGCGAAGAAGCAGCACGTGGAGCTGTTGACGGATTCACTTGAGCTCGCCGCCAACAAGCCGCAGGATGTTGAGCTGCGCTTCCGCGTCGAGCCGGGCTTCCACATCAACTCGCACACGCCGAAGGACGAGCTGCTGATTCCCACCGATCTAAGGCTGAATGCGGGTTCACTGCGCATCGCGAACGAGCGTTATCCTGCCGGTTCGAACTTCCACCTCGCCATCGGCAGTGGGGAAGACCTCGATGTTTACCAGGGCGAGTTTCGCGTAATGCTGCGCGTTGAAGCGCCAAAAGGAGCGTCAACGCTGACCGGCGCTCTCCGCTACCAGGCCTGCGATAACGCCTCATGTTTTCCGGCGAAGCTGCTTCCGGTTGAGATAGCCGTCAACGCACGCTGATCGAATGCTGGGACAGCGATAGCGTGTTCCCATCGAGATCTTGAAACCATGCGATCTTCGTGCCGCCGGGCGCATTCCAGATGGCATGCTCGTCCTGCTCGATGAAGCCATAGCGCGTAAACTGCACGCCCCTCGCTGCAAGCTCGGTTACGCTCGCCACAATATCATCCACCTGCCAGCCGAAGATGGTGAACGGGTGTGGAGTCAGGTCCGGCACAGTGGTCACGCGCAGCATGATGCCGGGTTCGGGGCCGACGCTGAAGACGATTGCGAATGAATCGGCGCTCTCGAAGTGAAGCCCCAGCGTCTTCTCATAGAATTCGCGCGCCGCGACAGGTTGGGTCGTAGGAATGAATGCAACCGGAGAGTTCTCTCGAAGGCCCATGATGTTTCGCTCCTCTCAATGGAGATCACTGGCCCGTTGAACTACTTTCGCTTGCGCTGCGCTTCGATAAATCGTCGTACGCGGTCGATCGAACGCGCCTTGCCGAAGACGAGCAGCGAGTCGACCAGCGGCGGAGACTGCACGCTGCCTGTCAGGATGGCGCGCAGCAGCATGAAGTTCTCCTTCACGCTCCACTGCTTCTCTTCGCCGAGCTTCTTCATCGCGGACTCGATCGCCTCAGCCTCCCAGGCCGCCGCTTCCAGCGTCGTGAGCTGATCGCCGGCAAACGCCAGCGTCTCTTCCGGCGTGCGTTTCTTCGGCAGCCAGACGGATTCCGCAGGCGTGACGTTGTCCTTGAAGAAGAAATCGGCCATGTCGCCGAAGGCGCCCAGCGTCTCGATGCGTGTCTGCACCAGCGGAGCGATGGCTCGGAGATACGCGTCGGAGAAGATCGTCGCGCGTATCGCGTTGAAGAATTCCTCCGGCGAAAGCTTCCGCAGGTACTCGCCGTTCATCCACTTCAGCTTGACGAGATCGAAGACCGGACCGCCGAGTGAGATGCGCGCGAAGTCGAATCGCGCGAGCATGTCCTCAAGCGTAAACAGGTCAGCCTGCTTCGTATCGAGACCCTTGGAGACGATTTCCTGCTCGGTAGCGTGCGGCATGCCGCCGCCCATCAAGCCCAGAAAGTTCAGCATGGCCTGCGGCAGAAAGCCGGCGTCGCGGTAATAGTTCAGCGAGACAGGATTCTTGCGCTTGGAAATCTTGCTCTTGTCAGCGTTGCGCAGCAGTGGCATGTGCCAGAAGCGCGGCAGCTCCCACCCGAAGGCTTTGTAAAGCAGCACGTGTTTGGGCGTGGAGCTGATCCACTCCTCGGCCCGAATCACATCGCTGATGCCCATCAGGTGATCGTCGACGACATTCGCGAGATGGTAGGTCGGAAAGCCGTCGGACTTCAGCAGTACCTGGTCGTCGACGTTGAAGTGGTCGAAGGTGATCTCGCCGCGCAGCTCGTCGCGAAAGCTGGTCGAGCCTTCGAGAGGGACTTTGAGGCGGACTGTGAACGGCTTGCCGGCGGCAAGGTTCGCGTCGATCTCGGACTGCGAGAGATTGCGTGAGCGGCCGCCGTATTTCGGCGGCTGCTTGGCGGCGAGCTGCGCCTTGCGCTCAGCGTCGAGTTCTTCGGGGGTCTCGAAGGCGCGGTAGGCGTGCCCGCTGGCGAGCAGCTTGTCCGCATACTCACGATAGATTTCGGTGCGCTCGGACTGGCGGTAGGGGCCGTAGGGGCCGCCGACGTCGGGGCCTTCGTCCCACTGGAGCCCGATCCAGCGCAGGGAGTCGAAGATCATCTGCTCGCTGGTGGGGACGAAGCGGGTGCGGTCGGTGTCCTCGATGCGCAGGACGAACTTTCCGCCGCGCTGGGCGGCGAAGAGGAAATTCAGCAGGCCGATGTAGGCGGTGCCGACGTGGGGGTCGCCGGTAGGTGAGGGGGCAACGCGGACGCGGACAGGGCGGGAGCTTGCGGCTGGAGCGGCGGAAGAGGACTCAGTCATTGGGACAAACCCATGATACTGGAGCCCGCTACTGGAGCCGCTGCCGGAGCCTGCTCCGCCGCTTCGTCAACGCTTAGAACTGCGAGGGCGGATTGGGCGGCGCCGGTGGGACGGGGGGATACGGTGGCGGGTAGCTCGGCGGCAGCGCGCCATATTGTGGCGGCGCCGGGACCACGTTCCAGCGCGCGAAGGCGAGGATACAGATCACCACCAGCGAGCCGATGCCCGGGATGAGAACAAGCAGCGCGAGGGGGCCGGCGAGTCCTGCCTTGGTGAAGATCCGCCAGAAGCAGAAGATGAAGAAGATGGCCAAGACCAGGATCATGAGGAAGAAGAACGCCCCCATGCCCGCCACGAGCCCGGCGATGTGCTGTTGCTGGTACTGATCCATTTCGATTGCCTCCTGAGATTGCAGCCAATGTATCGAAGAAGCGGAGCCGAACCAAGAAGAATCTGCCGCCGCCGAGAGCCGTGACGCGACGCGATTTCAAATCGTCAGGTGAGGTCGTCCGGGTCGAAGGCCGGGCGCTTACGGCCCAGGGCGGAGAGGTCGTGTGCGTCGTCGAGCAGGGTGCTGACGACACCATCGATCTCCTCCTTGTCCGGAGCTTCGGCGGCGACGCTGAGCAGCTTGTGCTCGTTGGGCAGCTCGATGGATTCGAGCAGGACGACGACGTGGCAGACGGCGGTGCCGTCCTGGGGCAGGCCCTCGGGGGTTTTGCCTTTAATGCTGACGCGCTTCATGTCCAGCAAGAGCAGGTCGGCGACGCGCTCGCGCAGCTCGGCGGCAATGGGCACGATCTTGGGGCGATGCATGACGAGCACGCAGTCGAGGTTCACGATCTTGTAGCCGGCGAGGGCGACCTCTTCGAGCGCGGTCTTGAGGAAGACGGTGGAATCGGCGCCCTTCCACTTGGGATCGCTGGGAGGGAAGAAGGTTCCGATGTCGCCGGCGGCGACGGCGCCGAGCAGAGCATCGGTGATGGCGTGAAGCAGGAGGTCGCCGTCGGAGTGGCCGGCGAGGCCTTCAGGGTGGTCGATTTTGAGCCCGCCGAGGACCAGCGGAATTCCGGCCTTGAAGGCGTGCGAGTCAAAGCCGAGACCGATGCGCATCGACATTCTGTCCATCGTAATTGAAGTTGAGGGTGGGGACCCCCTCCCCCCTCCTTTTTGTGCAAAGTCTTCGGAGCAGAGACTTTAGCGGTGGACTTCAGCTATTTGGCATGTCAAAAAGCGAACGCCCGGCGCGGGCCGGGCGAACGTGTTTCCCTAGATTTAAGTGTATCGTGCGTGTCAAGAGGCCGGCGTTCAATTTGCCTGAGGGGCAAAACAAAAACGCCTTCGCCCGAGGAGACCGCAGGGCGAAGGCGCGCTAAAAGTCGATTCTGAAGATCGAGTGATCCAACTCGCTCAGTGGATGTTGAACCGGAGGATTTGTCCGATCGGAGCGTCCGCCGCGCCCCAGTTGGAGACATACAGCGCTCCGTCCGGACCGAAGGTCATCCCCGTAGGTACGGACAAGCCGGTGATCACGTCCTGCGCCAGGCCATTCTTTATGCGCACAACCTTGCCGTAGCCCGGCGTCGGAAACCCTGACGCGTCAGAGAGCTCGAGCACGTACAGTGCGCCGTCCGGCCCCCAGTCCATGCTCACGACGGTTGTCAGCCCCGGCGACGAGGATCCTGCCACCTGCATTGTCCCGGGATCACAGTGCTCCAGCCAGGCCAGCAGCGGGCTGCACTCGGAACGCAGGGTCAGCAGTACCGATGACCCCGGCGTAATCGGAAACAGCCCCAGATTGCCGACCAGCAGACCATCCAGCGTCGGCACTGCGGCGGTGGGCACGATATGGTCCTCGACCGCCGACACATCCGTCACCATCTCGACCTTGCCCTTCGGTGTGACTGACCAGATCTGCCCGTGGTTCGACTCCACGATGTACAGCTTGCCGTTCAGGGGGATCATGCTGTAGAAGACGCCGTCGGCCTCGAAGTCAGGAGCCACGTGCGCCGCGGGATACTCCGCGACTGCCTCGCTCATATTGGCCAGCATCGTCCACTTGCCGGTCTTCTTGTCCACCTTAGCCACCATGTTGGGTGTGAGCGACCCATGCGAGCATCCGCCGCCGGAGATCACGGCGTATAACTTCCCATCCAGGAAAGCCACGTCTGCAACGCCCATGACATCCGGGCGCTGGCTAAGAGCGGACGGGAAGCCGGTTGCCACTGTTGTCAGGTTTCCCTTCTTGTCCAGTTTCACAATGCTGGCCGTGTTGCCGTTGGTGTAGGGTCCGCCGACAGCGACCGGGACCTGAAGCTGGGGGCATATGTCTGCGGTACTGTTGGATCCGCCCGGCCCGGAGAGAGCCACATACAAGTCCCCGTCCGGGGCGAACCTCATCCCGCGTGGACCAAACAGCCCCTGGGCAATCGCCGTAGCTCCAGCCGGCACCGGTGGCAGCTGCGCCCGCACGTCACTGACTCCGGCTGCGAAAATCCCTGCGAGTGCACAAACCATCGTCAACATCCGATTTCGTTTCATTGGACTTCCCTCCAGACGTACCGTGCCCTTAAGCTGACGTGACGGTCATGATGGAACTCGGATGGATCTGCGATTTTTCGCAGATTGCCTCGTTATCTGAGGATAATGAGCGAACGAGTACAGCCATATTTCCTCTGTAGTCCAAGGAGTTCAGCGGTGATTTACCGCTTCGAACGTTTTGAAGCCGACGACACGGCGTTCCGCCTCAGCGTGGGCGGCGCACCCGTGCCGCTGGAGCCCAAGACGCTTCGCCTGCTCCTCTATCTGCTTCAAAACCGGGGCCGCCTGCTCCGCAAACAGGAGATTCTCGACGCCGTTTGGGGCGAGGCCTCGGTAACTGAGAACGCTCTGACCCGCTCCATTGGTTTGCTCCGCAAGGCGCTGGACGATGACAGCCGGGAGCCCCGCTTCATCGAGACCGTTCCCACCGCCGGTTACCGCTTCATCGCCCAGGTAGAGACCGTCCTTCCGAGCACAGCGGCGACGACGCCTCCGTCGGCGGCACCTTCCGGGTTGCCGATTGCATCGCGGCAGCTTGTTATGCGTCGGTTGCGTTTCATCGGCATCGCTCTCTTTTGCCTGATGGTGCTCGGCGCCGTTTCGTGGCTGGTTGCTGCGCGGCTGCGCTCCACGCCGACGATCCGCTCGCTGGCTGTCCTGCCGCTGGCCAACCTCTCCAGCGATCCCGGGCAGGACTATTTTGCGGACGGCATGACCGACGAACTCATCACCGAGCTAGCCCACATTCCCAACCTGCGCGTGGTTTCCCGCACCTCCGTGATGCTGGATAAGAATACAAAGAAGCCTCTGCCGGAGATCGCACGCGAGCTGGGCGTGGATGCCATTGTGGAAGGCTCGACGGTGCGCTCGGGCGATCGCGTCCGCATTACAGCGCAGCTCATTGATGCGCGAACGGACCGTCATATCTGGGCGCAGAGCTTTGAAGGATCGGCGGATGACGTTCTTGCGCTGCAAGACAGCGTGGCGCGGGAGATTGCATCGGAGGCGCGGCTGGCGCTGCGTCCGCCTTCGCACCGCGCGGTCAACCCCGCGGCCGAGGATGCGTATCTTCGCGGGCGCTACTTTTTCAACAAGCAGGACCTGCCTCACAGCCTGGAATATTTCGAAAAGGCGATTTCGCTGGACCCGCAGTATGCGGCGGCGTATGCCGGATACGCGACGGCGCTGGATTCAGCGGCGGCGTTCGGTCTGGAGAAACCGGACGAGGCAATGCCGAAGGCGCTGGATGCGGCCCACCGCGCGATTGGGCTGGATCCGGACAACGGAGAGGCGTACACGGAGCTGGGGAGCATCCAGACGATCTATACGTGGAACTGGAGCGCCGCGGAACAGAATCTGACGCACGGAATCTCGCTGGACCCAAACGACGCGGTTGCGGAGTTCAAGTATGCCGTGTACCTGGATGCGGTGGGTAGGCCGCAGGACGCAGTCGAGCACATGAACCGGGCTGTCCAGCTGGCACCGCTATCGTTTCTGATCAACCGCAGGCTGGGAGCGACGCTCTACCTGGCCCGACGCTACGATGCGGCGCTGGCGCAGTTGCAGCGGGCGGCGGAGATGGAGCATCGACCGGCCTCGGTGGACAACTACATGAGCCTGATCTACGAACAGAAGGGCGATCGCGACCGGGCGGCGCAGCACGATGTGACGGCGTTGCAGGCCGACTACCCGGGAACGAACACGGAGGCTTTGCTTGAGGCGTACGAGCGGAGCGGATGGAAGTCCTACTGGCGTGCACGGAACCAAGCCCTCATGACGGTTCCGGCTTCACCTTGCATGGCGTACGAGACGGGCGCCGATGACGTTCGCATCGACGATCTGAAGGATGCTTTCGAATCGTTCGAGCGGGCGATTGAGGAGCATTGCTATTACATGGCGATGCTTCGAGTGGACCCGGTGCTCGACCCGGTGAGAGCCGATCCACGATATGCCGACCTGCTGAAGCGCATTCACCAGTGACAACGAGAGCGGTTCATTTGGGCGGATTCTGAAGGGCCGCCACCTGGCTTGGCGGCGCGGCGGAGCGGTCCAGCCGGGCTATCTCCGCTGAGACGCGCTGCGCTTCGATGGTCTGTCTGGTGTCCACCAGAAAGGCCCTGTACTGCCGCAGGGCGCCGAGATACGCGGGTTGACCCCAATCGATCGCCAGCGCGAGGGTATCGATGCCCTTGGACATCAGGATGTTTGCGTCGTTCGAGTTTCCGCCTTTCCAGGATGCGTAGCCCAGCAGAAATTCGATGTATCCGACCGGAATGCTGTTGCCGGGGTAGGTTTCATGAGCGATCTGCAGCGCCGAGCGCAGGTTCGTCAATGCAGTGCTTGCGGCGCCGGAGGCGCATTTCACCAGGGCGAGATCGATCAAGGCCGTCATCTTCTCTTCGGGCGTCGCGTTTTCTGAGGGCGTCGAGGACGACGCAGCAGCGGCGCGATGGACAGATTCGGGTACGAGCAGATGGACGGCGCTCTGGGCCTCTGCTTCCGCGGACTGAAGATCGTGGCGGTTGAGAAGCAGCATGGCAAGATGCATGTGACTGACGCCGGTCCCGAGGATGTCGTGCTGATGCTCGCGAATCGCGAGAGCATGGCGCTCGAGGGGCTCGGCGTTGGACAGCTGTCCGCTCGCGACATACATGGTGCCCATGTGATCGAAGATATCGGCGACGGTGAGCGGGTCCGGAGCTCGCAGCAGAGCGATGGCGCGGCGATAGGCGTTTTCCGACGCTCGATAACTTCCGGCGTCCTGCAGCAGGACAGCGAGCTTCAGCCACGCGTGCCAGTCCAGATTGCCCGGCGCGGCTTGCACGATGAGTTGCTGCGCAGAGATCTGGGCCGGCAGCGTGCGCGGGTCAATCTCCGCGTACTGCGCGAAGGTTCTGGAGCTGACGATGAATAGAAGGAGAGCGGCAATGAGTTGTATCGATGAGCGCATGGAGTCCACCTCGTGGCAAGGAACATAGGCGAAGCGGGCGGACGGAGGCCATGGTTAACGGACCATCAGGAATTAGGTGGGACGAATGGTCGGTGACGCGAGGTGAATCGTAATCGGCTGCGTCAGGCGCGGACCTTTCAATCGTCTTCGATGGCTCGGGCGCACTAGACTTCCAACCAGACGCGTATGCAGAGCAGCTCCACATACTCGAGCGCAGGGGTTACGCCGGTGCCGATGGCTCGTCAGCGATATCCGCGACAGCTTGCGCTCTCGATCGTCTGCTGGAGCGCTGTCATTCTCCTCGAGGGAAGCACGGTGTACGCTGCCGATGTTCCGTGGGGCCGCGCTCTGCCGGCCGTCCACTACATTGCGTGGGCGACGTTCAACTGGTTCGTGTTCGTTCCGTTGACTCCGCTGATCTATCAGCTTGGAGAGCGGTATCCGATTGTGGGGCCGCGCTGGGCGAGCCATTTGATTGAGCCTCACGCGCTGGCGTGTTTCGGCTGCCTGTGTGCGCAGGCCCTGGCGAGAGGCCTGGCGGGATGGATCTACACGCGGCATCACGAACTGCCGGCAACGTTCATCGCTTTGGCCAGCGAATGGATTGCGATGCGCGGAATTTTCGCGGTTGTCGCCTACTTCACGATCGTGTTTGCGGCGGGACGGGCGCACCTTCGGGAGCAGGCGCGGGAACGCGAGGTCCACCAGGCGCACGTGCAGGCGTCGGTGGCCTCGGCCGACCTGGAAAGGCTGCGGATTCAACTGCAGCCGCACTTTCTGTTCAACACGCTGCAGGCGGCGATCACGCTGGTGCAGCAGGATCCGCAGGCGGCCGAAGATGTTCTTCTGCGACTCAGTCAACTGCTGCGGGTTGCGCTGGATGAGATGGAGGCGAATGAGATTCCCCTGTCGCGGGAGCTGGAGATTCTCGACCTGTACGTCGGCATTCAGCGGAGGCGTTTCGGGGAACGTCTCGCTGTCGAGGTGCACGCCGACGCTTCGGTGTTGAATATCGCGGTGCCGCCACTGATCCTGCAGCCGCTGGTCGAGAACGCGATCCGGCATGGAATTGGAAAGCGGAAGGGGCCGGACGTTATCGAGATTTTCGCTCGCCAGCATGAGAACGATCTGCAGATCGAGGTGTGGAATCGAAACAGCGTTGTCGAGGAGTTGGAGACGCCTTTAGACCGGCGCGGCGTGGGCTTGCGGAATACGCGCGCCCGGCTGGAACACAGCTACGGGCCGGGCTCGTCCCTTATCTTTCGTCCGCTGAGTCCGGCCGGCGCGGTGGCGATCATTGTGATTCCTCTCGCAGCCGATGCGCGTGCGGGGTCGCAGGTTCCTTCGAGAGCCACCGTATGACGATGCGGGCGCTGATCGTGGACGATGAAGCGCTGGCGCGCGCGGCGTTAGCGCGGCTGCTGAAGCGCGAGGGCGGCATTACTGTCATCGGCGAATGTGCAGACGGCGAATCCGCGGTGAAGACGATTCGCCAGACAAAGCCCGATGTGGTTTTCCTGGACGTCCAGATGCCGGAGATGGACGGATTTCAGGTGATCGAATCCATTGGGGTGGAACAGATGCCGGCGACGGTTTTCGTTACGGCGTTCGACCGCTACGCGATGCGGGCCTTTGATGCGAGCGCCGTGGACTACCTGCTGAAGCCGTTTGTTGCGGACAGGCTTTCACGGGCGATTGCCCGAGCGCGCGACCGCTGGCAAAACCGGCAGGACAAGGACGCAGCGCAGAGGCTGTTCGCTTTGCTGGACAACCGTTATCCCTCGGACTACATACGCCGGCTGGCGGTCGCGTCAGGCGGGAGGATTTTCTTTGTCGCCACCGAAGAGATCGACTGGATCGGGGCGGAAGACAATTATGCAAGGCTGCATGCCGGCCGCCGCGTGTATGAAGTGCGCGAGACGCTGCAAGCACTGATGGAGAAGCTCGATCCGCGCGAGTTTATTCGGATTCACCGGTCGACGATCGTGAATGTGCGGCGCATCCGCGAAGTGCAGCCGTGGTTTCAGGGGAGCCACATCATCGTGCTGCAGAGCGGGGAAGAGCTGCGCATGTCGCGGTACCAGAAGGAGGCCGTGGATCGTCTGCTGGGACGGCGAACGGCAAGCGCGCGGCACTGAAAACGCGAGGCGCGCCGAAAATGCGGCGCTGAAAAAATGCGGCGGGGCGGCGAGGTGGTATGCTTCGCGCCATGCGAATCGGCGTGGTGATTCCGGCGGCGGTCGGACATTTGAATGCGATGACGGCGCTGGCGCGGCGATTGCAGACGCGCGGGCATGATGTAGTGTGTTTTGGCGTGCCGGACGCGGCGAAGGGCGTGGCAGCGGCGGGGCTGCCGTTTGAGAGCTTCTGCGAACAGCAGTTTCCGCTGGGGTACATGGCGGTGATGTCGGAGAAGTTGAGCAAGCTCGCGGGCGATGAGGCGGTAGCCTTCACGTTTCAGTGGATTGGCGATACCTGCCGGGCGGAGCTGGACGAAACGCCCGGGCTGCTGGAACGGATCAAGGTGGATGGGCTGGTGCTGGATCGCATTGCCGGCGGCGTGTGCTGTGTCGCCATCGCGAAGGGCGTGCCTTATGTGCACATCTCCTGTACGCCGCTGATCGATTACAGCGGGGTGACGCCGCCATGGATGTTTCCGTGGCCGCATGAGGACAGTGAGGCGGCGAGAGAGCGGAACCGGCAGGGTGTGGCGGGGTTTCGGAAGGCAGTCGCGCCGATGACCGATGTGATGCTGCGGTACGTGATGGCCAGCGGTGTGGCGGTGGACGCGGAAGATCCGGCATGGTCGGAGTCGAAGCTGGCGCACATTACGCAGCTGCCGGCGGCGTTGGATTTTCCGGCGAACCATCTGCCGGCGCATCGTCATAACGCAGGGCCGTTCCATGATGGCAAGGGACGAGAGGATGTCGAGTTTCCGTGGGAGCAGATGACGGGAGCGCCGGTGATCTATGCATCAATGGGAACGCTGCAAACGGGGCTGACCGACGTCTTCCGGGCGATTCTGAGGGCGACGGAGCGGGAGGGATACCAGGTTGTGCTGTCGGTGGGGCCGACGACGGAGCCGAAGAGTCTGGCGACCGCCAGGGCCGACACGATTGTGGTGCAGCGGGCTCCGCAGCTGGAGCTGCTGAAACGAGCGGCGCTATGCGTCACACACGCGGGGATGAATACGACGCTGGAAGCGCTGGCCCAGGGAGTGCCATTGGTGGCGATCCCGGTGACCAACGACCAGCCGGGCGTGGCGGCACGAATTCTGGCCAGCGGAGCCGGGCTGTTTGTGCCGCTGAAAGAGCTGACAGCGGAGACGCTGAAGGCGATGGTGGATGAGGTATTGGAAGACAAGCGCTTCCGCGAGAGAGCAGAGGCGCTGCAGCGGGAGATCGCCCTGCTGGATGGGCTGGGGATGGCGGCTGAACTGATCGAGAAGGCATTGGCAGGAAGAAAGCAGAATTAGCCGACTAGCGAGCCGGTTGCGGGTGGTGTGGCGCGGACTGGCGTCAGCGCGTGTGGGCCACGGGCCGCCTCACCTCGTGAGATTTGGCCGTGGGCTGGGCCGTCGTTCGGGGCAGCGTGAGCGCGAGAACCTGCACGGGATCGATCCATACGCCGTTCCAGCGCACACCGAAGTGAAGATGCGGGCCGGTGACGCGGCCGGAGGCGCCCGAGAGACCGAGCTTCGCGCCTTTGTCCAGCTTGTCACCCTGGTGGACATCAATGCGAGACATGTGCAGATAGACGGTGAAGAGTCCGAGACCGTGGTCCACGATCACGGTGTTGCCTTCGTAGAACAGATCACGCACGAGGACGACGGTGCCGGAGTTGGCGACGCGGACGGTGGTGCCCTCGGGGCAGGGGAAGTCGGTGCCGGTGTGCAAGCTGGTTTTCTCTTCATTGAGGATGCGCGACTCGCCGAAGGTGGGCGTGGAGGGCGCGTCAACGGGCTTGATGAAGTCGCCGGACCAGAGCGGGTGGGACGCGGTGTGCGCGTAGGCGCGTTTCTTCAGAACTTCGTCCTGGGCGATCTGCTTCTGCTCGGTGTCGGTAGGCGTGACGTAGTTCTGGGGAACGGTGATGTCGCCGGTCTTGAAGTCGCCGGCAACGACGTTGACCTGATCGGTGTGGCGGGCGATGCGTCCGCCGGCGAGCGTTGCGGTGACGTCCAGCCTGTACTGTCCGGGCTCGGCGAAGAGGTCGACGCCGGCGAGCGCGTGCCAGGTCTTTGCGTCCTTCGGATCGCGGAAGAAGGTGATGGTCTTGTCGATGAGACTGCCAGTGACGCGGGTGGCGGGACGTTCGAGCTCGACGGTAAGGAAGATGGGTGAGCCCTGGTGCAGTTCGTTAGGCTGCCAGAAGACGTTGTGGATCGCGGCGGAGTCAGCCGGCGCAGGCCGGTGTTCCGTGCGGGTTTGCGCGGAGGCGGTGAAGGCGAATGTGGTAACGAGAAGCAGGGGACGGACGCGCATGCTGGGAGTCTCCCAGGGGTGTGATGCGGACAGGCTGTCCGGCGGCCGGGAAAAGGTGCGGGTTTTCGAGATGAAGGGCGACTCCAGCTCATGGGCGACGAGACGGTCCAACAGGCCGCTACGGAGCGTTCAGCCCGCGAGATAGAACTCAGCGATTTCAAGGTCGCCGGGCTGGGTGACCTTGAGGTTGCGGGAGCTGCCGGGGACGACGTAGACGGGGATATTGGCGCGCTCGAGCAGCGAAGCCTCATCGGTGCCGACGAACTCGTCGGCCTGCGCTTCGGAAAAGGCACGGCGCATGAGCGGGACGAGCGCGCCCTGCGGGGTCTGGGCGTGGACGATGAGCTCGCGCGGAATGGTGGCGGTGATGAGGGCGCCGTCGGCGGTGCGCTCCACCTGCTTGATGGTGTCGATGGCGGGGGTGCCGACGATGGCGGCGCCGTGCTTCTCGATGGCGGCGATGGTGCGCTCGATGGTGTCGGGGTCGATGAGCGGGCGGACGGCGTCGTGGACGAGGACGATGTCGCTTTCGCCGGCGGACGGCAGCGCGGCGAGCGCGTTTGCGACGGATTCCTGGCGAGTGTCGCCGCCGGAGACGATGTGCACGCGGCCGGAGAGCTTTTGCTCGTCAAGAAGGGCGGCGACGCGAGGCTGCTCGGGTTCGCGGACGGCGAGATAGATGCCGGTGACGCCGGGGACGCTGAGGAAGGCGCGGAGCGAGTGAAGCAGGATGGGCACGCCTCCGAGCTCGATGAACTGTTTGGGAGAGCCGCCGGTGGCGGAGGCCATGCGAGTACCGATGCCCGCTGCGGGCAGTATGACAAAGACAGACATGGGAAGTGGAGTATAGCAAGTCAGCAAGTCCGTCAGTCAGCGGGTCACGGAGTCAGCAAGTTAGCCCCGCATGCGCATCAAGAGACGGGCGGCTCGACGGGGGCGGTTAGGTGCCCGGCTTCGGACGATTCTCTTGAAAAGATGGTGAAGGACGCGTTTTCAGGGCATCTCGCTGGGGACTTTCGTGTCTCAAAAAGTGGAACAGGAGAGTGCGATGCGCGTGCGGATGTGTGGAATGTTGACTGGGGCGGCCTTGCTGATGATCTTTGCGGCACAGGGAAGTGTGGCTCGCGCGGACACGGTGTTCTCGAACTTCGGGGCCAGCCAAACCTATGTAGGCAATAGCTGGTGGGATGGCGGGCTTTACGTGGGCAATGGGCCGGAGGTTGATGCGTTTTCATTTACCCCGGGTGAGACGGCCACACTGACCGGCGCAGATCTGGCGCTGGCGATTGTTGGGGGATCGTCGACGCCGGTGAACTTATATGTCGAATCGAACTCGGGCGGGGCTCCGGGGACGATTCTCGACACGCTGACGCAGACCGGGACCATTCCGGTGTATCCGTACACCGGCGTGGTGAATTTCGCGTGCAGCGCGAGTTGCTCGACGCTGCAGGCGGGAACGACCTACTGGCTTGTGGCGCAGGAGACTGATCCCACGAATACGGCGGGATGGCTGTACAGCTTCAGCGATACGGGCACGTGGTACTACGACCTGACGGACAGCACCACAGGGCCGTGGACGACGGCGACGGCGGGCGACAACTTTTCGGCGTTCGATGTGACCGGCACACCGTCACCCGTGCCGGAGCCGGCGAGTGTCGCACTGCTGGGCTTGGGTTTGGTAGGAGTGTTGGCCGCGGGGAGACGCAGAACCAAGAGTCTTTAGCACCGTGACCAGTTTGCCGCCTTCGCGGGGCGCGGCTCGCATAGAGGCCGGGATCAGAACGCGGCTGGGGATTCAAAGCGCCGCTGGGGATTCGTGTGTAAAAGAAGCCTGAGCTAGATTGGATCGATGGCGAAGGCATCGACGCTGGCGCTGGATTGTTCGCTGATGAGGCCCGGCGAGCGTGTGTGCGTGGCCGTGTCGGGTGGAGCGGACTCGGTGGCGTTGCTGCTGGCGTTGCAGGAAGCGAACGATTCGAATCGCCTAAAAGAGTCCCTGGGCATCGTGCTTAGCGCTGTGCATGTGCATCACGGGTTGCGCGGCGCAGAGGCGGATGCGGATGAGGCGTTCGTGCGCGAGTTGTGCGAGCGGCTGAGCGTGCCGGTGGTGGTCGAGCGTGTGGATGTCGCGGCTCGGCAGAGTGAAGAGCGCGAGGGGTTGGAGGAAGCGGCACGCGAGCTGCGATACGGCGTCTTCTGGCGGCTGATCGAAGACGGCAAGGCAGACGTTGTGGCGACAGCGCACACACTGGACGACCAGGCGGAGACGGTCGTGATGAAGCTGCTGCGCGGCGCGTGGACCGAGGGGATCGGCGGAATTGCGCCGGAGATGGAGAGATCCGGGATCAGCGATCAGAGATCGGCCGGGAAGTTGAATGGGAGGATTGTGCGGCCGATGCTGGGAGTAAGACGCGCGGAGGTAGAGTCGTTTTTGCGCGAGCGTGGGCAGACGTGGCGTGAAGATGCGACGAACGAAGATGTGTCGTTGACGCGGAATCGCGTGCGGCATGAGCTGATGCCGCGGCTGCGGGAGTTCAATCCGGGTGTGGATGCAGCGCTGGCTCGTCTGGCGGAGATTGCGCGGGATGAGGAGGCGTTCTGGCGGGCTGAAGTGGAGCGGGTTGCGCCGCAGGTGGTGCTGCCGGGCAAGCCGGTGCGCGGTGGTGGAAGGGCGGTAGGTACCGTTACCGGCAACAGCAGCTGCGCGGTGGAGGTGGAGCGGCTGCGTGCGTTGGCGCCGGCTCTGCGGCGAAGGGTGTTGCGGACGGCGGCGCGCAGCCTGGGGTGCAGGATCTCCGCGGATGAAACGGCGAAGTTGTTGGCGTTGGCCGGTTTCGCGGCGCATGTGCATCCGGCGGTCGGTTCGAAGCCCGGTACGCGGCTGGAGCTCGGAGGCGGGCTGCGCGCCGAGCGGACGGCGCGGGAGATTCAGTTGCGTGTAGAGAATGCGTCTTTCGTGGCAAGGGCGGGCGGCAGATAATGATGGCAGAGAAAGGTCGCCGCGGGAGTAGAATCTGAAGAAGGGTCTGTGCGTCCGGCCGCGATCCCCGGCGTCCGGTTGTTGCACCGTCCGGCTGATCCTGGCGTCTAAGGATATGAGTGCGTTTGCAGCAAGGCTAGGGGCATGCGTCAGAAGAGCGAGCGAGCGCGAAGGTCCGGCAAAGCAGGAAACGAGGAAGCGGATTGAATTCAACAATTAAACATCTCTTGATCTGGGTTCTAACGGTCGGCTGTCTTCTGGTGGGCTGGCGGTATGTCGTGACCACGATGAATCCGGGTCATGACCAGGCGATCAGCCTGACGGACCTGATGAACGACTCCCAGTCCGGCAAGCTCTCTGACGTGACCATCGACGGCACGCAGGTCACGGGCAAGTTCAAGGATGGCAAAGAGACCTTCCATACCACGATTCCTGCGAACTATCCCGACCTGTACAACAACCTCATTGCGCATGGCGTGAACGTCACGCAGAAGGACCAGAACGGAACGCTGTGGCTGAGCATTCTGATCAACATTGCTCCGATCGCGGTGATCCTGGCACTGTTCCTGTTCATGATGCGGCAGATGCAGTCGGGCGGAAACAAGGCGCTGAGCTTCGGCAAGAACCGCGCGCGGTTGCTCTCGATGCAGCAGAAGAAGGTGACGTTCAAGGACGTCGCGGGGGTTGATGAAGCCAAGGAAGAGTTGAAGGAGATTATCGAATTTCTGCGCGAGGCGCAGAAGTTCCAGCGGCTCGGCGGAAGAATTCCGAAGGGCGTGCTGATGGTTGGGCCTCCGGGCACAGGCAAGACGCTGCTGGCGCGCGCTGTGGCCGGCGAGGCGAACGTTCCGTTCTTCTCGATTTCGGGTTCGGACTTCGTCGAGATGTTCGTCGGCGTGGGCGCGAGTCGCGTGCGCGACCTGTTTGAGCAGGGCAAGAAAAATGCTCCCTGCATCATCTTCATCGACGAGATTGACGCTGTCGGACGGCACCGGGGTGCGGGCCTGGGCGGCGGACACGATGAGCGCGAGCAGACCTTGAACCAACTGCTCGTGGAGATGGACGGCTTTGAATCGAACGATGGCGTGATCCTGATCGCCGCGACGAACCGGCCTGACGTGCTGGATCCGGCGTTGCTGCGGCCGGGACGCTTCGACCGCCGCGTGATTGTGGACCGTCCGGACATTCGCGGGCGCGAAGAGGTGCTGCGCGTGCACTCAAAGAAGGTGCCGCTGGCCGACGACGTGAACCTGCAGGTGCTGGCGCGCGGGACACCGGGCTTCTCCGGTGCGGACCTCGCCAACATGGTGAACGAGGCGGCGCTGACGGCGGCGCGGTTCAATCGCAAGGCCGTACACATGTACGACTTTGAGATTGCCAAGGACAAGGTCCTGATGGGCGCCGAGCGCAAGTCCATGCTGCTGAGCGAGGACGACAAGCGCGATACGGCGTATCACGAGGCCGGACACGTGCTCGTCGCGGCGAAGCGCAAGCATTCCGACCCGCTGCACAAGGTGACGATCATCCCGCGCGGCATGGCGCTGGGTGTGACGATGCACCTGCCGGAGGAAGATAAGCACACGGTGACCAAGGACTACCTCGAGACGCAGCTTGCGATCCTGATGGGCGGGCGCTGCGCGGAGGAGATCTTCATGGACCGTATGACGACCGGCGCGGGCAACGACATCGTGCGCGCGACGGAGCTGGCTCGCAAGATGGTTTGCGAGTACGGCATGAGCGAGCTTGGCCCGTTGACCTACGGCAAGAAGGAAGAGCAGATCTTCCTGGGCCGCGAGATCGCGCAGTCGAGAGACTACTCGGACGACACGGCCAAGGAGATCGACCGGCTGGTGAAGAAGTTTGTCGATCAGGGATACAAGTCCGCGTACACGATCCTGGACGAGAACCGCGATGTGATGCACCGGATGGCGATCGCTCTGCTGGAGCGCGAGACGCTGGATGCGGCGGAGATCGATCTTCTGATTCAGGGTAAGGAGCTGCCGCCGGTGAAGTCGCCGCTGGCTGCTGCCGATGGCGATGACACGCAGAAGGTGCTGAAGCCGGAGGCTGGGCGCAAGCCGGGCTACAACGAAGGCGCACCGACGACCGCGTAGTTGTTTGATGAGTCTGGAAGAGAGGCAGCCATAGCCGGCTGCCTCTTTTGTTTTGGCGCGGATTTCTGGCTGTTGCGATGGGCGAGCTTACTACGGCGTCATGCCGATCGATTGCATCCATGTGTCGACGAGCTGGGGCCATGCGGTGACGGGAAGGTTGGTGCGGCGGAGACCGAAGGCGTGTCCGCCGTGCGGGTAGAGGTGCATCTCGACGGGGACGCCTGCGTTCTTTAGCGCGACGTAATACGAGAGCGCGTCGTCGACGTTGTCCACATGATCGTCTTCGTTCTGCAGAAGAAAGGTGGGCGGCGTGTTGTGCGTTACGTGAAGGTACGGGTTGAGGATCAGGTCGCGCACCGCGGACGGAGTGTTGTTGGGCGGAAGGGCGAAGGATTTGTTCTTGCTCTGGCTGGCGTCGTAGACGGCGGCTCCGTAGGAGAGATGGCCGGGGTAGATGGCGATGGCGAAGTCGGGGCGGCAGCTTTGCTTGTCGGCGGCGTCGACTGGTGTGTAGATGCGGCGGTCGTAGTGGTTGCTGATTTCAGCGACGAGAGAACCGCCGGCGGAGAAGCCGAGCACGCCGACCTTGTGCGGGTCGATGTGGTACTCGGCGGCATGAACCCGAAGGAGGCCCATAGTGCGCTGCGCGTCTTCGAGCGCCATGGGTGACTCGGGGTAGGGGCCGGACTTGGGATAGAGGGCGGGATTGCCGGGGACGCGGTATTTGAGCACGACGCAGGTGATGCCGCGCGGGACAAGCCAGTCGCAGACCTCGGTGCCTTCAAGGTCGATGGCCAGCATCTGATAGCCGCCGCCGGGAAAAACAACGATGGCCGCTCCGGTGTTGTGACCGGTCGGGGAATAGATCGTCATGGTGGGGCGGGTGACGTTATAGACGCCGGTGGAGCGGCGGCCGCCGATCAGTTCATTCGGACCGCTGATCTCCACGCGCTCCGGACCGAGGACGGGCGCGGCGTCAGGAATCGCGCCGGGCCAAATGGCGATTTGCGGACGGCCATTTGGCGGTTGCCAGCCGGTCTGCCGAGCGTGGGCCGGGATGGTCAGGCAAAGGGCAAACAAAAGAGAAGAGCAAAGGCGCATGGGCAGACTCGCAGCGGGGAGTTGGCAACGAAGTGAAGCGAGTCTAGAGCCTGGTGAAGTCGTGGCAGCCTGTGGATTTGCTGTGCTGAAATGCGGCGAACCAGCGCGATTAACCTGCGGAGGAATCGGTCCAGTTGTGAAGCAGCGTGAAGCTCTGTTTACACCAGGGCGTTCTTCGCGATCAGGTCTTTGTAGAACTGGCCGGAGAGTTTGACGGTGCGCTTTTGCGTCTTGAAGTCGACGTAGGTGATGCCGAAGCGCATGGGGTAGCCGTCGGCCCACTCGTAGTTGTCGAGCAGGCTCCAAAGGAAGTAGCCTCTCACCGGCACGCCTTCGCTGACTGCGCGCTGCAGCTCGGAAAGATAGCTGCGCAGAAAGAGAACGCGGTCGACGTCGAGGATCTCGCCGTTCGGTGTAGGGACATCCCAGCTGGCCGCGCCGTTTTCGGTGATGAAGATGTTCTTCACGCCCCACAGCTCATGCAGCAGTTTGGGAGACCAGTACATTCCGCCGGGACCGAACTGCAGCCAGCCGGCGGCCATGCGTGGATAGCTTTTGGGCATGTCGATGACGTCGTAGCCTGGCGCCTCCGCGCTAGCACGGATCCAGGTCGGTTCGTAGATGTTGAGGCCGACGAAGTCGAGCGGGGCGCTGATGATCTTCATCTCCTCCGCAGTGAACTTGGGTACGCCCCCGCCCTGGCTCTTCAGATAGAGATCGGTGTAGCGGCCCTCCATGATAGGCGTGAGCGAGCGCGCGTTCTCCTCGCGATAGGCGATGCGGGCGGCGGCGATGTTTTCGGGCGTCGCGATCACGGGACATGTGCTGACGGCGTTGTCGGCGATGCCCACGCGAGTTCCACGGCGTCCGTTGGCACGCACAGCCTGCACGGCAAGCCCATGGCCCAGCAGTGCGTTGTGCGTAACCTGTGCGACCTCGGCGTTGGTCAGCTTCAGGCCCGGAGCGTCGGAGCCGTAGCGATAGCCTTCGTCGACGAAGCAGGTGATCTCGCTGGTGGTGATGAAGTTCTTTACGCGGTCGCTGAGATGTTTGACGGCGAAGCCCGCGTAATCCGCGAAGGCCTTGGCCGTGTCCTTGCTTTGCCAGCCGCCGATGGACATCATGGCCTGCGGCATGTCCCAGTGATAGAGCATGCAGAAGGGTTCGATACCGGATTGCAGCAGAAGATCGACGACGCGATCGTAGTAGTCCCATCCGCGCGGATTCGGCGCTCCTGTTCCGTTCGGAAAGATGCGCGGCCAGGAGATGGAAAACTGGTAGGTCTTCACGCCGAGATCGCGCATGATGGCGATGTCTTCGGGGTACCGGTGGAACTCGTCATCGGCAATGTCGCCGTTGTCGCCTTCATAGGTGCTCTTCGGCTTGTGCGAGAAGACGTCCCAGATGGAGGGACCTCGGCCATCGGCCTGCGGCGCGCCTTCGACCTGGTAGGCCGAGGTTGCTGTGCCCCAAAGAAAGCCTTTCGGGAAGCTGCGGCCGGCGGGGACAAGTGGGTGCGCTGCGCTGGGTGAGGAGGCGGTTGCGCTGGTAGGCAGAATGGCGGCGCTCGCCGACAGGCCAAGCAGCCGGGCGAAGTTTCTACGGTTGATGCGTTCGTTCATCGATTGTCTGGAGGGTCCCTGAGGTCAGTTATCCGGCATGAGACGGGCTGGGGTGCGGTTGAGCGTAGAGGCGGTTCGATACGAAGTGGATCAGCTGGGGCGAGCAGTAGACAGGCGCGTGAGTCAAGAATAACGGTTTCGCGGCGAGGCTGCGCGCAGAGAGATTTGGCCAGGCTCGCGTGAGCGATTCGAGCGTTGTGCCGGCGGGGACGATGAGCGCATCGGTGCGATCGAGGTAGCGAAGGGCGGAAGGTTTGAAGTCCGCGATCGCGGGATCGAGAACGGCGAGCGAAAGGTCAGGCTGAAAAAAGCGCAGGATGCTGTTGGATTCGATGATGGTGTTTTCGGATTCGGCCAGGAGCTTGCGGACGCGGGGCATGGCCTCGGCGAGCTCGCCCTGGCGGGTGCGGACCCAGAAGACGCGGCGGGCGCCGGCGGCGAGGAAGCGGGACGTGTCGGTGCTGGTGGTGGGGTCGCGCTCTTCGGAGATGGCGAGGGTGTGGTCTGCGGTCTGGCAGTCGCAGGGCTCGCCGTTGGCGGAGCAGACGTTGTGGCCGAACTGAGTGATCTTGATGGCGGTCCAGTTCAGATGGGGCAGAGCGGCGATGAGCCCGGCGACGACGCTGGTCTTGCCGATGTTGCGTGTGTGTCCGCCGATGACGATGGTTGGCATGAAGTTGGGCATTAGGAGCCAGAAGCGGGTGGCCCGATAAGGATTGGATGGTCGTGGCGGGCGGCTCGGTGCTGCTGTCGGCTGCGAGTTCGCGAGATGAAAGCCGGGCTAGAGAGGTCTTCCGATCTCCCAACGATGCCCGAACGGGTCAGTGATTGAGCCGTCGCGCCACCCGTAGTCGTGGTCCTGCACGGGGGAACGCACGACTGCACCGGCGGCTACGGCCTGGTCGAAGACGGCGTCCGGGTCGTCGACGATGAGCATCAGACGTACCGGCGTGCCGCCGAGCTGTGCCGGCGATGGATTGCCTATGTCCTGGCCGGCCGGATGCACCCAGAACTCCGCGCCATGGGCGAAGAGCTGCGCGACCATGTCACCCGCGGGCGGCGTGCTCCAGCCGGTGGTTGCGCCAAATGCTTGCGCATAGAAGTCAATGGCGTGGCGGACGTCGCCGGGGATGTGCAGCATCGCGGAGAAGCGGAAGCTCATGTTGAAGGGAAGGGTACACGATTCCTGAATCGGTGTGGATTCAGGTGTCGTGGCCGATGGGCTGTTCCGTTCCGCTGGGGGTGTGGGGCGCCAGCAGGCAGATAGGGGAGAAGTGTTCCTGTCGCTAAGTCGACATATGGAACTAATGAATGAGTGCCGCTAGATAGCCATAACCAATCCTTCTCGCGCCGCCCATTCAAGAAGAAGTCGACGCGCCTTACCTGATGCTGAACGATTCGCTGTGCCCCGCGCCTGTATTACTGCGCGCTTCCCCGGATCGACTTCAACTGTGAGAACTGGTCGAACCTTCTCATTTCGCCACATACGTAGCGACCAAATGCTTGAACTGCCACGGTAGCAGAGGCGCGCGTAACTGCTAACACAGTGCTGTAGCGCCGCTCCTTCTTCGCGTAGCTGACCGCTAGTGGTCAGTTCCACCATTTGCCAGCGCCTTGGCGCTTCCTCCTCCTTACGTCTCGGTTCTTCAATAAGCCATGGTTTGAAGGAAGATTGAGTCCACGAGAGACTCGAAGCGCTGCAATCTCCCCCAAGACCTCGATGCCACTCTCGGACCAGCCGCAGCATAGAAGATGCAGTGCGCCCTTTGATGGAAAAATTTGGTTGAGGAGGAGCGATTTCCACTACGCCGTCCTGAGTATCTATGCGGAGTCGATCGTGGCGAATGGCTTGTATGTAGTCAATCATCGGTCCTACCTGCGCAGAGTCAACATCATTGGAATGAGCGGCAAGGAATATCCAAACAGTGCGCCAGAACGCACCATTTCGCAAATCTGTCGCTAATCGTGTTGAGAGAACGGCCGTCACAAACTCCTTTCGCATGCCGACGGCGAGCATCTCTGCCCTCCGCAGAGCTGCTTCGAAAGCCAGATGATCTCGCGATTCCAGAAAGATGTGTTCCATCCTTCTCGTCATAGCTAGTGGTAAATCAAGCGACCGGAAACTTGCGCCATGAGAGTGTGCGGTCACCCAAGCACGCTTCTTGTCGCCTTCAGCATCGCAGGCATACCAAACAGACGCCAGAAAGGCTGGAATCCGGTAGCTGCACGTCAGGTGTTGCACTAACGAAGCGACCGCCGGTCGCCAAGACGCCGTCGGGCCTGGCCAAGTTGCGATTGAGCGAATGTGTGCATCTCTAAAGCGAGCTAAATTAACCAGCGCATCGACCCCAGCATGACGACCGACGGCATCGACTGGCGCTTCAAACAGGCGCGGCGCAAGTTTGCGTGAGCAAGTCAGCAGCTCTTGAAATTTCTCAAAGGTATGTGGATCGGAGGCAAGACATTCACACGCGCGGTGGATAGCGCGATCTGTCTGAGCCCTGCGATCCTGAACATAGCGTTCAGACCAGGACATAAGTTCTCCATTTGCTAAACCGGTGGATGAGCGGCGCTGACGAGTCGCTCAAGGCCATAGTCAGGCATACGAACACGCGACTACGTGGTCGTTGCCTCCATCAGGCTTCGTCCGGATTAGCTCTTGAAGAACATTGCTTTCAATTATCGTTTTCGCGCCCGAAGTTGGTCAATATAAATGCCGTTCCCTTCTGTAGGGGGCTATTTGAGACGCCGGATGCGGGCGAGGGTGCGGAGGTAGTTGGTGCGGGGTTCGGCGGGGGTTCCGGCGAAGATTTGACCGGGACCCTCGACGTGTTTGCCGGGATAGACGCCGGATTGGCCGCCGAGGATGACGCCGGGGCCGATGTGCACGTGGTCGCCGAGGCCGACCTGGCCGGCGATGACGACGTTGTCGTCGATGGTGCAGGAGCCGGAGATGCCGACCTGGGCGGCGATGATGACGTTCTTGCCGAGGATGCAGTTGTGGCCGATGTGGACGAGGTTGTCGATCTTTGTGCCCTTGCCGATACGGGTTTCACCGAGTGCGCCACGGTCGATGGTGGTGTTGGCGCCGATCTCGACGTCGTCTTCGATGGTGAGCGAGCCGCGCTGCGGAAAGAGGATGTGCTCGCCTGTCTGCGGATTGCGGGCGTATCCGAAGCCGAGCGAGCCGAGAACCGCGCCGGGCTGCACGATGACGCGGTCGCCGAGGTGGACGCCGTGGCAGATGGTGACGTTGGCAGAGATGCAGCAGTCGTCGCCGATGACGGCTCCGGCTTCGATGACGGCGCCGGCGCGGACGCGGGTTCGCTCGCCGAGGGTCGCGGCGGGATGGATGATGGCGCGCGGGTCGATGAGTGGGCCGTCGATTCTAGCCGCAAAGGCTTTGCCCGCAAGCGCCATGGCGAAGCGCGGATCGCGCACCCAAAGGACCCGGGGGTCGGAGGTCTGCAATTGTCCGCGACGAGCGAGGATGGCGCCGGCGCGGGAATGCAGCGCGTGTTCCAGCGAGATGTCGTCCTGCGCGAAGACGACGGAGTCGGGCGTGGCATCGCCGAGCGCGGAGACGCGATGGAGCTCGGTCTGCGGATGCTCTGCGGCGCCGACGAGTTCTGCGAGTTCGCGTCCGGTCAGGATTCGCGCGGTCATCGGTTGAGACTCGCTTTCATCTTCGGGCCTTCTTTCATCCGTACAAGCTCTCGTGGCCTTCCGGGCGGGTCTTCCAGCGGCGGTGGACCCACAGCCATTGCTCAGGGTAACGCCGAATCCAGGATTCGATAGTAGTCGTGAAGAGGGCGGTGTTGGCCAGGGCGTCAGCGGTGAGATCGCCGGTGCGGATATGCGCGAGCTCGGGGCCGAAGTGCAGAACGTAGCGTCGCTCGCTTTCCTCCCAGAGCATGAAGCCCGGCAAGACGGCGGCTTGCGAGTGCGCAGCCACGCGCGCGAGGCCGGAGGCGGTGCAGGCCGGGGTGCCGAAGAAGGGGACAAAGACGCCCTGCGGCGGCGTCATGTTGGTGTCCATGAGGATGCCGACGGTGTCGCCACGCTGCATCGCCTGCAGAAGGCCGCGTGCGAAGTCGTCTTTATGAAGGACGCGGTTTCCGTGCAGGCAGCGGATGCGGTTGACGAAGGCGTCGACGAGTGGATTGTCGAGGCGGCGTATGACCATGCTCATGGGATAGCCCATCAGTGAGTGGTAGAAGCTCGACAGCTCCCACGCGCCGAGGTGGCCGGTGAGGACGAGCACGCCCTGGCCGCGGCTGCGCGCGGCGATGTAGTGCTCGAGGCCTTCATAGCGAAAGAACGTTTGTGCGTCGGCCCGGGTGGCGCGGGGCATGCGGCAGAACTCGGCCATCTGCCAGCCAAGAAGACGATACAGCGTTCGCAGGATGCGCTCGCGCTCGGCGACGGGCTTCTCCGGAAAGGCCAGTGCGAGATTGCGCATACCGATGCGGCGCAGACGCGGGACGAGATGCCAGGCGAGGAAGCCGATGGCCGCCCCTGCGCCACGCGCGATCGGACGGGGAAGCCATTTGAGAATCGCGACGATCAGGCGAAGGGCGAGGTACTCGATCCATTCGCGCAGCGAGGCCCGGCGCACAGATTTGACTTCAGCGGTCAATGCAACTCAGTGTACGCAAAGTTCGGCGCTGACCACGTCGTGGTAGAGGCTGTAGACCATCGTGCATCGAAAGTTCATCGGCAGCTCCTGGAGGAGCGGTATGATGATTGTGTCGAGGTGAAAGTGCGGCCCTGCTCGAACTGCGGACACCGAAGCTTCCGGCGCGTGAAGCGCAAGGGACTGGTGGATAGCGTGATGGTCCTGTTCGGGCTGTACCCATGGGAGTGCGAGAGCTGCCAGCGAAAGACCTATAGCCGGAGACGCGACACGCGAACGACGCGGTCGCACAGCGTGGCCTGAGAGTGCGGTGAAAGAGAACAGGGACGGCTTCGGCCGTCCCTGTAGCTTTTGCTGAGGCTGCGGTCTCTTCCGTGACTACTGGTTCCGGGCGACCACAAAGTAGCGCGCCACGGTGCGGACGAACCGCTGAGCGTTCGCAGGAACCGGGACATCGCCATGGATGACCGTCTGGAATGGAATGGGGTGGCCGTACTCCGCTGCCATGTCGTCTTCGTTCTGCTCCAGCACCGTACCGTCGAGATCGAGGCCGGCAAAGAGGCCTTTGGAGCGGGAGTAGGTGAGGAACTCGGCATTGAGCTTCCAGTCCGTGCCGGCCTGTGCATTGCGGCCGACCGGGCCGGCAGAGGCCGCGGCGTCACCGCCGATCTTGAACTTGTTCTTCAGCATGTCCTGCAGGCCACGCTGGTTCATGGCGACGAGCACAAGGTCTGTCGACTGGCCTCCGATCTGCCATCCAAAGCTGCCGCCGGTGAGACGGACGAAGACCGGAGCACTCCAGCCGCGCGGCGTGCGGCAGGTGGCCACGCCCTGGCCGTACTGCGCGCCCAGGACGAATGCACCCTTCTTGTAGCTGGGAACAACCACCACGCAGGACGCTCCGGCGAGGATGGAGCTTGGGATGCCCCGGTCGGGAGTCGCCATGATTTGCTGGATGACGTCTGCGGCGTTGTTAAGCCGCTCGTTCATCTTGTATAAATCGGCGGCGCGGGCGGGAAGTGTGCCCGCGAGCAGGAGAGCGGCGCATAGCGCCAGAACCTTCTTCATTGCAGTGCCTTTCTGATCTTTGGGGAGACGTGGATTCGGATCTTCAACGCTGCTTTGATTCTAGAAGACCCGCGGGGTATGCGAACGAGCAGCAATGAAAACAGGGACGGCGGTTGCCGTCCCTGTAAACCCTGCGTATGAAGCGTAATGATACTGCGAGTTCGTCTACTGGTTCCGGGCGACGACGAAGTAGCGCGCCACCGTGGAAACGAAGTCTCGTGCATTGGCCGGTACAGGAGTAGAACCGTGGAGAATGGCTTCGAAGTCGCCATTGCCGTACTCGGCTTCCATGTCCGGGTGGTTCTCAGACAGCACGGTGCCCGAGAGATCAAGACCGGCAAACAGGCCCCGCGCGCGCGAATAGGTGAGGAACTCGGCGTGCATCTGGATGTCCGTGGCGGCCTGCGCGTTGCGGCCTACGGGACCGGCCGCGGCAGAGGCATCCGCACCCAGCTTGACCTTGCTCTTCAGGGCCGACTCGAGACCGCCGCGGTTCATCGCGACCAGGACGAGGTCTGTAGACTGTCCGCCGATCTGCCAGCCGAAGCTGCCACCCTCAAGACGCACGAAAACTGGAGCGCTCCAGCCACGGGGCGTGCGGCAGGTCGCTACACCTTGTCCGTACTGAGCGCCGATGACGAACGCGCCCTTCTTGTAGTGGGGAACGACCACGACGCACTTGGCGCCGGAGAGAATCGAGCTTGGGATGCCCCGATCCGGCGTGTGCATGATCTCGCCGATCACCGCTGCGGCGTCTCTCAGCCGGTCATCCATCTTATGCATACTCTGTGCCCGGGCCGGGAGCAACCCCGCGAGCATTGCGAACCCACACAGTGCACCTAAAAGCTTTTTCATCGATTTTGCCTTTCAGAATCTTTCGTTTGGGAGAATGAGTATCCGTTGCAATCCATTTGGTGAGATGGACTGCCGGGAGGTGCAGGTTGCCAAAAAAAATGGGTTGCAGGCTGGCCTATGGCCGAATCTGCAACCCTCTTCTCCCAGGTCTGTACTGAAACAAGTGTCAGGGGAAGAGCTTGAAGGGACAAGAGTACGGAGGGTTGTAGACCTTTGGGGCAGTTGGCGACGATCCGCTGAGGTCCTGGCTCGCTACCCTATTGCGCCGACCGCTCTTCGATGGCGCGAAGGGTGAGTTCGACGCGGTTGTGCGCGCCGGTTTTGCGGAGCATGCGGCCCAGATGGGCCTTGACGGTGGCTTCGTCGATGCCGAGAGCCTCCGCGATGGCGCGGTTGGAGCGGCCGTCCTTGAGCAGCTCGAGCACCTCGCGCTCACGCGCGGTCATGCGCTTGGCGATGCTGTCGCCGCCGGGAGTGGTCGACGACGGGGAGGAACTGCCGCCTTCCAGCAGCTTGGCCAGAACCTTGCGCGGCGCCCAAACCGAGCCATCAAGCACGACCTCCAGCGCCATGCGGATTTCGGTCTCGCTGGCGGTTTCGGCGAGATAGCCCTTGGCGCCGGCCCCGATGACGCTTTCGATGAGGAATGGGTCAAGGCCTTCGCCCACGACGACGATGCGGAGCTGCGCATTTTCACGGCGCAGTTTCGCGATGAGGTCGGTGAGCGCATCGCCGCCGATGCGCGCCTCGATCATCAGGACGGCGAGGTCCGTGACGGCGGGGACCTGCTCAAGATCGAGCGGAACCGCTTCCATACCGGGCAACTCGGCGAGGATGGCCTCCATGCCGACCAGGCGCAGCGGATCGGAGGCGACCAAGCCGATCTTTGCCGGCCCTCGGGCCGGTGCTTCGGTGCTCATGTGGAGCTCAGCCTCCTGAGATTTGCGTGCGGAGCCCGAGAGTTACAGCTTGGGAAGGACGATGCCCTGCTGGCGCTGATACTTGCCATTGCGATCGCCATAGCTTACCTCACAGACCTCGTCGCTTTGGAAGAAAAGTATCTGGCAGAGACCTTCGTTTGCGTACACCCGCGCCGGAAGGGGCGTGGTGTTGGAGATTTCCAGCGTGACAAAGCCTTCCCACTCCGGTTCAAAGGGCGTGACATTGACGATAATGCCACACCGCGCGTAAGTGCTCTTTCCCACGCAAATGGTCAGGACGTCCCGCGGGATCCGGAAGTACTCGATCGAGCGTGCCAGCGCGAAGGAGTTGGGAGGAATAATAACGCTGGGAGCCTGAACCGTCACGAAAGAACGCTCGTCGAAAGCTTTGGGGTCGATGATCGCGCTGTTGACGTTGGTGAAGATCTTGAACTCGTCCGAGACGCGGAGATCGTACCCATAGGACGAAAGACCATAGGAAATGACGCCTTCGCGGACCTGTTTCTCGCTGAAAGGCTCCACCATGCGGTGTTCGAGCGCCTGCCGCCGAATCCACTTATCGCTCTTTATCGACATCCAATCCCCCGGACGGACGTGCCGGGAGCGCACGTTGGTCCTCGCTTGAGAGTAGTTGTATCGTTCTGAGGCTATATCAAATGGCTGTGCGTTCGTTTGACAAGTGAAAACGGCTTTCCTAGCATCCTAGATAGCGGGCCGGTTTTCAGTAGTTTGCGAACCTGCACCGAAGCAAGAGACGGAAGGAAGGTGACCGAGATGATTAAGCAGGATTTGGTCCAGCGCATCGTCGAGCGCACCGGATTGCCCCGTACCAAGGCGGAGGCTGCGGTTGACGCAATCTTTGAGGGCATGAAGAAGGCCCTGGGACGCTCGGACCGCATCGAGCTGAGGGGCTTTGGCGTCTTCACCGTGAAGCCTCGCAAGACCGGTGTGGGGCGCAATCCGCGCACCGGCGCCGAGGTGAGCATCTCCCCGGGCAGTGCGGTCAGGTTCAAGCCGGGGAAAGAGCTGCACCTGGTCGGGTAAGTTTGGTGTACTCGTGACGACGGCTTCATCGCCGTTGTGAATGAGACCCCCGCGCGCGGGGCGCTGCGAATGTGCGATCACCGTCCATCGCCACAGTGCTATCCACAGAAAACGTCGTTTCCCACATTTCTTAGCGACATACTACGAAACGTTCCACGCGGAACATCGTTGTTCCACGCCTGGGCGCAGTCGCCTACGGTTACATCAGGTGGAGTGCGTCGACGTCGATGGTGACGTTGCGGCGGGGAATGCCGCTGCTTTCGATAGAGGCCAGCATGCCGCGGAGCAGGGTGCTGAGTGCATCGCGGCGTTCTGATTTCAGCAACAGGTGATAGCGATAGACGCGCTTGATGCGCGGAATCGGCGCGGGTGCCGGACCGAGAATGCGGACGGTCTCGGGTCGGTTGGCCACGAGCCACTTCGCTATTTGGGTTGAAATCGCAAGGACCTCTTCGAGCTGCTCGGAGTGGATGAGTACGTTGGCGAGCGCAGAGAGCGGAGGGTAGCGCATGGCGCGGCGGAAGTACATCTCCCGTGCGGCGAAGCCGGTGTAGTCGTGTTGCTGCGCGAACTTGTTGACGTAGTGGTCGGGCTGGTAGGTCTGGACGAGGACGCGGCCGGGTTTGTCGCCGCGGCCGGCGCGGCCGCTGACTTGTGTGAGCAGCTGGAAGACGCGCTCGGCAGCACGAAAATCTGGAAGTCCGAGCGCGAAATCAGCCCCGACGACGCCAACAAGCGTGACGCCGTGGATGTCGTGGCCTTTGGCGATCATCTGCGTGCCGACGAGGAGGTTGATCTCCCCGGAGTGGAGGCGCTGCAGCAGGCGCTCCATATCGCCGCGGGTGCGGACGGTGTCGCGATCCATGCGGCCGATGCGCGCGTTGGGGAAGAGCTCCTGCAGGCGCTCTTCGCCCTGCTGCGAACCGGCACCGAGGAAGAAGAGGTGCTCGCTGTTGCACTTAGGGCAGTGTGACGGGACGCCACGACGGAAGCCGCAGTAGTGGCACTCGAGGCGGGCGCCGACCCGGGCCGGACCGGAGAGATCAAATTCGTCGTTTTTTTTGTGATAAGTGAGCGAAATTGCGCAATTTTGGCACTCAATTTTTTCGCCGCACGCGCGGCACATGACGACGAACGAGTAGCCGCGGCGGTTGAGGAGGATGATGACCTGTTCGCCGCGGTCGAGTGTGGATTGCGTCTCTTCGATGAGCTGGCGGGCGAAGAGCTGGTCTTGTCCGGTTTCGCGGAACTCGGCGCGCATGTCGATCATTTCGACGATGGGGAGCGGGCGCGATTCGACGCGCTCAAGCATCTCGATGCGTGTGTAGCGGCCGCGCTCGGCGTTGTGCCAGGATTCGAGCGAAGGCGTGGCGGAGCCGAGGACGATGGTGATGCCGAGGAGTTTGGCGCGCATGACGGCGACGTCGCGGGCGTGATAGCGCGGAGTCTCTTCCTGCTTGTAGCTCGAGTCATGTTCTTCGTCGATGAGGATGAGGCCGAGGTCGGGCATCGGTGCGAAGACCGCGGACCGTGTACCGACGACGACGCGGGCCTCGCCGCGCCGTATGCGATGCCATTGCTCGGCGCGCTCGTCGGGTGTGAGCTGCGAGTGGAGGAGCGCGACCTCGGAACCAAAAGCAGCGACCATCTGCGCGGCGGTCGCTGGTGTGAGGCCGATCTCGGGGACGAGGAGCAGAGCGGATTTGTTATTGGCGAGCGCTCGCTGCATGGCGGCGACGTAGACGGCGGTTTTGCCGGAGCCGGTGATGCCGTAGAGCAGGTGCGGGGCGAAAGTGTTGCGCTGCATTGCTGACACGATGCCGGCGAGCGCTTCGGTCTGGGATTCGTTGAGAGTGTGCTCGTGCGCGAAGCGCTTGCCGTGCGTGGCGAGTGAGGTGACGTGGAAGGCCTGCGCGGCTTCTTCGAGGCGGATGAGGCCGCGGCGGACGAGCGTGTTGACGGTGGAGTAGGGAACGCCGCGGCGTGAGAGGCGTGTGCGCAGTTCGCGCAAGAGCTCGCGGCCGCCGCAGCCGGCGAGCTCGGCCATGACGGCGAGCTGGTTGTCGTTGAGCTTGGGCAGACGCTTGTTTGGTTGCGATGCCTCGGCAGTCTGCTCCTCGAGGATGGCAACGGTCTCGAGGCGGCGGGCGTCGCGCTGCTCGGTGAGTGGTTCGCGGAGGAGCCAGCGCTTTTTGACCATCGCGTCGAGCATGGCCTTATTGGCGCCGGTCGCGGAGCGGATGGCGGAGAGCTTGGCGGACTCGCCCGGCTCGAGGTAGTTGAGGACGGCGTACTCGCGGTTCTGGTCCTCGGGGCTGAGACGCGAACGGCGCGACGAGCCTTTGACGGAGCTTTCGTAGAGGACGTTGCGGCCCTGCTCGGCGATGCGGTAGACCCAATGGCGGCGGACCTCGGCGGTGAGCGGAAGCATGCCGCGGAGGACCTCGCCCAGCGGGGCACAGTAGTACTGCGCGATCCAAGCGGCGAGCGAGAGGAGTTCGGGCGAGAGGAGTGGGGCGTCGTCGAGGAGGCGGTCTATATTCTTGACTTCGACATCGGCGCCAGGAGAGGTGTCGTGCAGGGCGACGACGACGCCGAGGAGCCGCTGACCGGCGAAGGGTACGAGGACGCGTGCGCCGACTTCGGCGGCGAGATCGCCGAGCGAGTAGGTGAAGGCGCGGTCGAGTGGGATCGGAAGCGCGACGTCGGCGAAGAGGGGCACAGAGTTAGTTTAGGTGGGCTCGCTGTGATATCTGTGCGCCATTGTCCGCGAGCTGGACCTGTGAAAAATTTGAGGGATGGCAATCACCTCGAAAGTTTCGGTCGTTGTCGACCCGTAGTTCGGATTCCGACTTGCCCAGCAAGTGTTGGCCGGGCCAATCTGGATTCTCGATACGCCGTGTAACCGCGTCGCTTTCGAGAAGTATTGGGCAGAGCATCGGGGTCAAAGTCATCTGGAAGGGTGACTTCTTTCAGCGGTATGCCGAACGCTTCCGCGGAGGACTTGCTGATCAACGAGATGGATATGATCGATCTCCATCATGGACCGTTGTCAGCCGAAGTGTCCTACTCAGTGTTGGACGTGCTCGGCACGCCACTCATGCCGAAGATTGAAGCGGTGTTGCGCGAGTTTCAGTTCGTGACGTTCGAGCCGATTCCGGATGGCTTTCGGGCATCGCGTCCTCGGAAAGAATGACCTCAGCCGCTCAAGCCGGACCCGCAGACGCAACAACAAAACCGGATTCCTTTTAGGAATGACACAAGAAAGACAACAGCAAAGACACTCGCGCGCTACCGCGCGCGATACCCACCCTTTCACGATGAGACCGTGAAAGGATGGGCCACCCGGTTCTTGTCGGTTCAGTTGGTCGTAAATTTGGTCGTTGTGAGCTTTGTGAGTTCGGTGGTGAGCTTCTTGATCTCTTTGGCTTGAGCTTTCTTGTCTTCGAGGATTTTGGTGACGCGCTCGGGGACGTCGGTGCGGGAGACGGTGAGGGTGCGGGCGACGGTGTCGAGGAGGGTGTAGTCGCGGCGGGCGGAGCGGACGGCGCGGAGGCCGCAGACGAACTCGACGCGCCAGCCCTGGCGGACCTTTTCGACGCGGCGGAGGAGAATGGCGCCGATCTCGCCGGTGCTGCGGACGTGCGTACCGCCGCAGGCGTTGAACTCGATGCCCTGCATTTGAACGATGCGGAAGGGACCTTCGAGGGCAGGAAGTTTGCGGAGGTCGCCGCGGGCGAGCATGGCTTCGGCGAGCGGGCGCTCGAC
Organism: Candidatus Aquilonibacter sp.; assembly: GCA_035504135.1. GTDB lineage: Bacteria > Acidobacteriota > Terriglobia > Terriglobales > Acidobacteriaceae > Granulicella. Next base: position 150,327 of record DATJSM010000002.1, on the reverse strand, counting down.
CCAGTGAGTAAGGAGCGGGCGGTTTTCGTAGAGGATGCGGTTGGCGGATTCTTCGACGCGGCGGAGGTCGTCTTCTGAAAGCTTATCCATTCCTTCGGACAGCGCGATGTCGATGGTGGAGCTTTCGGCGCCGAGGTGGAAGCTGACGGTGCGTGCGCCGAGCTCGCGCAGAAAGACGGCGGAGAGCAGGTGCTGGCCGGAGTGCTGCTGCTCGTGGTCGGTGCGGCGGGCCTGATCGACGCGGCCGGTGATCTCGGTGTCCGAGGTGAGAGGCTTGCGGATGGAATGCCAGACCTCGCCGTGCTCGTCTTCATCGACGCGCTCGACGGGGATTTCAAGCGTGGCGCCGCTGGGGGCTGTGGCGATGAGGAGCCCGGTGTCCCAGGGCTGGCCGCCGCCTTCGGGATAGAAGGCGGTGCGATCGAGTGCGACCTGCCAGAGCTGTGCGGTGTCGGGCGCGGCACTCGGGTCTTTCTCGACGAGGCGAATGTCGGTGATGTGCGCGGTGAACTCGACGATGGGCGAGTCGTAATAGAGGCGCTTTGCGGTGGTATGGGTGGCTTGGTTCGGCATCTTGAAGCTCTATTGGTTCTTTTGAGATTCCCTCGCTGCGAAGCACGTTTTTCAAAATAATGAGATTCGTATCAGGCTTTCCAGATCAGCTCGTTCAGCTCTCTTTCTTTAGATCGGCGGCTTCTCTTTTCACCATGGAGTGCAAAGTCTCCACCTCGACGCGGCTGCCGAGGACAAGAGAGGTGCGCTGGTGAATGGATTCGGGCTGGAGGTCGAGGATGCGCTGCGTGCCGTTGATGGCAGCGCCGCCGGCCTGCTCGGCGATGAAGGAGAGCGGGTTGGCTTCGTAGAGGAGACGGAGCTTGCCCTTGGGAGATTTTTCGGTCGGCGGATAGAGAAAGACGCCGCCTTTGAGCAGCGTGCGGTGGAAGTCGGCAACGAGCGAGCCGATGTAGCGCGAACTGTACGCTTTGCCGTTGAGCTGGCCGCGGCGGAGGCGATTGACGAACTGCTGATAGGGCAGCGGCCAGGAGGACTCGTTGGCCTCGTTGGTGGAGTAGTAGGGTCCCTGCTCGGGCATGCGCATGTTGTCGTCGGTGAGCACGAAGGCGCCGATGGCGGGGTCGAGGGTGAAGCCGTGAACGCCGTTGCCGGCGGTGTAGACGAGCATCGTCGAGGGACCGTAGACGACGTAGCCGGCGGCGACCTGCTTGGAGCCGGGCTGAAGGATGGCGGGCTCGAGCGGCTGGCCGGGGAGGCGTTTGTGGATGGAGAAGATGGTGCCGACGTTGACGTTGACGTCGATGTTGGAGGATCCGTCGAGTGGATCGAAGACGATGATGTAGCGTCCGGAGTCGGGGTCGGCGTTGATGACGACGGGCTCTTCGTTCTCTTCGCTGACGAGCGCGGCAACGGAGTCGCGGCCACCGAGGATGTGGAGGAGCGTCTCGTTGGCGTAGACGTCGAGCTTCTGCTGGACCTCGCCCTGCACGTTGACGGAGCCTTTGGCGCCGAGTGCGTCGGAGAGCGCGCCGAGGCGGATTTTGGCCTCGACCATTTTGGTGGCGAGGGTGAGGCCGCTGAGCAGCCAGGAGAAGGTGCCACTGGCTTCGGCGAAGTTTTGCTGCTGGTGGCGGATGTGCTGCTGGACGGTGGTGATCATGGTGGCTGGCTCCGGCGGGCTGACTCCGCGTACTAGGGTAGCGGCTCTGAGCCTACAATGGCAGACATGCTTTCAAGACGAGGATTTTTGACCTCCGCTGCGGTGGCCGCGCCGGCGATTGCGTTGCGAGCCCAACAGGGGCGAGCGAACGGGCAAGCTGTCGCTCCTGCGGCGTGCGATGAGGCGTTGCCGGCACCGATTGCGGCGCTGGCCGACCGACGCAAAGAGATCGTACCGATTACGGTAGGCGAGCGAAACGCGCGGCTGGACAGGGCACGCGCTCTGATGACAGCGAATAAGATAGACGCGATCGTGATCACGACGGGGGCGTCGCTCGAGTACTACACAGGAGCGCGCTGGGGGCAGTCGGAACGGCTGTTTGCGTATGTTCTGCCGCGGGCGGCGTCTCCGTTTCTGATCTGTCCGGCGTTTGAGCGCGATCGCGCGGCGGAGCTGCTGAATGACTTTCCGGATCGCGAGTCGACACTGACGTACTTCTGGCAGGAGAATGAGAGCCCGTTTGATCTATTGCGGCGCGCGCTGGGTGAGTCGGCGGTGAAGACGGGAACGCTGGGGATTGAAGAGCATACGCAGTTTGAGTTTTCGTATGCGATGGCGCAGGCGTGCCCGGCGCTGACGATTGCGTCTGCGACCCCGGTGACGGCGGGGTGCAGGATGATCAAATCGGCGGCGGAGCTGGCGCTGCTGCAGTTGGCGAACGAGATCACGTTGAGCGTGTATCGCGCGGTGCATCAGTCGTGCGGGCCAGGCGATACGAACCGGCGCGTGACGGAGTTGATCGACAAGGCGTATGCGCGATGCGGCGTGCGCGGCGAGGCTTCGCTGAATGTTGGGCCGTACTCAGCGGTGCCGCACGGGAGCTCGCAGGTGCAGGTGATTCGTGAGGGCGACATTGTGATGGTGGACGACGGATGCACGTGCGATGGGTACACGTCGGACATCACGCGGAGCTGGGTATACGGCAAGGCGAGCGATGAGCAGAAGAAGGTGTTCGAAATCGTGCACCGGGCGCAGAGCGCGGCACTGGCGGCGGCAAGGCCGGGTGTGGAGGCGCAGAGCGTGGATGCAGCAGCGCGCAAGGTGATCGTGGATGCGGGGTTCGGGCCGGGATATGACTACTTCACGCATCGGCTGGGGCATGGGATTGGGCTGGACATGCATGAGTGGCCGTATCTGGTGGGTGGCGATACGAAGAAGCTTGAGACGGCGATGGTGTTTTCCGATGAGCCGGGAATCTATCAGCGTGGGAAGTTCGGCATCCGGCTGGAGGATGACATGCACATCACGGGGAACGGTGCGGAGCTGTTTACGCCGCAGAGCGTGAGCCTGGAGCAGCCGTTCGGGAACGCGTGATGGCGTGAGACCAAAAAGAGAAAGCCGCCGGAAACGTCTGGCGGCTCTTTCTTTTTTGTGAACGACTGACTTAGTGCGGCATGACGAGAAGGTCGAGACTGCTGGGGGCGTCGGCCTGGTGGAAGACAGTTTCGGTGGCGATGTGGAAGTCTTCGGGTTGCGCTTTGGAGATATCCATGAAGACCTGTGGGTTGCGATCGACAAGCGGGAACCACGAACTCTGGATCTGGACCATGATGCGATGGCCTTTGAGGAAGGTGTGGTTGACGTCCTGCATGGAGAAGTCGACGTCTGTGATTTTGCCGGGCGTGAGCGGCTCGGGATCTTCCCATGAGTTGCGATATTTGGCGCGGAAGGGCTCGCCGCGCACCATCATTTCGTAACCCTGCATGAAGACAGGCGGAGCGCCGGTGACGCGCTTGCCTTCGCGATCTTCGTCGGCGGACTTGTAGTCCTCGGGGTAGACGTCGATGAGCTTGACGATGAAGTCGGAGTCGGTGCCGGTGGAAGCGATCTTCAGGTGCGGCTTGATGGGGCCGACGACGGTGACATCTTCGGTGAGCGGAGCGGTCTCGTAGACGAGCACGTCGCCGCGATGCGTGGCGAAGCGCTGATCTTCATCCATGTAACGCTGCGGGACATCAGGGCCCGTGACATAGGGGACGAACGGCACGGGATGCGCGGGGTCGCTGATGTAGGAGTCGCTGCTGGAGGTCTCGGTGGGCGCGCTCCAGCCGAGACCGTGGTCGGGTTCGAGAAAGAGGGTCTTTGCGACGGCCTGCTTCGGCGGCCACGCGTCGTACTTCTTCCAGACGTCGGTGCCGGTTTCATAGGTGTAAGCGACCGGGAGCGGCGTCCAGGGGCGGTCCTTGAGCCAGTGCGCGAAGAATGGCGCTTCGATATTTTCGCGATAGTAGGCGGACGGTGAGTCGGGGAAGGTGATGTCGCCGAGGCGGTTTCCGGGACCGTGCGACCATCCGCCGTGCACCCATGGGCCTTCGACGAGGGTGTTCTCGGGCGCTTCGGGGCTGAGTTTCGCGATGGAGTGGAAGAGTTGCACGGGCCCGGCGAGGTCTTCGGCGTCGAACCATCCGCCGACTTCGAGCACGGCCCCCTTTACGCCGTGCATGTGCGGCGTGAGGTCGCGCGCCTGCCAATAGGGGCCATAGGCGGAGTGGACGACCTGATCGTGGAAGTAGGGATTGGTGCCGCCGGCGGACGAGTCGAGATGCGCGAGCGTGCCCATGTGCAGGTAGTAGGCGTACATGTCCTGGGTGGGAAACTCGAAGCTGTTCTTCGGCTCTTTGGTGAGCGGGTTCTTTTGCGGAGCGAAGAACGGAGCGTAGAAGGAGTGATTCGCGTCGAGCATGAAGGCGCCGCCGTGGTAGGCGTCGTCACCCATCCAGAGATCCATGATGGGCGCCTGCGGGCTGGCGGCTTTGATGGCCGGGTTGGAGTCGACGATGCTGGCCGCGGCGTAGAAGCCGGGATAGCTGATGCCGAGGATGCCGACCTTGCCGTTGTTGTTGGGGATGTTCTTGAGCAGCCAGTCGACGGTGTCGGACATATCGGTGGACTCGTCAATGCCCTTGCCGTCTCGAGAGGGCGTCATCTCGAGCCACGTGCCTTCCGAGTCCCAGCGGCCGCGCACGTCCTGGCAGACGAGGATGTAGCCGTCGTGGGTGAGCAGATCGTCGCTGGTGACGCGCGGCTGCATGACGTCATTGTTGTAGTTGCCGCAACTGTAGGGCGTGCGCGACATGAGGAACGGGTAGGGGCCGCGGTCGGCGAACTGGGCAGCGATGGGTGAGTAGACGACGGTATAGAGCTTGACGCCGTCGCGCATGGCGACGTGGTACTCGTGCTTGGTGTAGTGCGTGCGGTAGAACTCTTCTGCCTGGTGGCGCTGCTCCTGCATGGAGGGCGGCGGCGCCGGTGTGGGCGAGGGCGGTTTGGTTTGCGCAAGAGCAGATCCCACTGCGCTGGTGACAAACAAAAACGCTGCTGCGTAGCCTCTACAAGCTGCCGCCATTCTTATCCTCCGTGGATTCTCGGTCTTGTTTCGTCTTGGGGATTGTAGCTGTTTGCGCGTAGAAAGCTTCTGCGATAATGCCATCGATGAACCGGCCCATGTCCATTGCGAAGGCAGTACTGTTTGCCGGCGTGGGGGCAGGTGCGGTGATCACAGGTTTGAGCTGCGGGGCGCAGCAGGCGCAGGCTGCGGGAGTAAAGGATCAGACTCCTGTTTTCACGCTCAAGGTGTACACGGATCTGGTTCAGGTTCCGACGCTGGTGCTCGACCACGATCAGCAATCGTTGCCGCCGATCGAGCCAAAGCGATTTCAAGTGAGCCTCGACGGCGGCAAGAGGTTTGCGCCAACGCATGTGCGCCTGGAAGGCGACGATCCGCTGGATCTGGCGATTCTGGTGGACGCCAGCGGAACGCAGCGTGCGGGGCTGGCGTTGAACGTCGCCGAAGCGGCAGCGGCGATGGCGGCAAAGGCGCTGCATCCGCAGGACCACGTTTCCGTTTACACATTAAGCTGCAACCTGCTGCGAACGGCGTATGAGATGCCTCCGGATCCTGCGGCGCTGCGGAATGCTATCGAAAACGGGTTGAACTCGCCCAAGCTGGGAAAGGACAGCGCGGGACGATCCTGCGGACGGGACGTTTATCTGTGGGGAGCGCTGACAGCGATCATTACCGACCTGAATAAGGCGACAGGAAGGCGAGCGATCCTGGCGGTGAGCGACGGACAGGACGACGGGAGCAAGATTTCATGGGATGCGCTGCATGACTACGCGGGAGCCCAGGGCGTGGCGTTGTTTGGGATGCGAGATCCGGGCCGCGTGTGGCAGGCGTGGCGAGGGGGCCGTGCGGACCCGTTCCGAAGCCTGTGCGAGTCCACCGGAGGCATCATTTTAGAGACAGGAAGACGCGGCCTCGAGAAGCAACTGGAGCAGTGGGTGAAGCTGCTGCGGGGACGCTATGTGGTGGAGTTTCCGCGACCGCAGCAGTTGACGCAGGCGCATCACAGCATCGAGGTGTCGGTGAAGCGAGACGGGTTGGCCTTCGTTACGCTCGCCGGTGTGTCAGTGACCCTGCCGGACCCGAAGCTCACATCCGATCCACACTATCTGCCGTCGCAGGAGGGAGCGGACATTCCGGTGGGCAAGCGGAGGCCGTCGCCGGAGTGAGCGTCTAATTGACGTTGGCGGTTTCGTGGGGAGCGCTGCTACGGCTGGCGAGCCGGAGAACGAGTCGCTCGAGGACGAGGCGTTTGTCGGCCGGGTTGGAGCGAAGCTCGGCATCGGCGCGAGCGATGAGCTCCAGGCCGCGGGTGAGGTCGGAGCGGTCGCGGTAGCGGCGTGCCTGGGCGATGAGGGCGTCGGCGGCGAAGGGAGCGACGCGGAAGCCGGGCCATAGCACCTGCCAGATCGCGCGCTGATCGCGAACCTGTTTTTCGTTGAGCACCAGCATCTGGCGAAACGTCTTGGCGAGGGTAAAGATGTGTCCGATGGCTGCGTCGTCGCCGCTCTCGCTGGAGTTGAGCAGGCCGTGGAGGAGCGCGAGCGCGCGTGGCGCATCCTTGAGGCTGATGGCGTCGGTGAGCTCGTAGAGTGACCGCTGCTTGGCCGCGGAGATCATGGTTTCGACGTCGGTGAGCTCGATGGTCTGCGAATTTTGCGATTGGGCGTAGAGGATGAGCTTGGTGAGCTCGCTTGAGAGTGTGAGCATCTCGGCGCCGAGCGCGTCGACGAGCTCGCGGGCCGCATCTTCGGTGAGGCGGATGTGATGCGATTCGGCTTCGCTGATGGCCCAGCGGGTGGCGTCGTCTTCGCTGACGCGCTGGAGCTCGACGATACCGCACGCGTCGCCGAGGGTCTCGCGGACTTTTTCGGTGCGCTCCTTGTCGCTCATGTCCATGGTGCGGAGGTCCTGCGGGAGACGGATGTGGTCGGCGATGAAGATGAGAAGCGCCTGCAAATTGGGACGGCGGAAGTAGTCGTCGAGGGCGGCGAACTCTTCCTTCTTCTGGCCGCGGCCGTAGAGCGTCTTGAGGTTGCGAATGAAGAGAACCTGGAACGGCGCCATCAGCGATGGGGTTTGTGCGAGATCGAGGGCTTCGAAGATGGAGGTGTCGGCGAGGTCGAGATCGTGGAGGCAGAAGTCACGGAGGTCGGCGGGAACGAATGCTTCGAGGATGCCACGCCGGGCATGCTGGAGAAGGAAGGCGTCGTCACCCAGAAGAACGTAGGCAGGGCGGCGTGCACCACTATTGGCTTCGGCGAGGAAGCGGGCTACGGATTGGAAGCTTCGCAAGGCTTCGAGGCCGCGTGCTGCGGAGGATGTCGCCGTGCTCATCGGAAGGACTCCATCATGTCACTGACCAGCGCCTGGGCAAAGTCGCGGGCCATGCGCCGGACGGCGGCGGAGTCCTCCTGCACGAAGCCGCTGAGATCCTGCGTGGACTGATATTGCTCGCGCCAGGCGAAGGCGTTGTTGCGATAGAGTATGGTGCCGTCGTGGCTGACGAGTTCCACGGCAGCGGTGATGTTGACGAGATAGCTGGAGGTTTGACCGCTCGCAGCGTCGTAGGTGAGCGGTGTGACGGCCTGTGTGAGGATGGTGCCGCGGAGCGTGGCGTCTGCGGGTTGCTCCGTGGCGCTCTTGTCAGGGTTGACTTCGGTGAGCACTCGGTAGCGCGTGCGCGTGTTGAGCTCGCGGACGACGGCCTGGGTAAAGGCCATCTCGGTGTTGTAAGCCTGAACTTTCGACTGGAAGATCGGAACAGCGACGGTGACCACACCGGTGGGAACGTGAGTGGCCGCGCCGAGCTGGTGATAGCCGCAGCCGGCCAGCGGGAGAAGCAATGCGAGCGCAAGAAGACACTTCATCAGAAGGTTCCAGCGTTGCTTGCGGAGAGGACGGTGTCGGTGCGGCCGACCTCGACGTAGAAGTGATCGGTGTCGACGTGGAAGTCGTCGGACTTTCCGGTCCAGGGCATGCTCTGCCACGTGGTTGTGTTTGGCGTGATGCGCGTCCAGTGTTGCGGGTCGCCGACGTTGATGGGTATGGCGAAGCCGGCTTCCTCGGCCTTCCAGCGATAGCTCATCGTGTGCTGCGCGGGGTCGAAGCGTAGTTCAAGTGTGGGGATGGCGGCGTGACGAAGGTACTCGTTGAAGAAGGGCGTGAGGTTCATGCCGGTGCGCTGGTTCCACCAGGCGACGACGTCCTCGGTCATGATGGTCTGATACTTGAAGTGCTGATAGAAGTCGTGGACGTCGTCCCACCATTTCTTGTCGTCGTTGATGACGCTGCGGAGTGTATTGAGCATCAAGGCGCCTTTGAAGTACTGGTCTTCCGGCGGTTCGGCGTTGATGTTGTGGGGCGGGATGATGGGACGCTCGTTGTGTACCTTGGCTTTGAGGCCGTTGATGTAGCGGATGGCGTCGTCCTTGCCCCAGCGGTACTCGACGTACATGCTCTCCATGTAAGTGGCCCAGCCTTCGTGGATCCACATGTCGGAGCGGTCCTGCGCGGTGATGGCGTTGCCAAACCATTCGTGTGCGCTCTCGTGAATGATGATGAAGTCGAACTTGAGGCTGATGCCGACGCCGGTCCAGTCGCGGCCCAGGTAGCCGTTTTCAAAGTGGTTGCCATAGGCGACAGCGGACTGGTGCTCCATGCCGGCGTAAGGAACTTCGATGAGCTTGTAGCCATCCTTGTCGAAGGGATACTCTCCGAGGTAGTGCTCGTAGGCGTCGAGCATCGTTGGCACTTGCTGGAATTGAATCTTGGCCTTGGCGAGATCTTCAGGCAGAGCGTAGAAGTCAAGCGTGGTCTTGCCGTGCGGCGGCAGAGTGAAGTGTTGATATTCGCCGATGTTGAGCGCGACATCGTAGTTGTTGATGGGATAGTGGACGTGCCAGCGCCACTCGGTGTAACCGTCGCCGAGGTCCTGCTTGCCTTCGAAGCGGCCGTTGGAGACGTCCATGAGATCGTTGGGGACGGCGACGTCGATCTCCATGCCGTCCTGCGGCTCGTCGCGCCACTGATCTTTGTTGGGCCACCAGATGCTTGCGCCTTCCCCCTCGCAGGCTGTGGTGATCCACGGTTTGCCCTCCTTGTCTTTGTCGAAGGAGAAGCAGCCGAAGCGGCCCTGGGTGACGGGGCGGCCGGAGTAGGCGAAGACGACCTCGTAAACCCTGCCCTTGCGAAGCGTCTCTGGGAAATCGAGATAGAGCGTTCGCGTATCGGGCACGCGATCATAGTGGAGCGGCTGGTTGTTGAAGGTGATCGAGTCGATGTTGAGTTCAGGCGTGAGCTCGAGCTGTATGCGTGTGCCGTCTTCGAGCATGCGGAAGCGGATGGTGTTTGAACCCTTGATGGACTTTGTCTCTGGATCGACGCGAAGTTTCAGCGCGTAGGAGAGCAGATCGTTATTGGCGCGGAAAGGGCCATAGGAGCCGCGCAGGATATCGTCCTGCGTCGGAGGCTTGAGGACGTCGGACTGACGCGCGCGGCGTTCGGCGGCGGCGGAACTGGAGCGCTGTTCAGATGGATGGTTGGCCTGAGCGTGCGAGCCGGAGGCGGCAAGAAGGGAAATGCACGCCAGAGCCGATATCCGGCACAAGTTGCGAAACTTCATGCTTTTAGCTTAGCGCCTTGGAAGTCGCATGACGAGAGCGCCGTCATGGTCTGCTCCGAACGCATCACAGGAGGATAGACCTGTCCTGCCCTGGCGGCGGATGTTCCCGCACAACGCAAGCTTGAAACCGAATACGAGGCAACTATGTACCACCACATCAAACAACTGATGTATACCGTCAATGTCGGCACGCCGGACGTACGCTTCGGCCGGATGCTTCTGGAGCAGTTCGGGGGAGCGAACGGCGAGCTGGCTGCCGCGATGCAATACACGATCCAGGGATGGAACTGTGTGGATGACATCGCGCGGCGCGATCTGCTGATGGATATCGGCACCGAGGAGCTGAGCCATCTGGAGATCGTCGGTGCGCTGATACGAATGCATATGAAAGGGATGAAGACGGAGCGCGAGGCCGCCGAAGCCGATCCGCTGGTGGCGATTGCGGGCGGTGGCGGGTTGAACCTGTTCAACTCGGCTGGGAATCCGTGGACGGCGGACTATCTGAAGATCGCCGGCGAGCTGGATGTGGATCTGCGCAACAATATCGCTGCAGAGGCGCGAGCGAAGATTGTGTATGAGCGGCTGATTGACCACACCGACGACCCGGGGTCGATCGACGCGCTGCAGTTCCTGATGACGCGCGAGGTGACGCATATGAAAGCGTTCACCGCAGCGCTGGAGAGCCTGGAGAAGTCGCCGTTCTCGGTCGGCTTCCTGAAACCGACGCCGGGAATCGTCGACGAGTACTTCAATGCATCGACGGGCGACGGCAGCGAAGGCGATACGGATATGCACGGGCCGTGGCAGACATCTTTTGGATTACATCCAGTGGAGTCGCCGATGGTAGGCGGTCCGGGCCTGTCGGTTGGAGACATCAAGGGAACCGAAGGCCAGGAGGACCGCGGCAAGCAGGATGCAGGCCAGAAAACTGAGACGTCGGTGTTCGCCGAAGCGCTCAGCCAGACTTCGCCAAGCACGAACAAGCATGGGCATCACAACGGTTCTGGAAACGGAGCTAACTCAACACACGCGAAGCGAAGCCGCTAAGCGGCCGCCGCGCCGGAGGGGCACCTTTTGGGTTGCCCCTCCGGCGCGACCCGTTATCAGCAGACGAAGAGCGAATCAGACGCTCTGCACAGGGAGAATCATTAAATCGCTTGCGAGGCAGACCTCGCGCTGGACGAACGGCTCCGCGTAGCGGACGCCCGCCAGCAGACCGTAGTGGCGCGCGGTGCTGAAGGTGCGCTCGCGAATATCGTCTTCAGGAACGAAAAGCCCGGCGCCTGTTGACTGCTCACCGTACTGAGAGCGATAGGCGAGCAGAGCGGCGAGCCGCGTTTCAATATGCGGGGTGATGTCGACGACGAAGGTGGGCCGGACATCTGCGTAGAGTGAGGCGTAAAGAATCTTGTAGGGACGGTGTGGTGCGCCATGTTTCGTAGGTAGATCGAGCTTCGAGAGGCCGGCAGCGAAGCAGGCCTCGTAGCCGAGTGTGGCGGTGGTGTAGTGGTCCGGATGGCGTCCCTGCCAGTAAGGAAGGATGACGACGCGCGGACGAAGACGGCGCAGCACAGCGGCGATCTTCAGGCGGGTGTCGCGGCTGTTCTCGACGTTGCCGTCGGGGAGGTCGAGCGCTTCACGATGAGAGACGCGAAGGATGCGAGCGGCCTCGGCTGCTTCGCGAGCGCGGTCCTCCGCAGTGCCGCGAGTGCCGGATTCGCCCTGCGTGAGATCGAGGATGCCGGTGCGCCAGCCAAACGACTGCTGGACCAGCAGTGTGCCGCCACAGGTCTGCTCGACGTCGTCGCGGTGCGCGGCGATGGCGAGGATGTCAACCGTCGTTTGCGAGATCGTTCCGGCGGTGGACGTCATGGCAGTTGGTGAGCTGCTAGTTCGCGCTGTTGGTTAAGGCGTCCATGTAGGCGACGTCGAGGACGGTGCCCTGAATGGTGAAGTTCGCGTTGTTGATCTCGGAGCCGGCAGCCGGAGTCGTGCCGACGGCAGGATCGCCCTCGGTGGTGATAGCGCCTCCGGTGTAGAAGGCGTGAACCTGTCCGCCATACGCGGTGAAGACCTTGTGGAAGCCCTGCACCCAACAGATGCCGGTGAGATCGCCGTAGTAGTAAGGGTTTTGGTTGGTGTTGGGATAGGGTACGGTAGTTGTGCCGCCGGGAGTGACGTTGGGAATGACCGCGGCGGTTCCGATAGGACCTGAACCTGCGCCCAGCGTGATCATGGTCAGGCAGTTGTAGTTCTGGCCCGTGGCCTCGCGTTCGCCGTTGGCGCACTGCTGCGAGCCGGCCCAGAGCGTATTGTCATCGGCGAAGAGCAGCTTGGTGTGCGTTCCGTCCGAGATGGAAATCGGTTGCGACACAGAGTAGTTGCTGAGGTTGACGGCGGTGAGATAGCCGGTGAAGAGGCCGTCGGCGCGCGGCGTGGAGTTCAGCGTGCCGTTGTTCAGGCTATAGAGCGACTGGCCCGCGACGTAAAGAGTGGTCCCGTTGGATAGAGCGACGGTTGCTCCGCCGGGGATTGGAACGGGGTTCGGCACACCGATGCTGGCGAACGGCGAAGGAGCGGAGGGATCGAGCGGGCTGACGGTGGGGATGTTGTCCATGAGCAGAGCGCCGGACTGCAGGACGCTGATGCTGGACGTGGCGCCACCGCACTCCGGGCCGCAGTTCAGCACGTCGACGGTGTTGCCGTCGAGCGAGAACGTGGCGCTGATGGGTCGGTCGTAGGTGCCGGGAACGGGCACGACGCAGAAGACGGGCAGAAGCTGCGGCTCGCAGTCGACGGCACCTGGAGGCACAACGGGGTTGGTGGTGGCCGGCAGTTGAATGACGCGATAGAGCGTGTTCGAATTGCGCACCATAGCCAGAATGATCGAGACACCCTGGTTGACGGCGACGCGATATACGTTGGGGAGGTTGAGATAATAGGTGCCTCCCCCGGCGACCACGACGAGTTGGCCGGCAGTCTCAGAGGCCGCGGCAAAGATCGTGCCATTGTCGGCTGCGGCCACTGAGGCTGGATTTGCTGTTCCGAACGTCGCAGCGGTGCCGCGGCTGGTCTCCGTGCTGTAGTTGATGCCAATCATCGTACCGGCGGTAGCGGAGAGCACGTAGCCGCTTGTCTGCTCCGGAAAGTTGAGAATGGTGGTCGGTTCCGGGGCGGAGAAGCCGGATATGGGGAAGGTAGGCTTCGTGTTCTGGATGTTGCCGCGCAGGTCGCGAAGGCCATCCAGCATCTGCGCGCCACCGGACAAGCCACCTTCGGTGTAGGTGACGAGGACGCGTTGCAGCAGCTGGCTGGGGGGAATCGGCCGACCCGCGTAGTTGTTCTCGGGCACCTTGTAAAGGGTTCTGCACGCAGTCAATGTCAGCGTGAGGGCGGTCAGAAAGATGCCCGCGACAAGCTGGGCTGCGATCCTGCGATTCTTCAACTGGACAACTCCGGGAGACGCCTTCAGCAGATGCGAGCGGACGGTGAAATGCGCCGTCAGAAACCGCCTGGGGTCAGCCCAAAGTATAACAAAGCAACGCTGGCGCAAGGGTCTTCGCGACAGAGAGGAGGAGACCGGCGGACTGAATTCGGCGCGGTATAGGATGAGAGAACGATCTCACTTTCAGGAGAGCGATGGACGCGGCGTTGAAGAAGCTTTTTAGCGGCAGGCCAGTGCTATGCGATGGCGCCATGGGCACCATGCTGTACAGCTGCGGTGTGTTCATCAATCGTTGCTACGACGAGCTGAACGTGACGCAGCCGGAGATGGTGCGCTCGGTGCACGAGCAGTATCTTGCGTCCGGCGCGGAGGTGATTGAAACCAACACGTTTGGCGCCAATGGGTTCCGGCTGGAACACTATGGGCTGCGGGACAGGGTCCGGGAGTTCAACCTGGCCGGAGCGGCGCTGGCGCGGCAGTGCGTGACGGCGATTCGCGAGAAGCAGGCCAGCGAAGCCTTTGTGGCGGGCGCGGTGGGATCGCTGGGCGTGCGGCTGGAGCCGTTCGGGACGTTGAGTCCTGCTGCGGCACGCGAGGCGTTTGCGGAACAGATTGCGGCGCTGGCTGAGGGCGGCGTGGACCTGCTGATTCTGGAGACGATGATGTCGCTGGACGAGGCGGAGCAGGCGATTGCGGCCGCGCGTGAAGCGGCACCGCAACTGCCGGTGGTCGTGCTGATGACGCTGGACGAGGAGTCGAATTGTCTGGACGGAAGCACGCCGGAGCAGGCGGCGCATCGGCTGACAGAGTGGGGGGCGGATGCGATTGGATGCAACTGCAGCGTGGGCCCGGCTACGGTGCTGACGGCGATTGAACGCATGCGGCCGGAGACGGAATTACCGCTGGTGGCGATGCCGAATGCGGGCATGCCGCGGAACATTGAGGGCCGCAACATCTATTTGACCTCGCCGGAGTATCTGGCGCGGTTTGCGCGCAAGGCGATCCGCGCCGGTGCGGCGTGGGTGGGCGGATGCTGCGGAACGACGCCGGGACACATCCGGGCCATGCGGTCGGAGATTCGCGCCATGCAGGCGCAGGATCAGGGCGAGGTCACGGTTGGCCGCGGAAGGGTGCATGAGTTGGCAGCTGAACCGGAGGTCGAACCGAAGCCGCTCGCAGAGCGCTCGGAGGTCGGGCGCCGGATTGCCGCCGGGGAGTTTGTGCATCTGGTGGAGATTGTGCCGCCGAAGGGCTTTGATTGTTCGAAGGAGCTTGCCGGCGCGGCTCTGCTGGCATCGCGCGGCGTGCATGCGATCAATGTGCCGGATTCGCCGCGGGCCAGCGCGCGGATGAGCGCGCAGAGCCTGTGCCTGCAGATTCAGCAGAAGGTGGGCATCGAGACGGTGCTGCACTACACGTGCCGCGATCGCAATATTCTCAGCATTCAGAGCGATCTGTTGGGCGCCGCATCGATTGGGATCAAAAACATTCTTTGCCTTACGGGCGATCCTCCGAAGATGGGGAACTATCCAGATGCGACGGCGGTTTTTGATGTGGACGCGATCGGCCTGGTCCGCATTGTGGGAGGCTTGAATCACGGGCTCGACATCGGGAAAAACTCTATCGGCGGTTCGGCCGGCTTCACGATTTCGGTGGCGGCAAATCCAGGCATTCCCGATATCGAGCACGAGGTGCGCCGCTTTGCAGCGAAGGTAGAGGCGGGCGCGGAGTTCTGCATTACGCAGCCGGTCTTCGATCAGCGGCTGCTGGAGCAGTTTCTGCGGCGGGTGGAGAGCTTCCGTATTCCGGTGATTGCGGGTATCTGGCCGCTGACCAGCCTGCGCAATGCCGAATTCATGAAGAACGATCTGCGCGTGTCGATGCCGGACTCGATTCTTGCGCGCATGGCTGAGGCTCCGGACAAGAAGGCGGCGCTCGCGGTTG
Source organism: Candidatus Aquilonibacter sp. (assembly GCA_035504135.1). Classification (GTDB taxonomy): domain Bacteria; phylum Acidobacteriota; class Terriglobia; order Terriglobales; family Acidobacteriaceae; genus Granulicella. The sequence continues at coordinate 135,236 of DATJSM010000002.1, read as the reverse complement.
GGCTCGCAATCGCACAGGAGATGCTGGCTGAGGTCCGCGATCAGGTGCAGGGCGTACAGGTGAGCGCGCCGTTCGGCAACTTTGGCGCTGCGGCCGAGGTGCTGGGGCTGCGCGAGGAGGCGACGGTCGATGCCTAACTCTCCCCTTCGGCCGGGCACGCCGGCAAGTGAATCCGGAAGCTTTGAGGAACAGCTCGCAGAGCTGGAGAAGCTCGTCGATCAACTCGAACGCGGCGATCTTACGCTGGAACAGAGCGTGAGCCTGTTTGAACGCGGGGTGCGTCTTTCTGACGGCTGCAAGGAGCAGCTCGCGGCGGCGGAAAGCCGCATTCAGGTACTGCTCGATCCGGAGCGCAAAGGAGCGGTCCGCGCGGAAGAGCTGGCGCTGGCGGTGGATGAGGGCGAGGCAGAGTCAGAAGAGAGCGAAGAGGAAGAGTAGCTAACGGTCGCGGCTTGTGACGAAGCCCGGAACCCAAAGCAGCGCTCGTTTGTAGTCGCTCTCAGGAAGTTCGGCAATCGATTGGCGGGCAGCCTCAGCGTAGGCGCAAGCGGTATCCATTGCGTAAGCGAGGGAACCATGGCGGCGCAGGATTTCGAGGATGTCGGTGCGTGTTACGGCCTCGAAGCAACGCTCTGAAAGCACTGTACGAATGGCTTCGCGGTCGGCGCCGGTGCCGCGCTCGAGCGCGTGAATGACCGCAAGTGTCGCCTTGCCCTCGCGAAGGTCAGAGGCTGCAGGCTTTCCCAGACGATCTTCGTCCGCCGTGAGATCGAGAACATCATCCACGATCTGGAACGCCAGGCCGAGATTGCGTCCATACTCGCCAAGCGCCTCCTCAAAAGGAGCCTCACCGGCGTTCGAATCCGATGATGCGAGGACCGCTCCCAGCTGCATGGAGACTTTGAAGAGGCAGGCCGTTTTTCGATAGATGAGATCGAAGTATTCTTCTTCGTTGATCAGGTGACCAAGCTTTTCCATTTGCAGCAATTCACCTTCGACCATCTGCTGCGTGAGCGAGATCAGCAGATCGAGGATGCGGAAGTTCCGTTCGGCGAGAGCGGTCTGAAAGGACTGCATGTAGAGCCAGTCTCCGGCGAGAACACATTTTGCATTGCCCCATCGTGTGTTTGAAGATGGCCGCCCGCGGCGGGTGTCGGCTTCGTCGATGATGTCGTCATGCACGAGCGTGGCGGTGTGCAGCATCTCGACAACTGCCCCCATGCGGATGCGCGACTCGCTCTCGCAACCCAGCGTTTTGGCCGCGAGCAACAGCATCATGGGACGGATTCGCTTACCACCGCCGGCGATGAGGTAGGTTGCGATGTCGGTGACCACGCCTACCGGTGAGCCGGATTGGCGCGCAAATTCACGCTCGACGGCAGCGAGATCGTCGCGCAGGAGATCGAACACCTCGCTGGCGGTCGCGATGGAGATGGGACTCACTCTCTCATCAGAGTAGCAGGTGAAGCGGCGGGTGGTATGGCATGGGTGAAGGAAGGTTTTGCGGGAGAGCACAGTTCCCCGACTGATCGTGTGAGAGCAAAAAGGATCGCAACGAGTGCTGTCGACGGCGGAGCGGCAAGCCGTGAGGGGCGTCAGAAGAGGATCGACGGAAGGAAGGCGCCGGCGGGTGTGTTGTAGAGGCCGAGCGACATGAGATTAAGCGGTTGGACAACTCGCAGACCGTGGCTAAGACACCAGCGAAAGAGAGCGTCGTTGCGTGTGGGGAGGAGGATACCGGGACCGGCGAAGGTTTCGGCGGAGGCGATGAGAGCGAAGAGATCGGGATTCGTTTCAGCAGTGGTGTGGCCAAAGAAGCCGAGCAGGGTGGAGTAGGCTGTGATGCGCCCTTCGCGCTCGGCGACGACGGCGCTGCCCTGCGTGATGGCGTTCGAGAGCTCTGCGGAGCGGGAGAAGCCATGCACGGCGATGGAGAGCGCATCGCATGCCGCAATGTCGGCCTGCACAGCCGGTCGCACAGTGCAAGCCGCGATGGGAGGAGTGGAGACGCGCCCCTGCATGCAGGCAAGCGGTTCGCGTACGCTGAAGCCGAGCGTGGAATAGAGCGACAGCGACCTGCAGTGGAAGCCGGCCTGCACCAGGCGTACGCCCGCAGCGTGCTGCGAGGCGGCACGATCGAGCGCGGCATGCATAAGGAGGCGCCCGACTCCGTGATTTTGTGCGGCCGGGTCGACCGTGATGGGGCCTACGCCGAAGATGATAGAGCGCTCGTCCAGGCAATTGCTGCCGAGGATGCGGCCGTTCTCTTCGGCAACGATGCAGTAAAAAGACGGGGCGGAGAAGAGCATATTCAGGAGACCGACGGCATGCTCTGGGTTGGGGAAATCGGGCGGGAAGTTATGGGCGCGGTTGATGTGGGAGAAGGCATCGAAGCAGATTTGGCCGCAGCGGGTGGCATCGGCGGGAGTGGCAGGGCGAATGACGATAGACATGGCGGTGAACTGGAAGACGCGGCGAGTATAGGCCGATGCATGACGGTTGGGAAGCGAGGATCCGCTCTACGAGTTTTGAATCTGGCACCGCGGTTGAACGGCATGCCCGCGGACAAGGGTATGTATGATACGGAAGTCTGAACGTGGGACGACTGAAGTGAAGTCGGATCGCATCAGGCACGGCACGCGAAGTAAAGAGCATCGGGCTGCCGCCGATAAACGTTTTCTGGCTAACTCCGTGGACGGCCCCGCTAGAAATCTGGCGATCCGATAGAGAGTCGGGAGTTCAGAGGTTAGGGGCGGCCGTTCCCTGACCGTCTGTACGAGGAAGTGTCTATTGCGAACGACTTCACGCCGAAGGTTTCTTCAGCAGGCTTTGGTTACAGGCGCGGTCACTGGCTCCGCAATTGGAGGCAGAAGAGCGTGGGGGCTGGAGGCAACGGCTTCGGGGCATCTCTCGGAATTTGGATACGGAGATGTTTTCATCGCCAGCGATCTGCACGAGTCACAGCTGATGAACACGCATGCGGTGCTGATGGAGCTGGATGAGGACAGCCTGCTGAAGCCTCTGCGGCAGATGTGTGGAATGCCGGCGCCGGGCAAGGATCTGGGCGGGTGGTATCACTATGATCCCGATCCAGATTTTCGCGGGGGTTTCGACGCGGTGGGTGCGCCGGGGTGCACGTTTGGGCAGTGGGTGTCGGCGCTGGCGCGCGTGTATGCGATAACCGGAGATGATGCGACACGCGAGAAGGTGCTGCGTTTGAACCGCCTCTATGCGCAGACGATCTCAGCCGAGCTGTATGTGAACAGCCGGTTTCCAGCGTACCTCTATGACAAGTTGCTGCTTGGGCTGCTCGATTCGCATACCTACGTTCAGGACCCGCAGGCGCTGGCGATTCTGGAGCAGACGACGGCAGCCGCGCTGCCGCATCTGCCGGGGAAGGCGATCGAACACGATGTAGCGTGGCGGAGCGATAAGCCGGCGGATGATCCGACGTGGACATGGGATGAGTCCTACACGCTCCCGGAGAATCTGTTTCTGGCATACGAGCGCGGAGCAGGGCTGCGGTATTACGGGATGGGGTTAGAGTACCTGGACGATGAGACCTGGTTCGATCCGCTCTCACGCAATGAGAATGTGCTGGGTGGAAGGCACGCGTACAGCTACGTGAACTCGTTGTGTTCGGCAATGAAGGCATACATGGTGGCAGGCAGCGAGAAGCATTTGCGGGCTGCCCGAAATGCCTTTGCGATGCTGCTTGCGCAAAGCTATGCGACGGGCGGATGGGGACCGTATGAAACGCTGTGCAAGCCGGATGGCAATGAACTGTACGCGAGTTTGACGGGGACGCATGCGAGCTTTGAAACGCCATGCGGAGCTTATGCACAGTTCAAGCTGACGCGGTACTTGCTGCGTGTGACGCGCGATGCGCGATATGGCGACAGCATGGAGCGGATCATGTACAACACGGTGCTCGGGGCGAAGCCGCTGGAGAATGATGGCGAGGCGTTTTACTACTCGGACTACAACTTCGATGCGAAGCGCGTGTATAAGCATGCGCACTGGCCGTGCTGCTCGGGGACGCTGCCGCAGGTCGCGGCGGATTATCGCATCAATATTTATCTGCGGGAGCCGCGTGGGGTTTACGTGAACCTGTATGTGCCGTCGACGGTTCGGTGGACGGATGGCGGCAGCGCGCTGACGCTGACGCAGGAAGGAGATTATCCGTTTGACGATCGCATAGCGCTCACAATGACGAGTACAAAGCCGACGGAGTTTGCATTGAACTTCCGCATCCCCGAGTGGGCGGAGAAGGCTTCGATTCGAGTGAACGGTGTCAGAACGCAAGGTATTGTGGGGCCGGGAAGGTTTGCCGCGATACGAAGGGAGTGGAAGACCGGCGATCGCGTCGAGTTGGAGCTGCCGATGACGATAAGGCTGGAGGCGATCGACGCTCGAAACCCAAACACGGTTGCACTGATACGCGGCCCGCTCGTGTTAATGGCGGTGAAAGAGGATCAGGACGGGCCGTTGCCGAAGGTGACGCGGGAACAACTGCTCAACGCACAGCGCGTGAGTGCGAGACAGTGGCAGGCGAATGCGGCAAGTGGACCGTTGACGCTGATGGCGTTTCCTTCGTTGGGAGAGAGACCGTATACAACGTATCTGAATGTGAGCTGAAGGCAGCGGTGCGAATCGGTAGGATGTCCCTATGAGCATGGTTCAGCGCGCGGCAGCGTTTATTTGTTTCGGCATAATAACGGGCGGGTTGGCGGCGATCTCGGGGATCGCGCAGAACGCACCGGTTAGCGCTGCGAGTGGAATCGATCCCGGACTGAATATTCGGACGGTAGAGCTGTGGCCGGGCGGAGCTCCGGGACAGCGCGGTGACGCGCCGAGCGATGTGCCAGCAGTGAGCGTGTTCGCTCCGCGCAAGGGGCATGCGGGTACGACGGCGGTCGTGATTGCGCCCGGCGGAGCGTATGTGGAGCTGGCGGCAGACCTGGAGGGGCGCGAGGTTGCGGATTGGTTTGCAGCACGCGGCATAACGGCATTTGTGCTGCGATACAGGTTGGGAGCCAAGTATCAGTATCCGATTCCCTTGGAGGACGCGCAGAGAGCTGTGCGGTATGTGCGGGCGAATGCGGCGAAGTATGGGATCGATCCGGAGAAGATCGGCATCATGGGGTTTTCGGCGGGCGGTCACCTGGCGGCGATGGAGTCGGTGAGCCCGGAGACGGCGAATGCGAATGCGACGGATCCGGTGGATCGGGCGTCGAGCAAGCCGGACTTTGTGGTCTTGGGATATCCGTGGCTGAATGCGATGGAGCCGAATACGCAAGGGCTGATCACATATTGCTCGACGCGCGCGACGGTGAAGACGGTGCCGGAGGATATGTGCAAGGAGTTCGAAACGAAATACGATCCGGTGCGGTATGTGACGAGCGCGACGCCCCCTACGTTCATCTATGGCACGTCGGATGACGAGACGGTGGATGTACAGGCGGAGATCGATTACTTCGCGGCGTTGAGGGCGGCGAAGGTCTCGGCGGAGTTTCACTGCTTCGCCCATGGGGCCCATGGGAGCGGGCTAGGGAGTGGGGACCCGGCGCTGGATCTCTGGCCGACGCTGCTGGATGCGTGGCTCCGGGGACAGGGGTTTCTGGGGAAAGTGAAGTAGCCCTTGGGGTGTTGCGCCCCACTCATGACGCCTTCGTAGTCATGAATGGGGCAGCGGGTCGTAAGGCTTGATTAGCGCTTTCTTCGCGGTTGTGCTTTCTGGTTTCGGCTGCCTTTTGAGCGGCTTCGAAGCGGTGCTGATTGGGATGGACGCCAAGCTGGTGCCAGTTGGTCTCAGAGAGGTTGACGCCGTAGTGTTTCGCAGCCTTTTCGATGTTGGCGAAGGCGAGAGCGCGATCGGATTCGGGGACGTCGAGGACCTGGTCGAATCGCGCTACGGCGTTGCGAACGTGCTTGGCATCCGTCATAGGCTCCTTCCGCTGATGCGGGAAGGCAAAGACTGTGTCGGGCAGATTGCTGCGGGTGGTGAGATCGCCATGCTCTTCGTATGGCTTCCAGGTGGGCTGAGGATCGGCCATGATTCCCTCCGGCGATGAACTGTGTCATGCGCGCACTCAGTTTTGATGAGGTCTTTTTGGGAGTCGTTGTGCGATTGGGCTCGGATCGGGAGTCTCATGGCGGCGGCGCTCCCGTAAGAATCGGTCAGGGTCGTCGGGGCCACCCTCATCGTCCTCTTCCCGCTCCTCCTTCTGCTTCTCTTCGAGAACATAGCGCACGCTGGGCTGTGTGAGCCGCTGTAACTCCTGAAGTGCGTTGCCCATGGCTGCCGAACTAGGATAGAAGCCGCCGCCCTTCCGCTTGCGGCGAAGGGCGACGTATCGCTGGACAAAGAAGGCGACGCCAATGAGAAAGCAGAAGCTGACGAGCGCGGCGGCGATTCCGGGGGCCAAGGCTTCTCCTTAGCGCAGATTTCAGCCGAGGGTGGGCATGGAGGTGTCGACGCCAGTGCGGATGCCGGCGGGCCAGCGGGCGGTGATGGTCTTGAGGCGGGTGTAGAAGCGGACGCCTTCGGGGCCGTAGATGGAGTGATCGCCGAACAGGGAGCGCTTCCATCCGCCGAAGCTGTGGAAGGCCATCGGGACGGGGATGGGCACGTTGACGCCGACCATGCCGGCCTGCACGCGGCGGGCGAAGTCGCGCGCGGTGTCGCCGTCGCGGGTGAAGATGCTGGTGCCATTACCGTACTCGTGCTCGTTGATGAGCTCGAGGGCTTTCTCGAAATTGTTCACGCGGACGACGCCGAGGACCGGCCCGAAGATCTCTTCGCGGTAGATGCGCATCTCGGGCTTGACGTGGTCGAACAGGCAGGCGCCGAGGAAGAAGCCTTCGCCTTTGGGCAGAGCGTGGGCGCGGCCGTCGACGATGAGTTCTGCGCCTTCGGTCTTACCCAGATCGATGTAGCTCGAGACCTTATCGCGGTGCTGTCTGGTGATAAGTGGCCCGAAGTCGGCTTCGGGCGAGTCGGGCGCGCCGTGATCGACCTTGAGTTTCGAGATTCGGTCTTGGAGCTTGGCGAGAAGGTCGTCAGCGGTCTGGTGGCCGACGGTGACCGCAACGGAGATGGCCATGCAGCGCTCGCCGGCGGAGCCGTAAGCGGAGCCGACGAGCGCGTCGGCGGCCTGGTCGAGATCGGCGTCGGGCATGACGATCATGTGGTTCTTCGCGCCACCGAGGGCCTGGACACGTTTGCCATGCCGCGTGCCGGTGGCGTAAACGTACTCCGCAATCGCTGTCGAGCCGACGAAGGAGACTGCCTGGATGGTGGGGTGGGAGAGGATCGCGTCGACGGAGGTCTTGTCGCCGTGGACGACGTTGAAGACGCCGTCAGGCAGCCCGGCTTCTTTGAGCATCTCGGCGAGGAGGATGGAGGCAGAGGGATCGCGCTCGGAGGGCTTGAGGATGAAGGTGTTGCCGCAGGCGATGGCGAGCGGGAACATCCAGAGCGGAACCATTGCGGGGAAGTTGAAGGGCGTGATGCCGGCGACGACGCCGAGGGGCTGTCGCATGGACCAGGAGTCGATGCCAGTGCCGACCTGCTCGGTGAATTCACCTTTGAGAAGCTGCGGGATGCCGGTAGCGAACTCAATGTTTTCGAGGCCGCGGATGCACTCGCCCTTGGCGTCGGAGAAAACCTTGCCGTGCTCGCGATTGAGGAGGGCGGCGACCTCGTCGATGCGGGACTCGAAGATGTCGCGGAGGCGGAACATGACGCGGGCGCGGCGAAGCGGCGGCTGAGAAGACCAGGACGGGAAGGCCGCGGCAGCAGCTTGCACGGCGGCGTCGACTTCGGCGTCGGTGGCGAGGGGAACGCGGGCCTGCACGGTGCCGGTGGCGGGGTGGAAGACGTCGCCGAAGCGCCCGGATGTGCCGCGGACAGGAGCGCCGTTGATCCAGTGGGTGATCTCGCGGATGGAGGGCTTGGAGGCGGTGGTTTCAGGTGCGGACGCGAGGGTGGCCATGGTGCAAACTCCTTTAGAGCGAAACATCTATCGTAGCACTGAGACCCAAATGGACGTAGCGGCGGAGGGCAGTCGCAGACGTCACGGGTGCTCCGCGTGACAACCACACGAAGGCGCAGCGGGCACCTGAGCAGCGCCATCCCACGGAATCGAGGGGCTTAGTGGCGGGTGACGAACATAGCGTTGCAGTTGCCTTTCACGGTGTCGCCTTTGTCAGCGTCGACCTGGCCAAGGCCTCCGGCGCAGGTGATGGTCTCGGGGCAACCGTTCCATGCGGCAACGTGATAGGCATCGCCGTGGGCCTCGATGGTGACGGGAACCGGTGAGCAGTCTTTGTGGCTGCCGGTGCCCCCGTTGAGGACGACTGTGCCGCCGTTGGCCAAGAGAATCCTGACGCTTTTGACATTGGCGGCTCGGCAGCCTGCCTGGGCGGAGACGTTGAGCTTGGAGTCTTTGTTTTCGACGCAGCCGCTGATCGGAACGGAATCTGTACCGCTGACGGCGCTGAAGGTGAAGCACGGCTCGGAGTGGTCGGGCGAGAAGAAGCAGCCGTCCTTGACATATTCGAATTTGACGACGGCGTCACCGGCTGTGTGAAGCGTGGCGAGGAGTTCGCCGCCGCCGGCGGCGCTGAGGTCCAGCCGTTCGCTCGAGGTGCCGGCGGTGAGGATGGGAAGGAGACAGAGGACGAGAAAGGCAAGAGACCTGCGCACGGAGACCTCCTGACGACGCGGACAGCATACGTCGAGAGGAGCGGGGTTACAAGCGCTCAGGCGGAGGGAGGCCGGCGGATCTCGCAATCGCGGTCGAAGCTGATGATGAGAGCGCGGGCGGGCTCCTCGCCGGAGCACCGGTAGACGCGCGGGGTTTCGCCCGAGACATAACAGACGTCGCCAGCGGAGAGTATGTGGGGTTCGCCTTTGCGACGGAGTTCGATGGAGCCGTCAAGAACGTAGACCATCTCGACGCCAGGATAGAGTTCAGGATTGAATGGAGCGCGCTCGCTGCCGGCGAGGAACTCGGCGAGACAAGGACGCAGGCCGCCTTCGGGGATGAGGATGCCGAAGCTTTCGGAGATGTAGTCAGGTTCAGGCGAACCCATGGAGAGGCGCACGCGATCCCGGCGGCGCTGGATGCGAAAGATGCTGTGGGGCGGCGACTCGAAGAACCAGGACAGGTCCTTGTTGAAGACCAAGGCGATGCGGGCGAGGTTGCGGAGTGTGGGGATGACCCGGCCCGTTTCAAGCTGAGATAGGAAGCTGGCGGAGAGACCGGTTTGGCGGCCGAGCTCGACGAGCCCCATGGACCGCTTCAGGCGCAGGCGTTTGATGCGCTGACCGAGGTTGGCATTGGCGAGCAGGGACTCGGCGGCGGTCGGGTCAACGGAAGCCGCATCGGACGGTGAGGCGGGCGAAAGTGCGGTCGTGATGCGATGAATTTCGGCGGCGTTCTCAACGGCCATCTGAAAGCGCTCCATGGATTTTTCGGTCGATCTCCTGGTTAGATGCGAAGACGGTGGATGGAGGTCAACCAGCGGCCATCGCTTTGGGATCCAGCGCCTGTTTGAGAGCGAGCATGGGTTTCCAAGGATCGGAGCGGAGTTGGCGGCGCCAGGCGTGGAAATCGGCGACGCGGAAGATAGGCCGCTCGGGGAGCTTGAGGGCGGTCCAGGGCAGAGGAAGCGAAACGGTGCAGCCGACGCGGGCGCGGGGCGAAAATGGGGCGACAGCCGTGGCGCCGCGCTCGTTGCGCAGATAGTCGAGATAGATTTTGCCGGCCCGTGCGGACTTGGTCATTTTGGTGAGGTAGAGCGCGGGGTTGGAACGCTCCATGGCGAGGACGAAATTGTGCGCGGCGTCCTTGATTGTGGGCCAGTCGTGTTTGGGGTTGATGGGAGCGACGACATGCAGGCCCTTGCCGCCGGTGGTCTTGAGGAAGGATTCGAGGCCGGCTGATTTCAGGCGCTTGCGGACATCGCCGGCGGCGGTGCAGAGGGTGGACCAAGGGAGCGACTCGTCGGGATCGAGATCGAAGACAAGGCGGTCAGGGTGTTCGAGGTCGTCGTTCTTGGAACCCCAGGGATGGACCTCGAGGACGCCCATCTGGGCGAGGCCGGCGAGGGCTTCCGGGGTGGCGTTGGCGGTTTCGATGGTGATATACGGCTCGAGTTCGCCGGTTTTTTTGTTGGGGACGTCGACGCCGGTGATGCCGGGCGGAAGCATGTGGTTCACGTGTTTCTGGAAGAAGCAGGGCTTGCCGGCTCCTTCAGGGCAGCGGACGAGCGAAAGCGGCCGGTCGATGATGTGCGGGAGCATCCGGTCCGCAACTGAAAGGTAGTAGTCGGCGAGCTGACGCTTCGTCAGTTGGGAACCGGGGTCGAGGACCTTGTCTGGGTGGGTAAGGCGGATGGCCGCGCTGGTTGTCGAGGGGTTCGATTTCGCTTTAGCCGACGATGAAGCGGGGAGCGAAGAGAGGCCATCCCGTTTCTGTGCGGGTTGGAGCTTTGAGCTACGAGATTCGGCTGTCGAGTTGCGAGTTGAAGCGGCGGATTTGCTGGCCTTGGGCGTCACGGTTGGGCCCTCGCGGGTGACTTCGGCGGGGAGTTTGTCTTCGCGGAGGCCGAGGAATGCGGCCTGGCGAACGAGGTTGTCAGCGGTCCATGTGGCGAAGCGGACCTCGCAGACGAGTTTGGGTTCCACCCAGTGGACGTCGCGGCGGGCATCGGCTGGGCGCTTAGCGAAGGGCATCGTTTGGGTTTCAAGAGCGTGGAGGCGCTTGTATAGCTCGCGCTTGAACTTGTGGGAGAAGCCTGTGCCGGTGCGGCCTGTGTAGACGAGCTTGTTATGGTCATAGACCCCGAGAAGAAGAGAGCCGAAGCGGCCGGGACCTTCGGTGGAGTCTGAGTAGCCGGCGATGACGAACTCCTGTTCGAGGCGGCATTTGGACTTGAGCCAGTCGGAGGAACGGCCGGAGCGGTACGGAGCGTCGCACTTTGAGACGATGCCTTCGGTGCCGAGCCTGCAGGCCTCCTTGAAGATGGCAGGACCGCTGCCGTCGATGTGATCGCTGAAGCGAAGTGTGCCATCGTCGCGGTTGGGGAGGATGGAGGCGAGGAGTTGCTTGCGCGCGCGGAGTTTGAGATTACGCGTGTTACGGCCGTCGTGGTGGAGGAGATCGAAGACGAAGTAGGTGAGCGGATAGCGCGCTCCTTCGTTGAAGGAGGCCTGGAGATTGGCGAAGGACGAGATTCCGTTGTCGTCGAGGACCACAACCTCGCCATCGAGGGTGAGTTTGTCGGCGGGGAGAGCGGCGACGGCGCCGGCGACGGCGCGCATGCGGTGGGTCCAATCGAGTGCTTTGCGGGTGAGGAGTGCGACCTTCGATCCGGATTTGCGCGCCTGGATGCGATAGCCGTCCAGCTTGATCTCGTGCAGCCAGGAGGGGCCGTCGGGCGGAGCGGCGGATTCGAGAGCAAGCTGCGGAGGGATGAAGGCTGGCTGGGACTCGGCAGGGAGGATGTGGGTGGATGAGGTCGCGGATTTGGCAGGACGCCGAGGCCGGATGTTGAATTTATCGCCGACGGCGGGGCTGTTTGACGCGGGTGGGGAGCTGTCGCTAGATTCTTTCCGGTACCAGGCGCGGCCTGTGCCTGCTGTCTCTTTGGAGTTCCACACGTGGTCGCTTTGGTGCGCGATCTGGTCCATGGTGCGGCCGGTGACGGCGGAGTCGGGCTCGGCGTCAGTGACGGCGGGCGCAGACTCGGGGCGCTCGAAGTCGTCGTGCTCTTTGATGAGCAGCCAGTTGGGCTTGTCGGAGGAGCCCCAGCGCGAGCCCGAAGATTTGGAGCGCGGGGCCATGCGCACCAGCGTCCATTTGCCATGCAGCTTGGTGCCGTCGAGGACGAACTTGAGTGAGCCATTGCGGAGAGCTTCGGTGACGTCTTCGTAGCCGGGCTGCGGGTGCCAAGTGCCCTGGTCCCAGACCATGACGGTGCCGCCGCCGTATTGGCCTTTGGGGATGATGCCTTCGAAGCCGCCGTACTCCATAGGGTGATCTTCCACCTGAACGGCGAGGCGGCGGTCGCCGGTGTAATAACTGGGGCCCTTGGCGACGGCCCAGGATTTAAGGACGCCGTTCCAACCGAGGCGGAAGTCGTAGTGAAGATGCGAGGCGGCGTGCTTCTGGATGACGAAGGGAAGGGCGTTCGTTTTGTCAGGGCTGGTTGATTTCGAGAGAGCATGCGTGCCGGAGGGCTCGGCGGTGACCTTGAAGTCGCGCATGGAGCGGTAGCGCGCGAGTTGCTCGTCGACAGAATCCGCGGCGGAAGATATGCGTCGGGGGCGTGCAGATGCGGTTTTGACGGACGACTTCTTTGACGTCGAAGGCTTCGTTGCCGTTCGTTTTGCAGCTGTTTTCTTTGCGGCTTGCTTCTTCGCCGGAGATTTGGCGGCGACTTTTTTCGTCGACTTGCTGGATGCGGACTTCCTTGACCGTGCAGGCGCCATCGGGTCACTCCATCTAGTTATCAGATGTATCAGATGCGGGTGAGGGTAGAGAGAACTGTTTCGCTGCGGCGGAAGGTTTCGGTGATAGGCTGTGTCCTCGATCGTGAGGTGAAGATGGCTCGCAGTGGACGTATCTCTCGACGGCAATTCTTGCCGATTGGCGCGGCGGCTGCGGCTCAGCTTGCGGTGCCGGTCCGCCTGCGTGCGCAGACGAAGGCGCGCACGTTTGTGCTGGTGCATGGCGCATGGCACGGAGGGTGGTGCTGGCGGCGTGTGGCGGACCGCCTGACCGCGAAGGGACATTATGTTTTAACGCCTGCGCTGTCTGGGGTCGGCGAGCGATCGCACTTGAAGCCGGAAGACATCGATTTGATGACCCAGGTAAACGATGTTGCGGGAGAGATCAAGTGGAGGGACCTCGATGACGTTGTGCTGGTTGGGCACTCGTACGGCGGGATGGTGATTACGGGTGTCGCGGAACAGATGCGCGAACGCATCGGCGCGATTGTGTACCTGGATGCATTTCAACCAAGCGACGGACAGGCGCTCGCGGACTTTTCGAGCAGGACCTCATGGCCGGAGCCTGTGACCCTGGCCCCGCCTGCCTCGTACTTTCATGTCAATGACAAGGACGCGGCCTGGGTGCAGAGCAAGCTTACAGCCCATCCGACGCAATGCTTTACGCAGAAGCTGAAGGTGGCGGGAGCGTATCAGTCGATTGCGAAGAAGCTTTATATTCGTGCTCCATTATTCGCACAGAAGGGCTTCGATCAAGCGCTCGCGCGTTGCCGGGCTGATCACTCATGGCAGACCGCAACCGTAACCTGCGGGCACGATGTGATGATCGATCAGCCGGCGGAGTTGACGGCGATGCTGGAGCGGTTTGCTTAGGCGCTCTTGCGCTTGCCGGTGGCGCGCGCGGCAGACTTCTCGTTGCGTGGCGGTTTCTTTGTGCCGGAAGAGATAGAGACAGTCTTTTTCCCGGAAGACCTCTTCGAGGACTCTCTCTTTTCGGAAGCTTCGGCAGATTTCGCGCCAGTGCTGACGCTCTTGCGCAGCGCGTCCATGAGATTGATGACCTTGCCGCGCGGCGGAGCGACCTCTTCGTCCTTGGGGATGGGCAGGTGCTTGAGCTTGGCGTTGACGAGTTCTTTGACGGCGACCTCGTAGCCGTCTACAAATTTTTCAGGGTCGAATTTACCCGAGCGTTTTTTTATGAGCTCTTTGGCGAGGTCGAGCGATTCTTTATCGACGGACATGTGCTTGATATCGGCGAAATATTCTGCGGGCTTGCGGAGTTCGGCGGCGTAGCGCAGCGTGTAAGCCATCATGCCGCCGTGCTGTTCCGTGTCGGACATACCTTCTTTGCCGGCGGGCGCGAGAGCGACGACGTGCTCCCGTCCGCCGAAGGCGATCTTGGTGAGGGCGATCTTTTTGGTCTGCTGGAGCGCCTTGCGGACAGTGAGGAAGGCCTCTGTCTGCGATTCGTTTTCGGGGACGACGAAGTAGGGTTTCTCGAAGAACTCGGGATCGATCTCGTCGGCGTTGACGAACTGCGCGACCTCCATGGTGTGCTTGGAAGGGACTCGGAGGTGGGCGAGCTCTTCGGGCTCAATGGTGACGTAGTGGCCCTTGGAGTACTCGTAGCCCTTGACGATCTCGCTCTTGCCGACGACCGCTTCCTGCGGTGCGGCTTCTTCGGCACCGTTCTCGATGGCGGAGGCGAGCACTTTCTGGTGGCGCACGCGCTCGCCGGTGCGGCGGTCGATTTGATGGAATTTGATATCGCTCTTGGATTCAGTGGCGACGAAGAGCTTTACACCGAATGAGACGAGCGAGATTGTTACCTGTCCGCTCCAATATGGACGTGCCATCCTTCACCTCTACTTACGAGTAAGAAGCCAGCGGGGGCGTAAGTAGTTGGATGGTACGCCTGAGGCCGGCTTGATGCTAGATCGTTGCGAGTCAGCTATTAATATCGCGATTAGGCGAAACGAAGTCGAAAGTATAGTTGTTTAGGCCGTATATATTTCGCGGTCGAGGACGCGGGCGTAGGCGGGGACGGTGAGGAAGTCCTGGAACCTCGGCGCTTTGATGAGCTCGCGCATGAGGAAAGCGGCATGTTCGTAAGCCTCGTAGCGCGCCGGAGGAACGGATTCGCGTGCGCGCGCGAGCTCGGCGTCGATGTATTCGTCGCAAAGGATGGCGGTGATGCGGGAGCCGGCGTTGGGACCGTCGGAAAGTGTGGCGTTGTGGTGGACCCATTGCCAGAGCTGCGCGCGTGAGATCTCGGCGGTGGCGGCATCTTCCATGAGGTTAAAGAGCGGGACGCAGCCGATGCCGCGCAGCCAGGCTTCGACGTAGCCGAGGCCGACGGCGATGTTCTGTTTGAGGCCGGCTTCGGTGATGGTGCCGGTGGGGATGGCGAGGAGATCGGCTGCGGTTGGGTTGTAGTCGGGGAGTTGCTTGTCGATTTGGTTGGGGCCGGGCATGAGGCGGTCGAAGACCTCTTTGGCGACGGGGACGAGGCCCGGATGCGCGACCCAGGTGCCGTCGTGGCCGTCGGAGGCTTCGCGCTCTTTGTCGGCGCGGACCTGCGTGAGCGCCCGCTCGTTGGCTTCGGGATCGGACTTGATGGGGATGAACGCGGACATGCCGCCCATGGCGTGAATGCGGCGGCGATGGCAGGTCTTGATGCAGAGCTTGGAGTAACTGCGCATGAAGTGCGTAGTCATGGTGACCTGCGAGCGGTCGGGAAGGAGGACGGACGTGTCGGCGGCGAGCTTTTTGATGAAGGAGAAGATATAGTCCCAGCGCCCGCAGTTGAGTCCGGCGGAGTGCTCGCGTAGCTCGAAGAGAATCTCGTCCATCTCGAAGGCGGCGAGGATGGTTTCGATGAGGACAGTGGCTCGAATTGTCCCGCGCGGGATCCCCAGCTTCTCCTGGGCGCGAAGGAAGATTTCGTTCCAGAGACGCGCTTCTAGGTGCGACTCGAGCTTGGGGAGATAGAAGTAGGGGCCAGAGCCGCGATTCATAAGTTCGCCCGCGTTGTGGAAGAGATAAAGCCCGAAGTCGAAGAGCGAGCCGGACATGTATTCGCCGTCGATGACGACGTGGCGCTCTTCGAGATGCCAACCGCGCGGACGGATGAAGAGCACGGCGGGGTTGTCGATAAGGGAGTAGTGCTTGCTGGTGGACGGGTCATCGTAGCTAATGGTGCGGCGGATGGCGTCGATGAGATTGAGCTGGCCGTCGAGGAGGTTCTCCCATGTGGGCGTGGTGGAGTCTTCGAAGTCGGCCATGAAGACGCGCGCGCCGGAGTTAAGCGCGTTGATGATCATCTTGCGATCGACGGGGCCGGTGATCTCGACGCGGCGGTCCTGGAGGTCAGCGGGGATGGGCGCGACGGTCCATTGCGTCTCGCGAATCTGGCGGGTGGAGGCGAGGAAGTCGGGGCGGACTCCGGAGTCGAGCTGCTGCTGACGCGTAACGCGCGCGGCGAGGAGCTGCTTGCGGCGTGGATTGAACTCGCGATGAAGTGCGACCGCGAAAGCGAGTGCTTCGGTGGTGAGGACGCGGTCGTAGCGGTCGGCTGTGGTGGCGTGGATGGCGGTGCCGGGTGGGAGGTTCATGGTGCGGTCCTTACCAGATGCGAGGATACGAGTCAGGCGAAGCGGAGGTCGACACGGCCGGCGGTGGAGAAGACGACTTCGACGGTGCAGCGCGAGGATGCGAGGGTATTGCCTGTCCAGGAGCCGGTGGTGATCCATTGACCTTTGCGTAGGCCGCCAGTGCGCGCGGCACCTTCGTTGGCGAGCCAGGGCAGAAGGCGGAGGAGATCGCCGGCGGTGTTGGAGCCGGTGCGTTCGACGCGGACGATCCCATCGACGGCGAGCATGACGTGCTCTTCGGCGAAGTCGATGGATTGCCAGTTGGGGACGGCAGGGCCGTAGACGAAGCCGCCGTGTACTTGGAGGTCGGCGTTTTTAGCAAGAGGCGTGGCCTGCGATGGATCGGTGAAGGCGGACTCGAGGACTTCGATGGCGGGATGGCAGGAGGCCATGGCAGCCAGTGTTTCTTCGCCTTTGTAGGGTTGTCTGCGTGGAGGAAGGTCGCGGCCGACGAGGAAGGCGATCTCAGCTTCAAGGCCGCGGTAGCGCCAGCGATCTCCGGCAAGCATATTGCCAGTGGCAGCAATCCATGCACGCGGCATCGGAGCGAACATGGGCGTGGCATCGAGTGAGGTCGCACCAATCTTCCATCCGCCGATCTCGCCGAGCGAAATGATCATGCGGTCCTGGATGGCGTAGGCTTCGTCGAGGTCTTTTGGTTGAAGTGATGGTGGCAGATCGGCGATGGGAGTGTAGGTTCGGCGCGCATTGAGCAGGGCGTTGGCGGCGTCGATGATGCGGAGTTCTTCGGGTCCGGTCATGGTGTTGCCTCGTGAGAAAGGTTAGTTTCTACCCGCCCCATCGCGCAAAGGCGCGCGATGAATGGGTCCCCTCTTTATTCGGTGCAACTAGTTGACGTCGAGGGAACGCGGGCCGTGGAGGAGTTGCGAGACGGTGAGGCCGCGGATGGAGGCGTCGAGGAGTTCGACCATGTGGAACGCGGGGAGCTCGGCGACGCCGCGGCGGCGCAGGCCGTTCATGAGTTGCAGGAGGCAGCCGGGGTTGGCGCTGATGACGGCTTCGGCGCCGGTGGCGAGCAGGTGCGAGACCTTGCGGTCGCCGAGCTCGTTGGCGGGTTCGGGGTGCAAGAGGTTGTAAACGCCAGCAGAGCCGCAGCAGAGATTCGATTCAGCGATCTCTTCGACAGTGAGCTCGGGGATCTGCGCGAGGAGCGCGCGTGGCTGCGCGAAGATGCCCTGCGCGTGGCGGAGGTGGCAGGCGTCGTGGTAGGCGACGCGGAGCGGGATGGGACGGCGCGGAGCGATGGGCTCGACGGCGGAGAGGACTTCGCTGATGTCTTTGCACTTTGCCGAGAAGGCGGCGGCGCGCGCGGACCGGGCGGGGTCGTTGCGGAGCAGGTGCGCGTACTCCTTCATGGTGCTGCCGCAGCCGGCGGCGTTGATGACGATGGTGTCGACTTGTGCGGCCTCGAAGGTGGCGATCATGTCCTTCGCGTAGCTTGCGGCTTCAGCGTCGAGGCCGGAGTGGACCATGAGCGCGCCGCAGCAGGACTGCGATTTGGGGATGATGACCTCGAAGCCTTCGGCGGCGAGGACGCGCGCGGTGGCGGCGTTGACGTGAGCGAAGTAGGCGTCCTGCACACAACCGGTGAGCATGCCGACGCGGCCGCGCGATTTGTTGCTGGAGCTGACGGTG
The DNA here is from genome assembly GCA_035504135.1 of Candidatus Aquilonibacter sp. GTDB lineage: Bacteria > Acidobacteriota > Terriglobia > Terriglobales > Acidobacteriaceae > Granulicella. The sequence continues at coordinate 117,407 of DATJSM010000002.1, read as the reverse complement.
TGCGGGAGCGAATGGAAAGGGTTGAGCGGGACGGGCGGGAGCAACGCCTCCATGGAGCGGAGGCGCGGTGGAAGGAGTTTGAGCAGGCCGCTGTCGCGGACAAGTGTTTGCAAGCCGGTGCGCTGGTAGATCGCGAGGGGAAGGCCGAGTGCGCGCAGGCGGCGCGGGTGCGGGAAGGTGGCGAAGAGGAGTTTGCGGAAGAGGCGGTCGGAGAGTGGACGTGAGTCGTTGCGTTCGGCCTGGCGTTCCACCTGACCGCGCGTGTCTTCGATGAGGTTGTTGTACTCGACGCCGGAGGGGCAGGCGGTCATGCAGGCCATGCAGCCCAGGCAGTTGTCGATGTGCTCCTGAAAGACGGTGTCGAGCGGAGCTTCGCCGGTGGCGGCTTTGCGCATGAGCCAGATGCGCCCGCGCGGCGAGTCCATCTCTTCGCCCCAGAGGACGTACGTCGGGCAGGCGGGGAGACAGAAGCCGCAGTGCACGCACTTGTCCATGACGGCGGGCTCGGGCGGGTTGTGCGCATCGAAGGAGCTGGGGCGCGTGGAGTTGGAGATCTGCGTGAGCACAGATTGCGTGGCAAGGCCGGCGGCTTGCTGCGCGGGCGTGGCTTCGTGCGGTAGCGGCATCAGATGCCTCCTACGAAGCGGCCGGGATTGAGAATGCGCAAGGGATCGAACTCGTGCTTAATCGCGCGCATGAGGTCGATGGCTGCCGGCGGATCTCCCCAGGAGTCGACGGCGTGTGGGAGAAGGCCGCGGCGAAAGAGAACAGCGCTGCCGTCGTGGGCGCGCAGACGCGAACGCAGATCGTCGGTAAGTACGGCGAGATTGTCGGGTGTCGCGGAGAAGGCGATAGTGAGAATGCCGGTGGGCTCGGCGATGCAGCGCGCGCGCGTGCTCGGCTGCATGTTGAGCACGGCAGCGGCACCGACAATAGCGGAGAGCTTGGACGGAAGCGTGGAGACTTTCAGGACGGTTGCGTCGGGCTCCGCGAAAAGACGCTCGCGCGCGGACCAGATGCCTGCGTCGGACGGTATGAGTGAGAAGTCTTGTGCGAGGGCGCGAAGCTGCTGCTCCTGATTGCGAAGCGCATCGGGCTCCGAAGCGAGCTGGACGTCGAGTGCGAAGGCGGCAGCCTCCGCGGAGCCTTGAATATCATTGCGAAGCTGCATGGCTTCAAGGCTGAGCGGAGCGGCGGTGATGCGATGCATGAGATCTGCAAGCTGCGTAATGGAGGCCGAGCGCGCAGTGAGATTGAGCGTTGCGACAGGGAGTGGATGCAAACGGAACGTGACCTCTGTGATAACGCCCAGTGTGCCGAAAGATCCGGTGAGTAGCTTCGGCAGATCGTAGCCGGCGACGCTCTTCACGACTTTGCCGCCGCTGCGCGCGATCGTGCCGTCCGGAAGCACGATGGTCATGCCGAGAACGAGATCGCGGAGCGAGCCGTAACGGCGACGAAGAACGCCACTGTCGTTGGTGGCGATGACGCCGCCAACGGTAGCGCGATCGGGAAAGACAGGGTCGAGTGCGACGCGCTGGTTGTGGCGCGCGAGCTCGCGCTGCATCGTAGACCAGGGCGTGCCGGCGGCGACGGTGACGGTCATGTCCTGCCAGATGTGTTCACGGATGCCGGTGAGACGAGTTGTGGAGAGTTGAACGTGCGGCGTCACGCGCGATCCCCAGGTGAGCTTGGTTCGTCCGCCTGTCGGTTCCACGGTCAGCGAGTTTGAGTTTGCGGACCGCAGGATGGCAGAGACCTCGTCGGTGTTCGCAGGCGAGTAGACCGTGATGCCGTCGAGAGAGTGTGAGTCGATGTTGAGATCGGCAAGGGAGGCGAGCATCAGAAGACCTCCGCGAGGCCGGCGGCTTCGATTGGATGCGGGATGTAGTTGCCATGGGAGCGCTCGCCGCAGAGGCGCGGTGTGGGGAAGAGCTTTTCCGGGTTCGCGATGTTGTCGGGGTCGAAGGCATGTCGCACGCGGTGCATCGTGGCGAGGTCGGGCTCGGCAAACATGTAGCTCATCACGCACTGTTTCTCGCGTCCGACGCCGTGCTCGCCGGTGATGGAGCCGCCGGCGTCGACGCAAAGCTGCAGGATTTTGTAAGAGAGATCGAGGGCACGTTCTTCTTCGCCTTCGTGTGACGCATCGTAAAGCACCATGGGGTGGAGGTTGCCGTCGCCCGCGTGAAAGACGTTGGCGATGCGCAAGCCAGTTTCAGCCGACATGCGCGCCATCTCCTCAAGGACGCGTGGGAGTGCGGTCCGCGGAATGACGCCGTCCTGCACGATGTAATTGGGCGAAACGCGGCCCATGGCGGCAAAAGCGGCTTTGCGACCCTTCCAGACGAGACCGCGCTCTGTATCGGATTGCGCGAGTCGCTGCTCCCATGCGCCATTCTTTGTACAGAGCTCGCGGACGAGCTGCATCTGCGTGTTGACTTCATCGATAGGCCCGTCGAGTTCGATCAGGAGGAGGCAGTCGCAGTCGGGATAGCCCGCGTGGACAGCGGCTTCGGCGGCGAAGATGGAAGTGCGGTCCATCATCTCCATCGCTGAGGGAAGCATGCCGGCGGCGATGATGTCGGAGACGGTTTGACCGGCCACAGAGCTGGAGTCGAAGGCGGCGAGGAGTGTCTGGACGCATTGCGGACGGCGCACGATGCGGAGCACGGCTTTGGTAGCGATGCCGAGTGTGCCTTCGCTGCCGATAAAGACGCCGCAGAGATCGTAGCCGGGTGTATCGGGGACACCGTGCGGCGAGCCGAGCCAGACGAGCTCGCCGGAGGGAAGGACGACTTCGCAGCCAAGCACGTGCGTGGTAGTGAAGCCGTATTTGAGGCAGTGTGCGCCGCCGGCGTTTTCGGCGAGATTGCCGCCGATGGTGCAGACGATCTGCGAGGAGGGGTCGGGCGCGTAGAAGAAGCCGGCGCTGCGGACCAGCTCGGTGACCTGCGAGTTGGTGACCCCGGGCTCGACGGTAATAAGCGCGTTCTCCAGATCGATGCAGGGCACGCGGTTCATGCGCGCGAGTCCAATGACGACACAGCCGGGAGTGGGTAGCGCTCCGCCGCTGAGGCCGGTGCCCGCGCCGCGTGCAACGAAAGGAATGTTGTGCTTGGCGCAGACGCGAATGGCGGCCTGCACCTGTTCGGTTTCGCGCGGGAGAACGACGGCGCCGGGAACAGCGCGAAAGTTTGTGAGACCGTCACACTCGTAGGTCCGCAGCTGGGTGCGATCGATGATGAGATTTGGATCGCCGACAGCTGCTCTGAGTTCATCGACGACTTGAGATGGGATCACAAGTTCATGGTATCGCGTACGCGCTGAAGGTCGCGGCGAGTCAGGTCGTGAGCCAGCGGAGCGCGTTGGCGAGAAAGCGCTGCTGCAGGACAGGGTGGAAGTCGGGACAGCGATGGTAGAGGATTTTGGTTTTGCCGAGGCGCGTGGTGAAGGTGCCCGCGCCGACGTTGCGGTCGTGGTCGCGTGAGTAGCCAACGATGACTTCGATCGGTGCGCCGTTGGGGGATTGATCGATGAGCAGGCCGTTGCTGGGGCGGCCTTTGCACTGGTAGAAGCCGCCGAGGGCTTGATTTTGTGGGAGGCCAGCGAAGAGTTCATGCTCGCGGACGAAGTACCAGTTGCCCATCCAGGGCGCGCGGAAGTCGCCGACGGCGCCGTGGTAGGTGAAGGCTCCGGCGGCGGCGAGCTCTTTGGCGACGCCTTCAGAGAGTGTGTCGGTTTGTGGGATGGCGAGGAGTGGTGTGCCGGCGCGCACGGCGTCGAGGATGCCGGTTTGCAGGTGGCCGAGTGCGATGATCTGCGCCTCTTCGCCGGGCTCGGGTGTGTGGCCGGGCTTCATGGGTGGTGTGGCTTCGAGGCCTGTGGTCTCGCCGACCTGGCCGTCGGCATGGGTGTGCGAGGTGATGCCGGAGGAGATGATGAGGTCGTAGTGCTCGCCGGGCTTGAAATCTCTCACGCTGAAAAGGGATCCAAGTTCGGTGAACTGTTGACGAAGCTGAGGCGTGATTCCAGAGACGCCAATCCGCCATTGCACGCCAGCTATTGGATGTCGTCCGTTCTGGGCGATCCAGAGTTCCTTTGTTTGCGTTGCGAGTGGTGCGGATGAGAGAGCGAATTTGAAGCGGTAGAGGCCTTCTTCCTTGAGTGGCGGTGTGGTGAAGGCTTCGAGGAGCAGGTAGCTGAATTGATCGGGCGTTTGATTTGTTGGTGCGGGGAGCGTCTTGAGCTCGATGCGCTTGTTGCTCGGCGTGATCATCGAGAAGGTGAGCGTGCCGGTGGCGGGCTGGTGCGAGTCGTTGAAGAGGAAGAGATCGAACGTCGCGGGTTCGCCGAGTTCGATGGCCAGCGCAAGCTGCTTGGCGCAGGGGCGGATGGGTTGGAGGGTGTCGCCGATAAGGTCCGGGTCGGACTTGAAGTTGCGCAGGTTGTCGACGATGCCGGAGTGGTTCTCGATGGCGGTGGACTCCCAGCCGGAGATGGCGGCGAAGTCGAGCGCGTCGTTGATGCGCGCGTTCTCCATGTAGTTCTGCCAGGATTCGTAGCAGGTGCGGCCGAGGGCGCGGAAGACGTGGTCGGGTGTGGGGAAGGCTTTGCGGAAGCCCCACTTGTCGAGGAACTTGTTGTAGCCGGCGATGATCTCTTCGTGGTCGGTGAGGTCGTAGCTGGTGCCGCCGTATTTCTTGTAGGTCTCGGTGATCTGGTGGACCATGAGGCCGTGGATGTCGGGACGGGCGCAGCCTTCCATCTCGCCGTACTCGGTGAGGATGTTGCGGATGTTGATGTCGTAGGTGTAGTCGGTGGGTGACTTGTAGAACTCGTCGTACCACTGGTCGCCGGCGCCCTGGTGATTGTTCCACCAGTCGCCCCATTTTTCTTCGTCGCTGAGGTGGAGTTTGCCTTCTTTTAGTTCGTCATTCCATGGTTCGTACCAGGCTTGCGCGGCGCCGCGGGCGACGAAGCCGTCGTTGAGCACGACGCAACGCGAGGGGTCTTCGTCGTGCATGGCTTTGAGGATGGCGAGCGTGGCGGGGTTCTTGAGGTCGGCGCCGAGCTCGTTCTGCAGGCAGTACTCGATGACGCAGGGGTGCGAGCGAAAGGCTTTGACCATTTCGACGCACTTGGTGAACATGTAGCGCTGCGCGAACTTGTCGGCTTCAGTGGTGGGGTGCTCCATCACGATGCTCGCGGCGTTGGATGCGGTCTTGGGCGGCAGTTTGCCGATAGCCATCTTGCCGGCGCCGGGTTCCATGTAGCGGAGGACGCCGAGGCGGTCATGCCAGCGGAGGACGTCTTCCTTGGCGAGGTTGCGGTGGAAGTTGAGGCAGTTGAGGCCGAGCGCCTGCGCGGCGCGGACTTCTTTCTCGGCGAGCTCGGGGACGGGGAACATTCCGTTGAGTCCCCAGTAGCCCAAGGAGATCGCGGTGTAGATCTTTGTGCGCTTGCCGTTGAGGCGGAAGACGGCGTTGGAGTTGGGATCGTTGGGGTCGATGCCCGTGACGGTGAAGGAGCGGAAGCCGAAGGCGATGGTGCGGGTGTCGGGTACAGACTGCGCTGGCGATTGGGTGACACGGAGATGATAGAGCCGTGGAGTTTTCAAGTCCCACAGCTGTGCCGCTGGGCACGCTATCTCGGCCGTGTAGAGATCCATTTTGTCGTTGAATCCCTTGGCCGATGCTAGGATCTTTCCGGTCGCTGGATCCAGAACGTCGAATTTGACCGGCCCGTCAACTTTCGGTCCGCCAACGCGCGCATAAGCCTCGATAGTTTTGGGTTTGGGTGAATTGAGCACCCACGCATCGACGATTCGGCAGTCGGCGCCGTTGGCGCTGAGTGTGATGCCGCGATCGAGTGCACCGAAGCCGTGGGAGTGGTAGAGCGAGACCTTGCCCCATTTGGCGTTGAGGCCGTCGACCCAGTCGAAGCGGCCGAAGGGGTTGGTGATGCGGATGGCGAGGTGGTTGTCGTCGCCGGGATTCGCGGCATCGGTGCAGTCGCACTCGAAGGGGAGCTCCTCCATGATGGAGTAGCCGACGAGCTTCTGGTTGAGGTAGACCTCGGCGCGGAGGTGGGCGCCGCGGATGTGGAGGAAGATGCGCTTGCCGCGGAGTGAGGCGGGGATGTCGATTGCGCGGTGGAACCAGGAGACGCCGAAGTAGGCGCCATTCTGCGGGATGTTGTCGTCGGCAGGCGATTTGGGAGGATCCGTTGCCGCGTAGCGGTACTCTTCGGGTGTGTAGGGCCGTGGCTTGCCGTCTGCGCCCGCGCCGTACTTTCCCCAGAAGTGCTGCTCGACGGAGGTGGGGAGGATGACCTCGAGGCCGGTCGTGTGCGTGAGTGTGGGCCAGCCACCCGTGGGTGCGTTGACCGGCAGCGGCTGGCCCTTGCCCCAGAGCTTGCCATTAATCCAGGAGACGTCTTCGGGGAGGAAGATGTCGTCGTTCTGCCACTCGGCCTTGTCGTCGACCCAGAGACGCCAGCCTTCGTCGGGGATGAGCGTGCCGTTTTCGGGGTAGGGTGGCTCTGTCGGTTTCGCGTCTGTAGGCAGTGCGAGTGAGGGTGTGACTGCAGCGGCGGTAGTGGCGAGGACAGAGTTCTGCAGGAAGGCGCGACGGGAGATGCTGTCTGACATGTTGAGGCGAGTGTAGCGCAGAGAGCGGCTCCGCAGAATCGGCCGTTACTCGCCGAGCATGATGCGCTGGATGCCGCGCGCGCGGCCGGTGGCGCCGTCGCAATCGATCAAGGTGGCACAGAGCTTGGGATTGCCCTTGGCGGCCTCGAACTTGCCGGGCATGCCGGTGAGGAAGCGCTTGAGCACCATCTCGGTTTCCACGCCGATGACGGAGTCGTAGGGCCCGGACATGCCAACGTCAGTCTGGAAGGCGGTGCCGTTGGGGAGCACGCGCTCGTCGGCCGTGGGAATGTGCGTGTGCGTGCCGAGCACGGCGGTGACGCGGCCGTCGAGATACCAGCCAAGTGCGACCTTCTCGCTGGTAGCCTCGGCGTGGAAGTCGAGCAGGATGACGCGTGCGCCGGAGTGCTCGCGGATTTGTGTGAGCAGGTCGTCGGCTTTGCGGAAGGGATCGTCGCAGGAACTCATGAAGACGCGGCCCTGAAGATTGAGGACGGCGTACTCGGGGCCGTTGGGCAGCGTGCCCTGGTAGACGCCGAAGCCGGGCGTCCCGTGCGCATAGTTGGCGGGACGGATGACCCGGCGGCCCCGAACGTGGGAGTCTTCGGGGACGGCGATGTACTCGAAGATCTCTTTCTTGTCCCAGATGTGATTGCCGGTGGTGATGACGTGAGCGCCGAGATCGAAGAGCTCTTCAGCGATGGCGGGCGTGAGACCAAAGCCGCCGGCGGCGTTCTCGCCGTTGATAACGAGGAGGTCGACGCTGTGGGTGTCGACGAGATGCGGGATGTGTTCGTGTGCGATGTGCCGGCCCGCGGAGCCGAAGATGTCGCCGACAAAAAGAATCTTCACTCGTTGAGTTTATATGGCGAGAGAGTTGGGAGTTTAGGAGTGAGGAGTTAGGAGGTTAGGGAGTTAGGGAATGCGCGATGGGTGGGAGAATGGTGGGCATGATCGATCTGATGTGGAATTTTCCGCTGCTCGAGGAGCAGAAGGGGATGTGGTCGCGGTATCTGCGAGCGGCGATGGATGCGTTTGAGGGCGAGAGTGTGGAATCGCTGCGGCCATCGTTTCGCACAGCAGAGCCAGGGTTGCGCGAGCGCGCGGCGAAGTGGCTCGGGTATGCGCCGGAGAGAATGTGGATAACGTGCGGTGGGCATCATGGGACGCTGAATGCGCTGATGGCTTCGGGTGTCGCGGGTGAGCGCATGGCGGTGGAGGGGACTACCTATCCCGGATTCTTGGACCAGTGCCGCGCGACGAAAACGGAGATGGTGGCGTGTGCGGTGGATTATGACGGGCTGGTGCCGGAGTCGCTGCGCGAGGTCTGCAAGCGAGGTGGGGTGCGGGGGTTGTTCACGATGCCCACGGTGCAGAATCCGCTGGGGTTTGTGACGCCGCTCGCGCGGCGTGAACAGATTGTGGAGATTGCGCGCGAGTTCGAGCTGACGATCATTGAGGACGATGCGTACGGGTTTATGGAGGAGCATGCGCCGACGAGCTATGCGGAGCTCGCGCCGGAGCGGACGTTCTATGTGCGGGGGCTGGCGAAGAGCTTTGCGCCGGGGATCAGGACGGGATTTCTAGTTGCGCCGGAGAGCGCGGCTGGCGCGATGGCGAGCTCGCTGAAATGCACCGCGACAGGGACGGATGTGCCGGCGAATATGGCGGCGCTGACGATGTGCGAGGACGGGACGCTCGAGCGCGTGATGCGGGAGAAGCGTTCGGAGGGTGCGATCAGGAATCGTGCGGCGCGAGAGATGCTGGGCGACCTATGCGCATCGGGTGCGCAGTGCGCGTGGCATGTGTGGGTGCGGCTGCCGGAGGGCGTGCACGTCGATGCGATCGAGCGCGCGTGCAAGGAGGCGGGTGTGATGGTGTCGAACGGGAAGTGGTGCGCGGTTGCGCCGGAGTATGGGCGCGGATTGCGGCTGGCGCTCGGTGGTGAGGTGGAGCGCGAGCGGACTCTGGAGGGCGTGCGGCGCGTTACCGTAGTGCTTGGTCGAGTTTAATGGCGAACAGAACGACAGTCCGCGGCGTAGTTATCGCGTTCCCTATCCTGGCCGGGATCTTGATTGGCATGTTGCTGCATCGCGCGCTCCGAAATCCGGTCCTGCACGATCCCGGTGCTCGCAAATATGCGCTTTGGCGTGAGGGCTTGAATCTCAGTTTCCCTAAGCAGCAGATCAATGGGTTTCTCGAAGAAGACATCGACCGCGACTCGCTTGTGCGTGGCCTGACTCTGTCGCAGGTCCAACAGAAGTTCGACGACGTTCGAACACAAGAGCGCTGGACACCTTATCAGGCTTGGTGCTTGTCGCACTACCCTCCTCCACCCGGAACTCAGTCGGTGTTTCTTGGAACCGATTGGTGGGGCGTCCGCTTCAAAGATGGTCGCGCAATAGGATTCTTTCTGATCAAAGGCTGCTGACCGCTACTCCGCGGATTCGCCGTGGGTGTGGCCGTTGCCTTCTTCTTCGTCGGCTGCGGTTTTGGTGACTGGGCGCATGAGCGGGAAGAGGATGACGTCGCGGATGGAGCGACTGCCGGTGAGGATCATGGTGAGGCGGTCTATGCCGATGCCTTCGCCGGCGGTGGGCGGCAGGCCGAAGGAGAGCGCGCGGACGTAGTCCTCGTCCATCCGGTGGGCTTCGTCGTCGCCGCGGTCGCGTTCTTTGAGCTGGTCTTCGAAGCGGCGGCGCTGGTCGTCGGGGTCGTTGAGCTCGGAGAAGGCGTTGCCGACCTCGAAGCCGCCGATGTAGAACTCGAAGCGCTCGACCCAATCGGGCTCGTCGGGTTTGACCTTGCTGAGGGGTGAGACCGCAAGCGGGAAGTCGTAGATGATCGTGGGCTGAATGAGGTGTTCCTCGGCTAGAGCTTCGAAGACCTCGGCGATGATCTTGCCCATGTCGGTCGAAGAGCTGCATCCTTCGAGGTTGCGGGCTACGTTTTCGAAGTAAACCTCGATATCCGCGAGCCGCGAACGTTCACGCCCTGCTAAAGACGAGGGTTGGGTGTCCTCGATCGAATCGGCGGTTTGAATGTCGCCCGATTTTCCTCGATGAGCTTTCATCTCGCGGCTGGCCGCGCGAAGCTTTTCCGCAAGCTGCGCGGTGCTGCGGAAGTCGGTCAACGTTGGAGCCCGCGATTCTGCCGGCCAGAACTTGATGATCGCTTCGCGCATCGAGAGCTTCTGCCACTTGCTCAGGTCGATCTCGTCTCCGTTGAAGCTCGTGAGCGTCGTCCCGTTGACTTCCTTCGCAACAGCTGTGATGAGCTCCTGCGTGAGGTCCATCAGGTCGTGGTAGTTGGCGTAGGCCTGGTAGAACTCGAGCATGGTGAACTCGGGATTATGCTGCGTGCTGACGCCTTCGTTGCGGAAGTTGCGATTGATCTCGTAGACCCGGTCAAGGCCACCGACAACAAGGCGCTTGAGGTAGAGCTCGGGCGCGATGCGGAGTGAGAGGCCGATGTCGAGCGCGTTGTGATGGGTGCGGAAGGGACGCGCCGCGGCGCCGCCGGCGATGGTGTGCATCATCGGCGTCTCCACTTCGAGGTAGCCACGGTCGTCGAAGAAGCGGCGTATGGCTCGGAGGATGGCGGCGCGCTTGACGAAGACGTCGCGGACGTTGCGGGATTCTGTTGGCTCTGACGTGCCTACGGCCGGACGCTCCGGCGGTGCCGCAGCTTCGGCCTTCGCGAGCGTGCCGGAGTTCATAATGAGATCAACGTAGCGCTGACGATAGCGGAGCTCGACGTCCTCAAGGCCGTGGTACTTATCGGGCAGTGCGAGCATCGCCTTGGACAGGAAGCTGATCGCGGGCTTGCCGCCGACGGGCAAAGCCTTCAGCGTGAGCTCGCCGGTGCGCGTGCGCATGAGCTGGCCGCGCACGCCGATGTGGTCGCCTAGATCGAGCAGCCTGTAGAGTCCGAAGGTGTCTTCACCCACATCGTCCTTGCGCACGTAGATCTGCAGGCGCTTGCCGCCCTGCTGCAGATGGGCGAAGCCGGCCTTACCCTGCAGGCGGATGGACATGATGCGACCGGCGACCGCGAACTCGGGGTGTTCGGCTTCGAGCTGTACCGCCGAGACAGGCGCGGACTCGGAGTCGTACTGCGAAAGGAGCTCCGGAATGTGCGCGAAGGCGATCAGCTCGCCAGCCGCAGGGAAGCGGTTGGGGTAGATGCTTTCCGCTGCCGTGAGGCCGAGGCGCTGGCCGATGACGGAGATGTCGCGCAGTTTTTCCTGGCGTTGCGCGTAAAGTTTCGCTTCGAAGTCGCTTTCAAACTGGGACAATGCGGAGGCTCGCTTTGCTAAACGTGTGTGAGGCTTCAGTATAGCGATGAGTGCCAGCAGGGCTGGGCGGATGATAAGGTTTGGTCGATGGCGGATGGCGGCAACAGTTCGAAGAAGCAGGGCGGCATGCTTGGTGACCTGGTGAAGGCTGAAACGATGGTTCAGCTGGCGCTGGCGGTCCCGGGCGGCTGTCTGGTGGGGTGGCTGATCGGGCTGGGACTGGATAAACACTTTCATACGGAGTGGATCCAGATTGTGGGCATTGTCGTGGGCGCGATTGCGGGATTCTTGCAGATCTTCCGGACGGCTTCCGGATACCTGAAGCGGGGCGGCAGCTAATGCTCGACAAAATGATGGAAGGCTTCAGCGACGACGACTTTCGCCGGATTATGCTGCGCTCGTTGCGGTTGATGGCGATCGTGACGGTGCTGGCGGCGCTGCTGTTGTGGTGGAAGATGGGCTGGCAGACCGCGGCGCTGTTGGCGATTGGCGCAGTTATCTCGGGCTCGGGTCTCTGGGAGTGGCTGCGCCTGATGACGGCGGTAATGGTGCGGATGGACGGCGGAGGGAAGGCCCGACCGATGGGGCTGGTTCTGGCCGGGTTCTTCCTCAGGCTGGGGGGCGCAATTGCGGCCCTCTATGTTAGTCTAAGATTTCTGAATGGTTCGGTTTATGCGCTCGCCGGCGGCCTCGCAATGGGTGTCTTTGCATTGACATTCGAGGCGCTGAAGACGGTGAAGGCATGGACGGTTTAGCTCCAACAGGCCAAGCGCGGCTGCGGACCCTGCAGACTCTTTAGTTATGCCAACACAACTTTTATTGACAAGATTGTTGAACCACTCGTTCGCGGGTCCGGCGAACTGGCTGCTGCACCTGGTGCATGTGACTCCGGTTTCGGCGCGCGCTCCAATTACGAACACGGTTGCGATGGAATTGCTGGCGTTCGTTGTCCTGCTGGTTTATTTCGTCATCGTGCGCCTAAGCCTGGCGGTGGAAAAGCCGAACGGTGTGCAGCACCTGGCCGAGATCATCAATGAGTTCGTGGTCGACCAGAGCGAACAGATTATCGGTGATGGATACCAGCGGTTTACGAGCTATCTCACCGCGCTGGGGCTGTTCATCCTGGTGTGCAACCTGATGGGATTGATTCCCGGGCTGGAGTCGCCGACGGCCAACGTTGTAGCTCCCCTCGGCTTCGCGGTCGTCACCTTTGTCTACTATCACTTCCACGGAATCCGGGCGAACCGGGCGAGCTACATTAAGCAGTTCCTGGGCCCGGTGTGGTGGATCTCCTGGCTGCTGTTCCCCATCGAGATCATCTCGCACCTGGCGCGCGTGCTATCGCTGACGGTTCGACTTTATGCGAACATTTTCGCGGGCGATCTGCTGATCCTGGCGTTCTTCTCGATCATTCCGATCGGAATTCCGGTAGTCTTCATCGGGCTGCACTTCGGTGTGGATATCATTCAGGCGTACGTGTTCTTCCTGCTTGCATCGATCTATCTGTCGATGGCGGTCGCGCACGAACACTAATTGAGTTTGCCGGTCATGGGGCGCCCCCTCTTGCCGGTCGTTGTAAGTTGCTGCTCAGTGTGAGGGTGTTCCATCGTAGTTGCCACCACTGGCGGACATCCTGACGGGGGCAAGGAGCAACACAATGCGTACTTTGCAATATATCTTCGCAACACTGGCGGTGTTTTTGATCGCATCGCCCGCGTTCGCCCAGGCCAACGGCGGAAGCGCCGCGGGCCAGTGGGTCCCGATTGCGGCCGGCATTGGCATGGGAATCGCTGCGGGACTTTGCGGCATCGGTCAGGGCAATGCAACCGCTTCGGCCACGTTGGCGCTGGCGCGTAATCCCGGAGCGCGACCCGGAATCTTCATCTTTCTGATTCTTGGCCTCGCGTTCATTGAGTCGCTGGCGCTGTTCACGTTCGTCATCATCTTCCTGAAGGTGAAACCATAGCTGCGGGAAGTTTGGGAAATTAAACGGCCTCCGCGTAGCGGAGGCCGTTCTCTTTGTAGTGAATACCCGGAGACTATTCGCCAGGATTGGATGAGGCTGGCGCAGTGGCATCCGGGGTCGCATTGCTGGCGACTGGTAGCGTGATTGGCGTGGAGTTTTGGGTCAGGTGAAGAATGCGGCCTGGAATGATGCCGAGCAGCAGAGTTGCGAGGGCCGTAGCGGCGAGCGCGATCCCGGCAGGAAGGGCAATCTTGCGTGTCTCAATTGTCGTTTCGGTCCCTCCGGCCGGCCGAGTGTAGAGCGCCGCAAGCAAACGCAGGTAGTAGAAACAGGCGATGCCGGAGTTGATGAGACCGATCACCGCGAGCCAGATGTGGCCGGTATAGATCGCCGCGGTGAAGGAGTAGAACTTGCCGAAGAAGCCGCCAGTGAAGGGAATGCCGATGAGCGAGATGAGGAAGAACGAGAGCAGCGTCGCGAGGACAGGGCGCTGCAGCGCGAGGCCGGTGTAATCGTCAATGGTGCGGGATTCTTCACGGTAGCCGGATGCCACCGTGATAACAAGGAAGGCGCCCACATTCATCGCCGCATAGGCAGCGGTATAGAAGAGTGCAGCCGAGATCGCGTTCTGGCGCGTCGAGCTGAAAGCGACCAGCAGATAGCCTGCGTGAGCAATGGACGAATACGCGAGCAGGCGTTTCACGTCGCGCTGCACCAGCGCACCCAGGTTGCCGATGCACATGCTGGCCACGGCGAGAATTTCGATGAGAGCAATCCAGTGCGGACGGAGTGTGGGCATGCCGTTGAACAAAAAGCGCAGCAGCACTGCAAACGCAGCCGCTTTCGGCGCTGTTGACATCAGACCGACAACCGGAGCGGATGCTCCCTGGTAAACGTCAGGCGTCCAGACGTGGAAGGGAGCGAGCGAAACCTTGAACCCAAGGCCGATAAGAACCATCGCGATGGCGAGGATCGCGAGATGCGGCGTCGCGCTAGTCGTGACTCCGCTGTGAATCGCAGCGATGGAGGTCGATCCCGTCGCTCCGAAGCAAAGTGCAATGCCGTAGAGGAAAAACGCCGTGGCGAAGCTACCCAGTAGGAAGTACTTGAGAGAGGACTCGGATCCGGTCGCCTGTCCTTTGCGGAAGCCCGCAAGAATGTAGGTAGAGATAGAAGAGATTTCCAAGCCAATGAAGACCATGAGCAGCTCGACCGAGCAGGTCATGAACATCATGCCGCTCGCTCCAAACAGCATCAGCGCGTAGAACTCACCCGCATGGCTGTTAGGAATACCGTCGAAATAATCGAGGCTGCCAAGCAGCGTGACCACCACAATGGCGGCAATAAGCAGGTGGAAGAAGACGGAGAAGTCGTCCACTTGCACCGTGCCGTAGAACGCGCCGATAGTGCGCCACTGGAACTTCCAGAAGAGGCTGTGTTGATAAAGTGCGGCCGCGCCGGCGGCGAGCGAGCCGACAATGGCAAGCCAGCCGAGCGGTTTGCCCGAGCGGCCCTGGGCCATCGTCGGCTCGGCGAGCATGATGATGACGCCGGTGACGACGAGGATGACTTCCGGGAGTACAGCGAGGAGCGAGGTAGGCATCAGTAGCGAGCTCCTTTGTTGGTGGCAGGAGCTGGTTTGCCGAGCGCGGCAGCGGCTAGAGTGGGATCGACGAAGCCTTTGGGCTCCATGATCTGGATATTGCAGAGTTGCCTCGAGCAATCAACCGTATTGGCGCTCATCGACCCTGATTCAGATGACACAATTGCGGCGCTGTAGGGATCGATCGCCTTGGTCCAATACGGCGAGAAGATGCCCATGATGAGGAAGAGCAGCGCGAGCGGCCAGAGCTCGACATGCTCACGCGGCTTGAGATCCCAGCCTGGGAGCTCTTCTGCGCGCAGTCCGAGCTTGCCGTAGAAGACACGTTGGATCATCCAGAGCATGTAGGCGGCGGAGAAGATGACCCCGGTGGTGCCGACGACGGTCCAGAGGAGGTGATGCGCGATGAAGCTCTGCATGGCGCCGCTGAGGATGAGGAACTCGCCGACAAAGCCGTTCAGCATCGGCAGGCCGACAGCGGCAAGCCCGGTGATGACGAAGAAGGTGACCATCCAGGGATGACGCCCGGCGAGGCCGCCGTAGTCGCGCATGTCGTACGTGCCGTAGCGCTCATAGAGCAGGCCCAGGAGGATGAAGAGTGCCGCGCCGATCAGCGACTCGTTGAGGATCTGATAGACGCCGCCGTCGAGCCCGGAGATAGTGAAGGTGAAGATGCCGAGCACGATGAAGCTGTTGGCGCTGAGCGTGGCGAAGGCAGCGAACTTCTTGAGATCACTCTGCACCAGCGCAAGCAGAGCCCCGTAGACGATACCGATAGAACCGAGCGCGATCAGCAGCGGAGCGATGTAGTGCGACTGTTCCGGGAAAATGATGAAGCTGAAGCGCAGAATGCTATAAAGACCCAGCTTGCCGGCGAGCACCATGACCGCAGCGGTCGGCGCCTCCTGAACCGCTTCAGAGAGCCAGCCGTGCAGCGGGAAGACAGGCACCTTAACGCCGAAGGCGAATAGAAACGCAAGCGAACACAGCAGCAGGGCGCCGGCGTTGGTGGAGATCGCATGTTGGGAGGCGAGCGTTTGCAGCGTCGGCACATCGAACGTGCCGGTGCGTGCATACAGCCAGATCATTCCTACCAGCAGCAGAGCGGATGGGATGAAGGTATACAGGAAAAACTTGATGGCGGCGCGGCGGCGGTTCTCTGTGCGTCCAAAGGTCGCGATGAGAAGCGTCATCGGAACCAGCGACAGCTCCCAGAAGCCGTAGTACAGGAACAGGTCCAGCGAGACGAAGATGCCCAGCATCGCCACCTGCTGCAGCAGAAACAGAGTAAAGAAGAGACGCGTCCGCGTCTTGATCGCATTCCATGAGGCCAACACGCCGAGAGGAGCGAGAACACCCGCCAGCACAACCAGCCACATGGAGAGCCCGTCCACGCCGAGGTGGTAGCGAATCGCGGGATTCGCGATCCATGCGCTGTTCTGCTCGAATTGAAAGCGTCCGAAGGTCGCGTAGTCGAAGTGCGCGGGCAGATGCAGGGTGAGTGCCAGCGTGATCAGCGTAACGACGAGCGCAATAATGTGGTGCAGCTTCGAGCCTTCGCAGCGGTCAGGAATCAGCGCGACGACAATCGCACCGGCCAGCGGTGTGAGAAGAAGCAGCGTGAGGATGGAGTGATCGAGATTCATCGATAATTGACTGCCGGGTTCATCGAGTTATTGTCACGGTGGCGTGAGCCGGGTGGACGAAGACGAAGAGAACGATGGCGATGACGGCCGCGGCGCCCAGCGCGAGCCAGCCGGCATAGGAGCGAATATTTCCGGACTGCATGCGGCGAGCCAGCCAGCCGAGCCCGCGTGTGCTGCCCGCGAGCGTCGCCGCGGTGCCTTGTACGATGACTCCGTCAACGAGTCCGCCGAGGACAACACGGGAGAGCATCAGGATCGGCGAGACGATCAGGCGGCCATAGATCTCATCCACCCAGTATTTGTGATCGAGCAGGCTGTAAAGGCCACGGAACCGCTGGGCGAGCGACGCTGCAGTCCCTGGTTTCCGGTAATAGAGAACATAGGCAACGAACACGCCAAGCAGAGCCACGAGGACTGAGATCCCAGCCAGTCCAAGCTCAAGGCCGCGCGATGCCTCTGTCACAGTCGCGACACCGTTGACACCGGCGAAGACCGGTTCGAGGAAGCGGTCGAACTCATTGTGACCACCCAACGCCGAGGAGATGCCGACCCATCCTCCAATGACGGAGAGGACGCCCAGGATAATCAGCGGAAGGGTCATCACCCACGGCGACTCATGAACACCATGCGGATGTGCCACCTGGCCCTTATCGTGCTCGGGCTCCTCCGGTTCGGCCAGCATCACGGCGTGGGTTTCGCGATGCGCGTGTACCGGAGCGAGTTCCTCCTCGTGAGTTGCGTGCGCGTCGTGGCCTTGAGCGAGCGAGGCTTCATCAAAACGCGGCTCTCCGAAGAACGTCTTGAACCAGAGCCGGAACA
The DNA here is from genome assembly GCA_035504135.1 of Candidatus Aquilonibacter sp. GTDB lineage: Bacteria > Acidobacteriota > Terriglobia > Terriglobales > Acidobacteriaceae > Granulicella. The sequence continues at coordinate 100,424 of DATJSM010000002.1, read as the reverse complement.
TGTAGAAGCTCGTAATGCCGGCGGTGAGAACGCCGATGGCCCAGAGCGTATAACCCAACGCCCCGCCGCGCATAAATGTTCTATAAAGGATTTCGTCTTTCGAAAAGAATCCTGCGAACGGAGGAATGCCGGAGATCGCAAAGACTGCCGCAGTCATCGTCCAGAAGGTGATCGGAATGCGCTTGCGCAGGCCGCCCATCACGCGCATGTCCTGCTCGCCCCTTAGCGCGTGGATCACTGAACCTGCAGCGAGGAATAGCAGCGCCTTGAAAAAGGCGTGCGTCATCAGGTGGAAGATGCCGGCCGAATACGCTGCCACGCCGCACCCGAGGAACATGTAACCGAGCTGGGAGACGGTTGAGTAGGCCAGAACGCGTTTGATGTCATGCTGCACGCAGCCAATCGTCGCGGCGAACAGCGCGGTCGCGCAGCCGATGATGGCGACGACCGCAAGCGCGGAGGGCGAGCGGTCAAAGAGCACATGACAGCGCGCAACCATGTAAACGCCCGCGGTGACCATGGTAGCGGCGTGAATGAGCGCGGAGACGGGCGTGGGGCCTTCCATCGCGTCCGGCAGCCAGATATACAGCGGGATCTGCGCAGATTTGCCGACGGCTCCCACAAAGAGCAGCAGGCAGATTGCAGTCAGGAACCCGCCAGTCAATCCAGGCGCAGCGTTCACCTGACCGAACACGCTCGCGAAGTCCAGCGATCCAAAATGCCAGATAAGCAGAAACATCGCCAGCAGAAAGCCGAAGTCGCCAATGCGGTTGACGATGAAGGCCTTCTTGCCGGCGTTGGCAGCCGAGTCGCGGCGGAAATAAAAGCCGATAAGCAGGTACGATGCCAGGCCCACGCCCTCCCACCCGACGAAGAGCAGAAGAAAGCTCGACGCAAGCACGAGCACCGACATGAAAAACATGAACAGGTTAAGGTAGGCGAAGAAACGCCAGAAACCCTCTTCTTCCGCCATGTAGCCAACCGAGTAAACGTGGATCAGGAAGCCCACACCAGTGACGACGCCGAGCATCACCAGCGTCAGGTGGTCGATCGCGAAGGCAAAGTTGACTTGGAAGCCAGAAATTGAAATCCACGGAGCGCCCGTCAGAGAGAATTGCTCAGGCGCGCCAGCCGATTTCATAAATATCCATAACTTCAGAACGATGAGTGCGGGAATCAGCGTTGCGACGAGCGCCACCGTCGCCACGAGTGCCCGCGGAAACTTGCGGCCCAGCGTTCCGTTCACGAGGAAGCCGGCGAAGGGAAGAGTCGGAATGAGCCAGAGCAGGGTATCGTTCATGCGGTTATGTGGCTCGTTAGTCCTTCATGAGATTGACCTGATCGACGTTCAGGGTCTGGCGTACGCGGAAGAGCGCGATGATGATGGCGAGGCCGACCGCGGCTTCAGCGGCGGCGACGACCATGACGAAGAAGACGAAGATCTGACCGTCGATACGGTGCCACATGTGCGCGAACGCGATGAAGGTCAGGTTGACAGCGTTGAGCATCAGCTCAATCGACATAAAAATGGTGATCACATTGCGCTTGATCAGAAACGCGCAGACACCGATTGAAAACAGGATTGCAGCAAGGATCAGATAGTACGTAATAGAAACCATCTAGCGATCCTCCTTGCGGCGCAGCCGTCTGGACACCAACATAAGCACCAACCCCGCAACGATGCCAAGCGCAAAGGAAGTCCACGAATCGCGCGATCCGCTGACCAGAGCCGTGGTTAGAGCAGAGAACATGTCGCTACGGCTCCTTCCTTGCCAGCACTACGGCTCCGAGAATAGCCACGAGGATCAGGATGGATGTGACCTCGAACGGCAGCAGCAGTGAAGTGAACAGCGTATGCGAGAGATCAACGATGTTATTGACCGTGTTCGAAAGATAACCGCCGACACGTGATGCTCCGAGATGATCGCGCTCGGAGAGAAAGACATAGGTCAAAAGACAGAAGATGGCGGCCGCTCCGGGAAAGCCTGCAATACTCGCGACCCGGGAAAACTTCGATCCCGGGCTCGTGTCCTCTTCGCCCGCATTCAGCAGCATGATGACGAAAACAAACAGTACCATGATGGCGCCGGAATAGACGATGACCTGCGCCGCCGCGAGGAACTCCGCTCCTAGCGACCAGTAGAGAACCGCCAGCGACATCATCACCACGATGAGTGAAAGCGCTGAGTTGATCGGATGGTGCTGCAGCAGGAGATTCAGCGCTCCTGCAACCGCCAGCAGACCGAAGATGATGAACAGAGCAAGTTCCATCGTTGCGTCTTTGGGTCTTTCTACGTACGCGTGTACTTCCGATTGTAAAACGCACAGCGCGAACTTACGTCGGTCGTTACCACGTACCGAGAGATGATTAGCTGTGATACGCGAGAGCCAGGGCCGTCGCCAGAATATTGAGGATGGCGACGGGCATGAGGAACTTCCATCCGAAGCCCATCAGTTGGTCATAGCGGAAGCGCGGCAACGTTCCGCGCACCCAGATATAGAGCAGAAGAAATCCAAAAATTTTTACGACAAACCAGAAAACCGACAGTAGAGCGCCGATGATCGGCCCATTAAGCACCGCGACATTATCAAAGAGGTGCCCAAACGGCGAAGTCGCACCGCCAAAGAAGAGCAGCGTCGCTACGCACGCGACCGTGATCATATTCGCGTATTCGGCCATGAAGAACATGGCAAATTTCATCGACGAGTATTCGGTGTGGTAGCCGGCCACCAACTCGGATTCAGCTTCGGGCAGATCGAACGGCGTGCGGTTGGTCTCGGCGTAGGCGGCCATCAGATAGATGAAGAAGGCGACGAATTGAAAGCCACCAAAGAAGTTCCAGGAGATCAAGCCGTGCGCAGACTGCGAATCGACGATGCCTCGCAATGACAACGTCCCTGCGCGCAGGATGACCCCGACAAGCGAAAGGCCAAGCGCAAGCTCATAGCTGACAAGTTGTGCCGAGGCGCGCAAGCTGCCGAACAGCGAGTATTTGTTATTCGAGCTCCAACCGGAAAGCGCAACACCATATACGCCGATCGATGTGATACCGAGAATCACCAGCAGTCCAATGTTGATGTTGGAGATCTGGAAGATGTCGACGCCGTGCACCAGCGTCCGGCGGCCGAACGGAACGACTGCGATCGAGACCAGGGCACAGGATAGGGCGATGAGCGGCGCAAGGATAAAGAGCGGACGCTCCACAGCCAACGGCATCATGTCTTCCTTCAGGAAGAGCTTGATCCCATCCGCCAGAGGCTGCAGCATGCCGAACGGCCCCACGCGCGAAGGCCCCCACCGGTTTTGCAGCCGTCCCAGAACCTTGCGCTCGAGCAGCACAGTGTATGCAACGGCGGTGAGCGTGATGCCCAGTACGACGACGATCTTGATGATCGAGATCAGCAGAAAGATTTGGAAGTCAGATAGATGCATGTCGGGTGTCTAGTCGGCTTCGGCAAAGTGGTCGGCGACTTCGCGCTGCTGATGTTTCTGAATGTCGAGCAAGATAGGCGAATACTTCGTCAGCGAGCCTGAGGTGAAAAGTGTGTCAGACGATGGAAGCACCAGGTCCTTGCGCGCAGTTGCGTTGGAGATTTGGATGAGGCCGGAAGTCGCCGGTGCAAGATGTTGATCGTTACCGCTGAGCAGTTGCAGACGCAGCAGCTTGTCATAGCCAGGAACGACGCGCTGAATCTCGTCGAGGATGGCGAATGGATCGAACGGCGAAAGCTTCGGCTCGAGATTATTGGCAGTAAGCCAGACCGAGTGACGGTCGGCCTCGCCGGACTGCGCGCCGCGCGACTGGCCCACATCGGCGCGAAGGCCCTTGCCGAACGGTACGAGCGTCTTGACGGGATGCCCCATCTTGTCGGCGAGTCGCACGATGAGTTCGAAGTCGCTGCGCGCTCCGGCTTTGTCAGCGGCTTTACTGACGAGCTGAATATCGCCGTAGCTGTTCGTCACTGTGCCGGACTTCTCATAAAGCGTCGCGGCAGGAAGCACGACATCGGCGATCGCTGCAGTCTCAGTAAGAAACAGATCCTGCACGATGAGAAACGTATTCTCGAGCGCCTCCGGCGTGACACCGTAGCGCGACACGGGATTGGATCCAACGACATAAAGTGCTGCAAGTTCACCGGCGTTCGCAGCGTCAAACATCGCCAGCATGTCGAGTCCGGTCGCTGCTGGTACGTTGTATTCCGAGCTGAGTGCCGAACCCGAAAGCGGCTGGTAGCCAGGAAGCAGATCGGGAAGCAGGCCCATGTCGGAGGCGCCCCGCGAGTTCGCATAATCGGCGAGACAGGCGAACTTCGCGTTCGGCAGAGCGCTGATCAGCCGCGCAAGTTCGCCGTCGCGCACTTCATTGCCGACCAGAACAACTAAGTTTTCTTCGCCTTGAACCGACGAACGGAAATTGGTCAGCTCGTCGGCTTGCGCTGTCATCGAAGCCGCGCTGGCGCAGCCATCGTCCCCGGACAGATAGCCAATGAAGCTGCCGTAGGCAAAGGGCGCAACCTGGACGAAGGCGCGTGCCTGCCGGCGCAATTTGACCTCGTCCGTGTTCGCGACGTAGAGGCGCGCTTTATTCAGGCGAACATTCGTGCGCAGATTCCAAGCGGTCAGCGGAGCCTGATTGGTCGGATCGCCGCCGACGAGCAGAACCGACGGGGCGCTCGCAATGCCGCGCTGTGAGGCGAACCGGCCCGTGGTGCCTTGAAGCGCGCTGGCCAGCGAAACGAAATCTGCGGTCCGGTGATGATCGATGTTGTTGGTGCCCAGCACCGTGCGCGCGAACTTCTGCAGCAGATAGCTCTCTTCGTTCGTTGTGCGATTGGAGCCGATGACGCCGAGCGATTGCGGGCCGCGGGTTTCGCGAAGCTCGCGCAGCTTGCTGCCCGCGAATGTCAGGGCCTCCTCCCAGGAAACCGGAGTGAGCGGACTGCCCTTGCCATTCTTGCGAATCATCGGCTGCGTCAGGCGCTCGACGCTGTTGGCGAAATCGAAGGCATAGCGTCCTTTGTTGCAGAGGAAGTCGCCGTTCATGCCGCTCTTGTCGCGGTTGTCGCCGCGGATGATCTCCGCGCCTTCGCTGACCGCGCGCACCCCCAGCGTGGTCTTGCAGCCGTCGCCGCAGTGCGTGCAGATCGTCGCGACGTGATTCATCTCCCACGGCCGCGTCTTGTAGCGATAGGTGCCCGAGGTCAGCGCGCCGACGGGGCAGGCGTCGATGCACATCCCGCACTGCTCGCAATCCACGCGAGCCAGATGATCCGGAGAGATATCAGCCGGAACATTCGGCGCAATGACAGACGAGCTGCCGCGGTTCTGGATGCCGAGCGCGAAGACATCCATACCCTCACCGCACATGCGCACGCAGCGGTAGCAAAGGATGCAGCGCGGGCGATCGAAGAAGACCACCGGCGACCACTGCTGCTCGTCGCGGTGGTTCTTGGGCTCGGTATAGAACGAGTCAGCCGCACCGTACTTGAAGGTCATGTCCTGCAGTTCGCACTCGCCGCCGGCGTCGCACACCGGGCAGTCGAGCGGATGATTGCCGAGCAGGAGCTGAATCGTGGCCTTGCGCGCCTGCGCTATCTCCGGCGTCTCGGTCGACACGACCATGCCTTCGGCGACCGGCGTCGTGCAGGCTGTCTGCAGCTTGGGCATCTTCTCGATGCGCACCACGCACATGCGGCACGCGGCCTGCAGCGACAGCCCCGGGTAATAACAGAAGGCTGGCACCTCTATGCCCGCGGACTTGCACGCGTCAATCAGCAGCGTGCCCGCGGGTGCCGTGAGCTTCTGACCGTCTACTGTGAACGATACGTCTGGCATAACTAAATCCTAACCATGTGCTCCGGCATTAATTCCACGCTGAACTGATCGGGGTGTATTGGGCTGAGATAAGCTTCCAGTCCCCACCAGAACGTTTCACTACGTAGGTGACACGCAAATCAATATGGTGGGCAGGTTGTTCCGAGGCTTTCAGGTCATAAGCCAACCGGGAGACCACCACGCCGGTGTCACCGAAAAGCCGAACGTTATATTCCGAGGATTCATTTTCAGGCGAGTTCGTTTTGTGCGCGGAAGAATAAAGATCCAATATTTTTCCCCGCGGAATTACTTCTCCGGCCGGAGAGACTTCGATATAGGTATCGGCGGTAATCTGCCGGAGCGTCGATGCATCAAAGCCGTCTCGCGCTGCGTTGAACTTCTGAATTACCTGGATAATTTGAATATCTTCAACACGAGGAGCAGTTCCTGCCGCAAGGGCTGCAGATGTAAGCGCCGTCGCAAGTAGCGAGGCAACGATAACGCCATGCGTTAGCGATCGAGCTTTAAGAGAGTGCGGCACAGACAAAGACATATCGATCAATTCCTTCGGTTAATGAGCTCCCGCCATCTCCGGTTCGCCGACCGGCTGGATCTGAATGAGCAGCGGCTCCGTGCGCTTGCCCTCTAAGTACTCCTCGAACTCCGAGCGAAACTTCTTTACAAAGCCGATCGTGGGCATGGCGGCCGCGTCGCCCAGCGGGCAAAACGTCCGCCCCAGCATGTTCTCCGCCAAGTACTGAATGTTGTCGATGTCCTTCTTATTGCCGCCGCCGGCATGGAAGCGCGTCAGCGTCTTCTTCAGCCAGTCTGTACCCTCGCGGCAGGGGATACACCAGCCACAGCTCTCGTGCTGGTAGAACTTGATGGTCCGCATCGCGAACTCGACGATCGAAACCGTCTCGTCCAGCACGACAATGCCGCCCGAGCCGAGCATCGTCCCGGCCTTCGCCATCTGGTCGAAATCGAGCCCGACATCGATCTCATCCGCCTTAAGCACCGGGCACGACGACCCACCGGGCACGACAGCTTTTAGCTGCTTGCCATCCTTGATGCCGCCCGCGACCTCATAGATCGCCTTGCGCAGCGAGTAACCCATTGGCAGTTCGTACACGCCGGGCCGATTCACGTGTCCGCTGATGCCGAACAGTCTCGTTCCTCCGTTGCGTTCTGTTCCGAGCTTCGCGTACGCCTCGCCGCCCATCAGCAGAATGTGCGGAACGCTGGCGATGGTCTCGGCGTTGTTGATGACCGTCGGCCCGCCATAGAGGCCGACCACAGCAGGGAAGGGCGGCTTGATCCGCGGCACACCGCGCTTGCCTTCGAGCGATTCCATCAGCGCGGACTCTTCGCCGACCTCATACGCGCCGGCACCGGTTTGAGTGACGATGTCGAAGTCCACGCCCTCTTTGCCGAAGATGTTTTTGCCGAGGAAGCCCTTCGCGTACGCGTCGGCGACGGCCTTTTCCATGATCTTCAGCAGGTAGCGATATTCACCGCGCAGGTAGATGAAGCCCATCTTCGCGCCGATGGCGAGCCCAGCAATCATCGTGCCCTCGATCACCGCGTGCGGGTCGTCGAGGAAGATGACGTGGTCCTTGCACGTGCCCGGCTCGGATTCATCGCCGTTCACCAGAACGTACTTCGGCTTCTCAGACTGCTTCGGTACGAAGCTCCACTTCAAGCCGGTCGGAAAGCCCGCGCCGCCGCGTCCGCGCAGACCGCTGGCCTTCATCTCATTGACGATCCAGTCCGGTCCTTTTTCAATAGCGAGCTGCGTCGCCTTGTACCCGTCGAGCTCAAGATACTTATCGATATTGGCTGCACCCTGGCCAAAGCGGCGCTTGAGAACGATGACCTCATCGGGATGGGTAACAAAGTTGGGCATACTACTCAACCTCCATCGGACCGACCGGCCGATTCTGTCCGCGACCCGCGGCGTAATCGTCCAGCACCTTGTCGATCTTCTCGGGCGTCAGGAACTCGTGGAAGTCGTAGTTCACCTGGGCCGCCGGAGCCCAGCAGCATGCCCCGATGCATTCCACTTCCTCCAAAGAAAACAGCCCATCCGGCGTCACGCCCTTGTGGCCAATACCGAGACGGTGCTTGCAGTGATCCAGCAGCTCATACCCGCCGCGCAGCATGCACGAGATATTCGTGCACACCTGCACGTTGTACCTACCCGCAGGCCTCGTGCGAAGCATCGAGTAGTAGCTCAGCACGTTGCGCACGTCGAGCTCCAGCAGATCGAGCCGCTGTGCAAGCTCGGCGACAACCTCGTCAGAGACATAGCCGACTTCGTCCTGCGCGTACAGCAGCATCGGCACAAGCGCAGAGCGCTTCATGGGATAGAGCGTCACCAGCTTGTCGAAACGGGCGGCGAGCTCGGGAGAGAAGATCGAGTTGGCGATGGCGGCCATAAGTCAGAGTTCAGAAAACAGTCAAAGAGTGGGGGTCAGGATCTCGCGGGCGAAATGTTCAGCGGCGATGTCCATCTCCTGTTGCGGTTGATTGCCTACCGTTGCTGTGCCGTCCTCGTTGAGCCGAAAAAGGAGCGGCGGATGATTGCTGGCTATTACCTCGTTCGGCGTGAAGCGTGTCCAGCGGCTGCCCACGCGGAGGGTGATTTCGTCTGCGCTTACTTCAACAACTGCGTGCTGCGTACTGTTCAGTCCGTGAGCGGCTGCGTAGCTGCGAAGCAGAGACGCCCAGGAGGTCCAAAGTTCGGTGTGGAGCGTCGATGTCATGGCTGAACGAGCCCAGCATTGATCGCGTGCTGGAGAACGTGGGCGACTGGCGTCGAGACGGGAACGTGTGCGTAGCCTCGGTCCACTTCTTGAATACCGCGCTTGACCTGCTCCATCAGAACGCGATGACTGTTGCATTGCAGGTATCCCTCCACATAGCCCGTTTGATAAAACTCATGACCATCCAGTCCAACGCCCCACCAATCGCCGTCCAACCAGCCGTGCGGTCCGGGATAATATTCGCCGCCGGGCGAAGGTGGAGGTTCGCGCATTGAGTTGGTAGCTGACGTCAGCGCAGTCGGGATCGCGGCGTTTCCATGCTTTGAAAGATAGGCGGTGACAAACGAGCGAATCGCCATCGTCGAAGCGTTTTTTGGTCCACCTGCCTTTCCGTGACAATCGTAAAAACCAAGTATGAAGCCATCCTGCTCGTTGGTGTTGAGCTGGTTCCACCATCTCGAATCAAGCCGAAGTGCCTGACCTGCTGCATAGGGCACTGAGCCGAGTAGCAGTGCAAGTGCAGCGGTGAATCCAACTAACTCCGAGATTTGACGATTAGCGATCGATCGCCCCCAGCACAATATCCAGTGACCCGATCACCGCGACGACATCCGCGATGAGCCGACCCTTGCACATCACTTCCAAAGCCTGCAGATTCGCGAAGTCGGCGTTGCGCATGTGCACGCGATAGGGCTTCGCTGTTCCATCCGAGACGACGTAGTAGTTCATCATGCCGTGCGGCGCTTCTACAGATGAAGTCGCCTCGCCCGCCGGGACCTGGAAGCCCTCGGTGACGATCTTGAAGTGATGGATCAGCGACTCCATCTGGGTCTTCATCTGCTCGCGGTCCGGCAGGATAATCTTCGGAGCGTCGGCGACGTACCGACCTTCGGGCATGCCGTCCAGCGCCTGCAGGCAGATTTTCGTCGACTCCCGCATCTCGTCCATGCGGACCCTATACCGCGCCCACGTATCTCCATCGTTCGAGACCGGCACCTTGAACTGAAACTTCTCGTAGCTCGAGTACGGCATGTCGCGCCGCAAGTCGAAGTCCACGCCCGACGCGCGCAGTGGCGGTCCGCTCACACCCAGCGCAATCGCATCCTCCTGTGAGATGTAGCCCACGCCTTTCAGTCTGCCGATCCAGATTGGATTCGCATTCAGCAGCCCCTCGTACTCGGCAATCTTGTCCGGGAAGGTCTTGAGAAACGAGCGAATCTGATCGAACAATCCCAGCGGCGGCTCCATCGATACACCACCGATGCGGATGTAGCTGGTCATCATCCGCTGCCCGCTGACCGCCTCGAAGAAGCGCATCAGCCATTCGCGCTCGCGGAAGCAGTAGAGAAACACGGTGAGCGCACCGATATCCATCGCATGTGTGCCCAGCCATACAAGGTGCGAGTTGATGCGCATCAGCTCGTTGAACAGCACGCGCAGCCACTGCGCCCTCGGCGGAATCTCCAGCTCCAGCAGCTTCTCCACAGCCAACGCGTAGGCCGTGTTATTCGTCATCGGCGCGAGGTAGTCGATGCGGTCCGTCAGCGGCACCACCTGCTGATAGAACTTCGCCTCGCAGGTCTTCTCAATGCCCGTATGCAGATAGCCGATGTCCGGCGCCAGCGACACCACCGTCTCGCCGTCGACCTCAATCACCAATCGCAGCACGCCGTGCGTCGACGGATGCTGCGGGCCCATGTTGAGAATCATCGTCTGGTCGGTCACCGGATCGGCGCCCTGCGGATGATAGTGCGTCACCGACTCCTCGACCACGTCCTCGATGCCGGGGATGATCATGTCCTCGGCGTGGCGCATGCCGGTCAGCGTCGCACCCGTAATCTGCGTATTCACGCCGCCCTTGAACGGTGAACGCGGCGCATCCGCATCGGGCGTCGCTATGGTGGGCTTTTCAGGAGCTTCAATCGCCATTAGCGGTAACCCTCCACCGGATAGTCCTTGCGGAGCGGGTGTCCGTTCCAGTTGTCGGGCATCATGATGCGCGTCAGCCGGGGGTGCCCGGCAAAGGTCACGCCGAACAGGTCAAAGACCTCGCGCTCATAAAAGTTTGCCGCCGGCCACACGCTCGTAATCGAATCGATCGTCGGCCTATCGCCCTCCAGCCGAACCACGATGCGGATGCGCTGCTTCAGCCGGTGCGAGAGCAGAGAATAGCTCAGCTGAAAACGTGGCTCCGTGGGATACCAGTCGACGCCCGTCACATCCTCGAAAAAGTTGTAGCCTGCACCCTTCGCAGCCTCGCACGTCTGCACGATCGTCTCCGGCGCGACGGTCAGGGTCAGTTCGCCGCGGTCCCACTTGGCATCGGTGATGAACTGTTGAAGTCCTTGAATTGCCGCGTGGTCTGCGAGAGCCGCAGCAACGGCGTCCTTGCCGAAGATGGCTTGCGGAGTGGCGGGAGTGTCAATCGATTCAGCCATGTTGTCTCAGGTAAAACCACTCCGGAAAAAGATTTAGAGGTCAGCCTTATCGTTCGACCAGTTGAGAATGCCCTTCTTCCAAACATAGAAGAGCCCCACGGCAACGAAGCCGAGGTACACCAGCATCTCCCAGAAGCCGAACAGCCGCGATCCGGTGATCGCTGGGAGCCTGCGATAGATCACCGCCCAGGGCAGCATGAAGACCGCCTCGACGTCGAACAGGATGAACAGCATCGCGACCATATAAAAGCGCACCGAGAACCGGCCGCGGGCATCACCCACCGGGTCCATGCCGCACTCGTACGCGCCCAGTTTGGTGCGCGAGCGGCGATGCTTGCCCAGAAAGTACGACGCGCCCACCATGAAACATGCGAGGCCGATCGCCACCAGAATCTGAAGGGCGAGCGGAAGATATTGCCAGATGTATGGATTGCTCTGCATGGCCATCTTTGAGTGTAGGAGCGAGGTCGTCAAGGGTCAAGGTTGGCTCCTGAACCGCCACACTTTTTGCAGTCTTCATCGGCCGCTGGCCGAACCACCGCACCCGCGGCGAAGCCTTACTGCGCGACGTCCACGGCCTCGTCGTCGCGGTCGGAATCATCCTGCTCCTCCAGACGCTGCGCCATCGTTAGCTGCAGAAAACTCCCGTGGACTACACTCATCTGCACACAAATAGCCGCGCGAGAACCCGCTCGAACTGCGGTGTGCGCGCCATCTGGGAGCTTCGTTATGAGTCGAGAGACGGTATTGAAGTTCGTACTGGCAGTAGTGGGTCTGCTTTTTTTGGCGACGGCCTATCCAATGGTCACCTTAATGAAAAACCAACCCGCGTTGGCGATGATGCTCAGCCTGTATGTCACGCTTGGCATCTTCCTTCTGCTCGCAATCCGCGATCCATGGGCCAGCCGAACCCTCATTGCCTTCGCGGCATGGTCCAGCCTGGCGCATGCGGCACTAATGGGCGCCCAGGCATACCTCGGCATGATCGAACGAGGAGAGCTCATCGGAGTCGCCATCCTGATCGTGATCGCGGTGCTGCTCCTTGTGCTCGCGCCACGAAAGCCCGTCGAGGAATCCGTGCTTCCAGGTGCTGTTGCCGCTTAGTTCGCACGCAGAAACGATCAAAACAGGCCGCGGTACCACGCGATCACCGGCGCTCCCAGCAGCGCGGCAATTAATCCACCGATGCAGAGAAACGTGCCTAGAGGAAGCCGCGACGTCGCACTCGCCCGCCGCCGCGCGAGCAGAGCCGCGCCATAGATGGCAGCCGCAATCACGCCGACGAACAGTGCCAGCAGCGCTGGAGCGAAGCCAAGAAACGCAGCGATCATGGCCATCAGTTTCACGTCGCCCATCCCCATGCCCTCGCGTTTGCGCGCGGCTTTGTACAGCGCCCGGATGAGCCACGGAATCGCCGCCGCCACGCAGATCGCCAGCAGCCGTCCGTAAACCAGATGCTCGGGTCCCGTGAGAAACACATCGCCCTGTCCCTGGAACGATCCCGGACTCGATAACCGCAACTGGTGCCGCGGATTCAGATGGATGTCGTACTCGCCGCGCGGCAGAAAAATCGCCTCTGTGCAGACGATGAAGAACCCGATCGCAGTTCCGCTCAGCGTGAATGCATCCGGCAGGGTATGCGTCTGCCAGTCCATCACCAGCAGGCCGATCAGCAGGAAGCCCAGGATGGCAAAGCCGACCAGTGAAATGCAAAGTGTCGTGGCCACTGGCCGCCCCATTGCGGCCTGGGAGTAGCCCATCCACATCGCGAGCGCAAACCACAAACCCGTCGCCAGTTCCACCGCCGGATACCGCCACGGAATCGCCGCCCTGCAGCTCCTGCATTTGGCGGCCAGCAGAACCCAGCTCAGCAGCGGCACATTGTCATACCAGCGGATCGGCGTCAGGCACTTCGGGCAATGGGAGCGTGGTTTCGCCACGCTGCGATGCCCGGGCAGCCGCGAGATGCATACATTCAGAAAGCTCCCAAAGATCAGGCCAAGAAGAAACGCAGGAAGCTCAAAGACAAGCAGTGTCAGCATTCATTTCGAGTATAGGTCGCGCTACCGCTCTGGTTCCTCGGGACTTATCCTTCTGCTACTCTATCGGGCCGGGAAATCAGGTCCGTCTACTAAGCCTTCATCCTCGATTACGCCGGAATTTCGCCGGGTCGAGAGCAACATCCCGTCGCGCCCTGGGTTCCTATGTACGGGAGCCGGATGCCGTCACCGTTCCGGAACCTGGCTCACGGGCCCCCAGGAGGTACGAACATGCGGTTTCTCAAATACATCGCGCTGCTGGCCGTGCTCGGCGTCGTTCTGATGCCGGCAGCCAAGTCAGACGCTCAGGTTTCTTTCGGTGTCGGGGTCGGCGTTCCCGCATACGGACCGGCGTATATGCCTTATGGCTATCCACCCGATTGCCCCTATGGCTACTACAACTACTATCCCTACGCCTGCGCCCCTTACGGATACTACGGCCCGGGCTGGTTCACTGACGGCCTCTTCATCGGCGTCGGTCCCTGGTACGGTTGGGGCTATCGCGGCTGGGGCTGGAACCACGGCGTCTGGGGTTGGGGCCGCGGTGGCTACGGACGCGGCGTCGCCGGATATCGCGGCGGCTATGCAGGACGCGGTTATGTGGGCGGTCGCGGTTACGTAGGCGGAGCCCGTGGCTATGCTGGCGGCGCTCGCGGTTACGTTGGCGGCGGTCATGCCTTTGCTGGCGGCGGTGCTCGCGGGTTCAGTGGCGGCGCTCGGGGATTCAGCGGCGGCGGCCGTGGCTTTAGCGGCGGCGGAGCACACTTCTCCGGCGGTGGCGGCTTCCACGGTGGTGGTGGCGGTCACGGCGGCGGCGGACGTCGCTAACCGCAGCATGAATCATCAAGGGCTACCCTTCGGGGTAGCCCTTGTGCTTTGTTGCTATTTCCAAAGAAAGTTCTTACGATCGCCGCGACCGCCGCTCGCGTTCCACGCCATCCAAAGCCACCCATAGCGCGCGCGCCGCCCGCTCCGCCGAATCGAGCACGGCATCGGCCATCGCCGGATCCTGCGCCAGCTCCGCATCGATCAGCTCGCGCCATACCGCCGCATGGGCCACATCGGCCGTCTCGTGCAACGTGAAGTACTTCGCCGTCGCCGCATCGGCGGAATAATGATTCTTCAATCCCTCTGCCTTCGTCATCGCAATCTGCGGCACCTTCGACTCATACGCATACAGCGCAGCCATTGCCGCCGCGGGCTTCGGCTCCTGCATCGCCGAGCGGAACGTCGCAAGCAACGCCGCCATCTCCGGCTGAACCGTATGCCGTTCCACCTCGGCGCGCGTCGCTCCCATGCCGGTCGCAAAGTCCATCCACAGGTCGGAGTGCGGGCGCGCCGTCGGGCTGTCCGTCCCTTCCTCTTCGGCCAGATTGCGCAGCACCTCGCGCCGCAGCTCGCCATCGGGAAGGCGGCTGTGCAGAGCGCTCAAATACGTCGGGAACGCCGAAACGTGATGCCAGTATTCCGCCGCGTAGGCGCGCAGGTCCTCGCGCGTCAGCTCACCGCGGGACCACGCCTGGTAGAACGGATGCGCGAGCAGGTTATACGGCGCGATGCGGGCTTCAAGACTGGTCCAGAATTTCGTGTTCATGGGTCTCTCTCAAAACGGGGGGATGGGAGCCTGTTGAAGCGAGTCTACCCCGAAATTCTGTGATGTTTGCAATGCATGCAGTCAGAGCTTCAGCAGCACGAACGGCGTAACCACCCCCGCGATCAGCACCGCCGTCACCAGCGCTTTGTTCCGGTCGTATTTGTATGACATGTAGATCCCTGTCAGCGTCGAACTGAAAAGTCCCAGCGCCACGACCAGAAAAAAGATCTTCAGCGGCAGGTGCTGCTTTTGTTTCTCCGCTAAAGTCACGGCCGGCTGCGGCGCCGCAGCCGGCGGATTCATGTGACCGCCGTGAGTACGGCCGCCAGCGGTGCCGGCATCATGATTCGCCGAGCTCTCCTGCGGCTTCCGAACAGGCACCACCGTGGTCTGCTTCTTGTGAAGCTGCCCCAGCTTCGCCAGGAAAGCCGGCGGCCTGTAGTTTGCCGAAGACTCATGCAAGCTCAACGTCTGGACAGCGCCCGTAAACGCAAAAAACAACAGAGCCGGCGAGATAAACAGACCAAAGTACAAATGGGTCTTTCGAAAGAGGCGAAGGGTTGCAGAAGACATTCCCTCTCATAATACAGACTGAAGAAGTCCTATATACATCTCGCAGCACAGGAGCTCCGAATGATGACTCGTTGACTAAAAATCCACATGCGTTCGTACGCTGAACACCGCGACTGGCCCGCGGTCCCGGTTGTAGCCGGGGTGCGCAATGTACTGAAAATCCAGCGAGCTGAACAATCCACGCCAGTTATGCGCTGTGTAGTAGCTCTCCAGGATGTCCTCGCGCCCATAATTCAGCCGCCCATCCCCCAACAGGAATCCCAGCCCGCCCAACGCCAGATACTCCTGGTGGTCGCGCTTGATCGCATTTGTCACGACGACCAGACCGACTCTGTCGCCCGGGCGCGACCACCGATTTCCCGCCAAATCGCCGCCCAACTCGAACGTCTGATCGACCTCCGTATAGACATAGCTCTCGTGCTGGCCCTCGTTCCATCCGAATCGCCCGAACACGCGCACGTCCGCCGGGAGCTCCTGCTCGAAGTTCAGGCCGACACCATACTTCACGGTCGTCGCGAAGGGATGGTCGGTGATCACCGGGGTCGCCGTCGGATCGCCGTTTGCCCGCTCCGCGAGCGCCTTGATGTTCTGCTCGCGGTAGTCGCCCATGTTGGCGTGATTCACAAAACCCAGCACTCGTATCGCGCCCTGCCGCTTCGGATCGAGCCATCGCGTCAGCGGCCCGCGCAAGAAGTCGACCTCGTAGTTATCGCCTCGCGCCTTCCGCAAACTTGACTGCATGTTGATGCCATTCGCCACAGTCGGCATCAACGCCATGCCATAGCGCGCCGAAAGGAGGCCGTCGTCGTACTCGAGCACCGCCGCGTACGTATAGCCGCGCGTATCGGCCGCGTAGTCGTACGCTCCGTCGTTGTCCACCGTCCAGTTTAGAAATTGCAGGTGCGAATCGGACCCCGGGCCATTCTGGTCGAAGATATCGGGCAGGCTCATCTTGCCCACCCGCAGGTCGAATCTCCGCTCCGGAACCTTCGGCGCCAGCGAGAACGGCGTGCGTTGCTGCTCGACCATCTTCGAGCTCAGCCCGATCGTCTGGTGAATCTCCGCTCGCGCCACATACGGCACCGGTCCAAGCTGCGGGTTGCGCACCACATCCAGGTTCGTAAACCCGGCCAGCCCCAGCGCCTCCGAGATCCCACGCCCACCCGACGACTCCAGATCGAAGATCGCATCCGTGTCGAAGCGCGGATTCTTCCAAAGCTCAAAACCTGTAAGCACCGTCCCAACCAGCGATGTCTTGTACTCTCCACGCGCCAGCAGCGAGTTTGGACCCGAGTACGGCGAATGAAATCCCGGGTGCGCCTGGAAGATAATGTTCGCCTGTCCCGCCAGCAGCCATCGCTGGTTGTCGGGATGCGAAAACATCGTCACCGGCGGCGCTGTTTCAGCCGCTCGCTGGCTAGCGCCCGGATCCGTCTGCGCATGCGCCATCATGCCCGCACACAGAGAGAGGCTCAGCGTCAGTTTCGTGGCCAGGCGCATCATTCTGTTCTTGCTTTTCTTTCTGTCACTCCCCGGAGGGAACCTGCATTCTCAAGCGTGCGAACTCGCCCAACAAAGCCCGAAGGAAAAGGCCCGCCATGGTAATAGCTTCCACAGGGCGGGCCGGGTTAATTCACCGTCATCGGTGGTCGCCTCGTTCTCCATCCGCGACCAGATGCCCGCAATCGGGCAGCGCTCGTCTCCCGTCTCAACGAAGCTTCGAGTCAAGTGCATGCGGCTGAATTGCGGAAGCAATGAGGGGTCTTCTGCTGGGGATGTCCAGCGGTTGGTCAGCTTCTTCATGGCAGTCTCCTCCTTTCCGCACATCGGCGTTCTTATCTATCTAATGTAGTATACCCCGGTAGGGTATAAACATTTCATTAAAATCGCCACGGAGGATGCAGTGGAAATCGATCGCGAACGTGCCAAGCTCATCAATCGTGCCAAGCGCATTCACGGTCAGATGGAGACCGTTGAGCGCAGTCTGCAGGAAAGCCGCGACTGCACGGACGTGCTGATGCTCCTCGCCGCCGTCAAAGGCGGCATCAACAGCCTGATGGCTGAGATCCTCGAGGACCACATCCGCCTGCACATCGGCGCCCGCCCCATGTCACCCGAGCTGGGCGAGGAGCTGATCGATCTCGTCCGCGCCTATCTGAAATAGGCCAGCCCCGCCCTGTTACCGGCTCTTCGCGCCAACGATGACCAGACCGATGCCACCCACTAGTGCAATGGCGCTCAGGATCGGCGGTATCGGAACAGTCTCCTTTTTCTCATGCGAGACCTGCAGCGGTCCCAGGTTGACGTCCTTCTTTTCGTGATGGAAGCTGAAGCCCCCGACGGCAAATCCGACGATCCCCAGAAGAATAAGAACAATTCCAATCACAGTCGCGGGCTTCATTCAAACTCCTTTTTTACTCTGAACTCTTGAGAGTGAGATGCGCCTCGCAGCACGCGGCCGCTGCCAGCGGACACTTTACTCGCAACGAACCATCGATTAAACTGTCCTTACACGGGAAAGGAGGATGATCCAGCCTATGAAATCTGACAGTACCAGTTGCAACACAACACGTGAGGTGACTGAGGCTTAGAGCATCCGCGCTCTAGACCTGGCAGTTCTGGCAATCTTCAGAATCTCCTGCCGAGGCCCATCCAGCACGGATGCCTCAGGTCAATCTCAACAGTTCACCGCAAAAGGGCTCGCCTCGGATGGATCGAAGAGGCGGGCCCTTTGTGCCTTCGCATCTCGCACCTCGCTTCTCGCCCAGCCTAAAATGAAGCCATGCGCGAAGCCCTCCTCGATACCGTAGAGACCACCACCACCGCAGACGACCTCATCATCGCCGGCCGCCGCTTCCGCTCCCGCCTCATCGTCGGCACCGGCAAGTACAAGGATGGCCCCGAAACCGCCGCCGCGATCGAAGCCTCCGGCGCCGAGATGGTCACCGTCGCCGTCCGCCGCGTCAATCTCGATCGCTCCAGGGAATCCCTCCTCGACTTCATCGACCCTGCGCGCTTCTTCCTCATGCCCAATACCGCCGGCTGCTACACCGCCGAGGAAGCCATCCGCGCCGCCCGACTCGCCCGCGAGGTCGGCCTCTCCGACTGGGTCAAGATCGAGGTCATCGGCGACCAGCCCACCCTCTACCCCGACGTCCAGGCCACCGTTGAAGCCACCCGCGTCCTCGTCAACGAAGGCTTTACCGTCCTGCCCTACACCACCGGCGACATCGTCTTCGCCAAGCGCCTAATCGACGTTGGCGCCGCCGCGGTCATGCCTCTCGGTGCGCCCATCGGCACCGGCATCGGCATAGCCGACACCTACACGCTGCGCACCATGCGTGAGCTCATCACCGAGGTCCCACTCGTCGTCGACGCCGGACTCGGCACCGCCTCCGACGCCGCCCTCGCCATGGAGCTCGGCTTCGACGCCGTCCTCCTCAACACCGCCATCGCCGGCGCCAGGAACCCCATCCTCATGGCCTCCGCCATGAAGAAGGCCGTCGAAGCCGGCCGCGAAGCCTTCCTCGCCGGCCGCATGCCCAAAAAGCTCTACGCCAGCGCCAGCTCCCCAATCGAAGGCATCTCGCGATGAGTCCTCGGCCGCAGAGATTCTCTTCGGCTTCCTGGTCGGTCTCCGCAGGTCTGTTCAGTCTCTATACGGTGCTGGTGAACTGGTGTGTTGTCGGCTATATGTCCCGGGTACATGAGCCCGCCAGGGTCCGACTTTGGGGACCATTCGTTTCTCATCCGGGACTTGCATTTGGCGTGTTGGCGTTCTCAGGCGCGGCCGCGGGATTTGCAGCGGGATTTCGGTCAAACAAGTGGTTCGTGGCAGCGATTCTCAACATCGTGACCTATGCTCTCGAATTTGGCACTTCCTGAGAATCACTTTCTAACCTGTTAATACGCGGCTTAATACGCGGCGAGCTTTTGCTCTAGCCCGCGTTTTACCTGAGGCCACTCCTCCGCCACAATCGAAAACCGTTTCGTATTCCGCGGCGTAAAGTCCGCGGCCATCCTGTGCGCGCGCAGCACGCCCTCGAACTTCGCTCCAATCCGCAGAATCGCATTCGCCGAGCGCTCGTTTCGCTCATCCGTGCATAGATGCACGCTGCACATCTTCCACGTCTCGAACGCATGCGTCAGTATCAACAGCTTCGCCTCGGTATTCGCGGCCGTCCGAATCGCCGAAGCCGTCAGCCACGTGTAGCCAATCTCGCCCGTATCGAACACATGCTTGCCGCAGTGCGCCGATCCCTCCGGCCACGCCCATCGCTCCAGCTCGAAAAACCGCGTCGACCCAATCACAGCCTCGTCGGCCTTCCGCACCGTCACGAACGGCAGTGCCGTGCCTGCCTCTCTCCACGCCAGCGCCGTGTCGATGTAACTCTCCACAGCTCCGCGTCCCACCGGAACGATGCTCCACTGATACAACGAAGTGTCCGCGGCCGAAGCCTTGGCCAGCGCCGCCGCATACCGCCGCTCTAGCGGCTCCAGCCTTACATGATCACCCTCAAGGGTCACGTCCTCAATTGCCATGCAATGAGCTTACGATGCCGCGTTCACAACCTCTGCCCAAAGCACACAAGATCACCGTCCGGCGCGAGCACCAAAAGCTCGCGTTGGTGGTACGTCTTGTCTGCGGGTCCGTGAACGTGGCCATCGGGCAACTGATCGAGCTGTGGCTTGAGCTCTTCATAGAGTGCATCCACATCGCGCACGTCGAAGTAGTATCGAAAGTTCCTCTGCCCGCGTGGAGCATCGGCTGCGTCTGCGCGTCCCCAGATTCGGATGGCGCATCCATCCCGCTCCATATAGGCATAATCGCGCATACGCGTGTGCGAGTTGAAGCCGAGCACCTGTTCGAAAAATCGCACAGCTGACTCAAGCTGTTCGATCGGCACATGCATGAACGGAGTCGTCTGGACGAGGTTCGCCATACTGACCTCTCCCCAACAATGATTTGCTTTTGCTATTGCAGGGTATACATCGCCAGGCCCGACAGCAGCTTCGGATAAAAATCGGTCGACTTCTGCGGCATGACCTCGAGGTTCAGCGAGATGTCCTTCATCTGTTCCAGCGTCACCGGCTTGATCAGAAATGCCACGTCGGCCTTTCCACTCATCACCCGCTCCACCGATTCACCCGCCTCGCGATAGTAGCGTATGTTCTCGCCTTTGCGGACTTTTTCCTCGTCCATCCCCAGCAATTTCTCAATCACGATCTTATGCAGCTGCGTCACGTCCAGTTGCGCCTGCCGCGGCGAAAGATTCTTCAACAACGGCGCAGTCGCTTCCGCCTTTGGTGTCAACAGGAGGTTACCTTCGCGCGCCGCCGCAACGAAAGCGATTCCATGCGTCGCATTCAATCTCGCCAGCAACTCTGCCGGCGTAAGGCCAGCCGGCAGCTCATCCACGTCAAAGTACTGTTTCGCGCGTTCTGCAAATTCCTTGATCTTGAAGTTCTCAAGTCCTGAGACGACACGATGCGTGGGCAGAATCGTAATGCCCGGCGCATCCATGTTCACGAAGGTCATCATCATCGCCTGTTCGGGAAACGCAGGCTGCGGCAGCCCATCGGGAGTCATCTTCGGCGGCGCCTTCGCATCGATATGCTGCTCATCGGCGCGCTCGTGCATATACGCCACCGAGGTCTCATAGCGATGGTGTCCATCGGCGATCAGCAGCCACTTGTCCTTCATCGCATCCAGCACCCGCTGGATGAAACGTGCGTCGGTGACCATCCACAGCCTGTGAACGACGTGGTATTCGTCGACGATCTCCAGATCCGGCGTGCGTGAAACGTGAGAGACCGTGGCCGAATCGCCTACCGTCGGCGGAGGTGTATCGAAGATTGCATGCTCCGCGGCAAATGTCGGGTCGGAGTACAGCATGTAAATCTGCTCGCAGTACGCCCGCGTGGCCTTAAAGAGAGCGAGCCGATCTGACTTGTGCTTCGGAAACGTCTGCTCGTGACGATAGACAACCTTGTCGGCGTAATCATAGAGCTGTCCGAGCGCGATGAAGCCGCGCCGCTCGCGAATCTCCGCCTTGACGCCGGTGTTTCCTCCGGTGCCGGGCACCGTGTAGGTCTGTGAGTAGCCGTAGATCGCGGGCGTGGACTCTTCGCGCAGGATGTGTTCGGCACGCCACTTCTTCAGCGTCTCGGCTGCGCGCGTGTAGACGTTATGCTCGTCGTCGTCCTCCGGCTGATGTTTGCCCAGCACAACGCGCACCAAATTGTAAGGGCTCAGATTGTAGTAGCGATCCTGCATCGCCTTGTCGATCTTGTCGTAGGGCTGCGTGACGACATCGGCCATGTTGACGCAGGTGGGATCGTAACGAAGTGCGCGGAACGGAAACAGACGAGCCATCTCTTCATTGTACGGAGAAGGAGACCCATTGCGCGTGGCGCTTCAGCCGCCTGCGATGGCTCCAAGAACGATGAGCGGCTCGCGCCCAGCGATCACGGCTTCGGGCAAAGGATCGTCCGGCGGAGCGAACGAGATATCTTCATTGCACGCGAAGAAGCGAATGAACGCGCGCCGTTCCAGCGTCGTCTGATCGCGAATCGTTCCGCACAGCGTGGGGTGCAAGGCTTCGAGCGCATCGAGCACGCGCCGCGTCGTTACGGGCGCGGCGACTTCGAGGGCAACTTCATGACCCGCGGTGATCTTCACATGCCGCAGCAGCGGCGCCGGAAGCTCAACGCGAATGCGATGCTTTGCATGCTCGAAACTCATGCGAGCGTCTGCACTTCGATCGAGAGCACCGGTGGAAGATGCTCGGTGATTGCCGTCCAGCTGTCGCCGGCGTCGGGTGAGCAGTAGATCTGGCCGCCGGTGGTGCCGAAGTAGATGCCGCAGTCATCCAGCGCGTCGACCGCCATCGCATCGCGCAGCACGTTCACGTAGCAATCCTGCTGCGGAAGGCCCTTGGTGAGCGGCTCCCACTCGTTTCCTCCGGACTTTGAACGGAAGACCTGCAGCTTGCCGTCAAGCGGGAAGTGCTCGGAGTCGGACTTGATGGGCACGACGTAGACCGTCTCGGGCTCATGCGCATGCACGTCGATGGCGAAGCCGAAGTCCGTCGGCAGATTTCCGGAGATCTTCGTCCACTGGTCGCCGGCGTCGTCGGAGCGCATCACATCCCAATGTTTCTGCATGAAGAGCGTCTTTGGCGTCTTCGAGTTCATCGCAATGTGGTGCACGCAGTGACCAACTTCGGCTGTCGGATTCGGCAGAAACTTCGAGCTGAGACCCTTGTTGATCGGCTTCCAGCTCTTGCCGCCATCATCGCTTCGGAACGCTCCCGCGGCCGAGATCGCAATCACGATTCGATCCGGGTTGGTTGGATCGAGAATGATCGTGTGCAGGCACATGCCGCCGGCTCCGGGCATCCATCCGGCGGCGGTGGCGTTGGTCCGCAGGCCCGGGAGCTCGGTCCAGTTGTTGCCGCCGTCGGTGGACGTGAAGAGCGCGGCGTCCTCGGCTCCGGCGAAGACCGTGTCAGGGTCAGTCAGCGAAGGTTCGAGGTGCCAGACGCGCTTGAACTCCCAGGGGTGGGGGGTGCCGTCGTACCACTGGTGCGTGCCGGGGACGCCGTCGTACTCGAACTTGGCGCTGACGGGGTTCCAGGTTTCGCCGCCGTCGTCGGAGCGCTGCACCTGCTGGCCAAACCAACTGGAGGACTGCGAGGCGTAAATGCGGTTGGGGTCGGCGGGCGAGCCCTTGAGGTGGTAGATCTCCCAACCGGTGAAGTGCGGGCCGGAGATCTTCCAGTCCTTGCGCTTGCCGTCAGAGGTGAGGACGAAGGCGCCTTTGCGGGTCCCGGCGAGGATGCGGACGGAGCTCATGGAATTTTTCTCCGATGTGGAAATCTTCTGCTGGGTGGACCGAAGAAGAATACCCGAGAGGAGCGTGGAAGTTCCGGGATTTTTTGGCTGGCCGGTGGGTACCCCCTCCCCCCTTTTTTTGTGCAAAGTCTTCCATCGGGAGACTTTAGCGGTGGACTCGGGTGCGTCGACCGGATTGTTAAAGAGCGAACCCGGCCTGGGCCGGGCGGTGTTGCTCCTAGATTTATTTTATGGGGCTTGTCAAGCGTTTGACGGAAGGATCGGAGGAAAACGGTCGCTGGCTTTTGCGCGCGATAACCCACCCTTTCGCGATGAAGCTGCGAAAGGGTGAGCCACCCAGATTGTGCATGGCGCCCAGGATTGTGGATTCGGCTACAGGAACAACGGGGCGAGGACGAGGGTGATCGTCGCCAGGAGTTTGATGAGGACGTGCAGGCTGGGGCCGGCGGTGTCCTTGAAGGGGTCGCCGACGGTGTCGCCGACGACCGCGGCCTTGTGGGCGTCGGAACGCTTGCCGCCGTGCAGGCCGGTTTCGATCAGCTTCTTGGCGTTGTCCCAGGCGCCGCCGCCGTTGTTCATCAGCATGGCCATGAGGATGCCGGCGATGGTGCCGACCATGAGCAGACCGGCGACGGCGGTGGCACCGCCGAGGTTGACCGGACTTCCGTTGATCATGGGAACGTTCGCCATCTGGCCAGGAGTGAGCGCGACGGCGCTGGTGCCGAAGCTGGCAGAGAAGTTGCGGAAGATGAGGCCGACGGCGACCGGCATAAGAACGACCAGAAGGCCGGGAATGACCATCTCGCGCAGCGCGGCGCCGGTGACGATGGAGACGCAGCGAGCGTAGTTGGGCTTGGTTGTGCCTTCCATGATGCCGGGGTTCTCACGGAACTGGTCGCGGACGTCCTGCACGACCTTCTGGGCGGCGCGGCCGACGGCACGGATGGCCAGCGAGGAGAAGAGGAAGACGAGCATGGCGCCGAGCAGAGCGCCGGCGAAGACCGGAACCTCCGCGAGGTTGATGTTGGTGAACGACCACCCGTGGGGCATGTAGCCGGCAGCGCCGGCGAGCTCGACCTTGTGGACGACGATGGTGCGGACCTCTTCAAGGTAGGCGGAGAAGAGCAGGAAGGCGGCCAGCGCGGCGGAACCAATGGCGTAGCCCTTGGTGAGCGCCTTGGTGGTGTTGCCTGCGGCGTCGAGCTTGTCGGTGCGCTCGCGGACGTTGTCGGGCTGGTGGGACATCTCGATGATGCCGCCCGCGTTGTCCGTGATGGGACCGAAGGTGTCCATTGCGAGGATGTAGGCCGCGGTTGCCAGCATGCCCATCGTCGCAATCGCCGTGCCGTAGATGCCCTTCTCATAGTCCGAGATGCCGGGGTAGCCATCGAGGCCGCGGATGCCGAAGTAGTAGCTGAGCAGAAGTGCGCCGCAGATGACGATGACCGGCAGGGCGGGCGTCTCCATGCCGACAGCGAGGCCGCTGATGATGTTGGTGGCCGGGCCGGTGAGCGAGGCGTCGGCGATGGAGCGCACGGGACGATAGCGGGTTTCGGTGTAGTACTGCGTGATCCAGACGAAGAGGAACGCTGTGACGAGACCGACGACGCCGCAACCGAAGAACCATGCAGGCTGGACGCCGGGACCGGTGAGCAGATTCCAGACGACGACGGCGAAGCCGCCGAGCGCAAGGATGGCGGTGACGTAGAAGCCGCGGTTGAGCGCGCGCATGGGATCGCCGGTTTCCTTGCTGCGGACGACGGCGACGCCGATGGTGGAGGCGATGAGATTGATGGCGTGGATGATGAGCGGGAAGAGGATGCCGCGAATTCCGAATACCGGATAGAGGGCGGCGCCGAGAATCATGGCGCCGACGGTTTCGGCGGCGGTGGACTCGAAGATGTCGGCGCCACGGCCGGCACAGTCGCCGACGTTGTCGCCGACCAGATCGGCGATGACGGCGGGGTTGCGGGGATCGTCTTCAGGGATGCCGGCTTCGACCTTGCCGACGAGATCAGCGCCGACGTCAGCGGCCTTGGTGTAGATGCCACCGCCGAGCTGGGCGAAGAGGGCGACGAGGGAGGCTCCGAAGCCGAAGCCGACGAGCTGGTCGACGACGGCAACGGCGTTGTTGGCGCCGCCGTAGATAAGGAAGAGGATGCTGATGCCGAGCAGGGCGAGCGCAACGACGACGAGGCCGGTGATGGCGCCTCCGCGCAACGCGGTCTGAAGAGCTTTATTGAAGGAGTTGCGGGCGGCGGCAGCGGCGCGGATGTTGGTGCGGATGGCGACGTACATGCCGGTATAGCCGGCGATCCCGGAGCAGAGCGCGCCGACGAGGAAGCTGATGACGGTGCGGAGCGCGTAGGGCGCGGTGCGCGCGGAGGCGTGGTAGCCGATGAAGAGAATCACGGCCAGTACGATGGCGATAATGGCGATGGTGCGGTACTGGCGGGCGAGGAAGGCCTCGGCCCCCTCGCGGATGGCATTGGAGATGGCTTGCATGCTTTCGGTGCCGGTCTCCGCAGCGAGCACGATGCGGGCGATGACGAGCGCGGCGACGAGGGCAAGCACTCCGATGCCGATGGCTATCCAGAGCCAGAGGATGTCGTTAGAGGAGACGGTGGTGGCGGCTGGAGAGTAGTCCTGAAAGGCGAGAAGCAGAGCCGCGGGTGCGCCGAGATGCATGAACAGGTGTCCTCCTGAAGACGTGCAAAGGGGGAAAAACTAGGTTTTCGGTCTGCTGGGGACCGCTGGGTGGTGCTGGGTTGACTCCTTTTGAGAGGAGACTGGCGAATTAGAGCATTATGAATGCGAAAGGGTCAATTTGGTTTGTGGACGGAGAGAGATTCTGCGGTGCAAGGGGCCGTTTGTGCGATTTTCGTCGTGAATTTTGGCGGAAGAAGCCGCGAGGCCGGTCGCATTTGGCGGCTGCGGAGTTTGTGCGCCGCGTGCGCCGAATTGGCGGCGCGGACGTTCCGCTCGGGTGACGGGCTTTGAAGTAGGCGAAGATGACGAGGGGTTGGTCGTGCGTCGAGAAAAGACGGAGTTGGTGAAGAGGGCTGCGCGGTGCGATAGTTGTTAGCGCAGGGCTCCCCGCCATGGGTTCAGGGGACAAGGCGTGCGGAGCAGAGGTGCCGTATGCAGTGCGCGGAGTTGGGCCGGGTGGAACGTAGTGGGTGGCGCGGCGGATATGTGAAGTGGGCCGCCTTGTTGATGCTCGTGGCGGGATGGCTGGCAGGCGCAGGAGGGTGGGCCCAGGAGAATCCGCTGGGCGATGTGAAGACGCCGACACCGGCGGTGTCGACGGAGCCGAAGGATGCGCGGCCACTGATAACGGGCCATGACGTCGGCGCGAAGGCGACCAGCATGCCCAATGCGGAGATACGCGTGAATGTGAACCTGGTGCTGGTGCCGCTGACGGTGACGGACCCGATGAATCGCCTGGTGACGGGACTGGAAAAAGAGAATTTTGAGGTTTACGACGACAACAATCTGCAGACGATCAAGAGCTTTGCGACCGAAGATGCGCCGCTTTCGATTGGAATCATTTTTGATCTGAGCGGGAGCATGACCTCGAAATTTTTGCGGGCGAGGAACGCGCTGACGGCGTTTTTGCGTACGTGTAATCCGCAGGACGAATTTTTCGTCGTAGGGTTCAATGACCGGCCGGCAATTTTGGTGGATTACACAAGTGATGTGGAAGACGTCGAAGCACGTATGGTGATGCTGAGGCCGGAGAACCGGACGGCGCTGATTGATGCGATCTACCTGGGTGTGAATAAGCTGCGGCAGGCAAAGTACGAACGCAGGGCGCTGCTGGTGATCTCCGATGGCGGCGACAACCGGAGCCGGTATACGGAAGGCGAGCTGGAGAGAGTGGTGCGCGAGACCGAGGTGCAGATTTATTCGATTGGCATCTTCGACGCGTATGCACCGACGGAGGAAGAGGTGAACGGACCGACGCTGCTGAATGAGATTTCGGAGTCGACCGGCGGCCGGATGTTCCGTGTAATGGATATGCAGGATTTGACCGATATCGCGCAGCGGATCAGCGAAGAGCTGCGCAACGAATACGTGATTGGCTATACGCCGACGGACACGCGGCGGGATGGGCAGTGGAGGAAGCTGCGAGTGAAGCTGATGGAGCCTTCGGGGCTGCCTCCGCTGACGGTGCACAGCCGCGAGGGGTACTATGCGCCGACGCAGTAGCGGATGGTGGCTGATTGCCTGCGCGATGGTATGCGGGGCGTGGGTGAGGGCGGTTCCGCAACAGAGTGCGGCGCAGACGAAGCCGCCGCAGGCGCAGCAGCCGTTGACGGTGGACAGCGATCCGGTCCCGTCGCCGGATGCGGACCGGAAGATGGTGCCGGAGCCGACGGGTCCGCAGACGGCGGGCGAGATCACGAAAGAAAATGGGCAGTACACCATGCGCGCGAACGCGTATGAGGTGCGGCTGAATGCGTCGGTGATCGACGACCGCGGCGAGCCGGTGATGGACCTGCCGGAGAGCGCGTTCCATGTGTATGAGGACGGGGTGCCGCAGACGATCATCGGGTTCCGGCATGAGGATGTGCCGGTGTCGATGGGAATTTTGATCGACAGCTCGGGGTCGATGTATGACAAGCGCGCGGCGGTGGATGCGGCGTCGCTGGATCTGGTGCGGCTGTCGAATCCTCAGGACGAGGCGTTCCTGGTGGACTTCAGCTCGGAGGCATACATCGACCAGGACTTCACGAACTCGATTGAGAAGCTGCAACAGGGGCTGGCGTATATCAAGTCGAGCGGAGGGACGGCGCTGTATGACGCGGTAATCGCGTCGGCGGACTATCTGGCGAAGAATGCGAAGCGCTCGAAACAGGTCCTGCTGATCGTGACGGACGGCGATGACAATGCGTCGAGCGCGACGCTGGAGCAGACGATCCGGCGGGTGCAGGATTTGGATGGGCCGCAGATCTATTGCATCGGGCTGCTGTTTGGTGAGGACGTCAGCCACTCGGAGGCGAGGCATTCGCGCGAGGTGCTCGAGGAGCTGGCGGAGCAGACAGGCGGCCTGGCGTACTTTCCGCGATCGCTGAAAGAGGTGGACGGGATTACGCACGAAGTCGCACAGGATATTCGGTCGCAATACACGATTGAGTATCGGTCGACGAAGTCGCCGGAACTGGGCGGTTACAGGACGATTCACGTGGAGGCCAAGGAAAAGGGGTACCACGGGTTGCAGGTGAGGACGCGCTCAGGATATTTTCCGAAGGTTGCCGGCGCGGGTGGGACAGGCGCATCGGGGACGCAAGGGAAGTAGGAGAGCGGCGGGCAGCGTGCGGATTGGGACAGACATCACTCAATTGGTGGGGCACACACCCATGGTTCGGCTGGCGAAGGTAGCGGGCGCGGATTCGGCTGAGGTGTGGGCGAAGCTGGAGACGATGAATCCGGGCGGAAGCATCAAGGACCGTGCGGCGCTGGGCATTGTGCTGGATGCGGAGCGGCGCGGAGAGCTCGAGCCGGGCGGGACGATCGTGGAGGCGACGGCGGGCAATACGGGCGTGGGGCTGGCGCTGATCGGCGTGCAGCGCGGCTATCGCGTGAAGCTGTTTGTGCCGGAGGGATTTGCCGAAGAGAAGTGCATCTTGATGCGCGGGCTGGGCGCGGAGGTGGAACGCACGCCCGAGGCCGAGATGATGAGCGGAGCGATCAAGCGCGCGCTCGAGTTTGAGGAGCAAACACCGGGAGCCTTTGCAGCGATGCAGTTTGAGAATCCGGCCAACGCGGACTTTCACGAGCAGACGACGGCGGAAGAGATCTGGGAGCAGATGGAAGGCCGCATCGATGCGGTGGTGATCGGGGTGGGATCGGCGGGAACGTTTACAGGTGTGGCGCGGTGTCTCAAGAAGCGAGCGCCGAAGGTGCTGACAGTAGCGGTTGAGACGCAGGGAAGCATTCTTCAGGGCGGCGTGCCGGGGCATCATCGGGTGGAGGGAATCGGCGTGTCGTTTATTCCGGCGAACTTTGATCGCAGCGTGACGGACCGCATCGTCATGGTGAGCGACGACGAGGCATTTGAGATAGTGCGGCGGCTGGCGCGCGAGGAAGGCGTGCTGGCTGGGTCAAGCTCGGGAGCGAATGTGTTTGCCGCGCTCGAGGTAGCGCGGGAGCTGGGGCCGGACAGGCGCGTGGTGACCGTGGTGCCGGATTCAGCGGAGCGGTATCTGTCGAAGGGGATTCTGGACGACTGTTAGAGTGGCGCATGATTAGGCATCCTGCGAACCCACGTCTCAAGAGCGAGACGTGGGGCACCCCCTACGTGCACTGAGCGAATTGCGATCAGGATTGAGGCTCGAGGCGCTGGTTGTCAGGGCGCGACCAGAGTTGATCGAAGTCCAGCTCGAAGCGCCGCACGCTGCCTGCGTCTTTGGTCACGACGAGATCGTTATCCTGGCGTTTGAGCGCGCTGGGCGAGAAGTTGGCGCTGCCGGAGCGCAGGGTCTGGCCGTCGACGGCGTAGGACTTCAGGTGCATGAGCACGCGGGAGCGCTTGATCTTCACTTCGACGTTGGGCGTGGCGGCGAGCTGGGTGATGACGGCCTCGTCGGTACGGCCGGGCTCGATGGCATCATCTGAAAAGAATCCGTCGGCGAACTCCACATCGTGTTTGCGGCCGGTGGGTTTCGGCTGCGCATCGTGTTTGGCGGCGCGGTCGAGCTCGTCGTCGGACTGGCTGCGGTCCAGGTAGACGCGGACGTGGACGCCGCGGCGGGCGGCGCTTTCGATTGCTGCGCCGACGGCTTGGTCGGTGAAGCTGAAGCCGCAGAGGTCGATGCTCTTGTGCGCGGAGCGGAGCAGGGAAAGATCGTAGTGCTCGAGGTTTTCGTCCGGCGAGTAGTGGGTTTCGATGGCGGCGCCGCTGGTGGCGGAGCTGGATCCGGGCCACGGCGTGACGGGAACCTGGCAGCCGATGAGCGCGCCAATGCCGGCGATGCCCAACACGCCGGCTGCAACTTTGAATCGAGAAGACCGCGCCATAGACCGAAGTCTAGCGAGTTCGCGGCTGTGCAAACGGAGGGGTCTCAAGTTTGGCAACGGACCTTGGAGTGATTGCGATCTGGACGGCTACGCGGGCTCCTGCTGAGTCATGCAGTGCAGCGCGCCCAGGCCCCAGATGAAGTCTGTGCAGTGAATGCCGGTTACGACGCGATCCGGGAAACAGCCGGCGATGGTGGTCAAGGCGATGCGGTCGTTCGGGTCGTTGAAGGTCGGCACAAGTACGAGTCCGTTGGCGATGTAGAAGTTCGCGTAGCTGGCGGGAAGGCGCTGGCCCTCGAAGAGGGCGGGCGCGGGCATAGGCAGCGTTTTGATGTCGAATGGTTTGCCGTGGAGATTGCGGGCCGCGTGCAGGCGCTCGAGATTTTCGGCGAGCGGGAGGTGATTTTCGTCGGCGGTGTTCTCTTCGATGGCGGTGAGGATCGTATTGCCGGTTTCATCGGACCCGGGGACGAAGCGGGCGACGTCGTCGACGTGGCCGTGCGTGTCGTCGCCGGCGCATCCGCGATTGAGCCAGAGGACTTTTTCGATGCCAAGATAGTCGTGGAAGGCTTGCTCGAGCTGTTCCTTGCTGACGCCGGGGTTGCGTTGCTGCACCTCGCTGAGCAGGCACTCTTCGGTGGTGAGCAGAAGGCCGGCGCCGTTGGTGTCGATGCTGCCGCCTTCGAGGACGAGGCGATGGGCTGTACCGTCGGCGAGCGTCACGCGCGGTTCGAGGGTCTGCAGGTTGTAGAGCTTCGCGATGTGCTCGGGAATCAGGTCGTCGTTGCGCCAGTTGTCGTACTTGGCCCAGGCGTTGAACTTCCAGTTGGTGATGGCGGAGTTGCCCTGCGCGTCCTTTACGAAGATGGGGCCGGAGTCGCGCAGCCAGACGCGGTCGGTGCGCCAGGGATGAAAGTGCAGCCGCGCGAGGTTGGCGCCCTGACGCTTGAGCAGGCCGAAGGCGCGCTTTTCGGCGGCGGCGTCGTTCACGAGGATGTGAACGTCTTCGACGCTTGAGAGCCGGCGCACGATCTCGCAGTAGACCCAGGGGATGGGTTGGAACTTGCCGGGCCAGTCTTCAGGGTTGTGCGGCCAGGCGATCCACGTGGCGGCATGCGGCGCCCATTCGGCGGGCATGCGGTACTGAGCATTTTGCGATTGCGACATTCAAAGCTATTGTCGCAGAGCGCGCTGGCCGCCCTGTAAGTCGCTAGTCGGGCCGCTTGCCTGTGTCCACCGGAGTGCGCGGGTTGTACTTCTTCGCGAGCTCCGGCGTGGAGACGACCTCATCCGGTTTGGGGTTGACGGCCTTGTCTACCTCGACGCCGAGAACGTAGGCCGGGCCGAACATGTTGCTGGTGAAGAAGACCATCTTCGCGTCGGGAGAGAAGCGGACGTTGGGTTCGAGATGGTAGTCATGCCAGGCCATGTTGACGAGGTGCTCGGCGGTGAAGTAGCCGGGCTGGAAGAAGTCGGGGCTGTTGAGCGCGCCGTCGGTGGGGATGAGGTGCGGATGGAAGAGCTCGATCCACTCGCCGTTGGGCGCGTGCGCGACCTGGCCGGGATCGCCGCCGTCGCCGCAGAAGAGGCTGAGGTCGCGGGTGAGGTTGAAGTGGATGGACCAGTCGTTGCGTTCCATGTGAAAGGCGGTGCGGCGGCCGTTTTCGAGATCGTAGCCGGCGAGATAGAAGTCCTGGCCTTTAATGGGCTGCCAGTCGTACCAGATGGTGCGGCCGTCGAGTCCCCAGAACTCGTGCCCGGCGATCTCCATGGCGATGCGGCGGTGATGGATGAGCGTGTTGTGGGTGCCGTCGGTGTGGATCATCCAGATGCGGTCGACCTTCTGCCAGGGACCTTCGTGGCAGTACATGAGCAGCGTGGGGTCGGTGGGCGAGAAGAGCAGGTGATTGATCCAGTCGGTGGAATGCAGCAGCGGGAAGAGCTTGCCGGTCTGGAGATTGATGGTGTAGAGCGTGAGCGGAATGTGCGCGGCGAGGCGGCGCTCCATCATCTGGCCCTTGTTGAGCGGCTGGACGAGCGGTCCGGTCTGCCCGCGCGGATTGACGCGGTTCTGTCCGTACTGGGCCTGCTCGTTGGGATGATCGTCCATGGTGCCGGCGCCGAGGGTCTCGTCGGCGTTGATGGTGGCGACGTTGAGACCGCGGGGCAGATCGACGAGCTTGGTGACCTGCTTGGTGTAGACATCGGCTTTGTACAGCGTGATGACGTGCGTCTCGGGATCGGCCTTGCTGAAGAAGACGGAGTTGGTCTTGTGGCCGACGATGATGGCGTGCACGCCGCCGAAGCGGAACTGCTGGCCGTTTTCATCGGCGGGGCGCGGCGGATTGGGCACGATGAGCCACGTCTTCTTCGTGGCGAGGTCGAGGCCGTGAATGCCGTCGGGCGCGGTGTAGACCATCGTCTTGAGGTCGGGCGTGTAGGCGTTGATGTTGAAGTAAAAGCCGGAGGAGCCGGGCTCATCGGTCATGCGCCAGACGCGATGGCCGGTGTCCTTGTCGACCCAGGTGCGCGGCGGAACGGCGCCGGTCGCGCTTGGTTTCAGGGGTTCTCTTTGCGCAAGGCCCGCCGCCGACATGACAAAGAAGGCAGCAAAGGCCACGACAACGCGGCGAATCTCGATGTTCACGTTCGGTACGCTCCGGCAGGGTCTTTTCCCGAGCTGCTGCAGGTGCGCCGACGTTGGAAGCGGCGCAAAGCAGATTCATCGGGCGACAGCTTTATACACGGGACGAAGGTCGTTTGGAAATTGTTTCACATTTGGAAGTGGCTCTTGGAAAAACCGGACCTCGCGCCGAGGCGGCGGTCGAGCAAGGAGATTAGCAGTGAGACAATCGCTCGATGGGCTCTTGCGGCCGGTTGTGTGTGGTGTTGCTTCTTCTTCGCTCACTGGCAGTTGCCGGGCAAAGCATGCAGCAGGTTGACTCCGACAAGGATGGGATTAGCGACAGCGTCGAACAGTCTCTTCTGGAGCAATTCGCGCCGCACTTCTTCATCGGCCAACATGACTGCGCAGGGCTGCCGGCAACGTTCGAGCCTGACCTGCTGCGACCCACTCCTGAGGCAGAAAACGGAACGGTGTACGGGCAGGTCTTTCCTGTGAAGATCGCGGGAGCGACGGCGCCGATGGCGGAGATTCATTTCTACGATCTGTGGGCCACCGATTGCGGAGCGCATGGCCACGCGTTGGACGCAGAGCATGTAGCCGTGCTGGTCGAGGCTTCGAGTCCCGACCTGAGCGCGGCAAAGTGGACGGCCGTCTACTGGTTCGCCGCGGCCCACGAGAACACGGTGTGCGATGTCAGCCAGATCGCACGGGCCTCGGCGTTAGGTGCCGAGGAAGGCGGCGCGAAGATATGGATCTCGCCCGGTAAGCATGCGGCGTATCTCGCGAAGTCGCTCTGCAATCACGGCTGCGGCGCGGACCGCTGCGAGGCGATGAAGCCGATGAGGACAAGCCAGGTCATCAATCTCGGTGAGCTCGATCATCTGATGAACGGATCGGACTTCGTGGCATCAACGGCGTGGCCGCTGGAAGAGAAGATGGCCCACACGGATTTTCCTCCGGAGCCTATCGCGAGACTCAATGCGCTGCCGCCCGACGACATCGCGTGGTTCAACGCCGGGCGCCATCCGGCCCAGGGCATCATCGCGATCAGCTATTCGACAGGAGAGGCGATTGCGGGGAGCGGAGGGAACACCGACGCTGCACTTGCGCTCGCTTCAGGCAAGACAGGGAATGCGCTGCAGAAGAGCTATCTCCACACCAGGCGCGCGCTGGGAACGACCGTCCGCGATGTCGGCAAAGCTCTCGGCGCGAGCAACTCAAAGGCTAGCGATTCAAAAGCGCCGCACTGAGCCGGCACACCGCCGTTGCGTCGCGCTTCAATCGAGGAACCGGCTGGTAATCCCGCCGTATGCGTCGATCCGGCGATCGCGCAGGAAGGGCCAGTGCTGCCGGGTCACTTCGACCTCTTTGGCATCGAGCTCGGCGTAGAGGATCTCTTCCTTGTCGTGCGAAGCTTTGGTAAGGATGCGGCCGAAAGGGTCGGCGACGAAGCTGCCGCCCCAGAACTCCAGGCCTGCGCCTTCGGGACCCTTGAGCAGCGTGCCATTGGGAAGCTGCACCTCGCCATGCTCGTGTCCCACGCGGTTCACGGCGCAGACGAAGACGCCGTTGGCGATGGCGTGCGCGCGCTGGATGGTCTGCCAGGCGTCGTACTGGCGTTCGCCGAACTCGGCCTTTTCACTCGGATGCCAGCCGATGGCGGTGGGGAAGAAGAGCGTCTGCGCGCCCTGCAGAGCGGTGATGCGTGCGCCCTCCGGATACCATTGATCCCAACAGACGAGCGTGCCGATGGGACCGGCGGATGTCTTCTGGGCTCGAAAACCGAGATCGCCCGGAGTGAAGTAAAACTTTTCGTAGTAGAGCGGATCGTCGGGGATGTGCATCTTGCGATAGAGCGCGACGACGGTATCTTTTTTGGCGTCGCCGGCGTAGTCGAGCACTGCGGCCGTGTTGTGGTAGAGGCCCGGCGCGCGCCGCTCGAAGAGGCTGGCGATGACGACGAGCTTGTGCTCGCGGACGGCCTCACTCAGCGCCTTTGTCGAAGGACCGGGAATCGATTCGGCGATGTCGAAGAGGGCGTGGTCCTCGCGCTGGCAGAAGTATTGAGCTCGAAATAATTCCGGCAAGCAGATGAGGCGAGCCCCATTCCCGGCGGCGTCGCGCACGCGCGCCACGGCTTTGGCGAGGTTGGCCTCGATCGAGGCCTCACACGACATCTGAATCAACGCAACGCGAGTCGAACCTTCCGCCATCGCCAACTCCTCAATCCCGCCAACTCTGCCTGAATCAGCTACCATGCGAAAGGCGCTGGTATAAAACCAGCGCCTTCTCCACTCCGGTGCGCTGCCGTTACTTATCTTCGAAGATCAGAATCGCCGCGGCAATCGTTGTCGTCCACCGGCCGTGCTTATCGCCGACCGCAGACTGTGTCACGTTCGCCGTGCGGACGATCTTGTCCGACATCCGGTAGATTTCCTTTTTTTCGTCCCAGCTCTTGTCGGGATCGAACTCGACGTCGAGCGTGGTGGCGAGCATTTCGGCTGCAAGCTCCTCGGCGTAGTCGCCGGCCTGCTCCTCGGTCTCGCCGAAACTATGATGTTCGCTGAGATAGCCGTAGGTGTTCTTATCCGTCGGAATCGCCACGCCAATCGAACTCACGACCAACCGGTGCGGCTCACGCGTGGAATTCTCGGCGACCACGGCGAAGACGACCTCGCCGGGGTTCAAGTACTTCAGCCCTTCTTTGCGCGTAATCAGCTTGCACTGTGGCGGAAAGATGGATGAAACGCGCACCAGATTCTGCGCTGCGATGCCGGCGTCGCGAAGCGCCAATTCGAAGCTGGTCAACCGCTCCTTATGTTTGCCAACGCCCTTGGTGAAAAAAAGGCGCTTGGGGACCATGTCCTTGCCCAATGAATGTTCCTCCAGGTGTGTATCCGCTTGCCAGATTTTGGCCGCCCGGCGAGGTAGCGAAAGCGAGTTCGCTCCAAGGGAAATTATCACATGCTGCGCCGCCGGAAGAATGCCGGCTGCGGTGAAAATCATCGGGGGCGGATCATCTGCTGCGCCGACACGTGGCGCGATACCGTGCCCTCGGAATCTGTCGTGGTACTTGACCGATCTTTCTGCTACTTTTTAGATGTGGCCGGATTCCGGCGCACAACGCCCGGACGACCGCAACGGATCCCACCCCACCCAAATCTTCAGGCAGCCAGGACTGCCGCAAGGAGTGCTATGTCGAGCGAATACCGCAATTTTCTTGAGCTGTCGTATGAGGAGCTGGAGGAGCTCAATCTCAAAGCAAAAGAGCAGCGCCGCAAGCGCGTCTCTATCGACAAGCTGCAGGAAGAGCGTATGAAGTGGCTCACAGACACCAAGGGTGTGAAGGCTGTGACCGTGCTCTTCTCCGATCTCGAAGGCCGGCTGCACATGCTCGACTACGACAAGAAGTTTTTGATCAAGAGCTTTGA
This sequence comes from Candidatus Aquilonibacter sp., assembly GCA_035504135.1. Classification (GTDB taxonomy): domain Bacteria; phylum Acidobacteriota; class Terriglobia; order Terriglobales; family Acidobacteriaceae; genus Granulicella. The sequence continues at coordinate 64,263 of DATJSM010000002.1, read as the reverse complement.
CAATCTCACCTTCGACGGATCGTCGATTCGCGGCTTTACGGCGCAGCGGGAGAGCGATCTTCGTCTCGGACTGGACTGGAGCGCCTTTTACTATGCGCCTGCCGATGTCTTCGGACCCGGCAAGGTGCTGGTCTTCGGCGAGGTGATCGACAAGAACGGATCGCCCTACTCCGGCGACGTTCGCGGTCTCCTCAAGAGCTTCGCCAACGAGCAGTTCGAGAAGAACGGGTACACGCTCAACGCGGCGAACGAGATCGAAGGCTTCCTGTTCGACGGCATCGACGCGGAGCGCAGGTACCATGAGACCGGCAAGTTCGAGTACGTCAACCAGGGCGGGTACTATCACTCGCTGCCCGGCGATCCGCTGCGCGAATTCATCGATTTGACCGCCGAAGTGCAGCGATCGATGGGCTTCGAGAACGAGAAGGACCACCCCGAAGTTGCGCCTTCGCAGTTTGAGATCAATTACAGCTACGGCGATGCGATCGCGGCGGCAGACCAGATTCAGCTGTACAAGCTGATCTGCCGCCAGGTGGCGACGCAGATGGGAATGACGGCGAGCTTCCTGCCCAAGCCGGTAACGGGCGTGAACGGATCCGGCATGCACACGAATGTGTCGGTCACCAAGGACGGCAAGAATCTTTTCTGGGATCCGAACGGCCTGGAGAAAATCTCGCCGTTCGCGTGGGAGTTCGTGGATCGCATTCTTTCGGCGGGCAACGATCTCTGCCTTCTGCTCAATGCGAGCGTCAATGCCTATCGCCGACTGGACCCGCACTTTGAGGCGCCGAACCAGATCAAGGCGTCGGCGGTGGATCGCGGCTCGATGGTGCGGATTCCGATCGGCAACGAGAAGTCGGCGCGCGTCGAGGTTCGGTCGGTCAGCCCGGATGCCAATCCCTACATGGTGCTGCTCTCGGTGTTCAAGACCGGCCTCACGGGCAAGATCGCGCAGATCCCGAATCTTCGCCAGGCGGAGCGCTACCTGCCCGACAACATCTACACGGCGATTGAGGACTTCCGCAAAGCCGATTGGACGACCGAGCTTCTGGGAGCGGACGTCAAGGCACGCTATGCCGATCTAAAGCAGGGATCGGCTGATCGCTGCCCACGCCTGCTGGGAACCATCGTCAAGGGCTGCGAGGTTCAGTTCCACCACGATGTCTATAACCAGCTTCTCTGGGGTCAGTTCTAGATCGCGTCGATCCCGCATCCAAAGGAAGAGGCCATACCGGCCTCTTCCGCGTTTTCGCCCGGGAAGTGTGGCATTTGGCCAATTTTTCTTGGTTTTTCGAGCCGTCGCACGTTACCATAGAGTTACCCCAAAATCCCCCGATTGGAGGCACGCTTCATGGCTACACGCAAGTCCCCCACATCCGCTGAGAAGAAGCCCACGACCCGCAAGGCGCAGACCAGGAAGGCGGCAGCGGCATCTGCCGGCGACCCGCCCGCCGGCCCAGTCGTCGACAGGCATGTCCCGACCTATGAAGAGATTTCACGGCTCGCGGAGCAGTTCTGGGTTGAGCGCGGCCGCCCTTTCGGTTCGCCTGAGGTGGACTGGCTGCGTGCGGAAGCCACACTGCACGCCGCTTAGAGTCTTAGCGCGGCGCAGCGCAAGCGCGCCGCGTGTCCCATTTCCCCGCGAAAATCGGTTCGCCACGCCCGCCCTGTAGATTCTGTCGACGCCAGGAAGTCAGCCTCTTTCGACCTAAAGGCGACGCCGGCCAAAGTGGTTGTCTCGGACGGACGCATAGGGATTATCCGGCCACAACGGAAGTCCGATCTCTCTGCACCTGGTTCTGCCTCTATTGCGACCATCAATCAATGGTCACCAAACGCTTGGTTACCTTTGTGTAGATCGTTTGGTTACCAAGGTTTTTGTCCAGACGGATGGGGAATTGACATCATACTTGGGCATAAGGTTGTTTCCTCGGGGGTATTCCATGCGGGTCTACCAGGCTCTCGTTCTTCTGGCCATTGCTGCAGCACCGGTTGTTGCTATGGCAGACGACTTAAATCTTAACTCGGGATCGGCTGCGTACAACGTGGACGGGGCCGACGGGTATAACGGTGCTGCAAAGAACGTTGCAACGCCGAACGGCGCCTGGACAGCCAGTATTCCAGGGGCAATCTGGATCAACACGACCGGCGGAAACAATGACTATGTCGCGAATGGTGCGTATATCTATACGGTCCAGTTCACTCTGTCGTCGACATCCGACCTGTCAGGGGAGTTTGCTTCCGATAACGCGGGAACGGTCTCGCTGACCGGATCGGGCAGCACATTCTCAAATACGTACGCCGACTCCTTCACCACAGCCACACCGTTCTCTTTCGATGACCTTGGGCCGGGCATGTACACGCTGACCTTCGACATTACGAACGGCGGCGGATCAGAAAGCCCGACTGGAACGGGACCGACTGGCCTGCTTGTTGGGGCAAGCACGGTCACAGCGACGCCTGAGCCATCGAGCCTGGCGCTGCTCGGAACGAGCCTTCTGGGTGCTGCGGGGATTGCGCGTCGCAGACTGTTTTCGCGCTAGATTAGACCGACCGGAAAGTGAAACCGCCTCGATGCAGAGGCGGTTTTCTTTTGTGAGTACGGCACTGCGGCCAGCCGCGCGTTTATCGGGCCGCCTGCGTTGCCAGCCCTCGCGCGCGTTTGTTAGCTTGGCCAAATCCCCGATTTTCCCGAGGAGCCAGCTCATGCAGACCAGCTACAACGGCATCGCCGTCCCCGCCGACGGCAAGGCCATCCAGTACGCCGACGGCAAGTACACCGTTCCCGATAACCCGATCATCCCCTTCATCGAAGGCGACGGCACCGGCCGCGATATCTGGAAGGCCTCGCAGCGCGTCTTTGACGCCGCGGTCGAGAAGGCCTACGGCGGCAAGCGCAAGGTCGCCTGGTTCGAGGTCCTCGCCGGCGAAAAGGCCTTCCGCCAGACAAAGAACTGGCTGCCCGACGACACGGTCAAGGCCACGGTTGACTTCCGCGTCTCCATCAAGGGGCCGCTCACCACGCCTGTCGGCGGCGGCATCCGCTCGCTCAACGTCGCGCTGCGCCAGCTGATGGACCTTTACCAGTGCGTCCGCCCGGTCAAGTACTACGCCGGCGTGCCCAGCCCCGTGAAGCACCCCGAGAAGCTCGACGTCGTCATCTTCCGGGAGAATACGGAGGATATCTACGCCGGCATCGAGTTCCGTGAGGGCACCCCCGAAGCCGAGAAGTTCATTTTCTTCGTCAACAACGAGATGCTCCAGGGCACCAAGAAGAAGATCCGCGCCGACTCCGGCGTCGGCGTCAAGCCGATCTCCATCACCGGCTCCAAGCGCCTCGTCCGCGCCGCCATCCAGCGCGCCATTGACGACGGCCGCAAGGTCGTCACGCTCGTTCACAAGGGCAACATTCAGAAGTTCACCGAGGGCGCTTTCCGCGAGTGGGGCTACGAAGTCGCTACGCAGGAGTTCCGCGACCAGACCGTGACCGAGCGCGAAAGCTGGATCCTTGGCAACCTCGAGACCAACCCGAATCTCACGCCCGAAGAGAACGCCGCGCTGGTCGAACCGGGCATCGAGTTCGCATCGAAGGAGTTCGCCGACTCCGTCGTCCAGGAGGTGAAGGACGTTGTCGCCGCCATCGGTAAAACGCACGGCAACGGCCAGTGGAAAAAGAAGATTCTCGTCAACGACCGCATCGCGGATTCGATCTTCCAGCAGATCATCATCCGCCCCAGCGACTACTCCATCCTCGCCACCACCAACCTCAACGGCGACTACATCTCCGACGCCGCAGCCGCGCAGGTCGGCGGCCTCGGCATTGCCCCCGGCGCCAACATCGGTGACGGCTTCGCCGTCTTCGAGGCCACCCACGGCACCGCACCCAAATACGCCGACAAGGACGTCATCAACCCCGGCTCCGTCATGCTCTCCGGCGTCATGATGTTCGACTTCCTCGGCTGGCACGAAGCCGCCCGCCTCATTGAGAACTCAATGGAGAAGACCATCCAGCAGAAGTACGTCACCTACGACTTCGAGCGCCAGATGCAGGGCGCCACCAAGGTCAAGACCAGCGAGTTCGCCACCCGCATGATCGAAAACATGGGCTGACGGCTACAGGCTGTTCAACAAATCAATCTGTTCAGGCGGGTTCGGGCATTGCAAAAGCTCGGGCCCGTTGTTCTTGGTGTCACCCACTGCCGGATTACAAGGCGCCGCGTTCATCTCGCCAGACTCATACGGCCGCAGCAGATCCACCGGCAGATGCGAAGCCTCACCGCGCTCGAGCCAGCGGTCATAATCGCGCGGATGCAGAATCACCGGCATACGGTCATGCACCTCCGCCGCCAGCTCATTCGCAATTGTGGTGATGATCGCGAACGTCAGAAGCCACTCTCCATTACGTGGATCCTTCCAAGCATCCCACAGCCCAGCGAAGGCAAATGGCTTGCCGTTGTTCAGCGTGTAGACAAACGGCCGCTTCGTCTTCTTGTCGATCTTCTGCCACTCATAGAACCCATCCGCCGGCACCAGGCAGCGCCGCTTCTCAAACGGCCTTCGCCACAGCGCCCGCTCCTGAAGGTTCTCCGCACGCGCATTGATCGTCGAAAAACCTTTGAACTCATCGGCTGACTTCGCGAAGTAGGGAATCAGCCCCCACCGCATCATCACGACTTCGCGCTCGCCCGTATCGCGGTTCAGTCGGATCACCGGTTGAAAGGTCGTCGGCGCCACGTTGTAGTCCGGCGGCAGCACGAAATTCTCCGGCAGCCTCCCCAAATGAAACGCCTCCGCAATCCGCTGCTTGTCGCTCCGCCGAAGATATCGCCCGCACATACATCCAGCATGCCAGCAATTTGCCCAAGCCGTCCGTTCATCGCACATACGCGACGCTCACCGCTTTCGACAGATATCATGGAAGGCGTCTCGAAACACCACCCTGAAGGACCTGGATACATGCGTAAAAAAGTCACAATCGTAGGCGCCGGCAACGTAGGCGCGACCGCCGCTCACTGGATCGCCGCGAAGGAACTCGCTGACGTCGTTCTCATCGACGTCATCGAAGGCGTGCCGCAGGGCAAGGGGCTCGACCTCCTCGAAGCCATGCCCATCGAGAAGCGCGACTGTCAGATCACCGGCACCAACGACTATGCCGACACGGCCAACTCCGACATCGTCGTCATCACCGCCGGCATCGCCCGCAAGCCCGGTATGAGCCGCGACGACCTCCTCAACACCAACTTCAAGATCATGTCCGATGTGGTCTCGAAGGCCGTCGCCGCCTCGCCCAACGCCATCCTCATCATCGTCTCAAACCCGCTCGACGCCATGGCGCAGACCGCATTCAAGCAGGCCAAGCTGCCCCGCGAGCGCGTCATCGGCATGGCCGGCGTGCTGGACTCCGCACGCTTCCGCACCTTCATCGCCGAGGAGCTGAACGTCTCGGTCGAGAACGTCACAGCCTTCGTGCTCGGCGGCCACGGCGACACCATGGTGCCGCTCTCGCGCTACTCCACGGTGGCCGGCATCCCCATCACCGAGCTCATCGAGCCCGCGCGCATCAAGGAGCTCGAAACGCGCACGGCCGACGGCGGCGCCGAGATCGTCAAGCACCTCAAGACCGGCTCCGCTTACTACGCGCCGTCAGCTGCCGCCGTCGAGATGGTCGAAGCCATCCTAAAGGACAAGAAAAAAATCCTTCCCTGCGCTGCGTACCTCCAGGGCGAGTACGGCATCAACGGCCTCTACGTCGGCGTTCCGTGCAAGCTCGGTGCTAAAGGCCTTGAACAGATCATCGAGATCAAGCTCACGCCCGAGGAACAGACTGCTCTGAACAAGTCTGCCGACGCGGTCAAGGAACTCTGCACCGTCATCGGTGTCGCTTAACTCGGCGCCGCAAAAGCAGAAAGGCCGCTTCTGGAGCGGGCCTTTTTCTAACCGAACGTTCGGCCTCGCTGGACTACACTGGCTCATCGATGCCTGCCCAGTCCAGCGACACCCTCGCGCTGCAACCCGCTGCGCGCGTCACCGAGCTACAACAAGGCCCCACCGCACACAAAACCTATCGCCTCATTCAGGTTCTCCGCGCCATCGCCGCGGAGATGGTCGTGGTCCGCCACGCAACCACGCTCCTTCACCTCCGCGACCCTCGTGACTTCAGCATTTGGAACAACGGCGTCACCGGTGTCGACATCTTCTTCGTCATCAGCGGCTTCGTCATGATTATCTCCACCGCGCCGCTGCTCGGTTCCGCGCATCCCGCGCGCACGTTCTTCGCTCGCCGCGCGGAGCGCATCGCACCCATGTACTGGCTCGCGTCCACCGCCAAGGTGCTCGCGCTTTTCGCCGCGCCAACCATCGCCGTTGTCGGGCTCGGCCGCTGGTGGCATGTGCTCGGGTCTTATCTCTTCTTTCCCACACGCTCGCCCATAGGCGCCTACGGCTCTGTCCTCGCCGTCGGCTGGACGCTCATCTTCGAAATGTTCTTTTACGTCCTCTTCGCCATCGTGCTGGCCACACGTCTACCGCGCCTGCCCGTGCTCGCGCCGGTGCTCATCCTGCTGGCCTTCGCGCGGACGATTCCGTTCGTTGAGCGCCACGGCACGCTGCACTTCTATGCCAACACCATGCAGCTCGAATTTCTTTTCGGTATGCTGCTCGCCACATCGATTCCACGGGCCCGCAAAATCCCCGGATCTCTCGCGATTCTTCTCGGGATCGCTGGCTTTGTCCCACTGCTTCTTTGGAACCCACCCCTCGCTGTCCTCTGGGGAGGCATCCTCTGGGGCGTTCCCGCGCTCGCTGTTGTCACCGCTGCGGTCGCACTCGAATCGCCCTTCGGCGCACGCGCGCCGAGGTGGCTGCTCGAAATCGGCGACGCCTCTTATTCCATCTATCTCGTCCACGGCTTTGTCGTGCCTGTCGTCGGCATCTTGTTTGCTCGCTTCGGAGGCCGCGGGCCGTACATTCTGCCGCTAGCGCTCATGGCTGCCATTATCGTTGCGACCGTCGCCGGCGACCTCGTCTATCGCCTCATCGAGCGTCCCATGATCGAGTGGTTCCGAGGTCGCCGCCGCGCCGCCATTCCTGCCAACGCTTGATCGCAAAAGAGAAGGGCCGCGCCGCAGCACGAGCCCCTCTTCAAGCCATCGCTGCGTTTTAGCTTCGCTCGATTGTCACGCTCTCCAGCACGACCGGCTTCTTCGGCCGGTCCATCGAGTCGCGGGGCACCTTGCTGATCTTCTCGACGACGTCATAACCCTCGGTCACCTCACCGAAGATCGTGTGCTTGCCCGTGAGCCAGCTCGTGTCTGTCACCGTGATGAAGAACTGCGATCCATTCGTGTTTGGCCCGGCATTCGCCATCGCCAGCTTGCCCGGCTGCTTGAAGTGGTGTGGCGAGCCCTTTGTTTCGTCAGCGAACTTGTAGCCAGGTCCGCCCATGCCGTTGCCTTCGGGATCGCCACCTTGGATCATGAAATCGGGAATGACGCGATGAAAGATTGTTCCGTCATACAGCTTCGGCCCTTTCTTGGAGCGCGAATTCCAATCTTTCGTCCCTTCCGCAAGGCCGATGAAATTCTTCACCGTCTCAGGTGCTTCCTGCTCAAACAGCTTGCACTTAATCGTGCCCTCGGATGTCTTGAATACCGCAGTTGTGGCCATCACTTCTCCTTCTTGAAACTCTCTGTTGTCGTCGACTCTTACTGAGCCATCGTACCGAATTCTCAATGACTCTGAGATGCGCTGACCGGTGCCGCTGCCGCAGGCGCATTTTGTGCTGGCTCCGGAGGAATCGGCTGACCCTCCGGGACAATCGTCACTTTGTTCAACACGACCGGCGTAATCGGCTTGTCCTGGGAGTCGCGCTCGACGCGCGCAATCGACGCCTCAACCAGCACCGAATGCGCATCGCACTGCCCGAAGATGGTGTGTTTGCCATTGAGCTGCGGCACCGGCACTTCGGTGATGAAGAACTGCGATCCGTTGGTGTTCGGCCCGGCGTTGGCCATCGCCAGCCGTCCTGGCACATCGAACCGCAGCGCGGGGGAGATTTCGTCGTCGATGAAATAGCCCGCGTCGCCTGCGCCTGTGCCCAGCCGGTCGCCGCCCTGGATCATGAACTGCGGAATCACGCGATGAAACGTCGTGCCGTCATAAAACGGCTTGCCCGTGACCTTCTGCTGCGTCACAGGATCGGTCCACGTCTTCGTGCCCGTCGCCAGCCCGATGAAGTTATTCACCGTATTGGGCGCTTCTTTGCTGAACAGCTTGCACGTCATCCGGCCCATCGACGTATCGAAGACCACCGTCGGCCCGGTCGGCACAGCGGCAGGAACATCGCCCGCCGTGGTTGAAGGAGCATCAGGAAGCTGCGCCGTTGAACTCGATTGCGCGGCCGCCGCGCCGGCGAATCCGCATACTGTCAGCGCTGCCACGCCCACCACTCTCAGGGAAATTCGCAACACATTCATCCAGCTAACAGGCTACTCTTTCGATGCGCGCCCTGCAAAACACCGAACCGGCGTCGCGCATCTCATCGGCAGGAGAGACTGATGGCAAAACAGGCACTGTGGGTGATGCTGAAAGCGAAGCCCGGCAAAGAGGCGGAAGTGGAAACATTTCTCAAGCAGGGTGCAACACTCGCGAACAACGAGCCTCAAACCGTTACATGGTATGGCGTAAAGATGGGGCCGGGCATGTACGGTGTCTTCGATACCTTCAACGACGAGGCCGGACGCGACGCACATCTCAATGGCGAGATTGCCAAGGCGCTCAAGGCCAAAGCCCCTGAGCTCTTCGCCAACGCCGACGATCTTCGCATCGAGCGCATGGAAATTCTCGCCTTGAAGTAATTCGCTACGTGGTATTTCCTTGCACCGCGTCCATGACGCGCAGCAGATTCTCGCCGAGAATCTTGCGCATCTGCGCGCCGGTGTAACCGCGCGTCGTCAGCGCCGCATAGATCTTCGGCAGGTCCGCCGCGCTCTGCAGCCCTTCCGGCAGGATGCCGAATCCATCAAAATCTGTGCCGATCCCCACATGATCGATTCCCGCGATCTTCGCTACATGATCAATGTGATCCACGACGCGCTCAAGCGATGGCCGCTTCATCGTTGCCGCACGCGCGGCGAAATACTCGCGGTCAATTTTCAGCGCAACGGAGTAGGGAACTGGCTCACCGCGTTTGCGGTATTCCGCAGATGCGGCTTCGGTCAGATCTTCCCGTTCCGCCGAGCTCGCGCTCCACATCTCCCTCCACGCGTCATCCACAAACGACGAATAGAAGTTCACCATCACAATCCCGTCGCAGGTCGTCACGGCTCGCAACTGTTCATCTGTCAGATTCCGCGGAGCGCTCGCCAACGCTCTTGCACTCGAATGCGACGCGATGACCGGCGCACGTGTCGTCTCCATCACGTCCCAGAACGTCTTGTCTGAGACGTGACTCACGTCGACCATCATTCCCAACCGATTCATCTCGCGCACAACTTCGCGGCCGAAATGTGTGAGCCCGTTATGATGCGCCACGCGCGCATCATCCATGTCGCCGGAACTGTCGGCCCACTCATTGGAGTTCGCCCAGGTCAGCGTCATGTATCGCACGCCCAGCCGGTGATAGATCCGCAGCAGCGCCAAGCTGTTTTCAATCGAGTGCCCGCCCTCGATCCCAAGCAGTATGCAGAATCTTCCTTCCGCGTGCGCACGCCTCACGTCGCGAGCGCACAACCCCAGCGCCAGTTCGTGTGGATGTCTTCGCAGTTGCTCATGCACGCCGTCGATCAGCTGCAATGTGCGGTATGCATATCTTCCGCGCCACTCATCCGGCTGCACCCAGATTGCAAAGAACTCTGCCGACAGTCCGCCATGCCGCGCCGCCTCCAGGTTCAGATGACCGTCACCCAGCGCGGCATCGAAATCCCATCCCTCATCGACGAACCGTTGCGGCGTATCCGCATGTCCATCGATCACGATCGCGTCTTTCAATTCTTCAGGAAGCAGCAACGTTCTCCTCTCGAATTCCATTCCCTCGATCCCGGCTGAACTCCGCGCGCAGAATCGACGCAGAGCATACGGCGATAAAGACGGCGATGTCGCCGTAGATTCTCACCTCCAACAGCTGTCCAAAGCACGTCAGAATAAGCACCCAAAACGGCAGCAGAAGGACGCAGGCGCGCAAACGCGGCGCAGAGATCAGATCCCTGCGCCAGTAGATCCAAGGCATCAGAAATGCTGATCCGCACAGAATGCCGGGCCACAGAACCGGATGCGCAAGGTCTCGCAGATTCGTCATGATGCGCGATCCAGCCTCCGTCGGATTCGCGGCGTATCTGTGGTGCAGAAATCCTGTGATCAAGACCCATACGACGCACAGTACCGCAATCTCGATCACGTCTCGCATCTTCACCGCACGGAGGCGCCACCGTCCCTCACGCCCCAGCGCCACCGCCGCACGCGCGAGAATTAGAAACACTGTCGTCTCCCGATTCCATGTGGCGGCTGCAAACAACGGCAGCAGCCACCAGAACCGGTCCGTCAGGACCAGATAGAGGCCCCAGCCAAGAAACATCATTGCCGGGACGTCATAGGGAAAGCTGTACGAAACGCCCAGGTCAAGATCAAAAAAGAACACAACGATCAGAATGGCAAAGGGTAACAGCGGCACTCGCGCCTTCGGCCAGTACATGCGGTCGATCTTCTGCGCGGCCCAAATGCTCAGCAGGAGCGCGACGAAGGACGTCAGCATGATCACCAGCCGCTCTGGCGAGTTCATCCCCGCACGGCCCGCAGTATGCCGTTGCAGAAAGCTCGAGTTCCCAGCCCAGAGCAGTGGATATCGCATCAACTCGCGCGCCTGAAATGGCATGCGCTCCTGCCCCAGCGCGAACTTGCGCAGGTCCAGATATTGCGGCACCTGAATTGTGTATTGTTGTGCAGCGAACGCCGCCGCAAACACCACGATGACGCGCGAATACCAGTCGGCCAAGCGGTCGCGCAGCCGTTCCGTTGTCATCGTGTTTGGCTGCTCCGCATAAACGCAATTGTGCGCACGACATAGCGCACTTGTCTCCCACCGTACCATAGCGGCGCAGCACGGGACGTCGTCGGCAACCCCATCTAGCGTTCATCCATCTTAAGCTCCTGAGAGGTGAACAAATGGCAAGTGGCTTGGATTCCACCAAAACCGGAGCAAGACCTTCCCACGAAGCGATCGAATCCACCGGCGGGAACGCCACCAACGCAGGCGAATCTCCACGTAGTCGTTTGGATCACGAGGCGATGGAATCTGCCAAGCGTGCACAGAACCGCATCCACGACAACGAAACCAAGAATCCCGGCAGCAGCGAGTTTACGAAGTAATTGCCCCCAGCGACAGGCCGGCCTAAATCCTCTGCAATAGAAAATGGTTACCATCTAAGCCGTTCCTCCTGGCAGAGGATTTAGGACGTGCCCCTGTTCTGACATCGACCGCACGGAAGATGAGTGAGATCAGAAGCTGAGTCTGCGTTTTCCGGGAAGTCCTTCAGCGGGCAATCAGCAGCAGCTCATCCCCACCTAAACCATTCCCATTCATATCGCGTACTTCCTCCGCTGTTGCGGGCGTGGAGAATGCGGAACTTTCGCTGAAGCCGTATTTCCTGGCCGCCTTCAGCATGAAGTCCGGTGTGAGCAGGAGCGGGTGAACCATGTTCCAGTTCGCGTGGTAGCCCTTGGGGTCTCGCAACTCTCGCTGCTGTGCTCCGTTGGGGCAGAAACAGACGAACATCCCTCCGGGACGCAATAAGCGGACCGCTTCTTCAAACAGCGCATATGGATCTGGGAGATGCTCAATGACATGGGCGGAGAAGAAACAGTCGATGGTGCCGTCGAGACTTCGCAGATCTGATACGCCTTTGCAGCCTAACTTCTCTTTCGCGTACCGATCGCGGTTGCGTCCCAGTTCGTAGGAATACACATCGAAGCCCGCTTCACGCATCTGCCAGCTTCCGTAACCCCATGAGCTGCCGAAGTCCAGAATCCGAGCGCCGCTGGGGAGGCCAGCAGCCGCGAGTATATCGATGTAGAGGGAGAAATCCTTCTCAGTGCCAGCAAATCGAGTGGCGAGCATCTTCTCTAACTCGCGATCGGAAGGCAGGTCGGTCGTGAATCCCTGCTTGTATACTTCTTCGCGATAGAACTCCTCCGCAGACTTCTTGTCGTCTTTTGGAGTGCGAAAGCGCAGCCCACATTGCGGACACTCGCGCAGAGCCGTCACCAAGTACTTGCGCCGGATGAGCCGCGTATCAGCGGATTGGCAGGCCGGACAGCTGTTGTCCGTCTTCGCGGAACGTGACAACGCCCAGAGAAAGTATTCGAGACGGCTCTTCATTCAAACCCGTTGTGCTGTTGATGGAAGCTGTCGCCATTCTCCGCGAATTCTCGCTGTTGTGTAAAGCTTGTTTCCCGCTCAGCGGCGGAAAAGATCCTTCACCTGCTGTACGAACGCATCGCGGCCGATATCGCTGATCGCCTCGGTGAGGGGAAGTTGCTTTGGGCAGGCCTGCACGCAGTTTTGCGCAAAGCCGCATTCTTGCACACCGCCGTCGCCGGCCAGCGCGCGCAGCCGCTCTTCCTTGAGCACCGCGCCCGCGGGGTCCATGTTGAAAAGCTTCGCCTGCGCAATCGTCGCCGCACCCACAAAGTTCGTCACATCATTGAACTGCGGGCACACTTCCATGCAGATGGTGCAGGAGATGCAATTCGACAACGGATAGCGCTGCTCCTGCACCTGCGGAAACTGCCGCGGCGCCGGCCCCAGATCGTACGTTCCGTCGATGGGCACCCACGCCTTCACGCGCTTCAAATTCTCAAACAGCACACTCCGGTCGACAGCGAGATCGCGCACCACCGGAAACTTCGACAGCGGTTCCAGTGTGATCGTGCCGCGTCCGTCCGGTCCCAGCAGCTTGTCCACCAGCGCGGAGCACGCCATCATTGCCTTGCCGTTGATGCGCATGGCGCAGCTTCCGCAGATCTCTTCCAGGCAGTTGGAGTCATAGCTCACCGGCGTTGTCTGCTTGCCATCCGCGGTCACCGGGTTCAGCGCAATCTCGCCCAGCACCGAAGTGATGTTCATCCCTGGGCGGTAGGGAATCGCGAACGTCTCTTCCTTCGCGGACGCGTCGGGTGTGGCCTGTCGCTTCACCTTCACCGTGAAGGTGCGGCCGGTCGCCGTTTGGTTGGGTGTCGTCACTTCAGCCGTCGCGCCTGCTGCCATTCCTGTGCTCCTGAACCTCGTCTTCTCTTGCGTGAACCTCACCCGAACCTTCCGTCACCGGGTGCTTTCCCTTGTCCCGAATCTTCTGCCGTCTGCCGTCAAGCCAGGCGCCATACAACACGATCAATCCATAAAACCCCAGCGCCACAACCGCCAGCACGATCCCAACGATCGTCGTGCTAAAGCGCGGAGGCGTCATCGCACACGCTTCTTCTTCAGACCGGCCACACGGGCCATGTACACCAGCCGCCCAACCGTGGCCGCAGCAACCAACACAATGACAACGACCTCTTCGGTGTGTGTCATTCGCCCTCCTTCGCGGCCCGATTCGAGATCAGTGCTTGCGATGCAGATGCGCCTGGTGCTCCGCCTCTGTTCCGGCCGCTATCCCTTCCTCTGTCCCGAAATGCTGATGCGTGCTGCTCTCAAGCTCGCGTGTCCGCCGCTTGATGCGCAGGTTGTACCACACCATGTAAATCATCACGGCTACGAACGCGATGACCAGCAGGACGTAAACCACTCGTGTCAGTGCATAAGGTCCGAACATAGTCGTTTGGATGGCGGTCTCCACCGCATGGGTTATCGTCTCGGCTCCAGAGGATCAGCGGCCGCAACTAAGCGGTCGCGTCGTATCTCCTCGGCCTCGGCGGAATAAACTGCGTGTCGACATCCTCCCACTCAAACGCCGGTGCGCCGTCGCGGAAGAAAGCCTTGGTCGTCTTCAAAAACTTCTCGTCGTTGCGCTCTGGAAAGTCCGGCTTGTAGTGCGCGCCGCGGCTCTCGTCACGAAGCTTCGCTCCCTGCACTACAACGCGGCTCAGCTCCAGCATGTTCCAAAGCTGCCGCGCAAACGCAAAGCTGGTATTCGCCCACTGGCTCTTGTCCGCCAGATTCACGTTCCGGAAGCGCTCCTGCAACTCCACGATCTTCGCGTCGGCCTCTTCGAGCCCTTTGTTGTACCGAATGATCGTCGCATGCCGCGTCATCGTGTCACCCAGCTCGCGCCAGATGCGGAATGGGTTCTCGTTGCCCGGGTTATTGAGCAGCTTCGCATTCATCTCCATCTGCCGCTGCTTTTCGGCTGCATGCCCACCATCGCCCGTCTGCGCCGGCAGACTCTTCGCATACGCCATTGCATTCGGCCCGGCCACAAACCCGCCATAGATGCAGCTCAGCAAAGAATTAGCACCTAATCGATTGGCCCCATGAATCGAGTAGTCTGCCTCACCCGCCGCGAAAATCCCCGGCACGTTGGTCATCTGGTTGAAGTCCACCCATAGGCCGCCCATCGTGTAATGCATGCCCGGGAAGATCTTCATCGGCACCTCACGCGGATCGTCGCCGACAAACTTCTCGTAGATCTCCAGAATCCCTTCGAGCTTCCTGTCTAGCGTCGCGCGGTCGATGTGCGTCAGGTCCAGATACACCATCGGCTGCCCGTCGATCCCCATCCCAAACTCGTACACCACGCGATGAATCGCGCGCGTCGCCACATCGCGCGGGACGAGATTTCCGTATTTCGGATACCACTCTTCTAAGAAGTACCAACGGTCCGATTCCGGAATAGAACGCGCCTCGCGCTTGTCGTTCTTGTCCTTCGGAACCCACACGCGCCCGCCTTCACCGCGCGCACTCTCGGACATCAGCCGCAGCTTGTCCTCGCCCGGAATCGCCGTCGGATGCACCTGGATGAACTCGCCGTTCGCATATGCCGCGCCCTGCTGGTAGAGCGCCGCCTGCGCCGAGCCCGTGCAGACGACCGAGTTCGTCGACTTCCCAAAGATCGCGCCAATGCCGCCCGTGCACACAATGATCGCGTCCGCCGGAAACGTCCTTACCTCCATCGACCGCAGATCTAAAGCGCAAATACCACGCGCAATCCCCTTGTCGTCCAGAACAGCCGAGAGGAACTCCCACCCCTCGTACTTCTGCACCTTGCCTTCGCTCTCGTAGCGCCGCACCTGCTCGTCCAGCGCGTAAAGGAGCTGCTGACCTGTCGTCGCTCCCGCAAACGCCGTCCGGTGATACAGCGTCCCACCGAACCGCCGAAAATCCAGCAAGCCCTCGGGCGTCCGGTTGAACGGCACGCCCATGCGGTCCAGCAGATCGATGATCGCCGGCCCCATCTCGCACATCTGCTTCACCGGCGTCTGGTTGGCGAGAAAGTCGCCGCCATACACCGTGTCGTCAAAGTGCTTCCACGTCGAGTCGCCTTCGCCCTTCAGGTTCTTGGCCGAGTTGATCCCGCCCTGCGCGCACACCGAGTGCGACCGCTTCACCGGCACAATCGAAAACAGATCGACCTTACCGCCCGCCTCGGCGATCTTGATGACGGCCGCCAGCCCCGCCAGCCCGCCTCCCACAACAATGATCCTTGGTGTTGCTCCTGCCATGAGATCCTTCTATTCCGATTTTTAATGCGGGACGCGTCCGACAAAATCGCTCCCAAATATACCAAGGAGTCCGATACCAAAAAGAAGCCAGCCGATCTGCATGCACCTGTACAAAGAATCCTTACCGTTACTTGCGCGATAGCGTTGCATCGGATGATAGAGATATGTGGTCCTAAGAAGCATTGACCACATAGGTATTTGTCCTTCAGGCCCAGGGTCCTTGTTTATCTCGCGGATCATTCTGATCGTGCAGATGTACATCACGCCAACACTGATGGCGAGTACCGCAAGGCCCGCGAGACCAACCGAGCTCGAAAATGGCATCACTGCACCCCGCCCTGCGCATGCGCCGCAAACAACACCGCCGCCAAAATAACCAGACTCGCAATCACAAGCGACCCCGGATACACCCACCGCAAACCGCTATAAGGCTGCAGCGACCGATACACCTTCCGTATGTGACGCTGTTTATACCCCGGCAACCACCACAGCGATATACCTTCCCGGATCAGGCGTTCTCCACCGGGCAGCGTCAGCCGATTGACCTCCCGCGCCATCCTGATCACCGACCATTCCGCAACGCACACGCAGGCAACGGCGATCGCCAGCGCGCCATACATCACTCCATGCACGATCACCGCACCACTCCTGGCTGCTGCGGACTCGTTGACCCCGGCGCCGGCGCACTCGGAGCCGGCATCACGACCCCCGCCGGCTGCTCCGGCATCACATCCATCGGCGCATTCGGATACTTCCACACCACCGCATAGATCGCGATCAGCCCCATAAAGCAAAGTGCAGCCCCACCCGCGGCACACACATACCCAAACTTCTTCCGCGCGCTATTGCCCGGCGTAATCCCCCACTTCGCCGCGAACAGCCACACGCCATACGCAAAGTGCCAGCATGTCGCCACCATCGCGATCACATAAAACGCCAGAATCCAGGGATTCGACAGCTCATGCTGCACCTTCCAGAACGCCGCGCCCGGATGCGTCGGCAGATGCACGCCGCTGAACCGCTGCGTCCACACGTGATAGCCGATGTAGAAGAGTGCAATGAAGCCAGTTACGCGCTGCGTAAAGTAGCCCCAGTTACCCGCCCACGGATACACATTCACGTTCGAGCGCCCGCGCAACCAGATATAGACGCCATAAAGCGCGTGATACAGCAGCGGAATAAAGATGAACACCCATTCCAGCACGCGCACCAGCGGCAGCCCATTCAGAAACTTCACCTGCTGCGCATAGGCCAGCGGCCCGTTCCACGTCTCAAAGTTCGAAACAATATGCTCGATCAGGAACGCCCCAATCGGCACAATCCCGGTCAGCGAGTGCAGCTTCCTCCAGAAGAAGCTATGGCCCTCGCCTGCGCGCAGCGGTTGGACTGCTTTCTGGCCGCGCGCGCCACGCGGTTTCTCTGTCTTCGCGCTACTGGGCGGTGCGGTCGGAGCGGCTGCGGCCATTCAATTCTCCTGCGGGGAACCTTCAGCGAAGCATAACGCCTCACAGATCGAAGCAAACCGATTCTTCCACCCCTAAAAAGATAGGGTCAAGCAATCGAGTAGTTCCCTGATCGTTTATCGCGCACTTTGTTCGAAATTCTTTAGCTGCCGCAGCAGCTCCCGGAACGCATTCCCCCTGTGGCTCACTCGCCACTTCTCCTCCGCCGACACCTCCGCCAGCGTCTTGCCCAACTCCGGCACCAGAAACAGCGGATCGTACCCAAACCCGTCGACGCCGCGCGGCGAATCCAGAATTTCGCCCTCGACCTCGCCGCCCGCCCGCAGCACCACCGCGCCGTCCCGGGCCAGCACCAGCACACACACAAACCGCGCGCCGCGGTTATCCAACGTCAGGCCTCCATCCGCCTCCAGCATCTCCGGCAAATTCTGGAGCAACGACATAACCGCACGGTTATTGCGCTCGTCCTTCGTCCCCTGTCCCACCTCGAATCCCAGGTCATCCGCAAACCGCGCCGACCGGACGCCCGGCTGCCCATCCAGCGCGTCCACCTCCAGCCCGGAATCATCCGCAAACACCATCAAGCCTTTTTGTCCCTCGGCCAAAGCCAGCTTCGAATATGCCACCGCCTTCAACTCGGCGTTCTCCATAAACGTCGCCGCATCCTCCACCGGCTCCGGCATGCCCTCGATCCCCGGCAGCGCCAGCACCTCCACGCCTTGCCGGCCCGCACACTCCCTGAACTCCTTCAGCTTTCCCTGGTTTTTCGTCGCCGCATAGATCGTCATCTCTTCACCCTAAACCTGTGCATCTGAATTCACTGAACTCTCGGGCCCGCGCGAAAGGCCGCCTCAATGTCCCGCACGTTCGTTCTCATTCTTCTCCTTGGCCTGACCGGCTGCAGCAGCGGCCCCACGCAATCCTCCGCGAAACCGGCCGCGCCTTTGCCCAAGACCGCTCCCACGCCGCCCACGCCCATCGACGAGAAGAAAATCGAGCTCGGCAGCCCCAAGACCTGGGACCCGGCGTGGACCGACTTCATCGAAAAATCGCTCCCGGCCGATCTGCTCTCCCCTCGAGCCGCCCGTGCTGTTCGCCCTTACTGTCCGCGATTCGGTGAGCTCTCCAACACAGACAAGCGCGCCTTCTGGGCGTATACCTTTCAAGCGCTCGCCGCCGCCGAAGCTGGTCTCAATCCAACCAGCGACGTCCATCACACCGCTGCCGCCGTCAATCGGCGCGATCCCGTCACCGACCGCCTCTCCCGCCAGGAAGGTTTGCTGCAGCTGAAGTATGAGGATGCGCAACGTTACGACTGTCCTTTTGACTACGCCGCCGACCGCACACTTCCCGCGCGCGATCCCAATCGCACGATTCTCCAGCCCGATCGCAACCTCACCTGCGGCTTCCTCATCATGCAAGACCAGATCATCGTCCACGGCCATCCGCTCGTGACGCGTGACAGTTACTGGGCGACTCTCCAACCCGGCACCCGCGGCCACCGCGTCTTCCGCGAACAGATGGTCAACGTGCCCAAAGACTGCCTCCCCCCGCGCCGGGCTGCAGCCAGAGAGCGGCGACGCGTCCGGCGCAGAACACCATAGGAGATATTTGCGCAGTACGGCAGAAGAGTATCTCCGCGTAGCATGAAGACATGAAGGTCCACACCGAATACCTCACCTTCAACACCCGCGAGCGCTACCAGATGGTGCACATCACACCGCAGATCGAAGGCATCGTCCGCAAATCCGGCGTCGACGACGGTCTCTGCTTCGTCTCGCCGATGCACATCACCGCCGCCATCTACGTCAATGACAACGAATCGGGGCTGATCGAAGATATCGGCGAATGGCTCGAAAAACTGGCGCCGCGATGGCCCGGCTACAAGCACCACCAGACCGGCGAAGACAACGCGGACGCCCATCTCAAAGCGCTGCTCCTGCATCACGAAACAACATTGCCGGTGACGGGCGGACGGCTCGATCTCGGTACGTGGCAAAGAATTTTTTATGCGGAGTTCGACGGTCAACGATCCAAGCGCGTGATTGTGAAGGTCCTTGGAAAGGGCAAGGAGTAGCGAGTCAGCGCACAGCTCCTGGGCTTTGCGGGTTGGCTGACTCGCTCTACGCGTTCACAATCTCTTCTTCGAGACTCTGCTTCTCAAACAGCTCGCTGTAATATCCGCCGCGCGCGAGCAACTCGTCATGTGTGCCAATCTCCGCGATGCGCCCGTCAACCAGCACCGCAATGCGGTCTGCGTTGCGTGCGGTCGAGATGCGATGCGCAATCAGGATGGTCGTTCGCCCGAGCATCGCCTCGCGCAACCCCGAGAGAATCTTGTCCTCGGTGTTGGTGTCGACCGACGCCAACGCATCATCGAGGATCAGGATTCTCGGATCGCGCAGCAGAGCGCGCGCAATCGCGGTGCGCTGCTTCTGTCCGCCGGATAGCGTCATGCCGCGTTCCCCGACGATCGTCTGGAAGCCGCGCGGGAACTCCAGGATCTCCGCTGCGATGTGTGCCGTTGTTGCCGCTTCAAGAACCTGGTCGTTGCTCGTTTCGGCGACGCCAAATGCAATGTTCTCGCGGATCGTATCCGAGAAAAGGAAGGTTTCCTGCTGTACGAAGCCGATGGCGCGCCGCAACGTCTCGAGCGGATATTCGCGAATCGGCCGCCCATCGATCAGTACCGTTCCCGGCGCGGCATCCTGCAATCTTGGAATGAGCGACACCAGCGTCGACTTCCCCGATCCCGTGGGTCCGGTGATGGCGAGGCTCGATCCAGCCGGAATCTCCAGCGAGATGTTGTGCAGCACCTCAGGGCCGGTCGCATAGGTGAAGTTCAGGTTCCGGAACTCAACACTGCCTGCGATCGGCGCGGCGCTGAGCTCCGGCAGAGCGTTCGCATCGTCAATTGCGGGCGTCTCGGTCATGAGCTCGTGGATACGAACGACCGACGCGGTGCCGCGCTGCACGAGGTTCGTCACCCATCCGATCGCGATCATCGGCCACGTGAGCTGCACCATGTAGACGAAGTACGCCGTGAAGTCGCCCACGCTCATGCGGTGCTGTGCGACCTGGTGGCCGCCGACGAGCAGCGTAATCACCAGCGAGACGCCCAGCACAAATTCAAGCGTCGGCCAGAGCATCGCCATCAGGCGCACCAGCAGCAGGCTGCGCCGGATGTACTCGCGGTTGGCGTCCTCAAACGCTGCAACCTGGGCCTCCTCCTGCGCGAAGGCGCGAATCAGCCGCGCACCGGAGAAGTTCTCTTCGGCCATCGCGGAGATGTCGGAAAACATCGCCTGAATGCGCTCAAAGCGAGTGTGAATCCGCGCGCCGAAGTACTGCACCAGCACGCTGGCGAACGGCAGCGGAAGGAACGCCAGAAGCGTCAGCCTGGGGCTGATGTGAATCATGAACGGCAGCGCCGCCGCGGTGAAGACAACCGTGTTGGCCGAGTACATGATCGCCGGGCCGAGCAACTGCCGCACGGCGTTCAGGTCGTTTGTCGAGCGCGCCATGATGTCGCCCGTCCGGTGGCGCTGAAAGAAGCTGGGCGGCTGCATTTCGAGATGCCCGAAGAGATCGTTGCGGATGTCGTATTCGATCTCACGCGATGCGCCGATGAGAATCTGGCGCATGAGGTAAAGAAAGACAGCGGAGACTGCAGCGATCCCCAGCAGGAGCAGAGCGTAGTGCTCGATTTTGGCGGCGCTGAGGCCGAGCCGCATGTCGTCGATCGATCGGCCAATGACCAGCGCGATGACGACCTTCGCCGAGTTGTAGATGAGCAGCGCGAGCCCGCCCCACAAGTAGCTGCGCCAGTAGCGGCGAAGATACGGGAAGAGCGGGCTGAGGCGCTTGAGCATGCGAGTGTTGGATGAAGGTACGGAGGCGATGGACTCCGCACTTCACAGCTTTCGTCGGCTCCGCGGCTACTTCGGCTCCGACGAGGTTGACGGCTTGGCCGGCTGGGTCGAGCTTGAGGGCGTCGACGAGCTTACCGGCGGGGGAGCAGCAGTTCCTGCGGGCGATGGCCGGTGCGGCATCTCGGCCCCATTGGGTTCATGAGTCGCAGGCGGCTTCGGTGGGGCGGGCTGTGTATCGCTCTGCGCGATCAGCTCGACGTCGAAGATGAGCTCGGCCTTGGGCGGGATGTGGGCGTTGCCATTTTCGCCGTAACCAAGCTGGTAGGGCACGAACAGCCGGCGCCTGCCGCCGATGTGCATGCCCTCAAAGCCAGTGTCCCAGCCTTCGATGACCCGGTGCGCTCCGTAAGGAAAGCTGATCGGCTCGCCGCGATCGACGGAGGAGTCGAACTTTGTGCCGTCCGCGAGGTAGCCGGTGTAATGCACGGTGTACCACTTGTGCGGCTCAGCGAGCGGCCCGGTTCCAATCTTCGTATCGACGTAAGCCAGAGTGAACGTCTCCGGTCTCTGATCCAGCAGCTGGCGCAGCTGGGGACTAAGCAGGGGCGAGCCGTAGTCCAGGCGTATCGCGGGAATATGAGTGATCGTGTAAAGCGCTTTGGGGCACGGGCTGCCCGGCGGGAGTGCCGGAATCTTCGGCGAGAGCTCCGGCACGCGGACGCAGCCGCCCGCAACGGCGGTCGCGGTGTGATGCACTGCAGGATGTGAGGTTTGAGCAAAGAGCGGTGTGGCGACGAGGGTGAGCAGGATTGCTGGGATTCGCATACTGGAAACAGTGTACGGGAGATGCCTGGCCGGGACTAAGTGGGCGTGCGCAGCAGCAGATACGAGCCGGCCATGGCGAAGAGCAAATCGGGCGACCAGGCGGCGAGCACTGCCGGCAGCGAGTTGACGTTGCCGAGGTTCTCCGAGATTCCGGCCAGCACCCAGTACGCGATGGCCAGGGCAACGGCCGCGCCGATGCCGGCCAGGCTGCCGCGCTTGCCCGCGGCGAGCGAAAACGGAACCGCAAGAATCGCCATGACCAGAGTGAGCAGAGGATAGGACAGCTTGCGGTTCAGCTGGACGCGCAGCGGTGTCGTGTCGAATCCGCTCTGCTGGAGGTCGTGTATGTACGCAGAGAGCTCGCTGTAGGACATTTCCTGCGAGGGGCGCTCTTCCTTCTTGAAGTAACTGGGAGTCTCCTGGATACCGGCAAAACTCGCTTGCTGGAACGTGCGGTAGCTCGTGACCGTGTCGCCGTTATCAAAGGCGCGCTCCCATCCGTTTACGAAGATCCATTGATGAGCGGAGGGATCCCAGTGCGCGCTCTCCGCGTAGATGCGGCGGGAGAGAGTGAAGGAATCGGGCTGGAATTCGAAGACGGTGATGTTGGCGAAGATGTTCCGGTCGGGATCGAAGGCCTGGTAGTAGAAGATGCGCGTGGGCTCGGTGGAGGAAGTGCTGCCCTGCCCGGAGATCCATTTGCGATCCGGACGCAGGAAGGTTTGCGCCGGTTTGCCTTTGATGCTGGAGAGCAAAGCCTCCTGACGCCGGTTTGCCGCTGGCAGATAGCTTTCGTCGAAGGCGAACAGCAGCGCCGAAAGAACTGCGGCGACCAGCAGAACGGGTGTGACGATGCGATAGAGACTCACGCCCGTCGCCTTCATCGCCGTGATCTCACTGGACCGGCTAAGCGCTCCGAAGGTAATCAGCACAGCGACGAGCGAGCAGAGCGGCGTGACGTTGTACAGGATGAAGGGAATGAGATTGAGCAGGTAGTCGCCGACCGTGACCAGCGGCGTCCGGTACTTGATGATGTCACCGATCAGCTCAAAGAACGTGAAGATGATGAAGAGGACGGTCAGCGAGCAGAGTACGAGGAAGAAGTTTCGCAGAAAACTTCCCATCGCATATTCGTCGAGGATCAGCGGGAAGCGGCTGCGCACGGCACGGCGCAACCGGCGCAGACGGTCGCCGGCGCCGACGCTTCCGGGTTCGGACGGACGAATCCGCAGCAGGCGATCGAAAAGCTTGGAGAAGGCGTTGCCGACGCCGGCCAGGGCATTGAGCGCGGCGCCGCCACGCGACATCTGTTGAATGAGCAGAAGCCCGGCCCCGGCGAAGAGAAGATTAGCCCCCCAAACTCCTGCAAATGCGGGCACTTTCTGCTGGCGCGCAAGCGCGACTCCGATCTCCGACAGGAAGTAGTAGATGAAAACCAGCAGTAGCGTGACCGCAAACCCGCTGCCTTTGCCGCCGCGTTTGGACGAGAGACCGAGCGGAACGCCGACCAGCATGAGCACCAGGCACGCCGTCGGAAACGAGAGCCGGCGGTGGAATTCGATGGAGTAGGGCCGCGTATCGTTTGCGTTCGAAGAGTCGTGCGCGCGCCGCCAGACTTCGGATGTCGCCAGCGCCTGCATGGGCGTGTCACGCCGGCTCAGGTGGGTGTCCTCCTGGCTGGTCGTTTCGATGGGCAGGACCGTGGAATTGAAGGTGGCGATGTCGTACTGCGCGGGATTGTTTGCAGCGATGTCATGCCGCGAGCCGTTGATTAGATCGAGGCGCAGTGTCTGGTGTCCGTTGCCGACCTGCACAATGGCCTGCTGCGCGCTGATGATGTGCGGCGTCGCCGGCTGCGAGAGATCGGCCAGGAAGACATGCTTCCAGATGGCCGTGCCGTTGGCGCCCGGCAGCACGTCCTGCGTGTACAGCACATAATTTTTGAAGTCTTCGTAGAAGACGCGCGGCTGCACCTCGACAGTGGCCTGCGAGGTCTTGCTCTGCTCCTCATAGTTCAGCAGCGCCCGCGCGGCGCGCGGCGCAACGTAGAGCGAGATGGCGAGGCTGGCGACCCAGGCGAGCACAGCGATGATGCTGACAATGCGCAGAAAGCTGGTGATTCCAAGGCCGCTTGCGCGCATCGCCGTCACTTCGCTGTCAGAGGCCAGCCGACTTAGGCCCAGCAGAATCCCGATCAGGACGGCCATCGGAATGGTCATCGGAAGAAAGTTCGGCAGCAGATAGCCGATCAGCCGCAGCAGATCCAGCGGAGATGCAACGCCGCGCACTGCGAGCTCGAGCAGCGGCAGCAGATAACGCATGAAAAGAATGAAAGTGAACAGGACGCCGCCGAGCAGGGCGTAGCCGAAGACCTCGCGAAGAATGTAGCGGGTGAAGATGCGCACGTGTCAAACCGCCGGGCGGTTCAGGCTTCAGTGTATCGTGCGCGGCCGCGCAGCCGAAGAGAGTTGAGAAGAACGCTGACCGAGCTGAACGCCATGGCGAGGCTCGCGAGCACGGGGCTCAGCAGGATGTGAAAGCGCGGATAAAGCACGCCTGCTGCTATAGGAATTCCAATGACGTTGTAGGCGATCGCCCAGCCAAGATTTTGCCTCATCAGGCGTACCGTTCGGCGGCTCAGTCGGATTGTTCGGGGGATAAGCGTCAGATCGGAGCGAAGCAGAAGAACGTCGCCAGCCTCGCGCGCGAGATCTGCGCCGGAGGACATGGCGAAGCCGGCGTCGGATTGTGCCAGTGAGGCAGCGTCGTTGATCCCGTCGCCCGCCATCCCCACTCTGCGATGTTGCGACTGAAGATCGCGGATGGCTTCGAGCTTTCCGTCAGGAAGCAGACAGGAACGAATATCGCTGATGCCGGCCTCGCGAGCGACAGCTTCCGCCGAGGGCCTTATGTCGCCGGTGAGCATCAGTGAAGTGATGCCGAGCTTGTCGAGTTGAGCGATGGCGTCGTGCGCTTCGGGGCGGAGTTGGTCCGTCGCGAGAAACACCGCCTGGAGAAGACCGTCGACGAGAAGATAGATCGGGGTCGCATAGGCGAAATCCGGTGGAGCATTGAGCACACAGCCGGAGCCGGCTGAAGAAAGAAGCGATGCGTTGCCGATAAGAATTTCATGCGACTCGGCCTTTGCGCGAATGCCGATGCCCGGAAGCACTTCGACATCCGTGACGGACGGAGGAGGGACGTCAATCTGCCTGGAAGTAAAGCGGACCACAGCCTCACCGAGCGGGTGCGTCGTCGAACGCTCGACTGCTGCTGCGATCGCAAGCAGATCTTCGCTGGGAAGGATCGGATCCGTCACGACTGCGAAATGGACGATGTGTGGCTTGCCTTCGGTGAGGGTGCCCGTCTTGTCGAAGGCGAGCATATCCAGTTGGGCAACGCGTTCGATGGCCTCGCCGCCTTTGATCAGTAATCCCATCCTTGCCGTACGGCCGATGGCGACGGTGATCGCTGCAGGAACGGCGAGGCCCATGGCGCACGGGCACGCAATGATGAGCACCGCGATGGCGATGGCGAACGGTTGACCGAAACCTCCGTGGCGGCCTGCGGTGTTGAGCGCAACAGCCCATGCCACGAAGGCAATTGCAGCGAGCGCGAGAATGGTCGGCACGAAGATGGCGCTCGCCCGATCGGCATGCCGCTGCATGGGCGCACGCGAGGATTGCGCCTGCGCGAGCAGCCGTTGCATCTGCGCGAGCGTCGATGCGCTGCCGACGGCAGTGGCGCGAAGCACAAGCACACCGTCGAGGTTCAGTGTTCCGCTGATGACACGGTCGCCGCGCGCGCGTGTGACGGGTAGCGGTTCGCCGGTCAGCATGGACTCGTCAACGGAGCTGCGGCCGTCGAGGACGATGCCATCGACCGGAAGACGATCACCGGGCAGAATCCGGAGAATATCGCCCGAGGCGAGCGCGTCGGCGGGAAGGACGGTCTCGGTTGCGGCGGAGTAATCGGGCTTCTCGGCCGAAGCATCGACATCAATCAGGCGCGCGGTTGCGGCGTTGAGATGAGCGAATCCCTGAATCGACCGGGTCGCCTGGTGCCGCGCGCGCGCTTCCAGCCAGCGCCCGGCGAGAAGAAAGCCGAGAATCAGGACGACCGATTCGAAGTAAACGTCTGCCCCGGCCGATGAGGAACGCACGGTCGCTACGAACGAAGCGGCGAACGCGCTGAGCGTGCCGATGGCGACCAGCGTGTTCATATTGGTCGCGCGATGGCGGGCGGCGCGCCAGGCACCGAGATAGATCTCCGGCGCGGCAAAGATCATGACTGCAACGGACAGCGCGCAGAGCGTCCATCGCAACGGCCGTGCGGGCAGCGTCATCAGTGCGGCGGGAGTAACGCGCGCAAGCAGCCGCGCCGCCGCATTCAGCAGCGGATCGGTGCTTCCGCTCGACATCATCAGCGGCATGGACAAAACCATCGCGACAGCGCCGGCGATCAAGCTGAACAGTGCGCGCCAGCCCAGGGTTCCGTCGTCCCCTTCGTGTGCCGCCGGCGCGTGCGTTGGCAAGCCGGCCTCACTGCCCAATGCGATGGGAAGAGAGGCATCGTAGCCGGCGTGCCGCACCGCTTCGATGAGCGGCTCTGTCGCGAGCGGCTGGCCGGAGACAACCTGGGCGGTGTTGGCCAGCAGGTTGACGGTGGCGGATTGGACACCGGGCACGGAGCGCAGTGCGCGCTCGACGTGGTGCTGGCACGCGGCGCAGCTCATGCCGGCGATCTGGAGTGTCTGTTCACTCATGCTCAGGACTGTTGGCTCATGCTCAAGGCTGTTCACTCATGATGAAACGAGGCAGAGGATGTCGCTTCATTCGCTCAGCACACGGGCCGGATAGCCCGCGGCAGACAGCGCTTCCTCGACCTGCTTCGGATCGGCCTCGGTGCGGACGCGCGCGGCGCCGACCCGGACCTCTTCAGCGTGCGTGTCCGGCAGCGCATTGATCGTCTGCATGACACGGCGAACGCAGGAGTTGCAATGCATATTTTCGATCGTGAAGTTTAGTGTGGCCATGACAATTCGATGTCCCAACTGCGTGGAAGTATGCAGAGCTATGGCTCCGGCACGAAACGATAGCCGACGCCGCGCACCGTGAGAAAGTGAACGGGGTGCGCGGGGTCCGGTTCAAGGTAGCGGCGCAAACGCACCAGAAAGTTGTCGATTGCGCGGGTGTCGGTGTCCTCATGGACACGCCAGACGTTCTCTAAGAGCTCCTTGCGGGCCACAATCTTGCCGGGGTGCTCCATCAAATAGCGAAGCAAGTCGGCTTCCATTACAGTCAGGTGGATCGTCTCGTCCCGCCCGCGAATCTCGAGAGCATCCAGGTCAATGGTGCGGTCGCCGAGCGTGTAGACCGGCTCCCGCTCCGTAACCGCGGGAGCCTCGGCCCGCGGAGCTTCGGCGTTGGCCCAGTGCACGCGCCGCAACAGGCCGGAGAGGCGGGCGAGCAGAACATTGAGGTCGAATGGCTTGGCGAGATAGTCGTCGGCGCCCGCGGAGAAGCCCTCGACGACGTCCTCTGTCCGTCCGCGCGCCGTCAGCATCAGGACGGGGACAAACCTGCCCGATTCGCGCAACCGGCGAACGATCGCGAAGCCGTCCTGGCCGGGCAGCATGACATCCAGCAACACCGCGGCCGGGGGCTCTGAGGCGTTCAGAAGCCAGTCAAGCGCGGCACTGCCGTCCGACTCGTGGTGGGTGCGATAGCCCTCGGCTTCCAGGTTGAAGATCAGGCCCTGGGCGAGGTGCTCTTCATCTTCGATGACAGCGATGAGTGGAGAAGACATCGGCGCGACGATTGTATCGCCGCGCCGACGAGGATGTTCTGGTTACTGGTGTGCGGCGGTCTGCGCTGCGCTGTTGCTGGCCGTCTCGGTGCCGTGCTGTTCGGAGGGCAGCTTGTGCTCTTCGAGCGCCAGCGCCTCCGGCATGTAGCTGAGCGCCTGCTTGATCTGCGGGTCCCACTCGGCGCGCACCTTCAGGCCTTCCGCTTGGCCAAACTGCGAGGTAAACAGTTCCGCCTTGATGCTGGCCTTGATCCAATCGAGATTGTCCTGGATGTCCTTATCGGTGAAGTCGATCTTCTGCGAGCGAAGGAAGTCTTCGAACTGCTTGAGCACGGCATCGTCCACGACGAAGTCCCGGGAAACGGTGTGGTTCGCCATGTAATGCGTCGCGAAATCGAAGAACGCGCGATGCGGAGGCGTGAGCAGCACCTCCTGGAACCGGTCGCTCTTGAGCTCCGGGATCTTCTCGTCCGGAGTGATGCCGCCGCCGCCGTAGACGGGGCGGCCGGCGTCGGTGAGCTTCACCTCCCGGTTGGTATTGTTGGCCGGAAGCGCGTCATTGCGCACGTAGTAGTAGTCATACAGCGACACGCCATCGTAGTTGCGCTGAATGAGGCGCCCGGATGGCGTGTAGTAGTGGAACGTGGTCAGTGCGAGGCCGGTGTTTTCGGAGATCGGGAAGACCGTTTGCACGAGGCCTTTGCCGAAGGTAGTCTCGCCAACAATCAGGGCTCGGTCGTGGTCCTGCAGCGCGCCGGACACGATCTCCGCCGCCGACGCGGTATCGCGATTTACAAGAACGACGATCGGATATTTGAGGCTGGAGCCGCTGGGCGCGCGATACACCTGGTCCGGAAAGGCGCGCCCGCGCTGCGAAACGACGATCTGGCCCTTCTGCAGGAACTTGTCGGCGGTGTTGACCGCCTCATTCAGCAGGCCGCCCGGGTTCTCACGGAGATCGATAAGCAGACCTTGCAGGTTGGGCCCGAACTTGTTCAGCGCATCCTGCACCTCATGCGAGGTGGTCTCCATGAACTGGGTGATGTGGATGTAGCCGATGCCCGGCCGGATCATGAACGCGATGTCGACTGACGGCCGGTTGACCTCCTCGCGGACAAGGTCGAAGACCAGCGGCTTGGGCATACCCTCGCGGGCGATGGTGACGCTCACGTGAGTTCCCGGAGATCCCTTCAGCATCGAGGCGACTGCGGCCGAATCCATGTTTTCCGTGGATTTGCCATCGACGGCCAGGATGACGTCGCCGGGTCGGATGCCCGCCTTGTACGCGGGCGTGCCCTCAAACGGCGCCAGAACGACGATTTTGTTCTCCTGCGGCTGGATGGTCATGCCCACGCCCGCGTATTTGCCGCGCTGGTCTTCGCGCATCTGGGCGAAGGCCTTCGGATCGTAGAAGTTGGAATGCGGATCGAGCACGTGCAGCATGCCCGGGATGGCTCCGTCGTAGATGACCCTGTTCACCTGGTCCGTGTTCAGCTTGTCGGCGTAGTTCTGCTCGACCAGCGCGTAGACGTCGGTGAAGTTCTTCATCGAGTCGCGCAGGGCAGACTCATCTGAGGCCGACTGGGCGGCAACGCGGCCGCCGATGATCGATCCGGTTACGCCGCAGGCGGCTAGAAAAATGGCTGCGGAAAAGAGGGCGCGGCGGGTACGCGAGATCATGTTAGGACGGGAACCTCGAGAGGAGCAGGCAGCCCGAAAAGCTGCGTGAAACCGGGCCGATACTCGTTGGACGAGTATAGCATTCGGGGGTAAGCCGCTGGCCCTCCGGCGGTGGCCGGGCAAGGCGAACCAGAGACGCCTCGCGACAGGTAGAATGTTTCCAACTGGATGACCTCAGGCGGGCACTGCGGTCCAACAAAAAGAGGGCGCAACGTGACCCGCGAGGCTCCTGCGGGAATTCCACGGAGTCCCACGGAATTAAAGATGACCTTGGTCGCTGGTACGGTCGCGCCGAAGAGGTCCCGAAGGAACGGATGATCAGGAAATACGGATATTTTCAGCGTTCGAGCCGGTTTGCCGGCGCAGTTCTGGCCGCGTCCCTGGTGGCTGCGGCGCCCGTCGCAAGGGCTCAGGTGCGCGCTCAGGAACCGAACTATCCCGTCCCCGGCGGCGGCGTCACCTCCGCTCCGCAGCAGCAGCTTCAGCTTCCGCCGCTGCCTGCCGCGACGCCAATCACCCCCAACGGCACCGTCGTCGAGGACGTCATCGCACGCATCAACGACCGGATTATCACCCGCAGCGAGTATGAGCGCGCCGAGCAGCAGTTGATGCAGGAGGCCCGCCAGGAAAACGTGCCGGAGGCCGAGGCCGAGGACAAGCTGCACAACCTGCTGCGCGACATGATCGATCAGCAGCTCCTGCTCTCCAAGGGCAAGGAACTCGGCATCACCGGCGACGCCGAGACGATGCGCCGGCTGGATGACATCCGCAAGCAGAACCACCTTGACTCAATGGAAGCGCTGCAGAAGGCAGCCGAACAACAGGGGATCTCCTTCGAGGATTTCAAGCAGCAGATTCGCAACCAGGTGATCTCCAACCAGGTGGTGCAGCAGGAGGTGGGGGCGCACCTGAACCTCACCCATGCTGAGGAAGAGCAGTACTACGAGCAGCACGCCAAGGACTTCGAGGTTCCCGAAGAGGTACACCTCAGCGAGATTCTGATTCCGACGCCGGACAACGCGACGGATGCCGAGATCGATGCCGCGCAGCAGAAGGCCGATGCCGTTGAGGCGAAGCTCAAGGCTGGAGCGAAGTTCGCGGATACGGCCAAGCAGTACTCCGGCGGCCCAACGGCTTCAGCCGGGGGCGACCTTGGCGACTTCAAGCGTGGCACGCTGGGCGACGTGCTGGAGAAGGCGACCTTCTCGCTGCCGGTCGGCGGCTACACGGCGCCGATCCGCACGCGCCAGGGATTTGTCATCCTTAAGGTTGACAGCCACCAGCAGGCCGGTGTCCCGCCGTTGAAGGATGTGGAACCGCAGGTGCAGGAGGCCATCTACTTCCAGCAGTTGCAACCGGCGCTTCGTGCCTACCTGACCAAGGCGCGTGAAGAGGCCTACATCGATATCAAGCCCGGCTTCGTTGATACCGGCGCAAGCCGCGGTGAGACCAAGCCCGAGTTCACCACCTACACTGCGCCGCCGGTGAAGAAGAAGACACTCAAGAAAGAGCGCATCGAGCAGGAGAAGGCCCAGAAGGCGCAAGCTGAGCTCGTGGCCGCGCGCGAGAAGGCTGCCGAGAAGCAGGAGGCTATCGCTGAAACAAAATCAGCCGGCCGCCCCGGTGCGAAGGCTGTTTCGCGTCCCGCGAAGAGAAGGAAGATTCACCGCGAAAAGATTCGCTTTGGGCAGGCGCCCACAAAGGCGCTGCCTGCAGGTACAACGCAACAGGCCGATTCCGGCAATCCCGGCTCGCTGGGACAAACGGCCGGTTCCGTGATGTCGGGGTCGAATGAATCGGTGACGACGATTACGACCGGTACCGGCGTCGAGGAGAGCAACGTCGACACGCTGGCGCCCAAGCCCGTTCTGGATCACAAGACGCGCTTCACCGATCGCGAGAAGGAGAGCCAGGAGAAACGCGCGCAGGAGAAGCTTGCCCGGGCCGAGGTCAAGGCCTCGAAGAAACCGATTGCGGCGACGCCCGGGGAAAGCGCAGACGAGAAGACGCAGGCAGCTCCGCTCGGATTGAATGGCAACACCGGACCGAAGAAGAAGAAGCATAAGACGAAGCACGTGAAGGGTGAGCCCAAGGAGCGGTTGCAGGACAAACCCAAGCCGGAGGAGACGACACCCGCGCCGCCGGCTCCCACGGTCAACCCCGCTCTGGGCACGACGCCGACAGCCCAGACAACTCCGCCCGCATCGCAGCCTTCACCTTCTTCTGCAGGCCCGCAGGAATAAAGCTGAAGCAAGGTTCCTCACCGCAGAGCCCCGGAGTCACCGGGGCTCTCGTCGTATGCTGAGTCAAGCTGATGAAAGACTTCTTTGTCGCCGACGCGCCGCGCTTTGAGAACCAGACCGTCACCACCTTCTTCTGCCTGGCGTCGCTGAGCCTCCGCGACCGCAAGGGCGGCGGCGGGCAGTATCTCGCTCTCACGCTCGCCGACAAGACGGGCCAGCTCGAGGCGCGCATGTGGGAGGAGTTCGCGAACGTACTCGAGACCTGCGCCGAGGGATGCTACGTCAAGGTGCAGGGCCAGATATCGAAGTACAACGGCAAGTTTCAGATCACGCTGACCCGCATGCGCCCCGCCTCGGAGACCGAGCTCGATACCGCCGACTTCATTCCGACCACGCAGTACGAGGTGCCGGCCATGATGGCCGAGCTGCGCGGCTACGTCGAAGCCTTCAACAACCCCCACCTCCGCGCCCTCGTGCTGCGCTTCTTCGACGATCCCGCCATCGGCACTGCGTTTCAGGAAGCTCCTGCCGCCAAGCGCTTGCATCATGCGTGGCTCGGCGGCCTGCTCGAGCATGTGCTCTCCCTCGTCCGCATCTGCCGCGCCACCGCGCCGTTCTATCCCGAGGTCGACCCCGACCTGCTCCTCACCGGCGCCATTTTGCACGACATCGGCAAAGTCCGCGAGCTCAGCTGGCGCTCCAACTTCAGCTACACGCTCGAAGGCCAGCTCGTCGGCCACATCACCATCGCGCAGCGCATGCTCGCCGAGGCCATCAGCGCCATGGACGCCGAGGCTCGCGAACGTGGGCAAAGTACCGGCGAACCGCCCATACTCTTTCCAGAACCGCTCCGCATTCTCGTCGAGCACATGATTCTCGCGCACCACGGCAAGCTCGAGTTCGGCTCACCCAAACTGCCCATGACGCCTGAGGCTCTGCTGCTCAGCGCACTCGATGATCTCGAGGCAAAGTTCCAAACCATGCGCGCCGAGTTCGCCGCTGCGCGTGATGCCGGTCGCCGCGCGGACGAGCCCACCGAGTGGGTGCGTTCGATGGAGCGCAATCTCTTCGACTCGCGCCGCTTCCTCGAAGCGCAAACTCCAAATCCCGGCGCGCCCGAAGCGCAGGCCGCAGAGACGAGTTCACCCCAGATCATCGAGACGCCCGATCGAAACCCCGCCGAGCCGGCTGCACCGCCCGCGCCGCCGGAACCGGATCAGCAACTGGGCGATCTCTTCACCAGGTCTTGATCGACGCGCCCGCGTGCGCTGCGGGCTTCGTCGATTCAAACCGATATAATCAAGCTCTCATGCTTCGATTTTTTACAGCAGGCGAGAGCCACGGCGAGGCGCTCGTAGCGCTTGTCAGCGGGCTTCCCGCCGGCGTTCCTGTCGATCAGGATTTCGTGAACCACGAGCTGTGGCGTCGCCAGCAGGGCTACGGCCGCGGCGGCCGCATGCGCATCGAAAAAGACGAAGCGCACATTCTCTCCGGCGTCCGTCACGGCAAAACCATCGGCTCACCCATCGCCATGACGCTCGCCAACCGCGACTGGAAGAACTGGGAGCAGATTCTTCCCGTAGAGTCCGGCGATCCCTCGCTGCACAAATCCGTCGCCAGTCCGCGACCCGGCCACGCCGACCTCGCCGGCGCGCTCAAGTACGACTTCAAGGATGCGCGCTACGTTCTCGAGCGCGCCAGCGCCCGCGAATCCGCCGCGCGTGTCGCCTGCGGTGCGCTCGCCAAGCTATTACTCCGCGAGCTCGGCATCCGCGTCGCCAGCCACGTCATTCGCGTCGGCACCGCGCAGCTGGCACGCGAGGTCTCCTTTGACGAAATCGCAGCGCTCGCAGATCGCGAAGACGTGATGCTCGCTTGCGCCGACGCCGAATCAGAGGCCGCCATGAAGGCCGAGGTCGACAAAGCTCTGCGCACCGGCGACACCGTCGGCGGCGTCTTCGAGGTCATCGTGCACGGCCTTCCGCCCGGCATCGGCACGCACGTCAACTGGGATGAGCGCCTTGACGGCCTGCTTGCGCAAGCGTTGATGAGCCTCCAGGCCGTGAAAGCCGTTGAGCTTGGCCGCGGCGTCACCGCAGCGGAATCTCCCGGCTCCGCTGTGCACGACGCGATCGAATACTCGCCCGAGACGGCAACCGGCAACGAAGCCTTCACCCGCTTCCGTCGTGAAAAAAACAACGCCGGCGGTGTCGAAGGCGGTATGTCCAACGGCGAGGACGTTGTCGTTCGCGGCTATCTGAAACCCATCTCAACGCTGCGCCGCCCGCTCGCCTCCGTCTCGTTTGAGACGCGCGAGGCCACGAAAGCATCCTACGAGCGGTCGGATGTCTGCGTCGTGCCCGCCGCCGGAGTCGCCGGGGAAGCCATGGTGGCGCTTACGATTGCGCGCCTTCTCCTCGAGAAGTTCGGCGGCGACAGCCTTAACGAACTGAAGCGTAACTTCAGCGGATATCGCGAACAAATTCGAGCCTTTTGATCATGAGTGAGAACGACAAAACAGACCAGAAAGATGTAACGGCGGCCGAATCCATCAGCACTGCGAAGATCCATCCGATCGTGAAGTATCCGGATCCGGTATTGATGAGAAAGGGTGCGGCGGTCACAGATTTCGGACCCAATCTCGCGCAGTTTGTTGAAGAGATGTGGGCCAGCATGTACGCCGCGCACGGCATCGGTCTCGCCGCCCCGCAGATCGGCGTATCGAAACGCATCACCGTCATCGATGCGAATTTCAAAGAGAAGCCTGAAGAGAAGCTCGTGCTGATCAACCCCGAGATTGTCGAGCGCGAAGGCCGCAGCTTCGAAGAAGAAGGCTGCCTGAGCCTGCCGGAGATTCGCGATAAGGTGCATCGTGCCGCGCGCGTGAAGGTCCGCGCACAGGATGTCAATGGCGAGTGGTTCGAGGTGGAAGGCGTCGAACTGCGCGGTCGCGCCATTCAACACGAGATCGATCACCTCGATGGCATTCTGTTCATCGATCGCCTGAGCGCGCTCAAGCGCGACCTCGCGAAACGCAAGATTCGCAAGCTGCAGAAAAGCGGCCAGTGGTAACGAGGGAACGCGCATGAGGCTGGTCTTCTGCGGAACGCCGGAGTTTGCCGTGCCCACGCTCGAAGCTCTTCTCGATCGCGGCCATGACGTCGCTCTCGTCCTCACCCAGCCAGACCGCCCCGCCGGACGCAGGATGGAATTGCAGCAGTCGGCGGTCAAGCGCGCGGCGCTCGCTCGCGGACTGCGCGTTCTTCAGCCCGAAAAGATCAGGCGGAACGAAGAGCTTCGTTCGGAGCTCGAATCGATTCGTCCCGACGCCATCATCGTCGTCGCATATGGCCGCATCATTCCGGATTGGATGTTGACGCTGCCGCGTTTCGGCAACATCAACCTGCACGGCTCACTGCTGCCCAGATATCGCGGCGCCGCACCCATCCAATGGGCAGTTGCCAACGGCGAGACAGAGACCGGCGTCACAACCATGCGCCTCGACGCCGGACTCGACACCGGCGATGTCCTGCTCGAAAGCCGCATCGCCATCGGTCCGGACACGACCGCGTCCGAGCTGTATCCGCAGCTCGCAAGCGTGGGAGCGAACTTGATTCTCGATACGCTTGACGGACTGGAACGCGGCGCCATCACCCCACGGCCCCAGGATCACTCGCAGGCGACCCTCGCGCCCATCCTTACCCGAGAAGACGGGCGCATGGATCTGAAGAAAAAATCCGCACGCGAAGCGTACAACCGGTGGCGCGGATTTTCTCCATGGCCCGGCGCCTATGCAGGATTCCGCGGCAAACGCTTCCTCGTCCATCGCATGCATCCCGCCGCTCAGAGCGACGTTAAGCTCGCGCCCGAAGAACTCGCCCTGCGAGGCGGTGAGCTCTTAGCCGGCGCGGCGGACGGAACCGCTCTCGTGCTTGACGAGGTACAGGTGGAAGGCAAAGCGCGAATGTCCGGCGCGCAGTTTGCGAAGGACTTCCAGCTTCGCCCCGGAGAACGCCTTGCCTGACCTAACTGGGCGCCGCTCGAAGAACATCCGCGCGCACGCACCAGGCGGACCCATCGCCCGCAAGAACATCAGTCCAGCCCGCTGGGCGGCGTTTCAGGTGCTGCTCCAGGTCCAGACCTCCTCTGCCCACAGCGACGACCTTCTGCACGGCGTTGCCCTCCGCAAACTTTCGCAGCCCGATAAGAATCTCGCAACCGCCCTCGTGCTCGGAGTTCTTCGCTGGCAGATCGCGCTCGACGCCGAACTGGTAAAGTTGCTCGATCGTCCCGACCAGCATCTCCCTGAACCTCTGCTCATTGCGCTTCGCTTGGGAGCATTTCAAATGCGGCACATGGATCGCATCCCCGCGCACGCCGCTCTCAGCGAAAGCGTTGAGCTCGCGCGTCTCGCCGGCCATCCAAAGGCTGCGGGCCTGGTGAACGCGCTTCTCCGCAAACTCAGCCGACAGACGGCCGCGCGTAAACCGATTGTTGAAACGACGGCAGCAATGGCGACGCGCCTTGGCCATCCCGCATGGCTGGTGCAACGCTGGGAGTCCAACTACGGCCGCGAGGCTATGCGCTCCATCTGCGAATACGATCAGCACGAACCGCAGCCTGGTCATCTCTTTGCGCGTGATCAACCCGCTGAAACCCTCGACGCAAATCTCATCGACGACGGTTCGCGCCTCGTCGCGGAGATCGCAGCCGTAAGTCATCCCTCAGCACGGCGCATCTGGGATGCCTGCGCTGCGCCCGGCGGCAAGACAGCAGTCCTTGCCCGGCGCCACCCCAGCGCAGAGTTGCTGGCAACCGACATCAGCGCGCGGCGCCTCGCAAGCATGCAGCGCCGGCTCGGCCATCAACTTCCTCAGCAGAAAATTCGCACGCTCGTTGCAGACGCCGCCAAGCTTCCTGCAGGGGAGGGAAGCTTCGATCTGATTCTCTGCGACGTTCCCTGCAGCGGTACCGGAACGCTCGCACGCAATCCGGAGATTCGTCATCGTCTCGAACTCGACGATCTGAAGTGCCAGAGTGCGCGACAAAAGGAGATCCTCAGACATGCGATGAAGAGACTGAACCCCGGCGGCCGCCTCATCTACTCCACCTGCTCGCTCGAACCCGAAGAGAACGAAGCCATCGTCGCTTCCGTCCTGACTCAAAACCCAGTGCGCGTCGTTCCAGCGTCAGAGCTGCTAGAGGAGCTCGCGGAAAACAATATCCTTCGCGAAGACCGCGACCGATTGCAGCAGCTCATACGCGGCCAGTCGCTCCGCACATTGCCTGGCGCGAACTTCCAGGGCGACGGCTTCTTTGCCACAGTGCTCGCCCGCGACGCCTAAGACACTATTGCGGCGGTTTTGCGCCAGGCGCTGACGTGGAAGCATTCGCGCCCGCCGGCGCGGCACTCTCGCCCGATCCATGCCCGAACATCAACTTCACTACAGTCCCTTTGTTCGCGCGGTATCCCGCTTCGGGCGACTGTCCCGTCACCGGCCCCACCGGCACCATCTCGACTTGCGGCGGCGGAGCTGTTTGTGGCGCGTTCGTCGCCGCTGCTCCATTCGGCGCCGGCGTCGCTGGCGCCGGTTGAGCGGCAGTTGAAGCGGCACCTGTGTTCGGCGCCGCTGCTGGGGCTGGAATCGCTACCGGCGCCATCTCTCCCGCAGCAGCGACGCGAAGCCCCAGGGCAATCGCCGCGCGGTTCGCCGCCGGCCAGCTCATTCCCACGAATGACGGCATCGCAAAGGCATCGCTTTCGCCCGCGCCCTGCTGGCTCAGCAGCAAGTTCACTCGTGGCTGATCGACCCCCGCATCCGGCGGCGGCGTCTGCGAAAGCACCATGTCCGTATCGCCGGGCGCGTCAATGTGGGCCAGCGTGCCCAAATCAAGCGAAGCCTTGCGCAGATCCAGCGAAGCCTCCCGGACCGGCTCGCCGACAACATCCGGAATCGTCACCTGCTGCGGTCCCAGGCTCTCCGTCACACGCACCACCCAGCCCTTGCGGACGCGCGAGCCCGCCGCCGGCGCCTGCGACAGGATGCGTCCGGCCGGGACCGTGCGCGAATAAAACTTGTCTTCGATGTTCAGGTCCAGCCCGTTATGCAGAGCGGCGTCACTGGCCTGCGCCACAGTCAGGCCTGCCAGGTCCGGAATCGCAACCTCGCGCGCGTGCAGCGCCAGCCGCAGCGCAATGCCCGCGAACAGCACGAACACCACAAGCATCAGCACCGCACCGAAGAAAATCCGAAGGCCGTGAAGAAATCGCCGCATCGCAGTTCAGCATACAGGTTTTGCGCTGCAAGCCTCAGCGGCGGTTGTCCGACGCCGGCTCCGGGTGGATCAGCACGCGCGGCACCTGCGGATGATGCAATCGAAACTCGTTCTCAAAGTCCGTGATGATCGCGTGAACACGGCTCATCGGAAGGTCGTCCGGCAGCGTGCAATGACAGTTCACCTGCAGCGCATTCGCCGCGCCGGCGTGCCCTCGCGTCACCGTGATCTCGTGAATGTCCAGGATCTCCGGAAAGCTCTCCGCCGTTTTGCGAAGCTGTCTTTCCAGGTTTGCCGCCGTCTCCACCGGGACCGCATGCGCAATCGTCGCTGGCTCGCCCTCAATATGCGTCAGCAGCGTTGCGATACCCGGAACCTCGCGCCGGATGTCTGCTTCCAGCTGCGTTGCGATCTCGTGCGCGCGCCGCAGTGATATCGACTCCGGCACTTCGAGGTGCTGCTCGAGATGAAGCGCGCCATCGTACTGCTGCAGCGTCACATCATGCACATTCAGACTGGAACGCTGCGCGACGGCCCGCACGCGCTCGAACAGGCTCTCGTTCATCGTGGCCAGCGGCACGGTCTTCACCACCACATCGGCGCCCGGCAGCTGCTTTTGCACCAGGGCCGTTGCCGCAAGCGTAACCTGCTCCGATCGCTGAAACGTCAGCGCGCGCGGCAGTCCAAGCGTGAGATCGACAAAATAGTTGGAGCCGGAACGGCGAACCCGCAATCGCGGAACGGAGATCACGTCATGGATCGCCAGCAGTTCGCGCATCATTGGGCCGTAGATCTGCTCGCGCACCTCCGCGGGCGTCGCATCCAGCAAAGAGTCCAGCGTCTTTCGCGCCAGCTTCCATGTCACGTAAAAAATGATTCCGGCCACGGCCAGCGCGGCGATCGGATCGGCGTAACGCAGCCCCGGCTGGCTCCATCGCTGTCCGGCATATGTAAACATCAGCCCCACGATGACCGCGATCGACGACCATATGTCCGTGCCAAAGTGAACGGCGTCGGCCTCCAGCGCCTCGCTGCGATGCGTCTTCGCAACCCGGTGCAATGCAATCGACCGTGCCGAGTCGACCGCGATCGAGAGCAGCAGAACCACGAAAGGCCAGATGGAAAAGCGCAGCGTCAGCCGCGCCGGATGCAATATGCGCAGCACCGCTTCCGTCGCGATCCACGCGCACGAAACCACCATCAGCCCTGTCTCGAGGGCAGCGGAAAGGTTCTCCACCTTGCCATGACCGAACGTGTGTTCCGCATCCGCAGGCCGATCCGACACGCGAACCGATGTGAACGTCAGCAGCGAGCCAATCAGGTCGATGCCTGAATGCGCCGACTCGCTCAGCATGCCCAGCGATCCGGTGAGCAGGCCGGTAATCAGCTTCAGTAGCGTGATGCCGGATGCCGCCAGAAACGACGTCAGCGCTGCAGTACGTTTTGCGTAGGCGCGCTCGTGCTGCTCGGTGCTCATCGCCAGCGATTGTGTCCTTCCGGCCATGCGCTGAGGATACATGCGGACGGATTAGCTTTTGCTGCCCCGATACAGTCCCGCGGCTCGCAGAAGGTACCCATCCCACGCGCAGCCGCGGAATCCGGCCTGCTCCATCAACCGCAGCATGCGCGGTGGCCGCGGAAACCGTTGGACTGACGCGGGAAGGTACTCGTACGCCGCGCGGTCGCCCGAAATCCATCCACCCACGACCGGAAGCACACGCTGAAAGTAGAGGTTGTACAGCGCGCCGCTCACGCCATCCGGCTGATTGCACTCCAGGATGCCGATCGCTCCACCCGGCCGCAGCACCCGATAGATCTCCGCCAGCCCGGCAGAGTAGTTCCTCAGATTCCGAAACCCAAACGCCGATGTCACAAGGTCCAGGCTCGCATCCGGGAAGGGAAGCGCCATCGCATCGCCCTCGATCCATCTCACATTCGCGCTCTTGTATTTGTTCTGCGCCAGCCGCAACATCTCCGCCGAAAAATCCAGTCCCGTCACCGGTTCGCCGCCATCCGGCCGCAGCGCCAGCAGCGCAGCCGTCATGTCGCCGGTGCCGCAGCAGATATCCAGCACGCGCGCATCCGGCCGCGCCAGGACATCGCGAAGCGCAAGCGCGGCACGGCGCCACCAGCGACGGTCAAGGCCCATCGAAAGCAGATGATTCAATCGGTCGTACGTGGGTGCGATGGAACCGAAGAGTTCGCGCACATGCTCCGCAGCTTCACTCTCCGTGCTCTCCGCAGCCGGTCGAGCGCCGGGACTCTTTTCATGCTCCGCAGCGGAAGCCAACCGGTTCACCGCGACGCTCCACTCAAATCGCGCCGCAAACCCCGCGCTTCATCGACGACCAGGGTTGCGGCGTCCAGCAACTCGCGTTCGTTCACATCGCGCACAATCGTGACGCTTCCAATTCCCGTGGGCAAAATGAACGACCGCGCTCCACTGCGGTTCTTCTTGTCCTTTGCCGTCAGCGCCACCAGCTGCTCCGCATCCGCTGCAAAAGACTTCATCGGGCCGTATGCCCGGATCAACGACTGCATCCGGTCCGCATCGCCGCCGCTGATCATCTCTCGCGCCGCCGCGATGCGGATCGCCGCAATCATCCCCCACGCGACCGCCTCGCCGTGCAACAACTGCCTGTACTCCGTCGCCGCTTCAATCGCGTGCCCCAGCGTGTGGCCGAGGTTCAGAATCATTCGCAGGCCGGACTCGCGCTCATCCGAATTCACAACCTCAGCCTTCACGCGAACGCTCGCCGCGACCACCTTCGTCAGCGCCTTCTCATCTCCCGCAAGCACAGCGTCACGTTCCCACTCCAGAAAGGAGAACAGCTCGGCATCGCGAAGAATGCCTGCCTTGATGGACTCCTGGAGTCCTGCGCGCAGCTCCTCGCTCGGCAACGTCGTCAGCGTCGCCACATCCGCGTACACCGCAAGCGGATGATGAAACGCTCCGGCGAGATTTTTCCCCGCCGCAAGGTTCACTCCCGTCTTTCCCCCAATCGAGCTGTCGACCTGCGCCAGCAGCGTGGTCGGCACCTGCACATAACGAATCCCGCGCATGTAAATCGCCGCAAGGAACCCCGTCATATCGCCCAGCACGCCGCCGCCGAACGCGATCAGCACAGAATCGCGATCCGCTCCACTCCCCGCCAGCTCCTCAAGCAGCCGCTCCACCGTCGCCAGCCGCTTCTGCGATTCGCCGCTCGGCACCGTAAGCACTGTCGGCGCCGCAGAGAATCCACGTGTCAGCTCGTCGCCCCACAGCTCCAGAATCTCCGGAGAACTCACGATGTACGCGCGCTGTTTGCCCGCGCGCAATCCTCCATCCAGCAGCGCATCAATGCGACTGCCGATGCCCGCAAGCAAGCCCGTCCCGATCTCCACGTCGTACGAAAGATCCGGCGTCCGCACGGTCACGGTTGTATTGGCGCTGGACACCTCATCAGAATATCGCGTCGCGCCCACAACTAGGTCCGCGGCTCAAGCTCCGGGTCCGGGACCTTCGGAAAGATCATCGAAACCACGACTGTGATCCCTACCAGCACGGCAATCACAATCAGTGACAGCACC
The DNA here is from genome assembly GCA_035504135.1 of Candidatus Aquilonibacter sp. Lineage (GTDB taxonomy): Bacteria > Acidobacteriota > Terriglobia > Terriglobales > Acidobacteriaceae > Granulicella. The sequence continues at coordinate 22,872 of DATJSM010000002.1, read as the reverse complement.
GGCCCGATCTCCATCCACGACGAGATCAGCATCTTGACGGCCGCAAACGCCAGCACAGCCGCGAGTCCGTAGTGCAGAAACCGCAGCCGCGCCAGCATCGCCGCCAGCAGGATATACAGTGACCGCAGACCCATCACCGCCATGATGTTTGAGCTGTACGCGATGAACGGAACACGCGTGATACTCAGAACCGCCGGGATCGAGTCCGTCGCGAACAGCACATCGCTGACTTCGATCGCCAGCAGCGCCAGCATCAGCACCGTCATCATGCGACGCCCATTCTCGCGCACGAAGAACACATCCTGCCGTTCGCTGATCGGATGGATCCGCCGCAGCAGGGCAATCCACCGGGGTGGCTTGCCGCTCTCATGGCTGGGCAGCACAAGCCGCGCCGCGCTGATCAGCAGCAGCGCGCCGAACGCATAACTCACCCAGTGAAAATGCGCCAGCAGCCCAACCCCGGCGGCGATGAACGCGCCGCGCATGACAATCGCGCCTGCGACTCCCCAGAACAGCACGCGAGGCTGCTTCTGCTCCGGAATGCTGAAGATCCGGAACAGCAGCAGAAAAACAAAAAGATTGTCAATCGAGAGAGATTCTTCGAGCGCGTAGGCCGACAGGTATTGCACGGTGCCGGTCGAATGAAAGCGCGGAAAGAGAAGCGCCGCCAACACCAGCGAAGCTGTCACCCATAGCGCCGTCGCATACATCGCCTTGCGGCGCAGATCGCCCACGCGGTGCGCCATCAGGTATTCGGCCGTCAGCAACACCACCAGCGCGACATGGAAGGCAATCCAGTAGGAGATCGGCGTCACTCCTGCGGTGCTCCTCTCTCGCGTCTCAGCCTGAGTTCGGGTGCTGGTTGATCAACCGGATCAGATCCATGAAGATGTCGGCGGCAACCTGAAGGCTCTGCGCGCTCAGCTTATCGAGTGTATCCGCCGGCGTGTGGTGATACGCATAGTCGCCGCGCTGGCTGTCGTAAGGCCCGTACTCGTACGCAATCACATCCAGCGCCGGAACCCCGCGCTCCTTGAACGGCAGATGGTCGTCGTCGATCGGCTCGGTGTGCTTGAACAGATAGTTCGAGTGCCCCGTATCCTTGCCCGCCTGCGCCAGCAGATCCAGCAGCCAAGGCGTGGAGTTCGTCTCGCGATCGATGTTCATCGACTTCCAGCCCAGCATGTCCGCCACGATGAACGCCTTAATCTTGGCGAGCGTTCCATCCTGCGCCCACTTCGCCGCGATGTGCCGAACGCCGTACAGCTGATCCGTTCCTTGCATGCCGTCGTTGCCGATGGCCTCCTCGCCATCGTCGAACAGCAGCCACACCGAATAGCCCTCCGGCGGATGTACTCGCAGATACTGCCCAATCGCAATCAGCAGCGCCGTCGTGCATCCCCCATCGTCGGCTCCCACATAGTTCACATCTTTCAACGGGTAGTTCGTCTCGTAGTGTGAGGCCAGGACAATGATGCCGTCTTTCTTTCCCGGGTACTTCACGACGAAGTTGCGCATCTCCACCATGCCGATAGGCGTGCGCGCAAAGAAATCGTCGGTTACAAAATCGCCCCTCGCCGCCTCGGGCTGAAAGTGGTCGCGGATGAACTTCTCCGCCGCTGCATGTCCCGCCGAACCCACATAGCGCTTCGGCGCCGCCGCAACGTACTCCTGCGTCAACCGCAGCACCTCGGCGCCCGAGACCGGATGACCCGCCGCCGCTCTATCCGCTGCCCGAGGCATCGCCGCTCGCGATCGCAGCGGCGAACCTGCCCAGGACGGGCCTGTACCGACCGCGCCCACCGCCAGCACCACCGCACACCGCATCGCCCGTCTCATCCACGCAGCCCGCATCACGCAACCCCTTTCGCCGCGTCCCGCTTCTCTCTGCGCTTCGGATGCACAAAGTAGGCGACGGCCACTCCCATGAAATACAGCGCCAGCATCGGCGCGGCGAACAGGCACATCGCTGTCGGCTCCGGTGAAGGGCAGATGATCGCCGCGATCAGAAAGATCGCCAGAATCGCGTACCGAAAATGCTTCAGCAGAAACTTCGCATCCACAATCCCGAACAGCGACAGAAAGAAGATCAGCACCGGCATCTCAAAGCAGATACCCAGCCCGAGGATCACCGCCAGAAAAAATCCCGTGTAATCCTCGATCGTGATCATGTGGGTAAAGTTCTTGCCGAAGTTCTGGATCAGGATCACCATCGCGCCCGGCAGCACATACCTGTAGCCAAACCACGCGCCCGCCAGGAACAGCACCACGGTCACCGCCAGAAACGGAAACACATATTTCTTCTCGTGCGCATACATCCCCGGCGAGATGAACAGCCATACCTGGTACAGAATGAACGGGCTCGCGAAGATCGCGCCGAACACCAGCGCCGTCTTGATGAACAGATTGATCGCATCCGTCGGGTGCGTCATCGTCATCGAAAGATGAATGTCGAGCAATGGTTTCTGAATGAACGCGACCAGCTGGTTGTGGAAGATCCACGCCACAACCATCCCCAGCCCCAGGTACATCAGCGACCGCAGCAGCCGCGTGCGCAGCTCCTGCAAGTGCTCCATCAGGCTCATGCCAGGCAGTTCAGCGCGTTCCTGCGCAGCGTTGCGTGCGCGGTCCAGTAGGTCAGCGGCCACCTGACTCGCCTTCCGTAGCCATCACAGCACCTGCAGGCTCCGCTTCGTCCGACGGAATCGAATCCAGCAGGCCGCCCAGCGGACCGCCCGTATCCCGCGCCGTCGGCAAACCCGTCGCGGGTGGCATCATCTTCAACTCGCCCGAGGTCGCAATCGGCAGCGGCTCCGGTCTCGTCTCTGCTGCCGCGACTTCAGACTCTGCCGGCCCGGCAGCTGCAGCCGCCGCATCGAACGAGTCCGGCAGCGCGGCCGGCGCCTCCGCCGGTTTGGCAACCGGAGCGGCAGCCTCCATCGCGGCAATCTGCTTCTGCCGGTCTTCCTGCTCCACCTGGCGCAGTTCCTCTTCCATCTGCATCTTGAACTCATTGGAGGCGCGCCGGAACTCGCCCACCCACTTGCCCAGCTCCCGCGCCAGAACCGGCAGCTTCTTCGGCCCGAAGAGCAGAAGCGCCAGCACGAACAAAAAGATGCTGTCCGAGAAACTAGGCATACTGAGAACGATGATACCGGGCAGCCGCACCGATAGCCAAAGTGCCGCTCCACCAAAGATGCACGCCATCCGCAAGACGCTTTCCGCTCTGCTGCGTCCCATAAGCGTAACTGCTGCAGACGTATCCCTCAGCCATCGACCTGAGACAATGAGTGAGAAGGAGATCACGGTGTTTCCATCGAGGAGAACGCGGCAAACCGCCGCCCGCGGACTGGCCGCCCTTGGCCTTTGCGCCACGTTTTTACTCGCCGGTTGCAATAACTTCTTCGTCTGCCAGAAGGCAAGCTGCCCTTCCACTGGCGGCAGCACCACCTCCACCACTGACTTCGCCTACGTCTCCAATAGCTCCACCGGCTCCACCTACGTCGCCGAATACGACCTCAGCAGCGGCGCACTCACCGCCATCTCCGGCTCGCCCTTCAATCTCGGTTTTGTTCCCGTGGCGTTAAACATCACGCCCAACAACGAATTCCTCTACGCCGCCACGCTGCCCGGAGCCTCCAATCCCGGCATCTACCTCTTCAGCATCGCCTCCGACGGCGCGCTCTCCACGGCCAACAGCGGCAACGTCCTCATCAGTGACGCCGTCTCCTCCATGGCCATCTCCTCCGACGGCAATTACCTCTTCGCTCTCAGCACGGCCGGCACCAGCATGAACGAGTACCAGATCAATTCATCCACCGGCGCTCTTTCGCTCGCTCTCACCATCCCTGTTCCCATCAGCACCTGCTCGCTCGCCGGCACTCCCGTCAGTCAGACCTGCTCGGTCGCCGTCGCGCCCAGCGGCAGCTTCGTCGTCGTCGCGCTGGGCACCGCCGGCGACGCCATCTTCCCCTACAGCTCCAGCTCCGGCATCACCAGCACGAGCTACGCCCTCATCCCCTCCGGCTCCACGACATCCTCTCCCAGCGGCGACTTCTCCCTCGTCCTGGACGACAATAACTACGCCTACATCGCCCGTACCTCCGCCCTCGCCGTCTACGCCATCAACTCCAGCGGCGGCGCCGCGCTCCAGTCCACCGCCAGCTACAGCAACACGGCCGTCCCGCGCTCCGTCGTTCTGAACAGCAGCCAGAACTATGTCTTCACCGCCAATGAGGGAGCCGGCACCATCTCGTCCTACGGCATCGGATCGACCGGCGCTCTCACCGCCGCCTCCGGGTCACCGTTCACCGGGCCCACGAATGTCTCTGCGCTCGGCGTCGACACCTCCGGCAGCTACATGCTCGCCGCCGGCTACAACTCCACCTCCGGCGTGCAACTCTTCAGCATCAGCAGCACCGGTACGCTCACTCTCATCACCAGTGCCGCCACCGGAACCTCGACCGCGTATCCTGTCGTTCTTGCCATGAGCCACTAACCACCGCCGCCGAGGACCCCGCACAGAAATGTTGCTTTGCCCGCAATCGCCTGCCGCCCGCCGCACATCTGCTCGCACCGCACACCGCTTCCTCACTGCGGCCGTTCTCTCGGGCCTCGTCATGGTTTGCGGCTGCAGCCGCTTTCGTCCGCACAGTCACCACGAGTACGTCTATGTCATCGCCAAGGAAAGCATCCTTCGCGACCGCGTCGCCGCCGTCTCCAATCGCACCGGCGAAGTGACTAACGGCGAGAAGCTCGAGGTCCTCGAGCGTGACCGCCGCTTCGTCAAGGTCAAAACCCCCAACGGCGAGATCGGCTGGCTCGAAGCCCGCCTCACCGCCGACCAGGCCCTCGCCGACCAGTTCGAAGCCCTTCACAAGGACCATCTGCACGATCCCGTCGTCGCCACCGCCACCGTGCAGGACGACGTCTACATGCACATCAGCCCCGGCCGCGACACCGATCGGTTCTATCGTCTCTCCGAGGGCGATCCGCTCAGTCTCCTCGAGCGCGCTGTCGTTCCCCGGCCCGTCTCGTCAGGCGCCGCCGTCGCCGACGACGCCAGGCTCAAGCCTGGCCAAGCGCCGCCACCGCCGCCCCTCGAAGACTGGTGGCTCGTCCGCGGCCCGCACGGCGAAACCGGCTGGGTCTACTCGCACCTCATCGACGTCAACATCCCCGACGCCATCGCAGGCTTCGCCGAAGGACAGCGCATCGTCGGCGCCTACGTCCTCAGTACCGTCGATGATCCCGAATACGCCTCCCAGCACAGCCTTCCCAGCGCCGCCATCCCCGAGTACCTCACCGTCGTCAACTCCTGGCAGGCTGGCCTGCCTTATGACTTCGATCAGGTCCGCGTCTTCATCTGGAACCTCAAAAAGCACCGCTACGAAACCAGCTTTCGCGAGCGCAACATCGAAGGCTTTCTTCCCGTGAAGCTCTTTAAGTCGAAAGATCCCTACGGCAAAACGCCGGACGCCATGCAGGAACTGCCCACCTTCAGCTATAACGTCCTCGCCGCCGGCGCTCCCCAGCCCGTCCCCGATCCGCCGACCAGCAAAACGCCCGGCGAGATCCACCCCGCAAGCGTCGTCACCAAGACCTACCGTCTCGAAGGCAACATCTGCCGCCGCCTGCTGCCGCCCAACACACAGCCGCCAGCCGAAGCCCGCCCCGTGCCGGAAACGAAGAAAGAGAAGCCCTCTCGCCGTCGGCGCTGAGTCCTACGCATAAAAGCGCCGCACCGCGTCCACCACCGTCTCCACTTCATCCTCCCGCAGCTCCGGATAGATCGGCAGCGCGAGCACTTCCTGCGCCGCGCGCTCGCTCTCGGGAAAATCGCCGCGCTTATATCCCAGAAACGCCAGGCTCTCCTGCAGGTGCAGCGGCAGCGGATAATAAATCTCCGACCCCACGCCCTCGCTCGTAAGAAACGCCCGCAGCTCATCGCGTCGCGGCGCACGAATCACATACTGATGAAACACGTGCTCCGCTCGCGGATCCGTCCACGGCAGCACAACTCCATCGGCAACGCTTGCCGCTGCCAGCGCCGCATCGCGAAACATCCGGTCGTACAGCGCCGCAATCTCCCGCCGCCGCGCATTGGCCGCCTCCACCCGCTTTAGCTTCACTTCGAGCACCGCCGCCTGGATCGTATCCATGCGCGCATTCCACCCAATCTCGTCGTGGAAGTACCGTCGCCGCATGCCATGCGTTCGCAGCATCCGCACCCGCTCATCCGTCTCCGCCGACCGCGTCGTCACCATGCCCGCATCGCCCATCGCGCTCAGGTTCTTCGTCGGATAAAAGCTGAACGCCGCCACATCGCCCAGCCCGCCCGCGCGCACGCCCTTCCAACTCGCGCCGAACGCCTGCGCCGCGTCCTCGACGACCCGCAGCTCATGTCTCTCCGCCAGCGCGCCAAACGCGTCCATATCCGCGCACTGCCCATACAGGTGGACCGGCATCACCGCCGCCACGCGGCTCGCTCCCGCCGGCGACCGCCCCATCGCCTCCTCGACAGCCTCGGCCGAAAGGTTGAACGTCCGCGGCTCGATATCCGCCAGCACCGGCACCGCGCCCACTCGCAGGATCGAGCTCACCGTCGCAAAGAAGCTGAACGGTGTCGTCACCACCGCATCGCCCGGCCCAATCTTCAACGCCGCGAGCGCCAGCCAAAGCGCGTCCGTCCCGCTGGCGCATCCGACCGCATACTCCACCCCGCACGCCCTCGCCGCCGCTTGCTCGAACCGCTCCACCTGCGGTCCCAGGATGAACCGCTGGGAGTCGCAGACCTCCGTGATCGCCTCCAAAATCTCATTCCGCACCGCGGAGAACTCGCGCCGGAAATCAAGCATCTGAACCGGTTGGCGGGAATCTCTCGAGCTTTTCTCTGACATTCTCTCCATCCTACGCTGCGATTTGCGGACTCTCGCACAGGGGGCTTATTGCGGGAGAGTCACGAAGACTGTAGGGTAGTGGTTGCACTTTCGACAGTGCTGCGGCACCGCGGTTCCTGCGCAGCACACAGTTGCGTTTCAACACAACATGCACCTTGGCAGCATCGCCAATAGGAGATCGGCCTTATGGAATCCAAGCCGGCGCAGAATATTCAGGACACCTTTCTCAATACCGTCCGGAAAGACAAAAGTCCCATCACGATCTATCTGGTCAGCGGGGTGAAGCTGACGGGACGCATCCGTTCCTTCGACAAATACTCGGTTCTGCTGGAGAACAACGCGCAGGAGCAGCTTATCTTCAAGCACGCCATCTCCACGGTGGTCAGCGGCCGTCCCGCGCTCCATACCGAAGGTCGACCCGGTGGTGTTCCGGGGGCCGAACACCGGCCCGGCCCGGCCTCTGCGACCGCTGAAAGCGCGCCCTCGGCGCCTGCGTCGGCCGCCGCCGCGCGTTGAATGCCCCGCGCTGAATCGGCCGGCCTCCGCCGGAGAGATTGAAGTCGAATGTCACCAGCTTCACAGGCACTGGCCGACCGAGTCCGTCAGCGCGGCGCACGGGAACGCGCCGTGCTGGTCGCTGTTGACTTCACCAGCGGCCGCCCCGGCGTCTCGCCCGCCGCCCGTCAGGCCCGCGCCGCCGCCGCGCTGGACCGTGCCGTTCGCGGCGAAGCCTCCCCTGAAGCCGCCGAACCCGTTCTCTCCCGCGACCTCGAGTTCGACCTCTCGCTCGCCGAGTTCCAGGAGCTCGCTCGCTCCGCCGAAGCCGAGATCGCTGCCGTCCTCGTGCAGCACCGCCCGCGCCCCGACCCCGCAACCCTCGTCGGCGGCGGCAAGCTCGACGAGATCGACGCCACCGCCCGCGCCACCAACGCCGACCTCGTGCTCTTCGACCACGATCTCTCGCCCTCGCAGCTGCGCAACCTCGAAGCGCGCCTCCCATGCCGCGTCATCGACCGCACCCAGCTCATCCTCGATATCTTCGCCCGCCACGCCCGCACCCGCGAAGGCCAGCTGCAGGTGGAGCTCGCCCAGCTCGAGTACCAGCTCCCGCGCCTCGCCGGCCGCGGCAAATCCATGTCCCAGCTCGGCGGCGGCATCGGCACCCGCGGCCCCGGCGAAACCCAGCTCGAAACCGACCGCCGCCGCATCAACACGCGCATCGACCGCATCCGTCAGCAGCTCGAAGCGGTGCGCCGCATCCGCCGCCAGCAGCGTGGCCGCCGCGAAGCCGTCCCCGTCCCCACTGTCGCGCTCGTCGGCTACACCAACGCCGGCAAATCCACCCTCTTCAACGCCCTCACCGGCGCCGAGGTCCTCGCCTCCGAGCGCATGTTCGCCACGCTCGACCCCAAGCTCCGCCAGCTCACCCTGCCCTCGCGCCGCAAAGTTCTTCTCTCCGACACCGTCGGCTTCATCCGCAAGCTTCCGCACTCGCTCGTCACCAGCTTTCGCGCCACATTGGAAGAAGTAGAGCGCGCCGAGCTTCTCCTCCACGTCCGCGACGCCGCCAGCCCGCTGCTCGAAGAGCAGCGCGTCGAGGTCGAAGCCGTTCTCAGCGAGCTCGGCGCGCAGGACAAACCCACCCTGCAGGTCTTCAACAAGATCGATCTCCTCGCCGAAGGCGCCGCAACGCCCATTACCTCCGGCGTCCTGCCCGTCTCCGCGCTCAAAGGGGAAGGCCTCGATCGGCTGCTCAAGGCCATCGACGACGCGCTTACCGCCGACCCGCTGGTCGAGGCGCACTTCTCCATCCCGCAGTCCGAAGGCCGCGTTCTCGCCGCACTCGAGCGCGGAGCCACACTCACCGACCAGGCATACAAAGGGAATGAGGTCACGCTGACCGCGTGGGGTCCGGCCTCGCTCCTGGGCCGCTACCGGCGCTTCGAGCGCGCGCAAGCCATTGAAAACGGCTCCGGCAACAATACAGGCCGCCTGAGTGGGGAGCGGAGGTAAATCCCCTTTCACGCGGCCTGCACGACCCGGAACGGGTCTCGGGTGGTATCCACAGTGTACGCCTCTCCGCGCCCTGCGACAGAAAATTTGTAAGACAGTTTCCGTCCTGCGCAAGCCGTCCCCACCCCCCTCAAAACGCGGTTTGGTTGGTGGTCGTTTTTCCTCCGATTACCGTCCCCTGCGCTTTGACGTTCAAAGCTAGCGTTTGCTACAACTAGAAAGACGTAGGCATGGAGTTTGCGCCGCTTGGCGTGTGCGCGTTCGGCGGAAAGTTCTCTCCGCTGCCGCTCATCCTACCTGTAAGAACTAAATGGAAATCTTAGATCAACTTGGCAGTCTTCTACTCGGCGCTGTGCCGACAATGATCTTTTTCATCCTCTTGATCATTGCCTACGCCTATCTGGTGCGCCGCCCGCTGGAGCGAATCCTCGCCGAGCGGCGGGCCCGCACCTTCGGTGCCGTCGAGCAGGCCCGCGGCGCCATCTCTGCCGCCGAGGCCGAGACCTCCGCCTACGAGGAGAAGCTGCGCGCCGCGCGCGCCCAGATGCTGGCCCTGCGCGAGCAGCACCTGCAGCGTCTGCAGCAGGAGCGGGAAGCCGCGCTGGCCGGCGCCCGGGAGCAGGCCCAGGAACGGATCCGCGCCGCTCGGACCGAGATCGAACAATCGACCGCCGTTGCCCGCGAGCAGATCGAGCGCGCGGCGGCCCAGCTCAGCGAACAGATCGTCAACGTGCTTTTGCCCAAGGGCGCCGCCCGCGCGGAGGCCACGCAGTGAGCCGGATGCGTCGTTCCTCTTTGAGTTCATCAACAGCGTCTCGCGGCTTGTACGCCGCTCTGCTGGCGCTCGTCCTCTTCTGCGTGCCCGCCGTTCCGCTGCGCGCGCAGCAGCCGTCCTCGCAGCCTTCGCACCACACCCGTTCGGAGGAAAGCTCCACTCCCGTCGCTGCAGTTCCGGAGAAGCGGCAGGAGGAGCGCGACGAGAACTACGAGTTCAGCCACTCCGCCGCAGTGCAGAAGTTCGGTTCATTTCTTGGATTGAATACCGAGCAGGCCGCGACCGCGTTTGAGATCTTCAACTTTCTCGTGCTTGCCGTCGGCGTCGGCTTCGTTCTCTTGAAGACGCTGCCCAAGACCTTCCGCGCCCGCAGCTCCGCGATTCAGAAGCAGCTTGTCGACGCGCGCACGGCCACCGAAGAGGCCAGCGCCCGCTTGAACTCCGTCGAGGCCCGGCTCTCCAAGCTGGACGGGCAGATCGCCGAGATGCGCTCGCACGCCGAGGCCGACGCCGCCAATGAGGAGCGCCGCATCCGCGCCACTGTCGAAGAAGAGAAGGCCAGGATTCTAGCCGACGCCGAGGCCGAGATTCACACCGCTACCGCCGCCGCTCGACGTGAGATTCAGCAGTTCGCCGCCGGCCTCGCCATAGAGCAGGCCGCGCGCAAGCTCATCATCACCGCCGACACCGATCGCCTGCTCGTCGAAGGTTTCGCCCGTCAGCTCACTGGAGATCACGGAGGGGAGAACTGATGGCTGTCGTCGATCTCCGTTACGCGCGCGCCCTCGCCGCCGTGCTCAGCGACCAGAAGCTTGACCTCATCGCCGCCCAGGGGCAGCTCAATGACTTCGCCAACATCCTCGAGGAAAGCGTCGAGCTCCGCGAAGTCCTGAACAACCCCTCCATCCCGGAGCCGCAGAAGCTCAAGGTGCTGGACGCTCTCGCGCCGCGCCTTGGTCTCTCCGGCCCGGTGCGCAACTTCATCGCCGTGATCACGCACCATCAGCGCCTGCATCAGCTGCGCGACATGATCACCGCCTACGCCGGCATCGCCGACGAAGATACCGGCATCGCGGAAGCCGAGATCATCACCGCGCGTCCGCTCGACGAAGCCAACCGCCGTCTGCTCGAGCAGCAGGTCGCCAAGCTCGCCGGCGAACCGAGAGTGCAGGCCACCTATCGCGAGGATCCATCCCTGCTCGGCGGCGCCATCGTCAAACTGGGCTCGACCGTCTACGACGGTTCCATCCGCGCCCAGCTCGAGCAGATGAGGCAGCGCCTCGCGAGCGCCGGAGCCTGACAGGGATTACCTCCGCGGTCTAAAGTTACAGGTCTTGAGTTCACAGGGGATCACAGGAAAAAGAGAACAGCATGGCACAGATTCAGGCAAACGAGATTACAGAGCTGCTCAAGAGCAGCATCGAGAACTACGAGCAGCGCATCCAGGTCGATGAGGTGGGCACCGTCATCACCCTCGGCGACGGCATCGCCCGCGTGCACGGCCTCGACAAGGCCATGGCCGGCGAGCTCATCGAGTTCCCCCACGGCGTCGCCGGCCTCGCCATGAACCTTGAAGAGGATCAGGTCGGCGTCGTTCTGCTCGGCGACTACACCGAGATCAGCGAAGGCGATCAGGCCAAGCGTACCGGCCGCATCATGGACGTTCCCGTCGGCGAGGCGCTCATCGGCCGCGTCGTCAACGCGCTCGGCCAGCCCATCGACGACAAGGGCCCCATCAACACCGATCACCGTCTTCCCGTCGAGCGGCTCGCTCCCGGCGTCATCGCGCGCCAGTCCGTCGTCGAGCCTATGGCCACCGGCATCAAGGCCATCGACACGATGATCCCCATCGGACGCGGCCAGCGCGAGTTGCTGATCGGCGACCGCCAGACCGGCAAGACCGCCGTCGCGCTCGATACCATCATCAACTCGGCCAAGAACAACCTCATCTGCATCTACTGCGCCATCGGTCAAAAGCGTTCCTCCGTCGCGCAGGTCGTCCAGACGCTGGAGAAGTACGGCGCGATGGCCTACACCATCGTCGTCGCCGCCACCGCCTCCGAGCCCGCGCCGATGCAGTACCTCGCTCCCTTCGCCGCCACCGCCATGGGCGAATACTTCCGCGACAGCGGCAAGCACGCCCTCATCATCTACGACGATCTCTCCAAGCACGCCGCCTCCTACCGCGAGATCTCGCTGCTGCTCCGCCGTCCGCCCGGACGCGAAGCCTATCCCGGCGACGTCTTCTATCTGCACTCGCGTCTGCTCGAGCGCTCGGCCAAGATGTCCAAGGAGAACGGCGGCGGTAGCTTGACCGCGCTTCCCATCATCGAGACCCAGGCCGGCGACGTCTCCGCGTACATCCCGACTAACGTCATCTCCATCACCGACGGCCAGATCTTCTTCGAGACCGACCTCTTCAACTCCGGCGTCCGTCCGGCCGTCAACGTCGGCCTCTCTGTCTCGCGCGTCGGATTCGCCGCGGCCATCAAGGCCACCAAGCAGGTCGGCTCCACGCTGAAGCTGGACCTCGCGCAATATCGCGAGCTCGCCGCCTTCGCGCAGTTCGGCTCCGACCTCGACAAGGTCACGCAGAACCAGCTCAACCGCGGCGCGCGCCTCACCGAACTGCTCAAGCAGCCGCAGTTCCATCCGCTCACCTGGGTGCAGCAGGTCGTCATCATCTATGCCGGAACCCAGGGCCTGCTCGACGACGTTGAGGTCAAGGACATCCGCGCCTTCGAAGACGGCCTCTATCCCTACATGGAGAGCGCGCAGGGTCAGCTTCTCGCCGATCTCGAGTCGAAGAAGGCGCTCGACGACGATCTCCGCAAGCGCCTCACCGCCGCCATCAACGAGTACAAGCAGGACTTCAAGGCCAAGCTCGCCGACCAGAAGAAAGAGAACCAGACCGCAGGAGCTGCTGCCTAACTCATGCCCAACGTACTCGATCTCCGTCGCCGTATTCGCAGCGTGAAGAACACGCGGCAGATCACGCGCGCCATGAAGATGGTCTCCGCCGCCAAGCTCCGCCGCGCGCAGGAGCGAGCGCTGCAGGCCCGTCCCTACGCGCAGATGCTGACCAACGTCCTTGAATCGCTCGTCCGCCGCAGCGATCTCTTCGACGAAGAGACCGGCGACGTCATGCACCCGCTGCTCATCGAGCGCGAGGAGAAGAACGTTCTCGTCGTCGTCATCGCCGGCGACAAGGGCTTCGCGGGCGGCTTCAACTCCAACATCGGCAAGGCCGCGCAGAAATTCATCGACGAGCGCCGCGCCCAGGGCCAGAACATCGACGTGGAACCCATCGGCAAGAAGGCCATCGGGCTCTACAAGCGCAAGTATCCCGCCGCCGTCTATGAACACAAGGAAGAGTTCTACGACAACGATCTCGCCCGGCACATCGAGAACGTCCGCCACCGCGCCCAGCCCATCGAGATCGCGGCCGAGCACGCCGACCTTCTGATCAAGGCCGACATCACCCCCGTCTCCGAGACCGCACGCTCCATCATCAGCCGCTACGAGCGCGCCGAAATCGATGCCGTCTATCTCGTCTACAACGAGTTCAAGTCCGTCATCTCGCAGCGCGTCGTCGTCGAAAAGCTGCTGCCCATCCGCAAGCTCGGATCGCACGAGATCACAGCCGCCGAAGAGATGACCGAGGAGCAGAAGGAAGCCGCGGCCCGCGCCGCCGAAAGCTCCGGCGTCTCCATCAACGAGCCCGAAGAGACGATCATCGAGCAGGAGGCCAAGCGCTTCGGAACCGCCGACGTCGATTACATCTACGACCAGGCCCCCGAGCGGCTCTTCCGTCACCTCATGCCGAAGTACGTCACCACGCAGATCTTCCACGCTCTGCTCGAGTCCATCGCCGCCGAGCACGCGGCGCGCATGACCGCGACCGACGCCGCCACCAAGAACGCCGGCGAGCTCATCGATAAATTGAGCCTTACGATGAACCGCGTTCGTCAGGCCGCCATCACCAAGGAGATCATCGAGATCGTCTCCGGCGCGGCCGCGCTGTAAGCAAGTTTCCACCAGGAGTTTTGTTTCGAGGATTTATGGCAGAAGAGAACATTGGCAAAGTAATCAGCGTCAGCGGACCGGCCGTCGACGTCCAGTTCGACGAGGCGAAGATGCCTCCCATCTACCAGGCGATTCGTGTCACCAGCGACGGCTTCGATGTCCCGCATCCGATGGACGTCATCCTCGAGGTGCAGCAGCATCTCGGCGAAGGCCGCGTGCGCTGCATCGCCATGACCGCCACCGAGGGCATGGTCCGCGGCATGAAGGCCACCGACACCGGTGCGGGCATCATGGTTCCCGTCGGCCGTCCCACCCTCGGCCGCGTGCTCAACGTACTCGGGCAGCCTGTCGACGAGCTCGGCCCCGTCGACGCCAAAGTGCATATGCCCATCCACCGCCAGGCGCCCGCATTCGACGAGCAGTCGACCTCCGAAGAGATGTTCGAGACCGGCGTCAAGGTCATCGACCTCATCCAGCCCTTTTTGAAGGGCGGAAAGATCGGCCTCTTCGGCGGCGCCGGCGTCGGCAAGACCGTCATCATTCAGGAGCTCATCAACAACGTCGCGATGAAGCACGGCGGCTTCTCCGTCTTCGCCGGCGTCGGCGAGCGCACCCGCGAAGGCAACGATCTCTGGCACGAGTTCCAGGAGTCCGGCGTCATCGACCTCAAGGACCTGCCCAAGTCGAAAGCCGCACTCATCTACGGCCAGATGACCGAGCCGCCCGGAGCCCGTCTCCGCGTCGCGCTCACCGGCCTCACTGTCGCCGAGTACTTCCGCGACGAAGAAGGCGCCGACACGCTGCTCTTCATCGACAACATCTTCCGCTTCACGCAGGCCGGCTCCGAGGTCTCCACACTGCTCGGCCGCATGCCGTCGGCCGTCGGCTACCAGCCCAACCTCGCCACCGAAATGGGCGAGCTCCAGGAGCGCATCACCTCCACCAAGAAGGGTTCCGTCACCTCCGTGCAGGCCGTCTACGTTCCCGCCGACGACCTCACCGACCCCGCGCCGGCCACCACCTTCGCTCACCTCGACGCCACCACCGTGCTCTCGCGTCCTCTGTCGGAGCTCGGCATCTACCCCGCCGTCGACCCTCTCGCCTCCACCTCGCGCATCCTCACCCCCCGCGTCGTCGGTCAGGATCACTACGACGTCGCGCAGGGCGTAAAGCGCATTCTGCAGCGTTACAAGGACCTGCAGGACATCATCGCCATCCTCGGCATCGATGAGCTCTCCGACGAAGACAAGCTCACCGTCGCCCGCGCTCGCAAGATCCAGCGCTTCCTCTCGCA
This sequence comes from Candidatus Aquilonibacter sp., assembly GCA_035504135.1. Classification (GTDB taxonomy): domain Bacteria; phylum Acidobacteriota; class Terriglobia; order Terriglobales; family Acidobacteriaceae; genus Granulicella. The sequence continues at coordinate 7,865 of DATJSM010000002.1, read as the reverse complement.
GCCCTTCCACGTCGCCGAAATCTTCACCGGCATCCCCGGCGCCTACGTCAAGGTCGAGGACACCGTGCGCAGCTTCAAGGAGATCATCGACGGCAAGCACGACGACATCCCCGAGCAGGCGTTCTACCTCAAGGGCGGCATCGAGGACGTGCTCGCCGCCGCGGAGAAGATGAAGGCAACGGCATAGCCATGGCGGACAACACCAACAACTCGGGTCTCCTCACCGTTCGGCTCGTCACGCCGGACCGCGTGCTGCTCGACGCAACCGCATCGGCCGTCGAGCTGCCGTCGATGTCCGGCTACATGGAAGCGCTCTACGGTCACGCGCCGCTGCTCTCCGAGCTCGGTGCCGGCCAGGTGAAGATTCACGGCGGAACCGCGGGCGAGCAGGTGTTCTTCGTCGCCTGGGGCTTCGTCGAGGTCTTGCCCGAGCGCGTCACCATCCTCGCCGAAACCGCGCTGCATCCCGAGGAGATCGACGTCGCCCAGGCGCAGCGCGAGTTGCAGCACTCGCAGGAGCTCTGGAACGAAGCCGGCGACGATCAGGACAAGTACGACGAGGCCAACGCCGTCGCCCGCATGGCCGAAGAAAAACTGGCCGCCGCAAAGGGCCCGAGCTCCAGCGGACACTGATTCTAGCTACCTAACTCGCTGAACCCAAGGCTTGTGCAATGCGGCTGCGCTTGCAACGCGCGCCTTCGATGACTTCGGTGCAGGCGGAGGCGGCCCCCCCCACCCTACTTTGCGTGCAAAGTCTTCAGCAGACTCGACTTAGTGGCGTACCCCACGTCGTAAGGTCCTGATTCTGCTCACTCAGGTTCTCTATAAGGAGGATACCGACGCCGACAGCTGGGCCGCGGACCGGCCGGCGCTCGCTCCGCCCTCTCTGCGTTCTCCGTTCGGAGCATCGAAGTGGACCAGATTGTCACGATAGTCGATCTGCATAACGAGCTGGGAGCATCCAGAAGCAGAGAGACGTGGCCAGAAGAAGAACAGTTTTCAGACGAGCTGTCGCGATATTCATTCGATCGAATCTTTGTCCGGCGCGGTCCAGCCGCCCGAGTGCGCAGTCGGTTCTAGTTCTGCGCGTGAGCCGCGCCGTCGGCCGCTGCGGTCATGGCGGCGACGGCCGGGGCCGCGGTCGATTTCAGGACAATGCTCTGCTGGTCGTTGGCCTCAAACTGCGAGTAGAACGTTCGCAGCTGGCTGTACTCACTGGGCAGCACGAAGACCTCGCCGAAGTCGTATTCGCGGCGGGTGGTGAAGTTCGCAGGTGCGGCGACGACGCTCATCCCGTAGGCGGCCAGGTGCTCCATGGCGAGCTTGGACACGGAGGGCGCGGCCTCGACGGTAAAGGTCGAGGGGAAATTGATGCGCAGCGCATCCAGCGTCCGCGCCGGATAGTGGAAGTCGACCGCGATGTCGCGCTTCTCGTGCGGGAAGGTGGCCCGCTCCCTGGCTGTAAACAGATCCGCAGGCAGCACAAGGCGTTTGCCCGTCCATGTGCCCGCCGTTCCCGCGACCGTGTAGCTCACCAGCAGCGGCTTCTCATAATCGGTGAGGTTGGAGACTGTAACCTCCTTGACCTCCAGCGAGTGCGGAATCAAATTCTCCAGCGATACGCGCAGCTCATGTTTCAGGCTGTCCTCATCGCCACGAAGCGCCGCATGACGCCACCGCAGCGCCTGCGCTCCGTTGTACGCCAGGTCGATCTTCCCGGTGATTTGACCCGAGGCGTCCATATTCAGGTTGGCTACGCGATCGATCTCATTCGCGCGGAAGCCATCGCCCGGCGTGTCGGCGAACTCCGTCTCGTTGCCCTTCTGGCGCAGGCCTTTGACGAAGGTATGCTGCCACGCCAGATGCCCGTACGGGCAGTAGCGCTCGCCCGGATCGAAGAACATATCCTTGCCGTCGACGTTGACGATGGCAATCGTGTCATCGAACTGGCTGAAGCTCAGCCACTGGGGCAGAAACAGCTCGCGCGAGCGGTCCGGAACGAGCATCGCGTCCGCCTGCATCCCCGCGGCCCTCGCCAGGCCGATGAACAGCGCAGTCAGCTGGAAGGAGTCGCCGCGCTCATGCTTGAACACGTCGGCCGCGTTTGAAACCTTGCCGAGACCATTCGCCTTGTCCTCGCGCTGCTCGTGAGAGCGCGTGAAGTCCGTATTCTCCAGCGTCATCACCGCGGCATAGATCGCGCGCAGCTTCTGGTCCTGCGTCGTCGTGCCGGCCGTGATCTGTTGCGCCGCGCTCTTCAGATCGCCGTTCGGATTGGCGAACGAGTTCACCTTGTGCGACCAGTCCTTGCCCTCGGTCTTCCAGAAATCATCGCCGTTGTGCTCGGCGATGAAATTCCAGTAAACGCGATAGCCGTAGTTCGTGATCGGCGGCATAAACTCTTCCTCCGGGAACGGAGGAACGTCCTTGATGTTCAGCTCATAGATGTATTGCGAGTTGCCCAGCGCGCCGATGCCCGGCGTCTCCGTGTGTTTGATCTCCGCGCCCTGGGGCAGAATCGGAAACCACGAGATGGAGTTAATCACTCCGTGCGCATTCTGCAGCGGATGGCTCGTCGGATACCAGACATAGTGCGCCGACTTGACGTACAGATCACCCTGGATGATCCACGTCGGCGGCTCATAAACGTAGTCGTTGATGCGGCTTGCGTAGCGGTACTCGATAATGCTGCCAACGGTGACATCCGGCAGTGTGAACACCTTCTCCTGCACCTTCACGTCGCGTGCCTTCTCGATCACCTTGAGGTACGGCTTGCCCGTGAAGGGAATCACGGTCCCGTCGGGATGAATCGTTCGTCCCTGGATCGTGTCCAGCGTCTTGTCGTTCGCCCCGCCGGCGTCATAGATGTCGGAAGTCGTCACGTACGGCAACTCAACGTTGGCATACTTCTTGCCGTCTTCCGTCAGGATCTTGATGCGCTCGTAGTGCGTGGCCGAGTGCAAATCGTCCTTGGTGATCACTTCCTCATTCAGCACCACCGCGGCCACTCCCGGATAGCCGGGCAGCGAGGTCATCGACAGCTCATCCTTTGTGGGCTCGATGAAGCTCCCGTTCTGCGCCCGAACGGCGAGAGGCGCGAGGATGGCGGCGCTGAGGGCCAGTGCGCCCAGTGTGCGGTTCAAGCTCTGCGGACGAAGTGCGGAAATCATGGTGCTGAAAGCTCCTTAAGGCTGTGGGTTGAGGCTGGCAGAAGTCTGGGTGGCGCGCTTCAGCACGACCTGGCTGTCTTCGTCGGCGGCAATAATGCCCACCAGGCGCTGCAGGTCGGCGTACTTGTCCGCTGGCAGCGAAACCTGCCGCAGCGTAAACGTGCGCTTGTAGTGGATGGTCCGGCCGTCCAGCTTGGTCGAGCTCTCGTAACTTGCGAAGCCGACATCGGCCTTCACCGGGTCCGGCAGCTCGTCGACCATGTAGCCCTCAGGCAGCTGAATGTCGAAGCTGTCCGTGCCCTCCATCGTCTCGCGAAGATCGATCGCGACCTTCCGGTTCTTGTGGTCGATGGGCATGGTATACGTGCCGAAGACGCGCGGTCGAAGCATAATCAGCGGCCCCACGGCGTTGGCGAAATGGTCGGCCGTCAGATCGAAGCTCGTGGTGAAATCCTTGTCGAGCGCCACCACGTTCTCCACCTTCACGCCGGTAACCGAGGCGGCCATCAGGTCGCGCGCGACCGTGTGGTCCACATACTCCTGCTGCTTGTTCGCGTCCTCGTGGCTGAACACATAGCGGCCCTGCTCGGCCACGTCGCCGAAGCGCCGCACCGTCACATTGCCCTTCAGCGTGCCGTCCGCCGCCAGCTGGAACGTAGCCGAGCGCTCCAGCGTGTTAAGGTCCGGATTCATCACCGGGATCTGAATAATCTGGCTGTCCGCACCTTCAACCAGCAGCGCATAGCTGCCCTGCAGATTGTCTTCAATCTGCCCAAACGGCGTAAGGTCCCACGTCGGGTCGAAGATGAGATATCGCTTGCCGTTGGCCGCCGTGACCACGCTGTGCAGCTTCGGCGACTCATATCCCTTCGGAATCTCGATGGCGGCAATCATGTGATTGCCTTCGATCGAAGGCGCGTTCGGGTCGATGACCCCGCGATTCGTGTCGACCATCACCAAATCGCTGTGGATGCCGACCGTTGAAAGCATCGCCGAAAGCAGCGTCGCCTTGTCCTTGCAGTCGCCGTACTTGCCGCGGAAGATGTCGGCGGCCGCGTGCGGCTGGAATCCGCCCACGCCCATCTCGATGACGAAGTAGCGAATCTGCTGCTGCACGTAATTGCCGATCGCCTCCGCCTTGTCGTAGAAGTCGGTCTTGCCAGCGGTCAGCTCGGCCGCCTTCGCCGCGATCTCCGGCGAAGCCGTCAGCCGGTCTTTTGAAAGCGCCGTGTACCACTCGCCGATCCCGCGCCACGTCCCGTCCTCCGGAAACTCGAGCGTCGGCCCGGCGTAATGCACCGTCATGCGCCCGGCCAGCGAACGCGGCGCAGGTGACATCGGAACGCGCTCCAAATCGATGGCCGGCTCGTTGTTCATGTCCCAGCGGAAGTGCTGGTTCTCTAAATCGATGGCGTCCACCTTCGCGTGGTGCGCCCACGTGGTGGTGTAGGTGTAGCCGGAAGGCAGCACCAGCGTGAAGCTCTGGTTCACAATGGGAAGCTCGCTCTGGAAGTCCCAGTCGGCCTCGGAGAGATAGGGCCGCTCGCGCTTGTCATACTCATACGCCACCACGCCGCCCGGATCGCGCCCCGGCGGGGCGGCCACGCGAAACTTGATGTCTTCAAACAGCTGGCCGCCTTCTCCCGGAGGGCTGCCCTCGGCCATCTCGCTGTCCTTCACGGCATACTCATGCCCCGCCGGGTCGATGCTCCACGCATGGAAGGAGAGAATCTTGGAGTCCTTGTCGTACCACACCACCGGATACGCCAGGTCGCGTCCCTGTGGCCGCAGAATCTTGATGACGACGCGCTCGTGGTCGATCGCCTGTCCCTTCGGGTCGACCGTGTACGTCTCGTCGTCCAGCAGGACGACGGCCTTGGTGGACTCCGGCAGGTGCGGCAGCGGTTGCTGGACCGCGGCCTTCACCCAGTCCGGAACGGAGTTGGAGGCGAAGGCGGTCGTGCAGGTAAGCGCCAGAAGCGCGGCAGGCGCGGCGAAACAGAGGGCTCGCGAACGTTGGGCCCGGTGCATAACGAGCGGCTCCTAAAGAGATCGTGGCTGAGTTATACGTTTCGGGCGGGCTGCGATGCAAGAAAAACCTTGCGCCCGGTGACGCGGAAGTTGCAGCGGACGGTACCGGCCGCCCCATGTCTCGACTTCGAGACAGGGGCATGGACTCGATCGTGCGGACCCTATCGAAACGAAAGCCCCTGCGCGTCGAGATACGCCGCCAGTGTCCTCGCCTTCGCCGCCGGGTCGGCGAACGCAATGTAGCCGTCCGGGCGGATGAGATAGACAGCGGTTTCCGCGACGCCCTCCGCGGCAAACTCCGGCCGCCAGCGGAAGACATGAAACTCGAGGCCCCGCTGCAGGCAAAGCCGGCGGATGTCCGGGCAGGTCCAGTTGCTGTACACGTGCACCTGCCACTCGAGCGAGCGGAGAGCGGCGAAGTTGTCCGTGTGCGGGTTTTTCGAGTCGCCCGCGAACTGCAGCCACGGAAGCCGGTCCCCGGCATGAAGTTTTCCCGTGCGTCCTTCGCTCAGCTCGCTGTGCCGGTAGTCGATGCCGATCTGCGAGACCGAACGGAACAGATAGCGGCGGGTGAACTCTTGCGACAGCAGCGTGGGAATAAGGTACGGAACGATGCGCAGGCGCACAACACGTGCTAGGTCACCGTCGGAAGTGACCGCAGTAAAGGCCTGATCGGTCGTCGCGACCAGCCTCCGGGCAAACGCAATCCGCTCCGGCTCGTAGCTGTCAAGGATCGACCGCGCCGCGCGCCCGCGCAACACCCCGGCAAGCTTCCAGCCAAGATTCACCGCATCCCCGATGCCCGTGTTCATGCCCTGCCCGCCCACGGGCGAGTGAATGTGCGCGGCGTCGCCGAGCAGGAACACGCTATTGTGCCGGAAGTGTTCCGCCACGCGATGGTGAACCCGATAAGTGGAGAACCAGTTCACCTGCTGCACATCGACGTGCAGCCACTCAATGACGCGCTTCGAGACGTCATCCCAGCACAGCTCGTCGCGCTTCGCCTCCGCCTGCTCGTCGCGTATCGTGCCGACCAGCCGCACGCGCCCTTTGTCGTCGAGCGGGAAGACCGCAAGAAAGTCCGCCTCGTCCAGCGCCACATGGAGCTCGCCGTTGGCCACAGGCCCAGCGGCGCTGACGTCCGCAACATAAAACAGATGCGTGTACTCTCCGCCCGGAAAGCCGATGTGCAGCGCTTGCCGCACCACCGACCGCGCTCCATCGCAGCCCGCAAGGAACTGCGCGCGGCAGCTCTGCTCGGAGCCGTCGGGGAGCTTCAGCCGCGCGACGATGTGGTCCGATTCGTCGCTGAAGCCGAGCAGTTCCGTCGGCCGCTCGACCTCGACGCCCAACTCCGCGAGATGGCGGATCAACAACGGCTCGTGCTCATCCTGCGGATAGATCAGCGGGAAGGGAAACGGGCTCAAGCCGCGTCCGAAGTCACCGAACGGCGCATGCGCACGGCGCTTTCCGGCGACCCAGAGATTGAGCGCGCCGACTTTGTGCCCGTAGTCCACAAGCTCCTGCGCAAAGCCCAGCTGCGCATAAAACTCCAGCGTCCGTGCCTGCACCGCCAGCGCACGCGAGTGGGCCGCCGGATAGGCATTCTTGTCCACGATGCGAATCCGGATGCCAAGGCGCGCCAGCCACACCGCGAGCACCAGCCCCGTGGGGCCCGCGCCCGCGATAAGAACTTCGGTGTCAGACGACGGCGTCATCGTGCGCCTCGCAAAGAACCAACCAGCGAATCACTGAGTCATCAGGTTGCATCTCAGCATAGCCGGTCTCGCTTCGCAGGGGCGGGCCGCGGCTGGTAAACTCGCTCTCTTGTGAGGAGTCACGCGATGGCGGTACAGGAACGTCTCGGCGTCGTGGGCGCTGGCACCATGGGCAACGGCATCGCCCACGTCATGGCGCGCGCCGGCTGCGAGGTCGTGCTCTGCGAGGTGAACGCCGCCGCCCTCGAGCGCGGCCTCGCCACCATCCGCACCAACCTCGACCGCGAAGCCGCCAAAGGCAAAGTCGACCCTGCCGAAGTCGAATCCATCTTCCGCCGCGTCCATCCCGCGCGCGAGCTCGCCGCCCTCAAGGACTGCACCCTCGTCGTCGAAGCCGCCACCGAACGCCTCGAAGTCAAGCAGGCCATCTTCCGCGACCTCGACGCCCTGCTCGCCGAAAACGCGATCCTCGCCTCCAACACCTCATCCATCTCCATCACCAAGCTCGCCGCGACCACCAACCGCCCCGAGTCCGTCATCGGCATGCACTTCTTCAATCCGGTTCCCGTGATGTCGCTCGTCGAAGTCATCCGCGGCCTGCAAACCTCCGACGCCACCTTCGACCGCGTCCATACCCTCGCCCTCGCCCTCGGCAAAACTCCCGTCGAGGTCAACGACGCCGCCGGCTTCGTCTCCAACCGCGTCCTCATGCCCATGCTCAACGAGGCCATGTTCGCCGTCATGGAAGGCGTCGCCACGCCCGAGGCCGTCGACGAGGTCTTCCGCCTCGGCATGGCTCACCCCATGGGCCCTCTCACCCTCGCCGACTTCATCGGCCTCGACGTCTGCCTCGACATCATGCGCGTGCTCGAAGACGGTCTCGGCGACCCCAAGTACCGTCCCTGTCCTCTGCTGGTGCGCATGGTCGACGCCGGATGGCTGGGCA
>DATJSM010000001.1:0-8244 GCA_035504135.1 Candidatus Aquilonibacter sp. | reverse complement strand
GATTCTGCAGTAAGACTTGCATGTCGAGTGGGCCGGAGCACAAAACTCCGGCTCGCAGAAAGATTGAATGACGATGGTTGGACAGAGAATACGCATCCGGCTGAAGGCTTATGACTACCGGGTGCTCGACACTTCGACGGGGGAGATCGTAGATACCGCGAAGCGTACGGGCGCGCAAGTAGCCGGGCCGATTCCGTTGCCGACGGTGAAGAACAAGTATTGCGTGCTGCGTTCGCCGCACGTCGACAAGAAATCGCGCGAGGCATTTGAGATCCGCACGCATAAGCGGCTGATCGACATCCTCGAGCCCACCCAGCAGACGGTGGACGCGCTGATGAAGCTCGACCTGCCTGCCGGTGTGGACGTCGAGATCAAGGCCTTCGAGAAATAACAGGCCTCAGTAAAACGAAATGCCTTCAGTGACTGTGGAAAGCGCGCAGTCATGATGGGGAGAAGAGAACAATGGCAGTTACAGGAATTCTGGGCAAGAAGATCGGCATGACGCAGGTATTCGATGAGAAGGGTGAGGTTCACCCCATCACCGTCCTGCAGGCCGGCCCGTGCGTGATTACGCAGTTGAAGACGGCTGCGAAGGACGGCTATGACGCCGCGCAGATCGGCCTGGTTGAGTTCGTAAAGGCCTCGAAAGTGACCAAACCGCAGGCGGGACACTTCGCCAAGAATGATGTTCCTCCGGTGCGGATGATTCGCGAGGTCGAGATCGAGACCGAGACCAAGCCAGCCGAGGACGGCGCGTCGAACGGCAGCGTCAAGGCCGGCGACAAAATTCTGGTCGATATCTTCTCGGACGAGAAGTACGTCGATGTGATCGGCACGAGCAAGGGACGCGGCTTTGCCGGCGTCATTCGCCGCCATCACTTTGGGGGCGGACCGAAGTCGCACGGACACATGTTCCAGGTGCAGGGCTCGATCGGCGCTTCGTCATTCCCGTCGCGAGTGCTTCCGAATACGCGCATGCCGGGGCACATGGGCGTGGATCGCGTAACGGTTCGCAACTTGCGCATTCGCGGCATCGACCTTGACGAGAATCTCCTGATGGTTGAGGGAGCGGTTCCGGGTCCTCGCGATGGATATGTGCTGATTTCGAAGGCCAAGGCTCCGCCGCGCGAGCGCCGTGGCTTTGCTGGTGGCGGCACGGTCGATCCGCTGAAGGCTTCGAAGAAGGCTTCGGCCAAGAAGAAGTAGGCGCTGGCCGGGACTGCGCGTCCGGCGATACGCGCCCTGACGGGCGCACAAGATGTGGAGTCGGAGCAGGTGCTCCGGCTCGAAAGAGAAGACGATGGCAAACATTGACATTTTGGATCTCGGTGGACAGAAGGTAGGCTCGCTTGAGCTGGCCGACGAAGTCTTTGCTCCGAGTCAGGTGAACGAGTCGCTGCTGTGGGAAGCAGTGAAGCATTATCGTGCTGCGCTGCGCCAGGGAACGGCGGCCACGAAGAACCGCAAGCTTGTGTCGGGTTCGGGCAAGAAGCTGTGGAAGCAGAAAGGCACAGGCCGTGCTCGTATCGGTTCGGTGCGTTCGCCTCTGTGGCGGCATGGCGGTACCGTTCATGGGCCGCAGCCCCGCTCGTATGACTATGCGTTTCCACGCAAGAAGCTGATGGGTGCGCTGCGCTCGGCCTTGGCCGCGAAGTTGGCGGATGGCAAGTTGATCGTGGTCGAGAGCCTCGATCTCAAAGAGCCCAAGGCAAAGCTGTATCGTCAGGCGCTGAACAAGCTTGAAGCGAAGCGGACAGCTCTGCTGGTCGAAAGCGGGAAGGAAGTCAGTCAGGCGCTGATCCTGGGATCGCGCAACCTCGAAGGCGTTGAGCTGGTGCTGAACAACGAGGTGCATCCCTACGATCTTCTGCGTTACGAGCGCGCGATCTTCTCGCGGCCGGCGATTGAGAGCCTGCAGGAGTCGCTGAAGAAGACAGTTTCGAAGCGTAAGAAGGCGGAGGTGGCCTGATGCCGACGACATTTAACGTAATTCGCCGCCCCCTGATCACTGAGAAAGGGCTCACCGCGAAAGAAGCCGAAGGCACGCTGGTGTTTGAAGTCGCTTCGAAGGCGACTAAGACCGAAGTGAAGCAGGCGGTCGAGCTGCTGTTCAAGGTGAAAGTTGCCGGAGTTCGCACCGCGAACCACGCTGGCAAGGAGCGCCGCAGAGGCAAGTTTGCCGGCTATCGTCCCGACTGGAAGAAGGCATATGTGCGCCTGAAGTCGGGCGAGAAAATGCCGGACTATGTGAACAATCTCTAGGGATACCACTAGGGATTAGCAAGAGATTTATCGGGTCCGGTGATGTTTGCCGGGCGAACACGGGTGAAAGCGGCCTGTGGGGTAGAGAGAAGACACGATGCCGATTAAGACATATCGACCGATGACGCCGTCGTTGCGGTTCAAGACCACGCTGGTCAACGACGAGATTACGACGGACAAGCCGTACAAGCCGCTGCTGGTCATCAAGCAGCGCACGGGCGGGCGGCGCAACTCCGGCGACATGACCATCCGCCACCACGGCGGCGGTCACAAGCAGAAGCTGCGCCTGATCGACTTCAAGCGCGACAAGTTCGGAGTTCCCGGGCGCGTTGCGACGATCGAGTACGATCCGAACCGCTCCTCGCGCATTGCCCTGATCAGCTACGCGGACGGCGACAAGCGCTATATCCTGCAGCCGCTCGGGCTGAAGGTGGGCCACAAGGTGATGAGCGGGCCCGAAGCCGACATTCTGATCGGAAACGCTCTGCCCTTGAAGAACATTCCCGCCGGCACGATGGTGCATAACGTGGAGCTTCGTCCGGGCAAGGGCGCGCAGATGGTTCGCTCGGCCGGCTCTTCGGCACAGCTGGTCGCCAAGGAAGGCGATTACGCGCTGCTGAAGCTGCCCTCCGGCGAGACGCGCAGGGTTCTGATCGATTGCATGGCGACGATCGGCCAGGTGGGCAACACGGACCACGAGAATGTCTCGATCGGCAAGGCGGGACGCAATCGCTGGAAGGGCATCCGCCCGACCAACCGCGGCGTTTCGATGAACCCGGTGGACCACCCGCATGGCGGCGGTGAAGGCAAAACTTCTGGCGGCCGTCATCCTGTGACGCCGTGGGGCCAGCCGACTCGCGGATACAAGACGCGCAACAACAAGCGGACCGATGCATTCATCGTGAGCCGTCCGAAGAAGTAAACAGACCAGCGATTAGGGATTAGGGATTAGATATGGCACGGTCGACAAAAAAAGGTCCTTTCATTGATGGGCATCTGATGGTCAAGATCACAGCGTTGAACCAGGCAAACGATAAGAAGGTTGTGCGCACCTGGTCGCGCCGGTCTACCATCCACCCGGACATGGTGGGTCACACAATTGCGGTGCATAACGGCAAGAAGTTCGTGCCGGTGTATGTGACGGAGAATATGGTAGGCCACAAGCTGGGCGAGTTTGCCGCGACGCGCACGTTCAAGGGGCACTCGGCCAAGGCTGCGGAAACAACGGCGAAGCCGAAGTAAGCGAAGCCGGGAGCGCTACTAAAGAGCTCTCGAATAGAGGATTTGGCAATGCAAGTGGAAACACGGGAATTCACAGCTCAGGCGCGATTCCAGCGCGTCTCGCCGCAGAAGGCGCGGTTGGTGCTGGATCTGATCAAGGGCCAGACCGTTGAGCAGGCGCTGAACACGGTAGCGTTCACCAAGAAGGGCGTAGCTCCGATGGTCGAGAAGGTGCTGCGTTCGGCGCTGCAGAACGCGAACTACCTGAGCCAGGAGCAGGGGCTCGATGTGGACGTGGACAACCTCTACATCAAGTCGGCGATCGCCAACGACGGGCCACGCATGAAGCGCATCCGCCCGGCTCCGATGGGCCGTGCGTACCGCTATCAGCGGAGGCTCTCGCACATCGTGATATCGGTTGCGGAGCGCGTGGACGGAAATCGTTCAAGCCTGGTCACGAAGGTTGAGGACGAGCAGGCCGCGCCAAAGGTGAAGAAGGCTGCGACGAAAAAGGCTCCGGTAAAGAAGGCTCCCGCAAAGAAAGCGGTCGCAAAGAAGCCGGCGAAGAAGAAGGCTGCGAAGTAGGTAGGTTTAAGGGGAAATTATGGGACAGAAAGTCCATCCTTACGGATTTCGGCTCGGGATCAACAAGCCATGGCGCTCGCGCTGGTTCGTTGAGCGCGACTATGACAAGCTGCTCATCGAAGATGTGAAGCTCAAGAAGGAGCTTAAAGAGAAGCTCAAGGCGGCCGGCGTCAGCTCGGTCGAGATCGAGCGTCCGGGCAACAAGTTGCGCATCATCATCCGCACCGCGCGTCCGGGCATCATCATCGGCCGCAAGGGCGCGGAGATCGATAAGCTGAAGGTCGACCTGCAGAAGCGCACGAATCGCGACGTCTTTATCGACATCCTCGAGGTCAACAAGCCGGAGCTTGACGCACAGCTTGTGGCCGAAAGCATTGCGCTGCAACTGGAGAAGCGTGTTGGCTTCCGCCGCGCGATGCGTAAGGCTGTTGATTCAGCGCTTCGGTTCGGCTGCAAAGGGATCAAGGTTCGCGTGTCAGGTCGCCTGAACGGCAATGAAATCGCGCGCTCGGAGTGGTATCTGCAGGGCCGTCTGCCGCTGCACACGCTGCGCGCGGATGTCGATTATGGTTTCGCCGAGGCGCACACGACTTACGGGATCATCGGCGTCAAGACCTGGATCTATCGCGGAGATATTTACCAGCAGAAGCGGCGCGAGCCGCAGGCCGCGGTCGGAACGTCGGTGTTCTAAAGGCAGCTTTAGCTGTCAGCCTCCAGCCTCTAGCTTGGTGCAAGCGGAGATTGGAGGGCGAAGTGGAAGTTTGGTTGAGTGAAAGACTGAGCTAATAGCTAAAGGCTAATAGCTGGAAGCTGTTTGAGGGTTTCATTATGTTGATGCCAAAGAAGGTCAAGTTTCGCAAGCAGCAGCGCGGCCGCATGCGCGGCAAAGCGTGGCGCGGAAGCGAGCTTTCGTTCGGCGATTACGGCCTGAAGGTCATGGAGTGCGGATATATCACCGACCGGCAGATCGAGGCCAGCCGTGTGGCCATGACGCGCTTCATCAAGCGCGGCGGCAAGATCTGGCTGCGTCTTTTTCCCGACAAGCCGGTGACCAAGAAGCCCGCTGAAACCCGTATGGGTAAGGGCAAGGGTGCTCCCGATCACTGGGTCGCAGTCGTTCGTCCGGGCAAGGTGCTATTCGAGATGGAAGGCGTTAGTCCCGAAATGGCGCAGGAGGCGATGCGCCTGGCTGCACACAAACTTCCGCTCAAGACGCGCTTTGTGCAGCGTCATGACGTGAAGGTGGTTGCGGCCGCAAAGTAAGTTTTGATTCAGGGGATACGAGGGATCGCTTTAGATCCCGAGTCCCGGAGAGAAGAAGAGATGGAACTCGAAAAGATTCGTAACTTCAGCGACGGTGAGTTGGTCACGGAAGAGAGGAAGGCGGCGGAGCAGCTTTTCCGGCTGCGCTTTCAGACCAAGCTCGGCCAGAACGAAGGCGTAAAGAAGCTGCGTGGGCTGAAGAAGGATATCGCTCGTATCAAGACCATTGCGCGGGAGCGGGAATTGGGCATGCACGGCGCGCAGCCGGAACCTACCCCGGCTGCACCGAAGGCCTCCACTTCAAAGGCGAAAAAGAGCAGCTCGAAAAAGAAGGAGGCTCGCTAAGTTATGGCTGAAGCCGTGAAGACAGGAACCGAGGGCGCTTCGCAGTCGCGCCGCAATGAGAAGGTCGGACAGGTGGTTTCGACCAAGATGCAGAAGACCATCGTGGTGGAAGTGGAGATGCGCAAGGCGCATCCGAAGTACAAGCGCGTGATGAAGCTCAGCAAGAAGTTTTATGCGCACGATGAGCAGAACACGGCGCGGGTGGGCGATATGGTTCGCATTCGCGAGACGCGTCCGCTGAGCAAGCTGAAGCGCTGGAATCTCGAAGAGATTGTCCGCCGCTCGGCGCTCGCGCAGGTCGAGGATGCAGCCGCAGACGTCCAGGCATAAAGGGCGCGAAGAAGGATTGAGGAGAAAGAGCTATGGCAGTGCAAATGAGAACCATGCTCGAGGTTGCCGATAACTCCGGCGCCCGGAAGCTGCAGATGATCCTTCCGCTGGGCGGAGCTAGCGGCAAGAAGGCCGGTTTGGGCGATGTAGTTACCGCAGCGGTGAAAGAGGCCGCGCCTGACGGGCAGGTAAAAAAGGGCAAGGTGGTGAAGGCGGTGATCGTGCGGACACGCAAGGAGCACCGGCGCCGCGACGGCACCTATATTCGCTTTGACTCGAACGCCGCTGTGCTGATCAATGAGGCCGGCGAGCCAGTTGGAACTCGCGTCTTCGGGCCGGTTGCCCGCGAGCTGCGTGAGAAGAAGTTTCTGAAGATTGTTTCGCTCGCTCCAGAGGTTCTGTAAGGACAGGAGCAGCAGAGGGAAGATTATGAGCCTGAACATACAGCGCAACGACCGTGTGGCGGTGATCTCCGGCGCGGACCGCGGCAAACAGGGACGCGTGTTGAGCGTGTTGCCGGACAAGAATCGCATTCTGGTTGAGCATGTGCGGATGGTGAAGAAGAATGTCCGCCCCAATCCGCAGCGGAACATCAAGGGTGGCATTGCCGAGCAGGAAGCGCCGATTCATATCTCGAATGTGCTTCTGGTCTGCCCGGACTGCGGGCCCACGCGGATCGGCCACAGGTTTGAAGGCGACACGAAGGTGCGTGTCTGCCGGAAGTGCGGCAACACAATCGCCGCAAAGTCGAAGAAGAAATAGGGCTGGCCGTCCAGGCGAACGCGCCCTCGGCGCCAAACCTGACGGCAAGCCCGATTGAGCACACTCCGTAACGGTATACGGCCTCGTAGTTTGACAGACACGGAGCCACTCCGAGCCCGGAGAGAAGGAACAGAGAGAGATGGCAGCAAGACTCAAAGAGAAGTATCAGAAGGAAATCAAGGCGTCGCTCCAGAAGGAGCTGGGTCTCGAGAATACGATGGCAGTGCCGCGACTGGAGAAGATCGTCGTAAATATGGGCCTCGGCGAAGCGACGCAGAACTCGAAGATGCTCGATCCGCTGGTTGCCGATCTGGCCGCAATCGCTGGGCAGAAGCCGGTGACCACGCGCGCCAAGAAATCCATCGCCGCCTTCAAGGTTCGCGAGGGCATGCCGATCGGAGCGATGGTTACCCTGCGCGGCGATGCGATGTATGAGTTCCTCGACCGCTTGATCGCGATCGCGCTGCCTCGTGTGCGCGACTTTCGCGGAGTTTCGACAAAGAGCTTTGACGGCCGCGGCAACTACACACTGGGCATTCGCGACCAGCTGATCTTTCCCGAAATCGACTACGCGAAGGTCGACAAGCTGAAGGGGATGAACATCACGATCGTGACTACAGCCAAGGACGATAATTCGGCGCGCGCGCTGCTCAAGCAGTTCGGCATGCCGTTCCGCCAGGCCGCCTAAGCCACGCGAGATAAGGACTGAAGAGAGATATGGCAACCACTGCAAAACGAGTGAAGGACGCCCGCAAGCCCAAGTTTTCGAGCCGGCAGCATAACCGTTGCAAGCTCTGCGGACGCCCCCGCGCCTACCTGCGCAAGTTCGGCGTATGCCGCCTGTGCTTCCGCCAGCTTGCTCTGAAGGGCGAGATACCCGGCGTCGTCAAGTCCAGCTGGTAAGGACTGACCGTCCGGCAAAACGCGCATGGATGTGCGCATAACGAGTTGATCAAAGGCGATAGCCGAAGATCTTAACCATTCCCGCTGGTTCTCTTCCGCGAGGGAGAGCGAACGGGGGATGAAGGAGAAACGATGAGTTTGACCGATCCAGTAGCAGATTTTCTGGCGCGTATTCGCAATGCGATCCGTGCGCGTCACCAGAAGCTGGATGTTCCGGCCTCGAAGCTGAAGACCGAAATTGCCCGCATTCTCAAGGAAGAGGGCTACATTGCGAACTACAAGCCGACCGAAGAGAACGGCCGCAATGTTCTTCGCGTGTACCTGAAGTATGGCTCGAACAACGAGGCTGCCATCCGCGACCTCGCCCGTGTCTCTCGTCCCGGCTGCCGCGTTTATGTCGGCCGCGATGAGATCAAGCGCGTTCAGGGTGGTCTGGGCATCAGCATCCTCACCACGCCACGTGGCGTGATGACGGGACGCCAGGCGCGTCGCGAAGGTGTTGGCGGCGAGATCCTCTGTGAAGTCTGGTAGTGCCTCGCGCACCGCGAGACGCGCCATTCTTGCCGGTACATA